>CAUJDN010000065.1 GCA_963169195.1 Acidobacteriota bacterium | reverse complement strand
TGCGCGGTGGTTCGAAGCGCGGAGGTTCGCGGCGCGGAGGTTCGCAGCGCGGAGGTTCGAGGCGCGGAGGTTCGACGCACGGAGGTTCGAAGCACGGAGGTTCGAGGCGCGGAGGTTCGAGGCGCGGAGGTTCCGAGCACGGCTGTGCCTGCGGGGACCGTGCCGCTGCAGACCGTCGTGCGCGTGGGCGGGCCGTTTGCGCCGGCACTCCGGGCGGCGATGGGCGAGGCGCTCATTGCCGATTCGTTCGAAACCGCCGCGCGGGTGGCACAGGCCGTGCCGGTCCCGGTGGCCACCATCGAAGGCGATGTGTTCCGCGGCCGCTACGTCGTCACGGGTGGCGACAAGGCGGAGGCGCGGGGCATCCTCGGCACGAAGCGCGAGATCAAGGAACTGCGCGAGCGTATTGCCGCCGAGCGCGCGGCGCTGGCGGCCCTGGCGGATGAGACCACGCAGTTCGAGCAGACCATCGCGCTCGCCACCGCTGCCATCCAGGCACTCGGGGCGGAAATCCATGGGCAGGAGAAGGCCATCGTCTCGGTCGAAGCGCAGGCGGCGCGCGCCGCGCAGGACGAGTTCCGGCTCCAGCAGCGGGCGGACCTCGTGGCCACGGAAATCCGGCGTGTGCGCGAGGAGATCGCCGGGCTCGACGCGCGCCAGGAGGAGGCGCGCGAGTCCATCGCCCGCCTCGATGACGACAAGCGCGGCGCAGACGAGGCGTTTGCCGCCGCGCTCCAGACGCTCGCCGAAGCCAGGGAGACCGCCGAGGGCGCCAGCCGGGCGGCCGCCGAGGCCCGTGCCGAGCACGCTGCGCTCGTCGAACGGTGCGCCGCCGCGTCCGGTGAGGTGGCCCGCATGGAAGCCGCGGCCGTCGACCTCGAGAAGCGGGTGACGGCCTGCGCGCGCGACATCGAGCTGATGCGTGAGCAGCGTGAGCGGCTGTTGGCCGGCGTGGCCGAGCACGAGGCGCACATGGACCAGGACGTCCGCACTCTCGACAGCCTGCGCGACGCGACGCGCCAGGCCGACGAGCACGCGACCGGGCTGCGTGTGGCCGTCGAGACCCAGGAAGGGGTGATCCGCGACGCCCGCCGGGCCCTCGACGCCGTGCGGGCGCTGGCCTCCGAGCTCGATATCAGCCGTGCGACCGCGGAGTCCGATCTCACCCACCTGGCGCAGCAGGCCCTCGACGCCGTCGGCGTGTCACTGGACGCCGTGTGCGAGGACGTGGAGCGCATGGAGGCGGACGGCATCGTGGAGCCGGACGTGCGCGCGATCCGGGCGGCGGAAGCCGTGGAACCCGACGAGGAGGCCCCGGCGGACGAGGTGTCCGAGGCGACCGCGCCGGCGCCGGAGCGCATGACAGCGGAGGAGGCCATCGCCGAGCTCCGCGGGAAGATCGACAAGATCGGTCCCGTGAACATGATGGCCATCGAGCAGCACGGCGAGCTCGAGGAGCGCCACGTCTTCCTCACCACGCAGCGCCAGGACCTCATCGACTCGATTGCCCAGACCAACGAGGCCATCAAGCGCATCGACGAGACCACGCACGCGCGGTTCCGCGAGGCGTTCACGGCCATCAACGCGAATTTCCAACAGACCTTCGCCACGCTGTTCGGGGGGGGGCGCGCCGGCATCAGCCTCCTGGACGAGACCGACCCGCTCGAGAGCGGCATCGACATCGTCGCGTCGCCGCCGGGCAAGCGCCTGCAGAGCGTGATGCTGCTGTCGGGTGGCGAAAAGGCCCTTACCGCCATCGCGCTGATGTTCGCGATCTTCCGCTACAAGCCCAGCCCGTTCTGCCTCCTGGACGAGATCGACGCGCCACTCGACGACGCGAACATCGGCCGCTTCGTCGAGCTGCTGCGGGGCATGATGGACCGGACGCAGTTCATCATCATCACCCACAGCCGCAAGACCATGGAGATCGCCAGCCGGCTCTACGGCGTGACCATGGAGGAGCCAGGCGTGTCGAAGCTCATCTCGATTCAGATGAACTGAAGAACCCCGGAACCCGAGAACCCGAGAACCCGGGTACCCGTATTGCACCCTAGAGGTGCCCATGCTCAGACGCCGCCTGTTCCACATCGGTCTGTCCCTGGCGGTCGTGGTGGCGACTGCCGCCTGCGACGTCCAGGTGGGGGGGGATGGGGGGTTCTCCCTGGACCTGGCCACCGGCCGGGCCCATGACACCTGGACCCGCTCCTACGTGCTCTCTCCCGGCGGCCGCCTCGAACTCATCAACGTCAACGGTCGAATCGACGCCGAGCCGGCCAGCGGGGACGCCGTGGAACTGGTCGGCGAGCGCACGGCGAAGGCCGGCTCTGACGACGCGGCGCGCGACCTGCTGGGCAAGGTCGAGATGCGGGAAGAGGTGGGGGAGCGTGGTGCCAGGGTCGAAGTCCGGGCGCCCCGGACCTTCGGCGTCTCGAACGTCGAGGTTCGCTGGACGGTCCGGGTGCCGAAGGGCACGACCGTGGACCTGCGAACCGTCAACGGGCGAGTGGCGCTGGTGGGCCTCGAGGGAGAGGTCCACGCCAAGACCGTGAACGGCGGCGTCGAGGGCAAGCGGTTGTCGGTCACCTCGCTGGACGCGTCCACCGTGAATGGCGGCGTGGACATCGACCTGGCAACGCCCGTTGCCGGTGAGGCCCGCGTGGCACTGGAAGCCGTCAACGGGGGTGTGTCGCTGGCCCTGCCAGGCGACAGCCGTGCCTCCGTGACGGCGCGGGTCACCAATGGCGGCATCAGGACGACGGATCTCGAACTGCAGCTGACGGGTGAGCAGTCGCGCCGCAGGCTCGAGGGAACCCTCAACGGAGGGGGCGCCCGGGTCACCCTGGAGACCACCAACGGCGGTGTCCGCCTGTCGAAGTCGAGCAGCGGCGCGGCCCAATCGACCACGGACGAGCGATGAAAGGGTAGAGTGAGGGGGCGCGAGCGCCCGAGGCAGGGCTCCCGTCCCCGTGACCGAAGACAAGTCATCCCGTTACCATCGTCTCCGCCGGCGTGCCGACCTGGCGGGCACCGCCGTTGCCGGCCTCGTCCTGGCCACGCTGGCGTTCACAGGGGCGGCCATCCGGATGCGGGAGCTCCTGCACGGCGTGGCGTCGCTGGTGCTTCCGGCAGGCCTCGAGGAGGGCGCGGTCGTCGCCCTTACGACCATCGCGGTCTTCGCCATCCTCCAGATCGTGGAGTTCCCGTTTTCCTGGTACCAGGGCTTCGCCCTCGAGCATCGTTACGGCCTCTCCACCCAGTCCGGAGCGCACTGGCTGGCCGACCAGGTCAAGGCAGCAGGCCTCGCCGTCGTCGTCGCCGTGGTGGCGGCGTCCACGGTCTTCGCCAGCCTGCGCTGGTGGCCCGGCTGGTGGTGGGCGATCTCGGCCGGGGCATTCGCCGTGGCCCTGATCGGGCTGGCGAGGCTGGCCCCGGTTCTCCTGCTCCCTGTCTTCTACAAGTTCCGCCCCCTGGACCGGCCGGCGCTCGCGGATCGCCTCATGGTCCTGGCCGCCCGGGCACGCACCGATGTCGTCGGCGTCTTCGAATGGGTGTTGAGCAGCCATACCCGCAAGGCCAACGCGGCGCTGGCCGGACTGGGCCGCACGCGGCGGATCCTGCTCTCCGACACGCTGCTGGCCGACTACTCGGATGACGAGATCGAGGTGGTGCTGGCGCACGAACTGGCCCATCACGTGCACCGCGACCTCTGGTGGGGCATTGCGGCGCAGGCGCTGGTGCTCGCCGTCGGGTTCTACGTGGCTGACGTCGTGCTTCGCGCAGCCGTGGTGCGCCTGGGCCTTCGGGGCATGGCCGATCCGGCGGCGCTGCCCCTGCTGATGCTCGTCGGCGGCGCGTGGTCGCTCGTCGCGCTGCCCTTCGTCAATGCCATGTCGCGGGCGCAGGAGCGCGCGGCCGACCGATACGCCCTCGAGGCCACCCGTAATCCGGAGGCGTTCGTCTCCGCGATGAAGCGGCTCTCCCAGCAGAACCTCGCCGAGGAGCGGCCGTCGGCGCTGGCGCGCTGGCTCTTCTACTCGCACCCGCCGATACGCGAGCGCATCGAGGCCGCGCGGGCCTTCACGCAGACGTGACGCGCTCGTGCGATCATCGGTCTGCCGGAGATGCCCATGCGCCTGGTTCCGATCCTGCTCCTGACCGCCGCACTCATGCCCAGCCCGCCGCCGCACCACTATCCACGCAAGGCCAACGTCGCCCACCGCGGCGCCTCGGCCTACGCGCCCGAGCACACACTGGCCGCCTATCGCCTGGCCATCGAGCAGGGAGCCGATTTCGTGGAGCAGGATCTCGCCGTCACGAAGGACGGGGTGCTCATCTGCCTGCACGACCCCAGCCTCGAGCGCACGACGAACGTCGAGGAGGTGTTTCCGTCGCGGTTCACCGAGGTCGACTACGGGGGCCGGAAACGGCGGGCCTGGCTGGCCAACGACTTCACGCTGGCCGAGATCAAGCGACTGGATGCGGGCTCATGGTTCGACCCGAAGTTCGCGGGCGAGCGGGTGCCGACGTTCGATGAGGCCGTGGCCCTCATCGAGGGCCGCGCCGGGCTCTTTCCGGAACTGAAGACTCCGGACATCTACGAGGGCCGCGATGTGCCGTTCGAGGAGCTGGTCGCGGCGGCCCTGGACCGGCATGGCCTGCGCGGTCCCGACGCCGATCCGAAGACACCGATCATCCTGCAGACGTTCGGAGAGGGCAGCGCGCGGCGCCTTGCCACGATGAAAATCGGGGTGCCCGTGGCCCTGCTCATCGAGCGCGGGGACGGCTGGGACGAGGCCCGCGTGCGATCGTGGCAGGGCATCGTGCAGGACCTCGCCCCGGCCAAGCGTATCGTCCTGGACAACCCCGCGTTCGTGACCTGGGCTCACGACGCTGGCCTCACGGTGACGCCCTACACCTTCCGGAGCGCCGACTCCGGTCGCTTCCCGTCAGTCGCCGTGGAAATGGCGCACTACCTCTACACGCTGGGCGTGGACGCGCTGTTCACCGACAACCCCGACGTGTTTCCGCGGCGCCCGGTTCGCTGACGCCGCGGCCGTCCATTGCCGATTACCAGCAGGCGGCAATCACCACTGGGCTCGATCACCGAGCCTTCACGACCAGGGTCCCCTTCGTGTTGCGGCAATCCGCGTCCCCGGTGAGGTTGCAGTAGTAGGGGAAGGTGCCCGGCTGGTCGGCCCGGAACTCGAAGGTCACCGACTGCCCGCCGCCCGCGCGCTTGACGATGCGGTAGGCGTCGATGACGAAGCTGGAGGGTCGGCCTTCGGCGCGGAAAGTGATCTTGACCAGGTCGTCCTTCGAGACCTCGATTCGATCCGGGGTGAACACGTGGTCGCGCGCGGTGATCGTGAACTCACGGCGATTCGGCGCCTGTTCCTGCGCGGCCGTCAGGACCACGGCGGCCGCGATGAGCACGGCGAGCGCGGCCCCGGGCACGTGTCGACGCATGGGTTCATTGTACCCGGTACATGAGAACGCCGGGGCTGAAGCCCCGGCGCTCCGATTCGATGGGCCGTGCTGCGGCGGCCCCGGCTCCTGATCCTCGCGTCTCAGTCCCGCCGCGGGCCGCGGTCGCGCCGCGGGCCCCGGTCGCGGGGCGGCCGGTCGCCACGGTCACCGCCGCCCGCCGCCGCGCCCGCGCCCTCTTCCCCTGACGCCGCGGGTGGCGCGCCGCCTTCCTCGGGAGTGATGAGGGCCTTGCGCGAGAGTCGGATCTTGCCGGTGGGGTCGATGTTGATGACCTTCACCAGCACCTGCTGGCCTTCCTTCAGCTCGTCCCGGACGTCCTTCACGCGGTAGTGCGCGATCTCCGAGACGTGGAGCAGGCCGTCGGTGCCCGGCATGATTTCGACGAAGGCGCCGAAGTCGGTGATGCGCTGCACCTTGCCGAGGTAGGTCTTGTTGAGCTCGGCCGTTGCCGTCAACTCCTGGATGATGCCGATGGCCTTTGCGGCCGCGGCCTCGTCCGCCGACGCGACGTTCACCTGCCCGTCGTCCTGGACGTCGATCTTCACGCCCGTGCGCTCGATGATGGAGCGGATCATCTTGCCGCCCGGGCCGATCACGTCGCGGATCTTGTCCACCGGGATCTTGATCGTGACGATACGCGGGGCGTAGGCCGAGATGCTCTGTCGGTGGGCCTTCAGCGCCTCGGCCATCTTCCCGAGGATGTGCAGCCGGCCCTGCCGGGCCTGCATCAGCGCCGCGCGCATGATCTCCGCGGGGACGCCCGTGACCTTGATGTCCATCTGCAGGGCCGTGATGCCCGCCTCGGTGCCGGCCACCTTGAAGTCCATGTCGCCGTAGTGATCTTCGGCGCCGGCGATGTCGCTGAGCACCGCGTACTTGCCGCTCTTCTCGTCCAGGATGAGGCCCATGGCCACGCCGGCCACCGGGGCCTTGAGCGGCACGCCCGCATCCATCATCGCCAGCGAGCCGCCGCAGACCGAGGCCATCGACGAGCTGCCGTTCGACTCGAGAATGTCCGAGACGATGCGGACCGTGTAGGGGAACTGCTCTTCGGCGGGTACCATCGGCGCCAGCGATCGCTCGGCGAGGGCGCCATGGCCCACCTCGCGGCGGCCGGGCCCTCGAAGGAAGCCGACCTCGCCGACCGAGAACGGCGGGAAATTGTAGTGGAGCATGAAGCGCTTCCACATCTCGCCGTCGACGCTCTCGACCTTCTGCTGATCGTCGGCGGTCCCGAGCGTCGCGGTGACCAGGGCCTGCGTTTCCCCGCGCGTGAAGACCACGGATCCGTGCGTGCGGGGGAGCACGCCGGTCTCGATGGTGATCGGCCGGATCTCGTCGAACGCGCGGCCGTCGAGCCGGACGTCGTGCTCGAGGATCTCGTCGCGCAGGACCTTCTCCTGGAGCTCCTTGAAGATGACCTTCGCTTCGCTCCTCCGCTGGATCTCGCCCTCCGGGATCGAGGCGATCAGGTCCTCCAGGACCTGGTCGACGCGGTCGTAGTTCTCGATCTTGCCCTTGATGCGCATCGCCTCGCGGAGCGGGACGATGACCTTCTCTTCGACCTCGCGGTAGAATTCCTTGCCGATCTTGCGCTCCGGCTTCGGCAATTTCCGCTTGCCGCACGCCTTCGCCAGGGTGTCGATGCTCTCGCAGATCTGCTTGATGGCCTTGTGCGCCTCGTCGAGGGCCGTGATCGCCTCCTCCTCGGTCACTTCCTTGGCGCCGGCCTCCACCATGACGATGCCGTCACGGCTGCCGGCCACAACCAGGTCGAGCCGGCTCTGGCGGCGCTGCTCGAACGACGGATTGACGATGAACTGTCCGTCCACCAGGCCGACGCGCACCCCCGCGATGGTCTTCTCGAAGGGGATCTCCGAGATGGCGAGAGCGGCCGACGCGCCGGTGATGGCCAGCACGTCGGAGTCGAACTCCGTGTCGGCGGAGAGCACCATCGCGATGATCTGCGACTCGTTGCGCCAGCCCGAGGGAAACAGCGGGCGGATCGGACGGTCGATGACGCGACTGGTGAGGACTTCCTTTTCCGTGGGCTTGCCCTCCCGCTTGAAGAAGCCACCCGGGATGCGCCCGGACGAGTACGTGTACTCGCGGTAGTCGACAGTGAGCGGGAGGAAGTCGATGCCCTCACGCGGGCTGCCCGAGTGGCAGGCCGTGACGAGCACCATCGTGTCGCCCATCCGGACGATGACCGATCCATGGGCCTGCTTGGCCCACTTGCCGGTCTCGATCGTCAGGGGACGGCCGCCGAGAGAAACGTCGCTTCTGTGCATAGGAACCCTTCGGGAGGCCGGAGTTCCAAGCGCAGAGAACCGTGCGCCGCGCTTGAACTCCGACCTGGTATCGTTTGAACGTCTACTTGCGGATGCCGAGGCGCTTGATGAGCGCGGCGTAGCGATCGGTGTCCTTGCTCTTCAGGTAGTCGAGCAGGCGCCGGCGCTGGCCGACCAGCTTCAGCAGCCCGCGGCGCGAATGGTGGTCCTTCGCGTGCGACTTGAAGTGCTCGGTCAGGTAGTTGATGCGCTCGCTGAGCAGGGCCACCTGGACCTCGGGTGAGCCCGTATCGCTGGCGTGGGTCTTGTACTCGCCGATGACGGCGACCTTCTTGTCCTTCGTCAGTGCCACATTGCCTCCACGCACGGCCCAGAGTGCGCGCCGCGCCACTCCAAGCCGCCGTATGCGACGACCAGCGCGGTCGTCGAGAATTGTCAATGTTAGCCCAAAACCACCGAGGGGTGCAAAAAGCCGGCGCGTGTGGAGGGGGTGGCGAGCCCGATCAGGTGGCCGCCGGGCCCCAGCAGGCGGGCGAGGGCGGGCGCCGGCGTCAGGCCTGCCGGGGCCGGGAGGTCCATCCCCCGTCGTGCCTGTTCCGCCTGGACGTGACCGAGCGTGACCGCCGGCACCTCCGTCAGCAGGCGCTCCAGGGGCACCATCCGGCGCAGCACCGCCTCGCGCCCGGCCGTGGCCAGGGTCTCGACCGGGATCGCGTCCGCCCGCCCGAAGCCGCCGGTGCGCGTCCGCCGGAGGCCTTCCAGCACGGCACCCGTCCCCAGCACCTGGCCAAGATCGTTCGCCAGGGAACGAACGTAGAACCCGGCCGAGACCACCATCGACAGGGTGGCCGTCGGCCCGTCGAACGAGGTCAGCTCGAGTTCGTGGGCCGTGACCGGAACCGGCGCCAGGACCGGCGCCGGCCGGCCGACGCGCCGGGCCAAGTCGTACGCACGGTGGCCGCCGACTCGCTTGGCCGAGAAGACTGGCGGCGTCTGGAGGATGGCACCACGGAACCCGGCGAGGGCGGCCTCGAGAGCCTCCCGCGTGGGCCGGGCATCCGATTCGCCGGTCACCTCGCCGGCGGCATCGTACGTGTTCGTCGTCCGGCCGAACCGGACCGTGGCCTCGTAGTGCTTCCGCCCGGACGACAGATACTGGACCAGTCGCGTCGCCTGACCGACAGCCAGGACCAGCACGCCGGTGGCTGCCGGGTCCAGCGTGCCGCAGTGGCCGATGCGGCGCTCGCCGAGCACGCGGCGTGCCACGGCGACCATGTCGTGGGACGTGGGGCCGGGGGGCTTGTCGATGGCCAGGACGCCCGAAATCATCTGGAGACGGCCTGGCCGAGCAGGCGCGCGAAGACTTCGTGCCCGTCGCCGATGGAACCCTGCCAGCCGCAGCCGGATGCGTTCGTGTGGCCGCCGCCGCCAAACTGCCTCGCGATGGTCGCCGTGTCCACATCGCCCTTCGACCGGAGGCTCACGCGCCAGTCATCCGGCCCCTGTTCCTTGAAGAACGCGACCGCCTGGAGATCCTTCACCGTGAGGGGAAAGTTGATCAGGCCCTCGGTGTCGTCATAGGTGCCTCCCAGATCGCGTGCCATGGCCCTGGTGATGGTGAGCAGCGCAACGCGGCCGCCGGCGTGGATCGACATGGCGTTGAGCACGGCGCCGAAGATGCGCACGCGGGCCAGCGAGTTGCTGTCGTAGTGCGTGCGGGCAATCCACTGGGGGTCGGCCCCGGCGGCCACCAGCCGGCCGGCCACCTCGTAGGTCCGCGGCGTGAGGTGCGAGAAGTGGAACGATCCGGTGTCGGTGAGGACGGCCAGGTAGATGTGCGTGGCGATGTCGGGCGTCAGGGGCACGCCGAGCGCCTCGACGAGGGTGAAGACCATCTCCCCGCAGGCGGCGGCGCCCTCGTCGATCCAGTTGACGTGCCCGTAGACGGCATTTCCCGGGTGATGGTCGATGTTGATGACCGGAGAGCGGTCGAGGCCGGACACGCCGGTCCGGGCGAGCGAGCTGCACTCCATCACCAGCACGGCATCCACCGCCTCGTCCACCTCGGTCGCGACGCGAATGCCGTCAACGTGGGGGAAGGGCTGGAGGAAGGCCGGCGGCACGGCGTCCATCACCACCGTGGCCTGCTTGCCCAGCGCTTCCAGCGCCAGCGCCATGGCGACCGCCGATCCGATGGCGTCGCCATCCGGCCGCGTGTGCGAAGTCACGAGGAAGCGGCGGCCGCGCGCGATGGTGGCCAGCAGGTCGGGCGGGGGATTACTGTGCGGGCTCATCCTTCTTCGCGTCCGGCGGCGTCTCGACCAGCGCGTTGAGCTCCGGGTGTTCCTCGCGCTCGGCCTGCAGCTGCTGGATGATCCGCTCGATGCGGTCCTGGGCGGCCACCGACTCGTCGTAGTGGAAGACGATGTCCGGCACGCGCCGGAGCGTGATCCGCTGGCTGAGCAGGTGCCGCAGGAACGGTGCGACGCGCCCGAGCGCCCTCGCGGTGTCCGTGCGCTCCTTCCCTTCGGCCATCGCCGTCCAGTACACGCGCGCCAGCGACAGGTCCGCGGTCACCTTGACGCGCGTGATCGTGACCAGACCCACGCCGGGATCGCGAACCTCGGTGGCCAGCATCTGGCTGAGCTCCTCGCGGATCTGCTCGGCGATGCGCTCGACGCGGTGGGACAGGGCCATGGTTGACTCGGTGCCAGGGTGCAGAGTGCAGGGCGCAGGGCGCAAGGGTGCAAGGGTGCTGGGTGCCGCGGTGCAAGGATGCCGGGGTGACAGCAGGCCCGGCCACCACTGCCTGCCTCCCCGTGCTTCGCACCCCCGTGCTTCGCACCCCCGTGCTTCGCTCCCCCGTGCTTCGAACCCCCGTGCTTCGCACCCCCCGTGCTTCGCACCCCTCGTGCTTCGCACCCCTCGTGCTTCGAACCCCCGTGCTTCGCACCCCCCGTGCTTCGAACCTCCGTGCTATGCCGTCGCCGCGACGCGCTCCATCTGGAAGACCTCGATGACGTCTCCGACCTTGATGTCGTTGAAGTTCTGGAGGCCGATCCCGCATTCGAAACCGGCCTTGACCTCGGAGACGTCGTCCTTGAATCGCTTGAGCGACGCCAGCCGGCCCTCCCAGACCACGACGTTGTCGCGGAGCAGGCGCGCCTGCGCGTCGCCCTGGCGGGTGATGCGGCCGTCGCTGACCATGCAGCCGGCGATGACGCCGACCTTCGGCACCTTGAAGGTGTCGCGGACCTGGGCGCCGCCGAGGCGCACTTCCTTGATGGTCGGCTCGAGCAGGCCGGCGATGGCCTTCTGGATCTCCTCGGTCACGTTGTAGATGACCGAGTGGTGCCGGATGTCGACCTTCTCGCGCTCGGCCACCTCGGCGGCGTTGCGATCGGGCCGCACGTTGAACCCGATGATGATGGCGTTCGACGCGGCCGCCAGCAGCACGTCCGACTCGTTGATGGCGCCGACGGCCGAGTGGATGATCTTGACCTTCGTCTTCTCGTCGGCGAGCTTCGCCAGCGAGTCGGCCAGCACCTCGGCCGAGCCCTGGACGTCGGCCTTGATGATGATCGCCAGGTCCTTCGCGCCTTCGTCCGACAGCTGCTGCTGGAGCGACTCGAGCGTCAGGCGGCTGCCCTTGGCGCCGAGCGCCCGCTCCTTGGCCTGCGCCTGACGGAACGTCGCGATCTGCCGGGCCTTCGACGGGTCGGCCACGGCCTGGAACGGCTCGCCCGGCGAGGGCAGGGCCTCGAGGCCGAGTACCTCGACAGGCGTGGAGGGGCCGGCCTGCTTGAGCGAGCGGCCGCGGTCGTCGATGAGCGCGCGGACGCGTCCGACGACGGGCCCGGCAATCACGTTGTCGCCGACGCGCAGCGTCCCGTCCTGAACGAGCACCGTGGCCACGGGGCCGCGCCCGCGGTCCAGCTTCGTCTCGAGGACCGTGCCCACGGCGGCGCGTTTCGGGTTGGCCTTGTGTTCGCCGATGTCGGTGACGAGCAGGATCATCTCGAGCAGCGCGTCGAGGTTCTTCTTCTGCTTGGCCGAGACCTCCACGAACACCGTGTCGCCACCCCAGTCCTCCGGCATGAGGCCGAGGTCGGCCAGCTGCCGCTTGGGCACCTCCGGGTTCGCCCCCGGCTTGTCGATCTTGTTCACCGCGACGATGATCGGCACACCGGCGGCCTTCGCGTGGTCGATGGCCTCCTTCGTCTGGGGCATGACGCCATCGTCGGCCGCGACGACGAGGATGACCACGTCCGTGATCTTCGCGCCGCGAGCCCGCATGAGCGTGAACGCCGCGTGGCCGGGCGTGTCGAGGAAGACAATGCTCTTGTCGTTCTTCTCGCCAACGCCCGTGACGAGGTACGCACCGATGTGCTGCGTGATGCCGCCGGCCTCGCGCTCGGCCACGCGGGTCTCGCGGATCGAGTCGAGCAGGGTGGTCTTGCCGTGATCGACATGGCCCATCACGGTGACCACCGGGGCTCGGGGCAGCAGGTCCTTCGGATCGACGGCCTCCGACTCGGTTTCGAGAAGCTCTTCCTCGTAAGTGCGCGTCTCGATGTCGGCGCCGAACGCGCGTGCCACCTCCCGCGCCGTGGTCATGTCCACGACCGAGTTGATCGTCATCATCAGGCGCCGGTCGAGGAGGGCCTTGAGTACCTCCTTCACGCGCACGTCGAGCTTGTCTGCCAGGTCCTTCACCGTCATGCCCTCGGCGAGCGTGATGGTGCGGGAAATGGGCGGCGGCGCCACCGGGGCGGCGGCCGAGGGCATACGCTGCAGGGCGTCGCGGCGCTGGGACGGGCGCGGTCCGCCGGCAGGCCTGGGCCGGAACTGCTGGCCGTACGGCGGCCGAGGGCCGGGCATTCCGGGGCGAGCGACCGGCGGCTGGCCCGGGCGTACCGGCTGCGAGGGCAGCGGCCGTGGACCGCCGAGCATGGCTGGGGTCATGCCCCCCGCCGGACGGGAGCCATACGACGGTCGAGACGCCCCGGGGCGCCCAGGTGGCGGCGGAGGTGTCTGCCGAGGCGCCGGCACCGGCCGCGGTGGCTGCGGCGGCACGACGGCACGCTTGGGCACCAGGGGCGGCGCCTGCGGCGGCGCCTGCCCGGGCTCTTCGACCCGCAAGCGGATGCTCGGTGGCACGAAGCGACCAGCCGGCCGGGCCGGTGGGGCGGGCACCAGTGGCGCGGCCGGCTCCGCGGCCGGCTCTGCGGTGGCCGCGGGCTCGGCCTCCGCCGGCGTCGGGGCCGCCGTCGGTGCCGGACCTTCCTCGATGACCGGCGCGGGCGCCGGGGCCGGTGGCGGCACTTCGGCAACAACCGGGGCCTCGACGGCCATGAGCTCTGCCGGCTCAGGGGCCAGCGGCTCGACGGCCGCCGGTGCGGTCGGCGCCGGTAGGTCAACCACGCCGGGCGCTTCCGCCCCGGAGATCGCCGGCCTTACCAGCGTCGGCTTCTTCACCAGGCGCGGGGGGCCCAGCGTCGGGACCGCCGGCTTCGGGGGCTCGACGGCGGCGCCGGCCTTCTTCGACATGGCCGCCTTGCTCTTCGCGGCCTTCACGGCCTGATCCGAGAAGATGTCGCCCTTGGGCAGTTCGATCCCGCGCTGTCGGGCCAGGCGTTCGACGAACTGCCGGGCCACGATCTCTTCGAGCGTGCTCGACGCGCTCTTCAGCTCGATGCCGTGGTTCTTCTTGAGCAGATCCAGCACTTCCTGGCTGGTCGTGTTCAGAAGCTCTGCGACTTTGTAGATCCGGACAGTGGCCATTCGATATGTGTGCTCTCGGCTGCGGCTAACGGGCTTTCGGTCTTCAGGCTACGGCCTTCGTGTGACGACGGCTACTCGTGGCGTTCCGCGGTTTCGGCCGGCGCGGGCTCGGCCGACGCCTCGGCGGCAGCCGCCTCGCCTCCCGACGATGCCTCGCCTTCGGGCTGGCCCACGACACCTTCGGCGGGCGCCTCCTCGGCGGCGGCGGCTTCCATGGCCCCGAACTGCGCCTCCACTTCCTTGCGCTTCTCTTCCTCGCTCTTGATGTCGATGCGCCAGCCCGTCAGCTTCGCGGCGAGCCGCACGTTCTGGCCCTTCTTGCCGATGGCCAGGGACAGCTGCTTGTCCTCGACGACGACCTCCATCACCTTGTCCTTGTCGTCCACGATCGTGACGCGCTGGACCTTGGCCGGGCTGAGCGCGTTCATCACGAACTGCACGGGGTCCTCGGACCACTCGACGATGTCGATCTTCTCGCCGCGCAGCTCACGGATGATGGCCTGCACGCGCGTGCCCTTCATGCCCACGCAGGCGCCCACCGGGTCCACGTCCCGTTCGCGCGAGTAGACCGCCACCTTGGCCCGGTCGCCCGCCTCGCGCACCGCACCGCGCACCATGACGGTGCCGTCGTAGATCTCGGGCACTTCCTGCTCGAACAGCTTGATGAGCAGGGCGGGGTCCGTGCGCGACAGGACGATCTGCGGGCCCTTCGCGCCCTTCCCGACGGCCCGGATGACGGCGCGGAGACGGTCGCCCTGGGCGTAGCTCTCCGCGCGCGACTGCTCCTTGCGCGGCAGGATGGCCTCGACACGGCCGACCTCGACGATGATGTCGCCCTGCTCGAAGCGCTTGACCACCCCGTTCATGACCTCGCCGACGCGCTGGTTGTACTCGGCGAACACGTTCTCGCGCTCGGCCTCGCGCACCTTCTGGAAGATCACCTGCTTGGCGGTCTGTGCGGCGATCCGGCCCAGGACGTCGGTCCGCTTCGGGAACTCGATCTGGTAGCCGGCCTCGACCTCGGCGTCCTCGCCGTAGATCTCCTTCGCCTCGGCCACCGAGATCTCGAGGGCGGGGTCGGTCACCTCGTCCACGATGGTCTTCACCGCGAAGAGCTCGATCTGCCCGTTCTCCGGGTTGAACTTGGCCTTCAGCTCCTCACCGGTCTTGTAGTACTTCCGCGACGCCGTCAGCACGGCCTCCTCCATCGCCTGGATGACGACGTCGGGCTCGATACCCTTTTCCTTCGCGAGGGCCTCGATGGTCTGCAGCAGCGGATTCGTGCTCATGGTCAGGTCAGAACTCCACATCGAGCCGGGCGCGCGCGATGTGCCGCAACGGCAACCGCACGTGCTTCCCGCCCTCCGATTCGAACATCACGTCGTCGCCGTCCACGCCGAGCAGGCGGCCCGCAAACGCGGTCTGCCGTGCCACCGGCTCCGACAGCACGATCTTGGCCCTCCGCCCGGCGAACCGCCGGAAGTCGTCGGCGTGCCGCAGCGGGCGATCCAACCCGGGCGATGAGACTTCCAGGGTGTAGCGATCGGCCGGGACGATGTCCTCGACATCGAGGATGGCGCTCAGCTCCTCACTCACCCGCGCGCAGTCGTCCAGGCTGACACTGTCCTCGGCCGTCAGGTTCGGGCCGGGCCGGTCCAGCACGACGCGCAGCACCTGCTGGCCGCCTTCGCGCCTGAGGTCGACGTCGAAGATGTCCAGCCCGTAGCTGGCCGCCACGCGGGACGCCGCCTCCCGGACACGCTCGAGCGGGCCCAAGAACGCCCCCTAAACGAAAAAAGTGGGCAAACAGGCCCACTCTGGTTTCCCAGACTAAGAACCGAACCCTCATGATAGCACGAAGGGTCGATCAAGGCAGGGGGCGGGCCACGAGGTCGTAGTCGTCCGCGCCGACGATCTCGACGTCCAGGAAGCGGCCGGCCGCGAGGCCGTCCGGGTCGGCGTCGGTCAGGTAGACCACCGGGTCGATGTCGGGGGCCTGGCCTGCCAGGCGGCCTCGCCAGACCCACTCGTGCTCGGGCGAGAGGCCGTCCAGCAGCACGCGCGTGCGCTCGCCCACCCGGCCCAGTTGGCGCCGGGCCACCAGGTTCCGCTGGGCGGCCATCAGCCGGGCTTGCCGTGCCTCTTTCTCCTCCTGCGGGACGTCGTCGGCCAGGGCAAAGGCCGAGGTTCCTTCCTCATGGGAGTAGGTGAAGACCCCCAGGTGGTCGAACCCCACGTCGTTGATGAAGGCCTCGAGCGCAGCCACGTCCGCCTCGGTTTCGCCCGGGAACCCCGTGATGAAGGTCGTGCGCAGGACCACGCCCGGAACGCGCACGCGGATGTCTTCCAGCAGGCGTTCGTACGCGGCACGGGTCCCGGGGCGTTTCATGCGCTTCAGGACCGCGTCGGAGGCGTGCTGCAGCGGGAGGTCGATGTACTTGCAGACCTTGTCGAGGCCGGCGACGGCGTCGATGACCTCGTCGGTGATGGTCGTGGGGTAGAGGTAGAGCATGCGGATCCACTCGAGTCCCTCGACGTCGTTGAGGGCCCGGAGCAGCCGCGGCAGGGCCCCTCGCTCGCCCCGGTCGATGCCGTAGAACGAGGTGTCCTGGGAGATGAGCAACAGCTCCTTGACGCCCTCCCCGGCCAGCCGTCGCGCCTCGCGCACCACCGAGTCGACCGGGCGACTCCGGTAGTGTCCCCGCATCTTCGGGATGATGCAGAACGCGCACTTGTAGTCGCAGCCTTCGGCAATCTTCACGTAGGCGTAGTGCCCCGGCGTCGCTCGCCGCCTGGGGGTGTCGGCGTCGTAGAGATACGTCGGGAGGTCGAGGCCGAAAACGGGCGAAGCAGGTCGGGATGAGTCATCGCCTGATCGGGAGGAACCGGCGGGCTTCCGGGAGGGGATATCGGTGTCGGGATCCCGACGGTAGAACTTCAGCGGGGCGGTCCCGATTCCCGACGAGTGCTTGTTCCCTCCCGACCTGGCGTCATCCTCTCCCGGCGCGGTCGGATGCCTGCCCGACAGCGCCTCGACCAGTCCCGTGACCTCTCCGGTCCCCAGGATGGCGTCGATCTCCGGAATCTCCGTGCGGAGCTCCTCGCGGTACCGCTCCGCCAGGCACCCGGTGACGATCAGCTTCCGTCCGGCAGCCTGCTTCTTGAGCTCGGCCATCTCGAGAATCGTGTCCACCGATTCCTGCCTGGCGCGGTCGATGAACGCGCAGGTGTTCACGACGAGCACGTCGGCCCCCGCCGCGTCGGTGGTGATCGCGTGGCCGGCCTGCTCGGCGAGGCCGAGCATCACCTCGGAGTCGACGAGGTTCTTGGGACACCCGAGGGAGACGAAGCCGATCTTCAACGCCGTTCCCGGTCCACGGGAAACCACGACGACCCGAAAGGGTCACGAAGGGCACGACGTCCTCCCCGGGGAGCGCGACGTGACGTCGGCCTCTCCAACAAGAGGCTTCGAGCCGTCCTGGGCGTCCTTCGTGCCATCGTGGTGCCTTTGTCGATCGTGTTCACGGGTACAGGCGGTAGAGCATCCGGGGATAGGGAATGGTTTCGCGCACGTGCTCGAGGCCGCAGAGCCAGCTCACGCAGCGCTCCACGCCCATGCCGAAACCGCCGTGCGGCACCGAGCCGTAGCGCCGGAGATCGAGATACCACTCGAAGGCCTCCTTCGGCAGGCCGTGCTCCCGGATCCGCTGCACCAGCAGGTCGTAGTCGTCGAGGCGCTGGCCGCCGCCGATGATCTCCCCGTAGCCTTCGGGCGCCAGCACGTCCACGCACAAGGCCCGATCCGGCTGGTCGGGATCGGGCTTCATGTAGAACGCCTTCACGGCGGCCGGGTAGTGCGTGACGCACACCGGCCGATCGTACTGCTCCGAGAGCACCGTCTCGTCGGTGCCGCCGAGATCGCCACCCACCTGGAACGGCAGGCCCTTGTCGAGCAGGATCGTCGCGGCCTCGTCGTAGTGGAGCCGCGGGAACGGGGCCTTGACGGCCTCCAGTCTGGAGGTGTCGCGCTCGAGCACCTCCAGCTCCCGCTGGCGCCGATCCAGCACGCGCCCGACCACCGCGCACACGAGGCGCTCGGCCAGCGAGATCACGTCGTCGAGGTCCGCGTACGCCATCTCGGGCTCGACCATCCAGAACTCGGTGAGGTGGCGGCGGGTCTTGCTCTTCTCGGCGCGGAACGTCGGGCCGAAGCAGTAGACCTTCCCGAGTGCCATGGCGTTGGCCTCGTTGTAGAGCTGTCCACTCTGCGTGAGGTACGCCAGGTGGTCCTCGAAATACTGGACGGGGAACAGCGTCGTCGTCCCCTCGCAGGCGGCCGGCGTGAAGATGGGCGTGTCGGCCAGCGTGAACCCCTCGGCGTTGAAGAAGTTCCGGATGGCGTCGATCACCTCGTGGCGCACGCGGAGGATGGCGGTCTGCCGCTCGGAGCGGATCCACAGGTGCCGCCGGTCCATAAGGTAGTCGACCCCGTGCTCCTTTGGCGTGATCGGGAAGTCGTGCGACGGGGCGACGACCTGCATCCCGCTCGCCACGAGCTCGTAGCCTCCCTTCGCACGCTGGTCGGTGCGCACCTGGCCGGTGACGATGATGGCGCTCTCCTGTCCGAGGTGGTCGGCGCTCGAGAACGTGTCGTCGCCGACGTCGCTGCGGCCCATCACCACCTGCAGGAATCCGGTGCCGTCACGCACGACCAGGAAGTGGATCTTGCCGCTGGACCGCCGGTTGGCGAGCCAGCCCTTGACCGTGACGGTCTCCCCGACGTGTTCCCCGATGCGATCGATGTAGACGTGTGTCGCCATGGCGTGTCGTCAGTATTCGAAGGTCAAGAGCCGTTCGAGAGTCTCGCGGGCCCGGGCGGCCCGCCTGAGCACGGCCGGCGCATCGGCCGCGGGTGCCAGCTCGAAGATCCAGGCGCCGTCGTAGCCCACCTTCTGGAAGGCCATGAGCACCCCCTCCCAGTCGATGGCCCCCTGGCCGGGCACGAGGTGCTCGTCGCGCCCGCCGCCGTTGTCGTGGAGGTGCGTCGTGACGATGTGCCCCGAGCAGGTCTCGACGGCCTCCATGACGTCGCCTGTCATGTTGGCGTGGCCGACGTCAAGGCAGATGCCGGCACCGGGCAGCTCGAGGTCGTCCTCCAGCCACTGCACGAGCCGCGACGCCCGCGAGAGGGCGTTCGGGATGAGCTCCAGGGCGAGCGTCACGCCGGCGGCGGCAGACGCGTTCCCCAGTTCCTCGAGGCTCCGCGTCGCGGCGGCCGGGCTGTTCTCCGCGGCATCGGCCGTGGGCATGCCGAGGTGCACGACGAAGTATGGGAAGCGCGCGATCCGCGCCACGCCCAGGGCGGCCAGCGCTTCGGACACGGCCTGCCGGCGCTTCGATTCGTCGGCCGACGCCATCGACAGGCTGGTGCCCCACACGCCATCCTGGAAGCCCAGCGTCGTGGGGGCGTGGACCGAATGCAGGCCCAGACGGGTGTCGTCCAGCCACTCGGCCAGGAGTGTGGCCGCCGCAGGGTCGTGGTAGTCGAAGTGGGTGCGGGTCGCATACACCTCGATGGCGTCGAAGCCTTGTGCGGCCACCTCGACGAGGTGTGCGCGATCGAGGCGCTGGCCGTGAAACAGGTGCGTGGAGATGCCGAAGCGCGGGGTCAAACCTCGATTCTAGCGTAGCTCGGCGATTGGCCCCGCGAGCAGCTCGCGGAGGCGGCCGAAGCGGGGGCTCGCGCCGAGGTTGGCGCCGACATAGCTGAGCGTGCGCGGCATGTACTGGATGTAGACCGGATTGCGCCGTGACGTGGTCTGGTAACCGAACGTGCCGAGCGCCTTCAGGTTTCGCTGCAGGGCCATGAGATCGAAGCGCCGCCGGAACTCGGCGACGTCGGCCGGGCCTGCGCCCTGCGGGCCCCGGGTGAGCGCCAGGAAGTAGGCCACGAGCTCGTCCACCTGGGCGGGCGTGAGGTCCACGTAGGAGTCCCGCAGCAGCGAGACCAGGTCGTATGTGTCCGGCCCCATTCGCGCGTCCTGGAAGTCGATGATGTGCAGGGCGCCCTCGTGCAGCATCAGGTTCCGGCTGTGGTAGTCGCGGTGGCAGAGGACGCGTGGCTCGGCGGCGAGTTCTTCGGCGATCCCGGCCCACTCCTCGCGCAGCGCCGCCCGGATGGCCTCGGTGAGCCCCGCTCCCCGGTACGCCATGACGTAGTGCTTCACGAAGAACTCGAGCTCCCAGGTGAGCTTCTCCACGTCGAAGGCGATGCCAAACGGCGGGTACTCGTTCGAGGCGAGATCGCGCCCACGCTGCTGCAGCGTGGCGATGAAGCCGACGGCCTGCCGGTAGAGGGCCGCGTGCTCGGCCCGCGACGCCACGCCCAGGTGGGCCTGGAGGGTGACGTCGCCGAGGTCCTGCAGGCCGAGGATGCCGAGCGCGTCCGAGTGGTGCAGGATCGCGGGGGCGGGCAGTGGAATCGCGCGCAGGAGCCGCGCCACCAGCACGAAGGGCAGGGCAGCGAAGTCGATGGGGCCGGCATGGAGCGACAGAACGATGGGGTCGCCGTCGGCCAGCCGGACCCGGAAGTAGCGGCGGTCCGAGGCATCGCCCGTCAGGGGGACGACCTTCGTCACCGAGGGCGTCAGCCCCTGTTCGTCGAGATAGGCCGTGATGCGTGGGTCCACGGGATCGCTCACAGGCTCACGATGGCGTCGCGCGTGATCACCTGGCGATGGTACTCGACACCCGCGGGGATCGCCACGTCGTCGGCGACGATGCAGCCGGTGACGCGCGCCGCTGCGCCCACCGTCACGCGGTCCCAGAGGATGCAGTCCTCGACGCGCGCCGACGGATCGATGACGACGTCAGCGCCGCGATCGATCGGGCGACGCTCCGCCTCCGCGACACGGCGGACGGTGGCCACGTAGTCGGCCGGCGTCCCGATGTCGAAGAACGCGCCGGTGGTGGCGTGCACGCGCACGGCGCCGGGGCGCGCGGCCGCGAGGCGCGGATAGATCGCCCGCACCGTCTCCGACGGATGCGTCGGTGCCACGCCGGCGAACGCCGCGGCGTTGACGGCCTGGATGCCCACGAAGTGCCACGGGGTTCCCGGCAGTCCCTCGGCAGCGGCTCCCCGGGCCGCCACCCCGAGCCACCGGTGCTCGTCGTCGGCAAGGATGGCGTTGTAGCGGGCGAGGTCTGCTGGCGCGACGGCCAGCGTCGCCAGCGCACCGGCCGCGTGGTGCGCCTCGGCCAGCGCCGCGAGATCGACCTCGGCCAGCGTGTCGCCGTTGACGATGAAGAAGCGATCGGACGCCAGCAGCGGCAGCGCCCGTGCAGGCCCGCCCCCGGAGCCCAGCACGACGGGCTCCCACGAGTAGCGCACCTCCAGGCCGAGGTGGCGGCCGTCACCGACGACGCGGGTGATGGTTTCGGCGCGGTGATGCAGGTTCACCACCACACGCGAGACGCCCACGGACCGCAACTGCTCCAGGATGCGGACGATGAGGGGGCGTCCGGCCACCGGGAGGGCGGCCTTCGCCCGCACCCCCGAGAGTGCTCCGAGCCGCGTGCCCAGGCCCGCAGCCAGCACGAGCGCCGGCCAGGCCGCGAGGCCGTTCATGCGTCGGACGGCTCGGGGAACACCATCTCGGTCCCCGCGCCTCCGTGGACCTCGATGTGCCGCAGGAAGAGCATCCGGTACGAATCGGTGAGGTAGTCGCCCGGCGCGCGCCCCAGCGCGCGGGCGGTGCCGTGGATCCGCGCTTCTCCGCCCTCGATCTCCACGAACACGCCCACCGGCGTCTCGTCGATGGCGATGACGACGTCCTCGAGAGCGAACTCCTCCCGGAACTTCTCGTAGCGGAAGGTGATGCGCAGGCCGAGCGACTGCAGGATGGTCAGCAGCGCGTCGCCGTCCCCGACCATCGTCTCGTGCTCGTCGCGAAGCTTCATGGTGCCCGGCTGGGGCGGACCCTTGAAGGTGAGGATGCTCCGGCCCGGCTCGTTCCGGACGCGCAGGACGGACCGCGCGCGGCGGAGGCTGCCGTCCGCAGTGTCGAGCAGGGCGTCCTCCTGCAGGCGGCGGCCCCGGAGAGGCGTGGCGCCGAGCGCGAGGACGCGCTCGCGGGCCTCCGCGGCCGAGTCGAATCGAAGCTTGATCTCGCGCTCGAGAGCCATGTACGTGAACCGGGGCGGGCCCGCCGGACCCGCCCCTACTCTAATGCACTCCGCCGGGCCGCGGGCGCTACTGCTTGCGGACCGTGACGAAGGTCTCCTGCCCGTTGCGCAGGATGAGGAAGAACGCCGTGCTGCCGTCGGGCACCTGACTCAGCAGGCGGCTGGCCTCGGTGGGCGTCGACACCGGGCGCCGGTTCACCTGCAGGATGACGTCCCCGCGCTGGACGCCCGACCGGGATGCCGGGCTGCCCTGCTCGACCGCTGTCACGAGCACCCCCTGGGTGCCGTCCGGGATGCGGAGGCGCCGGATGACGTCGGCCGACAGCGGGCCCATGGTGATGCCAAAGCCCGCGGACGCCTGTTCCTCGGGCTCCCGCGGGTCGGCCCCGCCACCGCGCGCGCTCCGCGAGGTCTCGGCCTCGAGGTTGAGCTCGTCCACCGTGAGGTTGAGTGTGCGCTCCTGCTTGTCGCGGAGGACCTTGACCGGCACGGTCGATCCGGGGCGCGTGGCCACCACGTAGCCGACCAGATCGTCGCGGCTGCGGACGCCTTTGCCGTTGAACTCGACGATCACGTCACCCGGCTCCAGCCCGGCCTTGTCCGCGGGCCCGCCCTCGTTCACGACGGCCACGAGCGCGCCGCGGCGCTCCGTCAGGCCGAACTCCGCGAGGGCATCGGCGGGCACCGGCAGGACCTGCACGCCGATGACGCCGCGCGTGACCTTGCCGGACCGCAGCTGCGGCAACAGCTCGCGGACGGTGTTGATGGGCACGGCGAAGCCGATGCCGATGTTCCCCTGCTGGCGTGCGTCGGTGAAGATGGCGGTGTTGATGCCGACCACCTCGCCCCGGGCGTTCAGGAGGGGGCCACCGGAGTTGCCCGGGTTGATGGCCGCGTCGGTCTGCAACACGTCCTGCGAGCGCCCGTCGGTGATGGGGAACGGCCGCTCCTTGGCGCTGATGACGCCCACGCTGACGGTGTGGGCCAGGCCGAAGGGGTTCCCGATGGCCATCACCCAGTCGCCGGGCTCAATCTGCGACGAGTCGCCGAACTTCACCTCGGTGAGCGGGCCCCTCGGCTTCTCGACGAGTTCGATGAGCGCGCTGTCGGTGAGGGGATCGCGGCCGATGACGCGCGCCTCGTGATAGACATCCGAATCCTCGCCGAAGAGCGATACCTCGATCTTCGTGGCGCCCTCCACGACGTGGTTGTTGGTGAGGATGAGGCCGTCCTTGCTGCTGATCACGAACCCGGTGCCGGCCGCCTGCGTCTCCTGCTCGCGCGGCTGGGCCTGACCCTGCCCCTGACCCTGGCCGCGACCGCCGCCGAAGAACCGCTCGAGCAGGTCGTCGCCGCCGCCGAAGAACTCGGTCATCTCCTGGACCTGGCGCCGCGACGTGGAGCGGATGTTCACCACGGCCGGCGAGACCGCCTTGGCGATGTTCCGGAACGTGCCGGCGTCCACCGGGCCGCTCAGCGGCGCGCTGTTCATGGGCGGCGTCGCCATCGTCTGCGCCGAGGACGCCGGCGACAGATCGAGGCGTGACGCGATGACCATCCCGACGGCGACCGACGCCACGGCGATGAGCAGCGCGTAGAACAGCGTGGTCTTGCGGCTCGACATAAGCTTCCTCCCCCTCACACTAACGCGATGATACCTGTCTGGCACGGCCCGGTCACCTCGGGGCCGTCCGGCCCCCAGACGACGTTGATCTCCGTCCGGACGCCGAAGTCGTCGAAGTAGACGCCGGGCTCCACCGTGAACCCGCTGCCCGGCATGAGGCGCCGTTCATCGTGGGTTTCGTAGTCGTCCAGGTGCGCGCCGTTGCCGTGCACCTGCTCGCCCAGGCTGTGCCCGGTGCGGTGCAGGATGGCCCTCGCGTACCCCTGCTGCTCGAGGACCTGCCTGGCGGCGCGGTCCAGCTCGAAGCCCCGCACCACCCGCCCCGTGCGCGCACCGTCCTGCACCAGGGCCACGGCCGCGTCACGTGCCGCCGCCACGGCGGCGAAGGCCCGCGTCATCGGCCCGGGAATCGTGGTGCCCGTGAAGCCCACCCACGTGATGTCGGCGTACACCGCTCCTGGCTGCCTCGTCTTGCCCCAGAGGTCCAGCAGCAGCAGCTCGTCGGGCCGGATGGCCCGGTGGCGATCCGCCGTGGGCAGGTAGTGGGGGTCGCCGGCGTTCTCCTGCGCGGAGACGTTCGGCGGCGAGTCGGCGACGAGCCCCTCTTCCTCGAACCAGCGGACCATCAGCTGCTGGATGTCGAATTCGGTGGCCGCCTCGCCGGCCCGCATGCGGCGCGTGACCTCCGCGAACGCGCGGTCCTTGATGCGGTACAGCCCGGCGGACGCGTCGCGGTGCGACGCCATGGCCTGCGCGTCCCACAGGGCGTCGAACCGCTGCACGAGGTCGCCCGACGTGACCACCCGGACGCCCGCGTCGCGTACCATCTCGATGGTGCCGGCGTCGACGCGCGACACGTAGGGGATGGCGTTGCCCGGCGAGTACTCCATGGCTACGCGGCCGAGGCCCGCGAGCATGGCTCTGAGGCCCGACTCGAGCTCGGCGCGTCCTGCGTACGGCGTCTTGTCTCCGGGGAGATGGTCGAGGTTGTGGCGTTCGATGGCGTGGACCAGGCCCCTGGGCTCGCCCTGCGCCGGGATGAGGTAGAACCACCGCCGTGTGGCGAGGTGTCCGCCCTGAGCGCCCATGCCGGCCAGCCGGAAGGCGATGGGGTTCAGACCCTGGAAGTCGTAGAGCAGCCAGCCGTCAAGACCTTCCGTCCTGAGCGCGTCCTGGACACCAGCCACGTCGACAGGCATAAGTCCGGAGTATAGCCCTCCCCCTAGCTTGGACGCCCGGCCGGGGGGCAAAGTTTTGCCCGGGGCCTTCGTCTTATAATGCGGGGTGCCTGCCGTGCTGGCGTACGAAGCCATGACAATGCGAACCATCCTGTCCCTGGCGGCAGTTCTCCTCATCGCGGTGGCCGGCCCGGCGGCCAGACAGCCGCAGCCGCCGCCCGCGCAGCCGGCCGCCCCGCAGCCGCCCGTCACCTTCCGCGCCGAGGTCAACTACGTCGAGGTCGATGCCCGCGTGCTGGACGCGCAGGGCCGCTTCATCACCGGCCTCACGGCCAACGACTTCCAGGTGCTCGAGGATGGCCAGCCGCAGAAGGTGACCGCGTTCTCGGTCGTCAACCTCCCGGTCGAGCGGGCCCCGCGACCGCTGTTCGCCTCGCGGCCCATCGAGGCGGACGTGGCGACGAACCTCACCGGTGTGGACGGCCGGGTCTACGTCATCGTGCTCGACGATCTCCACACGAACGTGCAGCGCTCGCCGCGCGTCCGGGCCGCGGCGAGGCAGTTCATCGAGCGCTACGTGGGTGCCAACGACCTGGCGGCGGTCGTGCACACGTCCGGCCGCAGTGACGCCGGGCAGGAGTTCACCAACAACCCGCGACGGCTGCTGGCGGCCGTGGACAAGTTCATGGGGCGCAAGGTCCGTTCGGCCACGCTCAACCGCATCGACATGGAGGCGATGACGCGGGGGCAGCGCCAGCAGGGGGACCGCATCGACGACATCGACGACATGGAACGCGGCTACCAGGCCCGTTCGGCTCTCGACTCGATGCGCCAGCTCGCCCAGTACCTCGGCGGCATCAGCGGCCGGCGGAAGGCCGTCGTGCTCTTCAGCGAGGGCATCGACTACGACATCACCGATCCGATCAACAGCCGCGACGCCTCGACCATCCTGAGCGCGACGCGGGACCTCATCTCGGTGGCCACGCGGGCCAACGTCGCCATCTACGGCGTCGACGCGCGCGGTCTGGGCGGGCTCGCGGAGGAGGGGATCGAGGTGGCCTCGTTTCCCGACGACACCACGCTGAACATCAACAGCGGATCGTTCCAGAACGAGCTGCGGCTCGGCCAGGACAGCCTGCGCGTGCTGTCGAGCGAAACCGGCGGGTTCGCCGCCGTCAACAGCAACGACTTCGCCACCGCCTTCCAGCGCATCGTGGACGACAACAGCGCGTACTACGTGCTGGGCTACTACGCGACCAACGACCGGCGCGATGGCCGGTTCCGCACGATCGAGGTGAAGATTCCGAGCCGGCCGGATGCACGCATCCGGGCCCGCAAGGGCTACGTCGCCGCGCGGGGCCGCGCCTCCGAGCCCAGGTCCGCCGGGCCCAACGACGCGACGCCCGAACTGCGGAACGTGATGACGAGCCCGCTGCCGATCTCGGAACTGCCGATGGCGGTGACCGCGGCGGTCTTCAAGGGCCCGAAGCCGAACGGATCGGTGGTCATCTCGGCGCTCGTCGCGGGCCCCGCGCTCCCGCTCGTCGAGCAGGACGGCATGTTCCGCAACCACCTCGAGATGGCCGTCGTCGCCGTCGACCAGAAGGGCAAGACGTTCACGCCGGGCCGGAGCACGGTGGACCTGAACATGAAGCCCGACACGGCGAAGCGCGTGCAGGCGCTCGGTTTCCGGGTCATCTCGCAGCTCGACCTGCCGCCGGGGCGCTACACGCTCCGCGTCGGCGCCCGCGAGGGCAACACGAAGAAGGCGGGCTCGGTGTCCTACGACCTCGACGTGCCCGACTTCGGAGCCGAGAAGCTGCTGATGAGCAGCATCGCGATGACGTCGGCGGCCAGCGCGGTCGCGCCCACCGCGCGGTCGAAGGACCCGCTCCAGCAGCTGCTGCCCGGGCCGCTCTCGAGCTACCGCGAGTTCCCGCAAGGGGACGAAGTGGCGGTGTTCGCGGAGGTCTACGACAACAGCGGCGACCAGCCGCACAGGGTGGACATCACCGCGTCGCTCAAGGCCGAAGGCGGGCAATCCGTCTTCGCGACCAGTGAAGAGCGCGACAGCACCGAGCTCAAGGGGTCGGCCGGCGGGTACGGTTTCGCAGCCCGCATCCCGTTGGCGGATGTGGCGCCCGGCCTGTACGTGCTCAGGATCGAGGCCCAGTCGCGCCTCGGGGATCGGCCTTCGACCGCCCGCGAGGTCGTCATCCGCGTGATGCCTCCGCCGCAGTGACCGGAGCCTCGCGGTGACGCCGTCGAGCACGACGGGCCTCGACGATCGGCTCGCCTCCGCCCTCTGCTACAGCGCCTGGTGGATGACCGGGATCCTGTTCCTCGTGCTCGAGCGGCAGCACCGGGGCGTCCGGTTCCATGCCGCACAGTCTCTCGTCCTGTTCGGGTCTCTGTCGCTCGTGCTCGTGGCGCTGGGCGTGTTCAGTGCGCTGGCGATGGTGGTGTCGAGCCAGGCCCATCAGGTGGCCCGGGCGCTCGCGGATGCCGTCTGGGTGGGGGCGGCGGTGCTCTGGGTCGTGCTCGTGGTGCGGGCGTGGCGCGGAGAGACGTGGCGAGTGCCGCTGGCCGCGACACTCGCCGATGGGATTGCCTCGAAGACTAGCTGGTAGCCGGGGGCGCGACGGCCAGCTTCGGCACGACCTTCGGCTTGATCGTGCCGTTGGCATGCGTGAACTGGTACTGGTTCGTGTTCATCGTCGGGCGGCGCGGGATCTTGAGCTCCACGCGGATGACCTCGTTCGGCATCAGCGGGCGCGCGTGCCGGTAGACGCCGCCGCCGACGGGCGTGTTGGCCTTGTCGTACCAGTTCTCTTCGACCTTGAAGCCGGCGATGGGCGCGGGCGAGACGTTCTTGACCATGATGACGGTCACGACCTCGCCCTTGACGACCTTCGTGTCGGGCTTGGTGATTTCGATGTTCGCTTCACCACGCTGTGGCGAGATGAGCTTTCGTGGGGCCGGCTGCGCGGCCGGCGCCGGCGTCTGGGCCGCGACGGGCGCCAGCAGCACTCCGAACGCCGCGACGGTGGCCAACATGCGCTGGCTCAGGCGATTCATGAGAAACCCTCCGGATGGACGTGATGTGCCGAGAATCGGGTGAATTATAGACGCTTTACATCTCGCCGTTCCAGTCCTCCGGCTCGGCCGCGGAGGACCGGAACACTTCCAGGTGCCACTTGCCGCCGCCCCAGGGCTCGATGACCTCGGTGGCCACCACATCCACCAGCAGCTCCGCGAAGGTGCGGCCCTCGGGATCGCCTTCGAGGTGGTAGGCGGGGTCGTCCCACGCGAAGTTGGGGTACAGCGTCATCGTCAGGAACAGGTCGTAGCCGTCGTCCACGACGATGAGCTGGCCCACCGGGCGCTTCTGGGTGGAGTGGTAGACGAGGTACTTCTCGGCGCTGTGCGCGCGGATGTAGCGCTTCAGCACGAACTCCCTGGCGACGATCTCCTCGACGGCGATCTTCTTGTCCCAGCAGTCGTGGCAGTACCGCTCCTCGCCGCGCGGCTCGGAGACTTCCTTGGCCCCGCACAGGGCGCATTTCGTCTTGCTCACGGTCTTGCGTGACATCCCTTCAATTGTAGTTCACGGCTTCCGCGCGGCGGGGCCGTACATTTCGGTGACGTACTGCTTCAGCATCCGCCGGGTGGAGAAGCGCGGGATATTGGACCGCATCGCTTCGCGCACGACGGCGATCCACCGCGCCGGGACGCCATCGGCATCGCGGTCGTAGAAGGCCGGCACGATCTCGTGCTCCAGCAGGCTGTACAGGGCCTCGGCGTCCGCGGCATCGGTGGCCTCGGGGTCGTCGGGGTTGGCGTGGCCCTCGATGAGCCAGCCATTCCGGCCGTTGTAGCCCTCGGCCCACCAGCCGTCCCCGATGCTCAGGTGCGGAACGCCGTTCAGCGAGGCCTTCATGCCGCTCGTCCCGCTGGCCTCGAGCGGCTTGCGGGGGTTGTTCAGCCAGACATCGCAGCCGTGCACGAGATAGTGGGCCACGTGCAGGTCGTAGTCGTCGATGAACGCGATGCGGCCGCCGAAGGCCGGATCCAGGCAGCGCTTGAAGACGCTCTGCAGGTGGCGCTTGGCGGGCTCGTCGGCCGGATGCGCCTTGCCGGCGAAGACCAGCTGCACCGGCCGGCCGGCGCTGCAGAGGATGCGGGACAGCCGATCCGCGTCGTGGAAGATGAGCTCGGGCCGCTTGTACGCCGTGAAGCGCCGCGCGTAGCCGATGGTGAGCGCGTCGGGGTCGAGCAGCGCCCCGGCGGCGACGATGCGGGTGGGACCGACGCGCTCGTCGGTCCAGCGGGACCGCGTGCGCTCGCGGACGCTCACGAAGAGATCCTGGCGCAGACGCTGACGGAGGGCCCAGAGCTCCGAGTCCGGGAGGTCGGCGAGGCGCTCCCACAGCTGCGGGTCGTCGGTGGTGTCGAGCCAGCCGGCGCCGAGGTGCCGGGTGCACCACGCGAACACGGGCGCGGCCATCCACGTCGGGACGTGCACGCCGTTGGTGATGAAGCGGACGGGCAGCTGATCGGACGGCGTGCCGGGCCAGATGCTGCGCCACATCGTGCGCGTCACCTCGCCGTGCAGGGCGCTGACGCCGTTGATGTGCGCGGAGGTGCGCATGGCCAGCGCGGTCATGTTGAACTGCGCGCCGTACCCGCTGTCGAACTCGCCCAGCGCGAGGAAGCGCTCGCGGTGCTGCCCCAGCTCGCCCCAGCAGCCGGACAGGTTCTTCTCGACCTGCTGGAACGTGAACGCATCGTGGCCAGCCGGCACGGGCGTGTGCGTGGTGAAGACCGTGGATCGCCGCACCGCCTCCAGCGCGTCGTCGAACGAGGCGCCTGCCTCGAGCTGCTCGCGGATGCGCTGCAGCGCGACGAACGCGGCGTGGCCCTCGTTCAGGTGCCAGACCGTGGGCGACACGCCGAGCGCCCGGAGCGCCCGCACGCCGCCGATGCCCAGGATCACCTCCTGCTGGATGCGCGTCTCGCGGTCGCCGCCGTACAGGCGGGCGGAGAGCTCGCGGTCCCAGGGCGCGTTCTCCGGCAGGTCGGTGTCGAGCAGGAAGAGCCGCACCCGCCCCAGGCGCACGCGCCACACGGCTGCCAGGACCGTGCGGTCGCCGAGCGGCACCGCCGTGACGCACGGCCGGCCCTCGGGCGTCAGCGCCGCCTCGATGGGCGCCTCGGTCCACGAGAGCCGCTCGTAGTGCTCCTCCTGCCAGCCGTCGTTCGACATGCGCTGGTGGAAGTAGCCCTGCGGGTACATGAATCCGATCCCCACCAGGGGCACGCCGAGGTCGCTGGCCTCCTTGCAGTGATCGCCCGCGAGGACGCCGAGACCGCCCGCGTAGATGGGCAGCGACTGGTGCAGCGCGAACTCGGCGGAGAAGTACGCGACGGTACCGCCGCTCAACACGTGCCCGTTGGCGCTCCACCACGGGTGTTCGATCCGTCGCTCCTCGTCGCGGCCGCCGATGGCTTCGTCGTACGCCTGCAGGAACCGCGGGTCCGCCGCGGCCTCGCGCAGGCGATGCTCGGAAATCTGCTGGAGCATCTTCACCGGGTTGTGCGCGGTCCGTCGCCACAGCGGGTAGTCGAGGCGGCGGAACACTTCCCGGGCCCGGGCGTCCCAGCTCCACCAGAGGTCGAGCGACAGTTCGTGCAGGCGGTGGATCCGGGAGGGCAGCGGGGCGGCGGACGCGAATCGTTCTTCGGACATCGGGTGACGTGGCAATCAGGACAGCACAGGAACGGCGCCCACGAGCTGGGCGAATCGGGAGAGGTCGATGTTGCCGCCCGAGACGACGGCGACGATCGGTCCCCGCCCGGCACGGCCGCTTCGTGCGGCCGCAATGGCGCAGGCGCCGGCGCCCTCGGCAATCACGTGCACGCGCTCCGCGGTGTAGCGCATGGCCGCCGCGACCTCGTCGAGCGGCATGACGATCGAGTCGTCCACCACCCGGCGCAGCAGGGGCCACATCGAGGGCAGCACCGACCTGCCGCCGGCGCCATCCACGAACGACGCGATCCAGCCATCGAAATGGCTGGCCTCCCCACGGGCGAGCGACGTGGCGAGGGGCGCGGCGGTGTCGGGTTCGGCGGCGAGCACGCGCACCCCGGGCTTGAGGGCCCGCATGACGCTGCCCAGCCCCGCCAGCAGCCCCCCGCCGCCAACGGCCGCGACCACCGTCTCGACCTCGGGCAGGTCCTCCAGGATTTCGAGGCCCGCCGTCGCGTTCCCCGCGATGAAGTCGTCGTCGTCAAAGGGGTGGATGAAGTGCCCGCGCATGCGGTCCGAGCCGTGCGTCTCGACGGTGCGCCACGCCTCGTCGTAGGTGACCCGGACCATCGCGGCGCCCAGCGACGCCAGGGCCTCGAGCTTCGTGGCCGGCGCGGTGTCCATCACCATCACGGAACAGGGGACGCCGGCGCGTCGGGCCGCGAAGGCGACGCCCTGGGCGGCGTTGCCCGCGCTCACCGTCCACACGCCGTCCTTCAGGAGCGAGGGCGGCAGGCGCCGGATGGCGTTCCACGCGCCCCGCAGTTTGAACGACCCGATGGGTTGGAGTGACTCCAGCTTGAGGTGGATTTCCGGCGTGCCGGGCGGGGCGAACGGCAGGTCCAGGCGAACCAGAGGCGTGCGAACCGCGGCCTCGTAGATGTGCGCGGCGGCGTCCCGGACCGCCTCAATCGAGATCGTGCGCATCGCGAATCCAGGATCGTATCATGCGGACTTCCGAACCCCCGGACTGACCCGGCGGGGGAGGAACCAGGCATGGAGAGGGGGCGCCGTGCGCTACGCGTGGGTGTTGGTGATGATGGCGAGCCTGGTGGCTGCGGCGCAGGACGGCGGGAGGCCCCGGGCCAGGGACCTGGGTATCGCGCCAGGCGTGTTCCCGCCCGGGCCGCTCAATGCCATCACGGACGTGGACGGCGTCACGGTCGGGCACGCGACCCTCGCGGACGGCGAGCGCATTCGCACGGGCGTCACGGTGGTGGTGCCTCACCAGGGTAACGTCTTTCAGGACAAGGTGCCCGGTGCCGTGTTCGTGGGCAACGCGTTCGGCAAGCTGGCCGGATCCACGCAGGTCGAGGAGCTGGGCACCATCGAGACGCCCATCGCCCTCACCAACACCCTGGCGGTCGGGGCCGCGGTGGAGGGCCTGGTCCAGTGGACCCTGGCCCAGGCGGGGAACGGTGAGGTGCGGTCGGTCAACGCCCTGGTGGGCGAGACCAACGACGGCGGCCTGAACGACATCCGCGCCCTCGCCGTTCGCCCGTCACACATCGCCGCCGCACTGTCGGCAGCCCGGGGCGGGGGCGTGGAGGAGGGCAGTGTCGGTGCGGGCACGGGGACGCGCGCGTTCGGCTGGAAGGGGGGCATTGGCACGGCGTCGCGCCGCCTGCCGTCCCGGTACGGCGGCTACACGCTGGGCGTGCTCGTGCAGACCAACTACGGCGGCGTGCTGACGATCGACGGTGCGCCGGTCGGCCGGCTCCTCGGCCGTTACGCCTATCAGCCGCCGGCGCCCGGTCCCGGGGGCGCGCCCGAGGCGTCGGGCGACGGCTCGTGCATGGTGGTCGTGGCCACGGACGCGCCCCTCGACGCCCGCGACCTGAAGCGCCTGGCGGCGCGCGCGATCTTCGGCCTGGCGCGGACCGGGTCGTCCTTCAGCAATGGCAGCGGTGATTTTGCCGTGGCCTTCTCGACGCATCCGTCGCTGCGGATCCGATTCGGGGCCGAAGCGACGGCGAGCAGGACGCTGCTGCCGACCGACGGCGTCTCTCCGCTGTTCCAGGCCGCGCTGGAGGCCACCGAGGAGGCCGTCTACAACTCGCTCCTGCGGGCGACGACGGTGACGAGCGCCGTGGGCACGGCCGAAGCGCTGCCGGTGAACCGCCTGAAGGAGATCCTGAGCCGCTCGCGGGGCCGCTGACGGGAGGCCGACACACGTCAGCCCGAGGTGCAAGACACGCGTGCGACCCGTCGACTCGGTGTGCCGGTGCGGCTCCGACACGGCTCCGACGCGCCCTTGACGCCGATGGGGCGCCGGGCGTAACCTCTGCCCCAGCCGCCATGACCGTCAACTCGTCCGCCCGGCTCGGTCGCGTTGGTCGTGGTGTGTCTTCGATCGGCTTTGACCGCGGCCTGGCCCTTCTTGAGGGCCTTACTGGCCCCAGCCCATCGAACCACGGGTAGCCGAGCCCCCAAGAGACGCCGACGTCAATCCAAGGCCACTACCCGCAAGGGCGTGGCCTTTTTCGTTGTGTGGTCGATACGAGGAACAGGAACCATGGATGGCAGTCACACAGGAGCGACAACCGTGACCGTGCAGGGAAAGCCAGAGGGCCGGGACCAGGCCGCGATCAATGCGCTGTGCGCGGCGGTCGAACGCGCGGTGCAGGCGCACCGGCCGTCCGGATTCAAGGTGCGCGAGGTGGTGGTGATGCTCGAGGAGGGCGGCGTGGCGGCGGGCGCCTCCGAGGCCCCCGTCTACGTGGACGTGTACGACTCAGGCTACGGGCACGGGATATAGGACGCGGAACGTGAGACGTGGAGGGCAGAAGGCGGAACCGGCCTTCCGCCCTTCCACGCCGCGTCTCCGTCAACGTGAGGTCGACGCAGGCTGATCGTCTGGAAGGCGGGCGGGCTCGAGAAACGGCATGCCTGCTCTGAGGCGCGCGCCCACCCGCTCGATCATGTGGTCGCGGCGCCGTTCGCGCTCGGTCTTGAACCAGGCCAGGCCCTGCTCGTGCTCCTGCTTCCAGCGTTCGGCGTACGCCCCCGACTGGATGTCGGCGAGGATGGCCTTCATGTTCTTCCGGGTCTCGTCGGTGACGATACGCGGTCCCGCCGTGTAGTCGCCGTGTTCGGCTGTGTCGCTGACCGAGTAGCGCATGTAGCTGAGGCCGCCTCGGTACATGAGATCCACAATCAGCTTCAGCTCGTGGAGGCACTCGAAGTAGGCGACCTCGGGCTTGTAGCCCGCCTCGACCAGTGTCTCGAAGCCTGCCGTCACCAGGGCGCTGACCCCCCCGCACAGCACGGCCTGCTCGCCGAACAGGTCGGTCTCGGTTTCTTCGGCGAAGGTGGTCTCGATGACGCCCGCGCGCGTGCAGCCGAGGCCCTTGGCGTACGAGAGGGCCAGCGCGCGAGCGGAGCCCGACGCGTCCGCGTGCACGGCCACGAGGGCCGGCGTGCCGGCACCCTCGAGGAAGACCTCCCGCACGCGGTGCCCCGGCGCCTTGGGCGCCACCATGGCGACATCCACACCCGCTGGCGGGGTGATCCACCCGTAGCGGATGGCGAAGCCATGGGCGAACATCAGCATCTGTCCGGGCCTCAGATTCGGCGCGACCTGTTCGCGGAAGATCTTCGGTTGTTCGAGGTCGGGCGCCAGGATCATCACCACATCGGCCCAGCGCGTGGCGGCGGCCGCGTCGGTGGGCGCAAAGCCGTCGCGCTCGGCCGCCGCCCACGACCGCCCGCCCGGCCTGAGCGCGACGTGGACGTCCACCCCGCTGTCCCGCAGGTTCAAGGCATGGGCATGCCCCTGCGATCCGTAACCGATGATCGCCACCCGGCGGGCCCGGATCAGTTCGAGGTCGGCATCGGCATCGTGAATCATCATCTGGCTCTGCGTCATGGGTTACACCGCGTGATAGGAATGCTGGTGATCGTGGATGTCGAGGATCGCGTGCTCGATGGCATCGCCCATCTCGCGCGTCGAGAGGACGCGCTCGCCCGGCCCGGCCAGGTCGCGCGTGCGGGCCCCCGCCGCCAGCGCCGCCTCGATGGCGCGGTCGAGCACGTCAGCCTCGTGCGGCCGCCCGCCCGTGAGGCGGAGCAGCATCGCCGCGCTGGCGATGGCGCCGAGGGGGTTGGCCAGCCCCTGCCCTGCGATGTCGGGCGCCGAGCCGTGCACCGGCTCGTACAGATCCACCCGGCCGCCAACGCTCGCCGAGGGCAGCACGCCGAGCGAGCCTGCGATCGAGGCTGCCTGGTCGCTCAGGATGTCGCCGAAGAGATTGTCGGCGAGGATCACGTCGAAACTGGCCGGCGCGGTCGCCAGCCGCATGGCGCAGGTGTCGATGTAGACGTGCTCGAGCGCGACGTCGGGATACTCGCGGGCCACGTCCGTGACCACGCGCCGCCACAGGCGTGAGGTCTCGAGCACGTTGGCCTTGTCCACCGATGCGACGCGGCGCCGGCGTCCGCGCGCCAGGTCGAAGGCCACGCGCGCGATGCGCTCCACCTCGGGCGTCGAGTAGACGAGCGTGTTGAAGGCGGTGTCCGGCGACGAGAACCCGCGGGGCTCGCCGAAATAGATGCCGCCCAGCAGCTCGCGCACGATGAGGAGGTCGGCGCCTTGCACGCGTTCCGCGCGAAACGGCGTACGATCGACCAGCGGCGCATGACAGAGCGCCGGCCGCAGATTCGCGAAGCCGCCCAGCGCCCGGCGCAGCGCCAGCAGACCCGCCTCGGGGCGATCGGCCGGCGGCCGATGCTCGTACCGGGGGTGGCCGACCGCGCCGAGAAGCACGGCGTCGGCCTCCAGGCAGGCGGCCACCGTCTCGTCCGGAAGCGGCCGGCCGTCCCGCTCGATGGCCTCGCCGCCGATGGCGTGCGTGCTGAAGTGCACGGGGTGCCCGTACAGATCAGCGACCCTGGCGAGCAGGCGGGCGGCTTCCGCCGTGACCTCGGGTCCGATCCCGTCGCCGGGCAGGAGTGCCACCTTCAGCGGCACGCCGCCCTCGTGTCCTCGGACGGCGCCCGCCGGCGCGCGGAGGCCGCCGCTCCCGCCGCTTCCTCGCGGATGATGGCCGCCAACTGGTCGTCGTTCACCGTCTTGCTGCGATCGGCCAGGGCCGTCACGCGGCGGTAGACACGCTCGAGATCCACTTGGCCCAGCCGGTGGCCGAGCGCGCGGCATCGCGCGTCGAGCCCGCGCATGCCCGAGTGCTTGCCGAGCACCAGCCGGGTGCCGGCCGCACCCACCGACTCCGGTCGCATGATCTCGTAGGTGAGCTCGTTCTTGAGCATCCCGTCCTGGTGGATGCCCGACTCGTGCGCGAACGCGTTGGCCCCGACGATGGCCTTGTTCGGCGCGGCCGGGATGTCCACGATGGAGCAGAGGGCCTGGCTCGTCGGCACCAGGCGCGTCGTCGTGATGGCGGTGTCGAACGGCAACGCCTCGCGCCGGACGTGCAGCGCCATCACGAACTCCTCGAGGGCCGCGTTGCCGGCCCGCTCGCCGATGCCGTTGATGGTGCACTCCACCTGGCGGGCGCCGGCCTGGACGGCCGCGATCGAGTTGGCCACCGCCAGCCCCAGGTCGTTGTGGCAGTGTGCCGACAGCGTGATCCCGCTGCCGACGCGGGCCCGCACGGCCGCGAACATGCGCGTGATGTCGGCCGGCAGGGCGTAGCCCACCGTGTCAGGCAGGTTGACCGTCGTCGCGCCGGCCTCGACCGCGGCGGCCGCGACGTCGCACAGGAAGGCGAGGTCGCTGCGCGTCGCGTCTTCCGCCGAGAACTCCACGTCGGGCGTGAGCGCCCGGGCGTGAGCCACGGCCTCCCGCGTCCGCGCCAGGCAGGTCGCCCGGTCAATCCGAAGCTTGTACTGGAGGTGCAGGTCCGACGTCGCGAGAAACACGTGGATGCGCGGCCGACGGGCCCCTTGCAGCGCCGCCCAGGCTCGGTCGATGTCCCCCGCGACGGCCCGGGCGAGCCCGGCCACGATGGGCGCCTTCACGGTCGCCGCCACCGCCCGAACCGCCTCGAAATCGCCGTCCGAGGAGATGGGGAAGCCGGCCTCGATGATGTCGGCCCCGAGCCGCTCCAACTGCTCGGCCATGCGCACCTTCTCGCCGGGCGTCATGCTGAAGCCCGGCGCCTGCTCGCCGTCCCGCAGCGTCGTGTCGAAGATCCGTACTCGCGATCGTCCCGTCATGGGTCCCCCACTCAGAGTGTGTGGGGGCGCAACCGAATAAGTCAAAGTAATAATCCCTATGGAATCATATGAACTGCCTTATAGTCTGGGCATGGAACTCGCCCAGCTCGAGGCGTTTCTCGCCGTCATCCGCGAAGGCAGCTTCTCCGCCGCGGCCAAGGCCCTCTACCGCACGCAGCCCGCCATCAGCCAGACCATCAAGCGCCTGGAAGACGAGGTGGGGCGCCCCCTGTTCGACCGTGCCTCCCGGCGCGGGTTGCTCACCGACGCCGGCCGGGTGCTGGCCGTGCACGCGGAGCGGCTGCTCAACTTCCGTCAGCAGGCCCTGGCCGCGCTCGACGACGTGCGGCAGCTCCGGTCGGGCCGGCTGACGCTGGCCGCCAACGAGCTGACCTGCCTGTACCTGCTCCCGCTGCTCCACGAGTACCGGCGGCTCTACCCGGACGTGAGCATCACCGTGCAGCGGGCGCTGGCCAGCCGCATTCCGGGCCAGGTGATGGACTACGGCGCGGACATCGGCGTCGTCACTTTCAGGCCCGACCTCGACCTGCTGACGTCGATCGTGGTCTACCGGGACGAGCTCGCATTCGTGGTGCCGCCCTCCCACCCGTTTGCCCGTCGCGCGAAGGTCGGGATTACCGAGCTGGCGCGCGAGTCGTTCGTGGCGCATCACGTGGCCTCACCCTACCGCCACAAGGTGATCGAAACCTTCCAGGCCAGGCGCGTGCAGCTGCAGATGCCGGTCGAGATGCCCACCATCGACGCCATCAAGAAGTTCGTGGCCATGGGCAACGGCGTGGCACTGCTGCCGGCCATCTCCATCGAGGGCGAGCTGGCGCGAAGGGAACTGGTGCGCGTGCGCGTGCCCGACCTCGCGTTCGAGCGCGAGCTGCGCCTCGTGCACCGGCGCGATGCGACGCTCTCGTATGCGGCACAGGCGTTCCTGGCTGTGGTGGAGGCGCAGACGGCCGTGCGCAAGGGAAGGTTTGCCTTCACGGCCGAGCGATAGGGTATACTTGAGGCTTCCTGCCCACGGGCGATGGCCCGGAGGGCCGCTCTCGAGCGGTCCCGACACGCGGAAGTGGCGGAATTGGCAGACGCGCTAGCCTCAGGAGCTAGTCCTGGCAACAGGGTGGAGGTTCGAGTCCTCTCTTCCGCACCACGCTTCGGTCAGCATCCGCCGGCCAGTCCCGTGTTGGCACGGCTCATCCGCTGACCGCCAGGCCGACCCCTCCTTCAGCGTCCGTTATACTTTCGCGCCATGTTCCCGGACCTGAGGCTCGCGTGGCGGGGGCTGAAGGCGCAGCCGGCGCTGGCGCTGACCGCGCTGGCCACGTTCGCCGTGGGCATCGGCGCGACGACAGCCATGTACTCGGTGGTCCATGGCGTGCTGCTGCGCCCCCTCCCGTACCACGAACCCGACCGGATCGTCCGGCTGTGGGAGGTGCATCCCGGCGCACCGGTGACCTTCCAGCGCCACTGGCTGAGCAACGTGACGCTCGAGGCGTGGCGGCCACGGGCCACCGCCGTATCGGCGTTTGCGGGATACAGCCAGGGTACCGACACCGTCGGTCGCGAGAACCCGGACCGGGTCGTCTCGGCGACGGTTTCCGCCTCGCTCTTCCAGGTGCTGGGCGTCCGGCCGCTCATGGGTCGCTTCCTCGAGCCGTCGGACGAGACCGAAGGCGCCTCGGACGTGGTGGTCCTGAGCCATGCGTACTGGAGGACACACCTGGGCGCGTCGCCTGACGCGGTCGGGCAGCCACTGCTGGTGAATGGCCGCTCCCACACGGTTGTCGGCGTCGCACCACCCGACTTCGCGTTTCCAGGCCCGGACGCCATGTTCTGGCGCCCCGACGTCATGTCCCGCGACGCTGCGGCACCGGGGCGAGTCCGCGTGATCTCCGTGATTGGCCGCCTCGCCGAAGGGACGACGGTTGGTGCCGCGGCCCAGGAGGGGACGACCGTCGCCCAGGCCCAGCCCCGGCCACCGGCCGCGGACCTGATCTTCGGCAAGGGTGGGCCGGTCGAAGTCCGGGCCGAGGTCCTCGCCTCTGAGATGACCGCAAGCGTTCGCCCGGCCCTGGTGGTGGCCACGGCCGGCGTCCTGGTCGTCCTCCTGCTGGCCTCGGCAAACGTGGCCAACCTGTTCCTTTCGAGGGGCGTGTCCCGGGAACGCGATCTCGCGGTGCGCGCGGTCCTGGGGGCCGGGGCGTTCCGACTGGTCAGGCAGGCCCTGTCCGAGTCCCTCCTGCTTTCGGCAGCCGGCGGGCTGCTCGGTGTCGGGCTGGCGTGGAGCCTCATCCGCGTGTTCCCGCGCGTCGCGCCGAGGGGGTTCCCGCGGCTCGACGCGGTCGTCCTTGACGGGCGGGTGCTGCTCGTCACGGTGGTCGTGACGATGGCCTCGGGACTGCTGGCGGCCCTGGCGCCGGCGTGGCGTGCGTCGCGTGCGCGCGCCACCGCGCTGAATGACGGCGACCGCCGGACGACCGGGGCCGCGGCCCGCCGCCTGCGCGGCGCGTTGCTGGTGACGGAAGCGGCCCTCGCCGTCATGTTGCTGGTGGCGGCGGCGCTGATCGGGCGGAGCCTCGTACGGCTCCTCCAGGTCGACCCGGGTTACCAGCCCTCCGGCGTCCTGACGGCCGACATCGCGTTCCCGTCCGGCGCCAGCAGCGCGACGCACGTGATGCCGCGCGTGGACGAGATCCTCTCCGCGATTCGCGGCCTGCCCGGCGTCGTGTCGGCAGGCGGCAGCAACATGGGGCCCCTCGTGCCGATCAGCGCGCTGCAGATGGTGACGCTGCGCGAGACGACGCCCGACGGCCAGCCCATCCGGGCCCGTGCGCTGTCGTGGGCGGTGACGCCCGGTTACATGGAGGCGCTCGGCATGCGCCTGGTCGCCGGCCGGTTCCTGCAGCCCTCCGACGTGGGGGCGTCCACCCAGGCATTCCTGGTCAACGAGGAGTTCGTGCGGCAGTACTGGACCGACGGCCGGGCCGTGGTCGGCCGGCGGTATCCGGGGCTCCTGCATTCGAACGGCACCGTGGCGGAGGTCGTGGGCGTGGTCGCCAGCGTCCTCAAGGATGGGCTCGACCGGCCCATGCAGCCGGAATTGTTCGTGCCGGCCGGCACGGCTGAGCGCGGCCTGTCCGCGCAGGTCGTGATCGCGGTTCGCACGACCGGCCCGCCAGATGCGGCGGCGCCGATGGTGCGCCGTGCGATTGCCGGCGTGGATTCGCAGGTCGCGGTCGATCACATGTCGGCGCTCACGGACAAGGTGTCGGCTTCGGTCGCGACGCCGCGCTTCGGCGCCTCGCTCCTCGCGGGTTTCGCGGGGGTGGCCGTGTTGCTGGCGGTCATCGGCCTGTACGGGACGCTGTCGTACGGCGTGTCCGAGCGGCGGCGCGAGATGGGCGTGCGCGCGGCGCTGGGCGCCAGTCGCGCGCGAATCGTCGGGATGGTCCTGCGCGAAGGCCTCACCGTCGTACTCACCGGCCTGGTCGCCGGCCTGGCGGGCGCCGTCGCGGTGTCGCGGCTCATGGCGGCGTCACTGTTCGGCGTGACGCCGCTCGACCCGTGGTCGTACCTGGTCGCGCCCGCCATCCTGCTGCTGGTGGCCCTCGCCGCGTGTCTGGTCCCGGCGCGCCGGGCCGCGCGCGTCGAGCCGGCCGAGGCGCTTCGTTGTGAATGAGCGCCATCGGCGACGATGGCGGCACCCCGGCTGATTGTCGGCGTGACGGGTGGGTCCGGCTCTGGCAAGACCACCGTCGTGCGGCGGATCGTCGAGGGCCTCGGGCCCGACGACGTGACTCTCCTGGATCACGACCGCTGCTATCGCGATCGCAACGACCTGCGGCTCGGGGAACGTGCGGCCCTCAACTACGACCATCCGGATGCCCTCGAAACCGACCTGTTGGTGCGGCACGTCCTCGAGCTGAAGGCGGGGCGGAGCGTGCAGGTGCCGCGGTACGACTTCGCGCGCCACGCACGCCTGGCGGAAACCGACACCTTCGAGCCGAGGCGGGCCGTCATCCTCGAGGGCATCCTCATCTTCACGGACCCCGCCCTGCGGCAACTGATGGAGACGTGCTGATTCCCATGGGCGGCCACAATACGGTGGCCGTGGATCAGCTGCTGACGCTTCTCAGGTCCGTCGTGGGGCCGCCGATGAACCCCGGACGCACGTGAGGCCGACGCCGACCGGATCGCCGATGGCCGCTCGGTCTCGGATGTCGCGCCTCTGGGTCCTCGGGGTGCCGATGACCCGCAGGGGCCCCAGCACGGCTCCTCCAGCCCGATCCGGTGCGGGCCGATGCCCGATCGGGCATGCGACGAGCCCCACGCGCAGGTCGGCTACACTCCCTCCATGCAGACCCCGGCAATTCACCGCGGTGCGGGCGTGATCCTGTGGCTGGGCGCGCTCGCGACCCTGGCGACCGTTCCGCCGCGCACGGCGCTCCTGGCCCAGCCGTCGAATGGCTTCGATCCGGGAGTCCTCACAGAACTGCGGTGGCGAAACATCGGGCCGCACCGGGCCAGCCGGACCAAGGCGCTGGACGGGGTCCCCAGTCAGCCGCACACGTTCTACATGGGGGTGGTCAACGGCGGCGTGTGGAAGACGACGGACGCCGGCCGCACGTGGGTGCCCATCTTCGACGACCAGCCAACCGGCTCGATTGGCGCGCTGGCGGTAGCGCCGTCGGCCCCGGACGTCATCTACGTCGGCACCGGCGAAGCGCAGCAGCGGCCCGACCTGGCCACCGGCGATGGCCTGTACAAGTCCACCGACGCCGGCCGCACGTGGACGCACCTTGGGCTTCGCGACTCGCAGCAGATTGCCCAGGTCGTGGTCGACCCCACCAACGCGGATCGGCTGTTCGTCGCCGTGCTGGGGCATCCGTACGGTCCCAACGAGGAGCGTGGCATCTTCCGGTCGCTGGACGGCGGCCGCACCTTCGACAAGGTCCTGTTCCGAGACGAGAACACCGGCGGCGCCGACGTCCTGATCGACCCGAAGAATCCCTCGGTCATCTACGCGGCGCTCTGGCAGGCGCGCCAGGGCCCGTGGGAGAACGCGGACTTCCGGGGGCCGGGCAGCGGCCTCTTCAAGTCCACCGATGGCGGGACGACATGGCGGCCGCTCACGGCCGGGTTGCCCACCTGGGCCGACGATCGGCTCGGCCGCATCGGCATCGGCATCGCACCGAGCCTGCCGTCGCGCCTGTTCCTCGTGGTCGAGGCCGGCAGCAGAAGCGGCATCTACCGGTCAGACGATGCGGGGGAGACGTGGGCGCTCGTCAACAGCGACCCGCGGGTCGTGGCGCGCCCCTTCGACGCCACCGACATCCGCGTGCACCCGACGAACCCCGACATCGTCATCGTGCCGACCATCGTGGCGTGGACATCCACGGATGGCGGCCGGACGTTCGCGGCGTTCCGCGGCGCCCCTGGCGGCGATGACTACCAGCGCGCGTGGATCAACCCGTTCAACCCCGACATCATCGCGATGACCTCCGATCAGGGGGCCATCGTGTCGCTGAACGGCGGTGAAACGTGGAGCAGCTGGTACAACCAGCCCACGGCGGCCTTCTACCACGTCACCACCGACAACGCGTTCCCGTACCGGGTGTGCAGCGGCCAGCAGGAGAGCGGGTCGGCCTGCGTGTCGAGCCGCGGGGACCACGGACAGATCACGTTCAGGGACTGGTCCCCGGTCGGCGTCGAGGAGTACGGCTACGTCGCGCCCGACCCGCTCGATCCCGACATCGTGTACGGCGGAAAGGTGTCGCGCTGGGACCGACGCACCGGCCAGGTGCAGAACGTCGGTCCCAGGCCGGCGAGGGGGGCGGGGTATCGCGTGGTGCGCACGATGCCGGTGCTGTTCTCCCCCGTCAATCCCCGAAAGCTGTTCTTCGCCTCGAACGTGCTCTGGGAGACGACGACGGGCGGCCAGTCGTGGCAGCAGATCAGCCCGGATTTGACGCGGTCCGAGTGGGAGGTGCCCCCGAACGTCGGCGTGTACGCAGGCCTGCCCGCCGCCCGTCCCTCCCAGCGGGGGGTCATCTATACGATTGCGCCGTCGTACCTGGACGAGGCGGTCATCTGGGCCGGCACCGACGACGGGCTCATCCATCTGACGCGGGACGGCGGACGGACGTGGAGCAACGTGACGCCACCCGACCTGGAGCCGTGGATGAAGGTCTCGCTGATGGACGCGTCGCACTTCGACGTGAACGCGGCCTACGCCGCCGTCAACACGTTCAGGCTCGACGACCTGCGGCCGCACATCTACCGCACGCGCGACGGCGGGAAGACCTGGACGCACGTCACGCGCGGAATCCCCGACGGCGGCACCATCAACGTGGTGCGCGAGGATCCCTCGCGCCGCGGGCTCCTGTTCGCCGGGTCCGAGCAGGCCGTCTACGTCTCGTTCGACGACGGCGAGCACTGGCAGTCACTGCGGGTGAACATGCCGGCCACCTCCATCCGGGACCTCGTGATCAAGGGCGACGACCTGGTCGCAGGGACGCATGGGCGCGCGTTCTGGATCCTCGACGACATCACCCCGCTCCGTCAGTTGCCCGACGTGACCCTGTCGGCCGGGCCGCACCTGTTCACGCCGCAGCAGGCCTTGCGTGTGCGCTGGAACACGAACACCGACACGCCGCTGCCGCCCGACGAGCCGGCGGGACAGAACCCGCCTGACGGGGCCATCCTCCATTACTGGCTGCCCGACGACACGAGCGGTCCGGTGACGCTCGAGCTGCTGGACGGCACCGGCGCCGTGGTCCGTCGGTACGCGAGCGACGATCCGCCGGAACCGCTGGTGGAGGGCCGCAACACGCCCGACTACTGGATCCGGCCCCATCAACCCCTGGCGACGACGCGCGGCCTGCACCGCTTCGTGTGGGACCTCCGCCACGAGCGCCCCGCCGTGACCTCGTTCTCGTATCCCATCGCCGCCATCCTGCGCGGCACGCCGCGCACTCCGCTGGGGTCGTGGGTGATGCCCGGCCGCTACACCGTGCGGCTGACGGTGGCCGGGCAGGTGCGGACGGCGCCGCTGCAGGTCCGCATGGATCCCCGCGTGACGACTTCGGAAGCCGGGATCCGGCAGATGTACGAGCTGTCGCGCGCGCTCGATGCCGGCATTCGCCGCGCATCGACGGCCCTGGCCGCGGCGCGCGCGCAGGGAGGCGCCGGGCAGGCCAGCCTTCCGGAACTCCAGCGGCTGATGGCCGCGCTCGTGCAGCTGTTTGGCCTTGTCGAGGGTGCGGATGCCGTCCCCACCGATCAGGCCGTGGCAGCCGTGAAGGACACGCTCGCGGCGCTGGACGCGCTGGCAGGGCCGAGGTAGAGGCTGGTCTTCGTTTCGAGGTGTCAGATGCCGTTCATCTCGGTGTTGTTCGGTGCCCTTCTCCAGGCAGCCGCGCCGGCGGCGGCGCCCGGCGTCGAGGCGATCTTCGCCGCGTGGACCACGGCGACGCCCGGCTGCTCCGTCGGCGTCGGCGTGGACGGCCGGCCCGTGGTGGAGAAGGGCTTCGGCATGGCGGACCTCGAGCGGGGCGTGCCCAATCGCGGCGACACGATCTTCGAGGCCGGCTCGGTCTCCAAACAGTTCACGGCCGCGGCCGTGCTGCTGCTGGCGCGTGACGGCAGGCTGTCGCTCGACGACCCCATCCGCCGCCACCTTCCCGAGCTGCCCCGGTACGAGACGCCGGTTACGATCCGGCAGATGCTGAACCATACCAGCGGGCTCCGCGACTGGGGCAGCGTGGCCGGGATCGCCGGCTGGCCGCGGACCACCCGCGTGCACACGCACGCGCACGTGCTGGACATCCTGTCCCGGCAGCGGGCGCTCAACTTCCCCGCAGGCACACGCTGGTCGTACAGCAACTCCGGCTACAACCTCGCCGCGATCCTCGTCTCGCGCGTGAGCGGGATGCCGTTCGCCGAGTTCACGCGCCGGCGCATCTTCGAGCCGCTCGGCATGACGCGCACGTCGTGGCGCGACGATCACACGCGGCTGGTACCGGACCGCGCGCTCGCCTACGACCGCCAGGGCGACGGCTACCACCTGAACATGCCCTTCGAGAACGTGCACGGCAACGGCGGCCTGCTGACGACAGTGGGCGACCTGCTGAAATGGACCCGGAACTTCCAGTCGCCCGTGGTCGGCGATGCCGCCTTCATCGCCGAGCAGACCACGCCGGGCCGGTTCACGGACGGCCGCGCGCACGACTACGGGCTCGGGGTCTGGGTGGGGGAGTATCGTGGCGTGCGCGAGATCCGTCACAGCGGATCGACCGCCGGCTACCGCGCGTACCTGACACTGTTTCCGGAGAAGCGCACGACGGTCGCGGTGCTGTGCAACGCGGGTGACGCTGCGGCGGAGGCGCTGACCTACAAGGTGGCAGACGCCGTGCTGGGCGCCTCCCTGGCGCCTCCGGCCGCCACCCACGGCGCCGGCCACGTGCTGAGCGAGGCTGAGGCCACGTTGCTGGCCGGCCTGTATCGCAACACGGCCACGGGCGTGGCCGTGCGGATCGTGAAGGAGGCACCCGGGCTTCGCGTCGAGCGGGGTGCGGCGCTGATCGCCGAGTCCGGCTCGCGCCTCGTGACGCCGGGGGGGCAACGCTGGACCTTCGACGGCCGTGGGCGGTTCACGGTGACCGACAGGTTCGGCAGGACCGACAGGCTCGAGCGTGTGCAGCCGTGGACGCCGTCGGCACGCGATCTGCGGGTCTTCGAAGGCCACTATGCCAGTGCCGACGCCGAAACCGGGTTCACGGCCAGCGTCGAACAGGGTGTGCTGGTCCTGAAGCAGCGCCCCGACCGCGTGATTCGCCTGACGCCGAGTTACGAAGGCGCGTTCACCGGCGCACTGGGCACGGTCGTCTTCCGCAGGAATGCGACGGCCCGCGTGACGGGATTCAGCGTGTCGCAGGAACGGGTGTGGACCCTGCACTTCACCCGCGAGGCCCCGACGCCCCGCTGATCGCCTGACCTCTCCGCCCTCAGGCCTCGGGACCGTCTGCGGGTGTTCGCGGGGCGGTCCCTGCCGCGTCTGCGGCTCCGTGCGGCATCCGCGTGGCGGCATCGGCGACCCCGGGCCGGCCCCGGTGTCGCGCCGTATACTGTGTCGGTGAGCCTGTCGCGCGGCGCGCGCTTCGTCCTCGGCCTGTTGCTCGGCGCCTCCCTCCTCTCGGTGGGCGCGATGACGGTACTCTACCTGGCCCTGGGGCGCAGCCCCGGCGTGGCCGAGGGCTCGACGCTCACGCTGCGCCCCGCTGGCGACCTGCCCGAGATGGTGCCAGACATGGTGCTGCCCATCAGGGACGGCCACACCCTCACCGTGCGGGGCTATGTGGAGCTCATCCACAAGGCCAAGGTCGACCGTCGGGTCGCCCGCCTGCTGTTGAAGCCCGGGGCGCTCGACTCGCCGTTCTGGGGCAAGCTCCAGGAACTCCGGGAGGCCATCCTCGAGTTCCGGCAGAGCGGAAAACCCGTCTACGCGTTCCTGGAGCAGGCGGGCGACCGCCAGTACTTCCTGGCCTCGGCCGCGGATCGCGTGTTCCTGCTGCCGACCGCCACGCTCGACCTGACCGGGCTGGCCAGCTACGAGGTGTTCCTGCGCGGCGCCTTCGACTGGATCGGCACGTATCCCGACTTCCTGCACGTGGGCGACTTCAAGACCGCGGTCAATACGTTCACCGAGAAGACGTTCACGCCCGCCCACCGCGAGATGAGCGAGTCGCTCAACCGCGACCAGTTCCAGCAGCTGGTGCGCGCCATCGCGGATGGCCGACGCAAGCCCGAGGACGAAGTCCGGGCGCTCATCGACCAGGGGCCGTTCCTGCCCGAGGAAGCCCTCCGTGTCGGGCTGGTGGACGAGCTGGCCTACGAGGACGAACTGGACGATCTGGACGGGGTGACCATCGAGCCGGCGCTGGAGATGGAGCGCTATGCAGGCGTCACCTGGGAAGCGCTCGGCGTGCACCGGCGCTCGCGCGTCGCCGTCATCAACGCCGTCGGCACCATCGTGAGCGGTGAGAGCGGCTACGATCCGGTGAACGGCCCCGTGCTCGGATCCGACTCCATCGTCGAGCACCTCCGGCAGGCCAGGGCGAGCGGTGCGAAGGCCATCATCGTCCGCATCGACAGCCCGGGTGGATCGTCGGTGGCGTCGGACGTGATCTGGCGCGAGCTGACGATCACCCGATCCGAGTCGATGCCCGTCGTCGTGTCGATGTCGGATCTTGCGGCGTCGGGAGGCTACTACATCGCGGTTGCCGGCGACGTCATCGTGGCCCAGCCCGGCACGCTGACGGGCTCCATCGGCGTGTACACCGGCAAGTTCGTCACGGGCGGCACGTTCGACAAGGTGGGTGCGAACATCGAGGGCGTCAGCCAGGGGCGCCACGCCGAGATGTACTCGCCCGATCGCCGGTTCACGGACGAGGAGCGCGCCAAGGTCCAGGAGTCGATGCAGGCCACGTACGACCACTTCGTCGAGCGCGTGGCCGACTCGCGGAACACGACGCCGGAGAAGGTGGACCAGATTGCGCAGGGGCGAGTGTGGACGGGACAGCAGGCGCGCCAGGCGGGGCTGGTGGACGAACTCGGAGGGCTCATGGTGGCCCTGGCGGCGGCGAAGCGGCGCGCGCGGATTCCGGCGGAGGACGAAGTGGAGCTGGTCGTCTACCCGCCGCTTCGCAGCTTCTACGAGGTCCTGAGCGAGCAGTTCCAGTCGCCCGTCGGCGCCCTGCGCACGCGCGCGACGGCCGATGCGCTCCTCACCCTGCTCGGCCCGCGCGACCGGCGGGCGCTGGCGGCGCTGCTGGCGCCTTCCCGGCTCTTCCGCTCGGGCGAGCTGCTGACCCACATGCCGTACGTCTTCGTCCGCTGACGCCTGTGCCGCACTCATCGGCCCGGGACGGACGGCAACGCCCGGTGCGGGTCGTCCGCGCCGGGCATCGTCGGTCGGATGACGGTGGTCGCCCTACTGCAGGGGCGCGAGCCCGGGCGCCGGCGGAGTGCCCAGCAGCTGGTCCATCACGTCCTGCCGGATGTTGATCTTGAGGCCGCTCTTCGCCTTCTGCATGTACGCGCTGAAGAACCGATCCTGGCGCTGCGCGGCCAGCTCGTCGCGGAGCTGATCCCGCCCGGCGGCAATCTGCTCCTCGGTGACGTCCTGCCGCTCCGCGACCCGGACGATGGCGGTCCCGCCCGGCGTGGCAATGGCGTCGCTCACGCCGCCCACCGGCAGCGCGAAGGCGGCCGCGTCGATGTCCTCGCTGATGCCGATGTCCGGAATGGCAGCGCCGCGGGCGATGAGGTCCGTCTCCTTCACCTCGAGCCCGAACGTCTTCGCGGCGGCCGCGAAGTCGCCGGCCGCCTTCAGTCCGGCGGCAATGGACGCGGCACGCTGCTTCGCCAGCTCGCCGGCCTTGTCGCGCACGACGTCCTCGCGCACGCGGTCCCTCACTTCGTCCAGCGACGGCACGTACGCGTCCTGCCGGCCGGTGACCGTCGCCAGCACCCAGCCGCGCGCCACGCGCTGCGGGGGGCTGATCTCGCCCTCCTTCAGGCCGAACACCGTGGAGGCGAGCTCGGGCTGGACGCCCAGTTGATCGATGGGCTGATCCGACAGGAACAGGCCGGTTTCGGCACGTTCGAGGCCCCGCTCCCCGGCGAGGCGCTCGAGGTCGGCCGGGGTCTTCGCCGCCGAGGCCACGGCCTTGGCGATGCTCTCGGCCTCCTGCTGCGCCTTCTGCCACCGGAGCTGGTCGACGATCTCCTCGCGGACGTCGGCGAGCTGGCGGACGACCTCGGGCTGGCTGTCCACGACCTTGATGATGTGGAAGCCGAACGACGTCTTCACGAGGTCGCTCACCTCGCCGATCTTCATCGCGAAGGCGGCGGCCTCGAACTCCGGCACCATGCGGCCCCGGCCGAAGTAGTCCAGATCGCCGCCGCGGTCCTTGTTCGAGTCGTCTTCGGAGTACTGCTTCGCCAGCGCCTCGAAGTCGGCGCCCGGCGCCTTGGCTCTCTTGAGCACTTCTTCGGCCTGGGCCCGGACGGCGTTCTCGTCCTTGCCTTCGGTCTTGAGGAGGATGTGGCTGGCCCGCACCTGCGCCGGGGTCGTGTACTGCGACTGGTTCTGCCCGTAGAACGCCTCCACGTCGGCCTCGGGCACGGCGATCGATGCGCGCACCTTGTCCACGTCGACGAGGGCGTACTTGATCCGGCGCTTCTCGCCGATGCGGTAGCTCTCCTTGTTCGTGTCGAAGTGCGCGGTGAGGTCGGCGTCCGAAACCGTGACCTGGCTGCGGAACGCGTCGGCGGTGACCGGCACGACGTCGAGCTTCACCTTCTCGTTGCGGCGACGGTACTCGTCGGCGACCTCGGCATCCGTGACGTGGATCCACCCGGCGATCGAGGTGCGCAGCTTCTCGATCATCAGGGCGCGCCGCAGGTTGTCCTCGAACTCGGTCGTCGTGAACGGCGGCGTGTTGAATTGCAGCACCTGCCGGTAGCGCTGCTCCCCGATGAAGCGGCCGTTCTCCTGGAAGGCGGGCATGTTGAGGATGCGCTCGCGAATCTCGACGTCGCTGACGGTGATGCCCTGGCGGCGGGCCTCCGCGACCATGGCCTCCTCGTCCACCAGCTGCTGGAGGATCTGGCGGTCGATGCCGAGCTGGCGCAGCAGCTGATCGTTCATCTGGCCGCCGTAGGCCTGGCGGTAGGCGTTCATCTGCGCCGCGTAGCGCCGCTGGAACGTGCCGACCGTGATCGGTTCGCCGTCGACATCGGCCAGCACCTGGCCGGGCGCGGCGCCCGTGCTGGTCGACAGGAAGTCGGGAATGTAGAAGACGACGAAGGTGAGGACGACGAGGGCGAGGCTCCACTTGAGCCACCCCTTGTGTCGCCGCATCCGGTCCAGCATGGTCATGTGCGCGTTGGTCCTCGAAACGCCCATCGTAGCACGGCCGAGGCCGGCCCCCCTCCGCGGGGGCGCGCGGCCCGGGCGTGCCGCAACGCCCCGCTGGAGCCGGGCGGAACCCCCATGGTATATTCTGACCATTGAATGACTTACGGCGGTTCTCGCCGCATCGACCTGGCCCAGCGGCTGGGGCGTAGCCAGCGCGTGCTGAAGGGGCGGCTCGGCCGTCCCGAGACGGTGCTGGCGGTGATGCGTGCCGCCCACGAGTCGCTCGAAGCCGCGGAAATTGGCGAGCAGGTGGTGAAGCTCGCCCTCGAGTGGTTCAAGACGCCCGCCTGCGGGGTGTTCGCGGCCGATCTCGAAGGGCAGGTGTCGGCCCTGGCGTCACGTGGCCTCGGCACCTCGCTCTCTCCGGCCGCGCTCGAGATTGCGCGCTGGGTGCTGCTACGCGGGCGGGAACTGACCACCGCCGACGCGCGGCACGACAACCGGCTCTCCGCTGCGGCGGGAGCCGCCATTGGATGGCCGCTTCGCTGCCGGACACGCACGGTGGCGGCTCTCGTCGTGATAGAACGTGCCGCGTCCTCCACGGCGCCTCGGATCACGCCGGCGTTCGCCGAGTTGCTGGGTGTGGCCCTCGAGGGGCCCGCACAGGCCCTCGACAACGCGTTGATGTTGCGGCGCGCCGAGGCGCTCTCGGTCACCGACGACCTGACACAGCTCTACAACTCCCGGTACCTGAACCACGTGCTCAGGCGGGAGGCCAAGCGCGCGTCGCGTTCGGGCCGGCCGCTGTCGCTGCTCTTCCTGGACCTCGACGGGTTCAAGACGGTCAACGACGGGCACGGGCACCTGGCGGGCAGCCGCGCGCTGGTCGAGGCCGCTGCCGTCATCCGCGGCTCGGCCCGCGAGACCGACGTAGTCGCCCGGTTCGGCGGCGACGAGTTCTCCATCATCCTGCCCGACACCGGCGCCGAAGGGGCCGTGGCGGTGGGAGAGCGGGTCCGGGACCGGATCGAAGCGCATCCGTTCCTGGCCGGCGACGGGTTGAGCCTGCGGCTGACCGCCTCGGTCGGCATCGCCACATTGCCCGATGTGGCGACGTCCGCTGAAGAGTTGGTGCGAGCGGCCGATATGGCGATGTATCAGGTGAAGAACTCGGGCAAGAACGGGGTGCAGGTGGCCCTGCCGCCTCCGGGCGAGGGCTGATGCACGGGACTGCACATGGCATTTGGTTCGCTGCTCTCGTTTCTCTCCACTGACCTGGCCATCGACCTGGGCACGGCCAACACGTGCGTGTATGCCAAGGGCCGGGGCATCGTCGTCAACGAACCCTCCATCGTCGCCGTGAACAAGGTGAACGGCCGGGTCGAGGCCGTCGGCCGGGAAGCCAAGGAAATGCTGGGCCGCACGCCCGGCAACATCGTCGCCATCAAGCCGATGAAGGACGGCGTCATCGCCGACTTCGACGTCACCGAGAAGATGCTGACGTACTTCATCAAGAAGGCGCACAACGGCAACGTGTGGGTGCGCCCGCGCATCATCATCGGCGTGCCCTCGGAGATCACGCAGGTCGAGAAGCGGGCGGTGAAGGACTCGGCGTACCGCGCCAAGGCCAGCGAGGTGCACCTGATCGAAGAGGCGATGGCCGCCGCCATCGGCGCAGGGCTGCCCATCACCGAGCCGGCCGGCAGCATGATCGTGGACATTGGCGGCGGCACGACCGACATCGCCGTCATCTCGCTGGCGGGCATCGTCTACAGCAAGGCGGTGCGCGTGGCCGGCAACGAGATGGACGAGGCGATCATCCAGTACATCAAGAAGACCTACAACCTCCTCATCGGGGAGCGGACGGCCGAGCAGATCAAGATGGAGCTGGGGTCGGCCTACCCGCTCGACGAGCGGATCACGATGGAGATCAAGGGGCGCCACCTCATCGAGGGCGTGCCCAAGACGATCACCGTCTCGGACGAGGAGATTCGCGAGTCGCTGGCCGAGACCGTCAACGTCATCGTCGATGCCGTGCGCGTGGCGCTCGAGCGCACGCCGCCGGAACTCTCGGCCGACATCGTGGACCGCGGCATCGTCGTCACGGGCGGCGGGTCGCTGCTCAAGAACCTGGACAAGCGCCTCCGCGAGGAGACGGGCCTGCCGGTGTCGAACGCCGAGGACCCGCTGTCGTCCGTCGTGCTGGGCGCGGGCAAGATGCTGGGCGAGTTCGATCTGCTGAGGAAGATCGCCATCGACTAGCGAGCCTGGCCCGCGGAGTCCGGGCGCGGCGCCCGACTCCCGAGTCCCGACTCCCGACTCCCGACACGGTCCCATGGCCCTCGCCGACATCAAGCAACGCCCCGGCCTCCTCCTCGGCGCCGCGGTGGTGCTGCACGTCGTCCTCATCTCCGCCCAGGTGAACACGGCCTCGGGGCTGCCCGTGCTGCAGGTGGTCACCTTCGGGGCGTTCGCCGAACTGCAGCGGCTGGTCACGAGCGGCATCGCCGGCATCCAGGGCCTGTGGGCCGGCTACGTGGATCTGCGAGGCGTGAGGGACGAGAACGCCGCCCTGCGGCAGGCCCTCCAGGCCCTGCAGGTCAGGCTCCAGGAGGAGCGCGCCCTGGCCCAGCGGGCCGAGGACCTCAGGCAACTGCTCGAACTGAGGCAGCGGGCCGAACTCGACACGACCGCGGCCGAGATCATCGCCGGCAGCGCCAGCCCCGAGTTCCGGACGGTGACGATCGACAAGGGCACCGCCGATGGTCTGCAGGCGGACATGGCGGTCCTCTCGCCGGCCGGCGTCGTGGGCCGCCTCATCCTCCCCAGCCGTCGCGCGGCGAAGGTCCAGCTGCTCATCGACCGCAACGCCGCGGCCGGCGCCATCATCGAGCGGTCCCGCGCCCAGGGCGTCGTGGTCGGGTTCGGCCCGGGCGAGCTCCGGATGGACTACGTGTCGGCCACCGCGGACGTGAAGGCGGGAGACCTCGTCGTCACCTCGGGGATCGACGGCATCTACCCGAAGGGCTTCGTCATCGGCACGGTGGAGTCGGTGGACAGGGGGACGGCGACGTATCACGAGGTGCGGGTGCGTCCGGCCGTGGACTTCTCGCGTCTCGAAGAGGTGCTGGTCGTGCTGACACCGCCGCCCGCCCGCGACCCGGCGGAGGCCGCGGATCGGCCGTGAAGCTGGCGGTTTCGGCCCTGGCGATTGCCGCGGCCCTGGCGCTGCAGACCACGCTCACGGCCTTCGTTCGCGGGACGGCCGCGCTCGATTTCGTCCTCATCGTGGTGGTGTACCTGGCGCTGACCTCGGGGCCGGTGACGGGACTGGTCATGGGCGGGGTGGCCGGGCTGCTTCAGGACTCGCTGTCGAGCGGCGTGATGGGGGTGGGCGGCCTGGCGAAGACGCTGGTGGGCTACCTGGTGGGCCGGTTGGGCACCCAGTTCATCGTGACGGCGCCGCTGCCGCGGTTCCTGGTCTTCATCGCGGCGACCGTGGTGCATGCGGCGGTGTTCATGGGGCTGTACGTGCTGCTGGGCCTCCGCGAGTTCCCGTCGCCGTACACGACAGTGGCCTGGCAGGCCGTGGGCAACGCCTTTGTCGGGGTGGTGGGGTTCCAGGTGCTGGAGTGGCTGCCGGGATTCAGGGCCCGGCGGCAGTGGCGGCGCACGGCGCGCCGGTAGCGCGAGGTAGGCCTCGCATGGTCACGGACCGTTCTGTAGGATAGGCACATGGCGATCGCTGAGGATCGACGGCGGCTGGCCGCGCGGCTCATCTGGCTGCGCGTGTCGGTGCTGGTCGTCTTCGGCCTGCTGGCCGGCGGCTTCTGGTTCATCCAGGTGGTGCAGCACACCCGGTTCCAGGAGATGGCCGAGAACAACCACCAGCGGACGCTCTCGCTGCGGGCGCCACGGGGGATCATCTACGACCGCAACGGGCGGGTGCTGGTCGAGAACCGGAGCGCCTTCAACATCTCGATCGTCCGCGAGCACACCAGGGACCTGGACCGGACGATCGCACTCCTCGCGGAGGTGACGGGCGTCGACGAGGCGCGGGTGCGCGACATCGTCGACCGGCACCGACGCGAGCCGACGTACCGCCCGATCGTCGTGGTCCAGGATGCCACGCTGGCGCAGGTCGCCGCCGTCACGGCTCGCCGGCTGGACTTCGAGTTGCCGGACGTGATGGTCCAGGAGGTGCCCACGCGGGAGTACCCGGGCCGCGACCTGGCCGCGCACCTCATCGGCTATGTGGGCGAGGCCAGCGATCAGCAAATCAACGACGACCGGGTGCCCGCCGGAGCCATCGTGGGGCAGTCCGGCCTGGAGCGCGTCTACAACCAGATGCTGATGGGCGCCGACGGCGCCCGGCGCGTCGTGGTGAACAGCGTGGGGCGGGAAATCCGCACGATCGAGGAACTGCCTCCGGTCGAGGGGCGTCGCGTGCGGCTGTCCCTCAATCACGCCATGCAGCAGGCGGCGGAGGATGCCTTCCGCGCCTACGGCTACTGGGGCGCGGCCGTCGTGCTCGACCCGCGCACCGGCGACGTGCTCACGCTGACGAGCCTGCCGTCCTACGATCCCAATGCGTTTGCGACGGGCATCGATCGCGCGGCGTGGACGGCCCTGAACACCGACGAACTCCGCCCCCTCCAGAATCGTGCCATCCAGGGTCGTTATTCGCCAGGGTCCACGTTCAAGATCGCCGTGGCCGCCGCCGCCCTCGAGGAGGGCCTCGTCACCCCGGACCACCAGATCTACTGCCCGGGTGGCGCCACGTTCTATGGGCGCTTCTTCAAGTGCCACCTCGCGCACGGCCATGGATACGTGGACATGCGGCATGCCCTCGAGAAGTCGTGCAACGTGTACTTCTACACGCTGGGCAACATGCTCGGGGTCGATCGCCTGCGCGCCTACGCCGAGAAGCTCGGCCTGGCGGGCAGGAGCGGCATCGACCTGCCGAACGAAGTGGAGAGCATCGTGCCCTCGACCGAATGGAAGCGGCAGCGCACCGGCGAGAAGTGGTATGCGGGCGAGACCATCTCGGTCGCGATCGGGCAGGGCCAGCTGTCGGTGACGCCGATGTCGATGGCGGTGATGATGGCGACCGTGGCCAACGGCGGCACGCGTGTCGTCCCGCGCCTGGTGACGGCCATCGACGAAGGCGATGGCGAGGGCTGGCAGCCGGTGCCGCTGCCGGCGAGCCCGGTCCCGCCGATGCTGATGAAGCCGTCGACCGTCTCGGCCCTCCACGACGGCCTCTGGATGGCGGTGAACGCGGCGGGCACGGCCGGTCGCGCGAGGATCGCCGGGCGCGACGTGGCGGGGAAGACGGGAACGGCGCAGGTGATCTCCAACCAGGGGAAGGCCCGTGCGGGCGCCACGGCCAAGGACCTGCGCGATCACGGCTGGTTCGTGTTCTTCGCGCCGCGCGACAACCCCGAAGTGGCCGGCGTCGTGTTCGCCGAACACTCGGAGCACGGCTACCTGGCCGCGCCCATCGCCCGGCACATCATGGAAACCTACTTCGCCCAGAAGGACGGCCTGCCGCCGCCCGCGCTCCAGGTGCCCGGCCCCGGTGGGTCGGCGCCCACGCCGGCGCCCACGGCGCCGATCCGGGTTGCCGCCAACACGGCGGCCGACGAGCGCTGATGTTCGAGCGCCGCCTCTACCACCACATCGACTGGCTGCTCATCGGCGCCGTCTTCGCGCTCTGCGCGATGGGCCTGACGATGATCTACTCCGCCACCGGGGGGCCGACCAGCGTCTACTGGACCCAGATCTACGCCATGGGCCTCGGCCTCATCGCCCTGCTGGCCTGCCTGTCGGTGGACTACCGGTCGCTCGGCGACAAGTCGCACCTGATCTACCTCGCGATGGTCCTCACGCTGGTCGGGGTGCTCTTCGCCGGCGAGGTGCGGGGCGGCTCGCGTCGCTGGATCGACCTCGGGCCCTTCAACCTGCAGCCCTCCGAGTTCGCCAAGGCGACCCTCGCGCTGGTCCTGGCCAAGATGCTCGGCGACAGCCGGCGTCAGGCGCTCACGAACCACGATCTGCTGTTCGCCGGCGTCCTCACGGCCGTGCCGCTGCTGCTCATCGCGCGGCAGCCGGACCTGGGTACCGCCGTGACGCTCCTGCCGGTGCTGCTGGCCGTCACCTACCTCGCCGGCCTGCCGATGCGCTATCTCGGCGTCGTGGCCGTGGTCGCGCTGCTCGCCGCGCCCGTCGCCTACAAGTTCGGCCTGCAGGACTACCAGCGCGAGCGCATCGCCACGTTCCTCGATCCCGGGCAGGACCCGCGCGGCGCCGGCTATCAGCAGATCCAGGCGCGCATCACCGTCGGGTCCGGTGGCGTCTGGGGCAAGGGCTTCATGGAGGGCACGCAGGGGCAGCTGCGGTTCCTGCCGGTGGCCCATAACGACTTCATCTTCTCGGTGCTCGCCGAGGAGCAGGGCTTCGCCGGTGTCATCGTGGCGCTGGGGCTCTACCTCTTCGTGATCCTGCGTTCGATGGAGGCGGCCCGGCTGGCCAAGGACCGGCTGGGCGCCTACCTGGTTCTGGGCGTGCTGGCTTCCTTCACGTTCCAGGTCGTCTACAACATCACCATGTCGATGGGGCTCGTGCCGGTCAAGGGACTCACGCTGCCGTTGATGAGCTACGGCGGGTCGTCGATGATCGCCACCCTCGCGGGGTTTGGTCTCATCCTGAACGTCCGGATGCGACGGTTCACGAACTGATGCCCGTCCCTGCGGCTGGCCCCTCCCTCCAGATTCCATGACCAAAGAAATGATCATTTCGTCCAACGGCCACGAGACCCGTGTGGCCATCCTCGAGGACGATCAGCTGGCCGAGATCTTCGTCGAGCGCGAGCGCAGCCGCGGGGTGGTCGGCAACGTCTACAAGGGCCGCGTCTCCAAGGTCCTCCCCGGCATGCAGTCGTCCTTCATCGATCTCGGCCTCGAGCGCGACGGCTTCCTCTACGTCTCCGACGTCCTCAGCAACCTCGACGAGCTGGAGGGCGCCGACGACGACGTCGAGCCGAAGGTCAAGGGTGAGCCGGGCGACGGCGGGCCGGGGGAGCGGGCCCGCGAGCGGGACAAGGAGCGGGAGCGGCAGCCCGAGCCCAGGATCGAGGATCTGCTGAAGGAAGGCCAGGACGTCGTGGTGCAGGTGGCCAAGGAGCCGCTCGGCACCAAGGGCGCGCGGCTCACCTGCCACGTGACGCTGCCGGGCCGCTTCCTCGTCTTCATGCCGACGGTGGATCACATCGGCATCTCGCGCAAGATCGCCACCCGCGAGGAGCGCGCGCGCCTGCGCGGCATCGTCAGGGAGTTCCGCGAGCAGCACCACTTCGGCGGCGGCGTCATCATCCGCACCGCCGCCGAGGGGCGGACCAAGGAAGACATCCTGGCGGACCTGAACTACTTCCACAAGATCTGGCTGGAGATGCGCCAGAAGTCGGAGGGCCGCCGGGCGCCGGCCGTCATCTACCAGGAGCCCAGCCTGGTCAACAAGCTGCTCCGCGACCTCCTGACCGACGACTACACGGCCATCCGCATCGATGACCCGCGCGAGCACGAGCGCATCGTCGAGTTCATCGGCCACATCATGCCGTCGCTGCTGCTTCGCGTGAAGCTCTACGACAAGGACTATCCGATCTTCGAGGAATACGGCGTGCAGGCCGAGCTCGACAAGGCGCTGCGCAGCAAGGTGTGGCTCAAGTCGGGCGGCTCGATCGTCATCAACCAGACCGAGGCGCTGGTGGCCATCGACGTCAACACGGGCCGCTACGTCGGGAAGAAGACCGCGGGACGGCTCGAGGACACCATCCTGAAGACCAACCTCGAGGCGGCGAAGGAGATCGTGCGCCAGATCCGCCTGCGCGATCTGGGCGGCATCATCGTGTGCGACTTCATCGATATGGAGGAGAAGAAGAACCGCCAGAAGGTGTTCCAGACCGTGGAGCAGGAGCTGCGCAAGGACCGCGCGCCCTCCAAGGCGCTGCAGGTTTCGGACTTCGGCCTCGTCATCGTGACGCGCAAGCGTGTCAAGCAGAGCCTCGAGCGGCTGCTCACCGAGCCCTGCCCCTACTGCTCGGGTGCCGGGACCATCAAGTCGAGCTCGACCGTCTGCTACGAGATCCTCACCGAGCTGAAGAAGGTCGCCCAGGATCTCGACGGCCCGGGGGTCCTGCTCCGCGTCAACCCGGACATCGCCCGCGCCCTCAAGGAAGAGGAGCGCGGTGTCTTGAAGGACCTGAAGGCGCTGCTCGGGCGCGATGTCATCGTCAAGCCCGATGTCCACCTGCACCACGAGCAGTTCGACGTGATGTCGATCGGGGGCTAGGGGGGCCGAGGTTCGGGGCTCCCGGTTCGCCGCGCGGTCCCGAAAGACGAAAGGCCGGGGCCGCGCATCGCGGCAACCCAGCCTCCGGTGTTCCCGGGGCCCGCGACCCTAGCCCTTGGCGGGCGGAAGGTGCAGCAGGTAGTTCACGCCGCGGCGGTTGATCCACACTCTTACGTAGTCGTCGCCTTTCAGGGTTTCGACGCGCGCCGTCCCGGCGGCGGGCCTTGGACCCTTGCCGCCACTGTGCAGGTCCTTCTCCTCGTCCCTGGGAATGATGCTGACGACTTCACGGCCCACGACCTTCCCGCCGCGCAGGAACTCCACCCAGCGTTCCATCTGAATGCCGGGAACGGTGGGTTGGGCCGCTTCGGCCGTCAGCCGCACCTGGTAGGCACCGGCCCGGAGCGTCTGGCCGTTGGCCATGACCGCCCGAGGAAGCGTGACCGAGCCAAGGGAGGTTTCTCCGGACGGGACCTGGCCCTGCGGGGTCTGAGCCGCGGCGCCGACAGACAGGAGCGCCGCGACCGCCGTTCCGACAAGCCATCTAGGGGTCATGATTGTGACGAGCCTCCGCGGGAAATTATAGCAGTCCCGCGACGCTCACTTCCGGCCGATTACCACCGTCCCGCTGAAGGTCTGGGCGACCAGGATGGCGCTGGCGTCCCCGTACGAGCCGCGGATGGTGCGGGTCTCGGCGCCGCGCCCGCGTTCCGCACGGCGTGCCGGCCGGAGCGTGACCGGGAAGTCGGAGCGGACGCTGCCGCTGAAGGTACTGGCATCGAGCTCGAAGCCCGTGTCCGAGCCCAGGACGACCCGAATGTCGCCGGAGTGCGACGTCAGGTCGTATCGCCCGCCGCGCGCCAGGGTGGCCTGGAAGAGAATGCCGCCGGAGACCGACTTCACCTGGAGCCGCTCCACCTCGAGGCTCGAGAGCTGCACGTCTCCGCTGACCGAACCGCACTCGAGCGAACGCGCCTTCAACCCCGTGGCTGCCACGGTCCCGCTGACCGACCCGAGGGAAATGCCGCCCGCGGCACTCACCTCGCGCGCGGTCACGTCGCCGGACACGGTCTTCGCGACAGCGAGGTTCGGCGTGGCGGTCACCTCGACGTCGCCGCTCACGGCCTCCGCGCGCACGTCGCCGTTCACGCGCACCACGTTCACATCCCCGGAGATGGTCTTCACGGCCACGTCCGCGTCAGCCGGGACCGAGACGACGTAGTCCACGCTTGCGGAGACACGGTCCCCGCCCGGGCCGGAACGCCGCGGGTACGTCGTGCGTACTTCCACGCGGCCCCCGACGGTCGTGATGTCCACCCGCAGCTGCTGCAGGAGGCGGCGGGCCTCGTCGGCGTCCCGGTGGCGCACGCGCCTGGTCGCCTCGATCCGAATCTCGGCGCCGCCATCGCCCGTGACCCGCACACTGCCGGAGATGTTGGACAGGTCGAGCGCCCCACCCGGTCCTACCTGGATGGCCTGCACCACCCGGTCGGTCTGCTCGGGCCCCTGGCGCGCGTCGGCGAAACGGTCCAGCCAGCCTGCGCGACGGGCGTCCGTGTCCCGAGGCGCGGGCGTGTCTGCGGCGCCGAGAGGGGCCGTGGCGATGGCGGTGACGAGGAGGGCGGTGAGGATTCGCATGTCAATCATGGTCGTTACCGGGACAGGTCCTGCATCAGGCGCCCGGCCTCGGCCTGATTCCCCTTGCGCATCTCGTTGATCAGCTCGACGGTCTGCTGGAGCAGCGCGACCTTCGTGCGCATGGCCTCGAACAGGCCCTGCTGGGCTGGCGCGCTCGCGGGCTCGGCCTTGAGGGCGGCGCGGCTTTCATCGATGGCCTGGTCGACGAGCTGCAGGTTCTTCTGCAGCACCGAGGCCACTTGTGGTTCCAATTCGCCGCTGTCGCTTCTCGCGATCTGCTCGAGACCGACGATGGCCTTCTGGTAATGAGCCTCGGCCGCCTGGAGGTCGGCTTCCACCGAGTCGATGAGGGCCGCCTCGCCGGGGGGGGCGGCGACGTCCGGTGCCGGCGCGCTCTGGCGCAGCAGGGGCACGAGGCCGATGGCCGTGGTGATGACGAGGGCCGCGGCGGCCGCCAGCCACACGCCCCACGCGGCGCGTGTGCTCGGCCACGCGGCCCGGCGCGCCGGCTCCGCGCCCTCGCTGGTCAGGCGGGCCTGGATCCGCTCCAGAAGCTCCGGAGGCGGCTCCCGGCGCTCCAGGGTGAACGCGGCGGCGCGGACCGTGCGCAGATCCGCCACGAGCCCCCGGCACGACGGGCACCCTTCAAGATGGCGCTGCACGGCCCGCTGCCGCGCAGGGTCGAGATCTCCGTCCACGAAGTCGGCGACAGGCAGATCCTGGCAATCCACGGTCGATACGCCCCCGGCCGCGATCATCTCGCGCCCAGGCGGGCGCGGATTCGCAGGCGGGCCTTGTGCACCTGCGACTTCGAAGTCCCCTCCGACACTCCCAGGATATCGGCCGCCTCATGATGGCCGAACCCCTCCACGTCGTGCAGCAGGAAGGCCGCACGGCACGCAGGCGGCAGCGCCTCGATGGCTCGCTCGAGGTCGATGCGGCTCACCGCTCCGAGCCCGGGTCCGGGTGCCGCCACGGGCACCGCATCCGGCTCATCCATCGAATCGGTCACCTGTCCCATGCGCGCCTGGCGGCTGCGCAGGACGTCCAGGCAGTGATTCATCGCCAGCCGGTACAGCCACGTCCCGAGGCTCGACTCGCCCCGGAAGCTTCCGAGCTTCCGGTAGGCCAGGAGGAAGACATCCTGCAGCAGATCCTCGGCATCGGCCGCCCCGGCCGCCATCCGGCTGGCCAGATTGTAGAGGCGCGTCGCGTGCTGACGATACAACGCCTCGAAGGCCTCCCCGTCGCCAGACCTGATGCGGCCGGCCAGGGCCAGGTCCGCGCTCCGCACGTCTCCTGAAGGCTTAGACGAGGACATGCCGGGCAGGGTTGATCACGCCCACAATGACGTTGATCCCCCGCCATTGGTTCGGTGCGGCCCGGTCAGGGCCAGCGAACGGCGTGGAAATGCCGGACCCGCCGCGATGAGACCGCCAGGCCCTCGGCCGCGAGGAGGGCGCGCTTGAGGGCAGGGCTCGAATACCCGCCCAGCATCCCGCCTGCCGCGATCACGCGGTGGTACGGCAGGCCCGGCTGGGTGGCCGTCTTCAGGATATTGCCCACGGCCCGGGCCGCGCGGGGCCGCCCGGCCAGCCTGGCCACGTCCCCGTAGGTCGTGACGCGGCCCACGGGCACGCGCCTGACGACCGCGAGCACGCGACGTTCGAAGGAGCGGTCAGCGACCAATGCTGATCTTCAGCCGGAGGCTGGTGCCCCCGAGGTCTGATTCGCCGAATGCTTCCGACACACCACCGTCGCCAAGGGCATCGGGAATGCGGGTCCAGGCCACCTCGCCGCCGATTCCCAGCCACGCCGTGATCCTGAGCTCCGCGCCGGCCAGGAGGTGGTAGCCGCTGAATCGCTCATCGACGTTCTCGCCCGGCTCGGCGAACCGCGAGGTCTCCTCGTACCCGAACGCGCTCCATCCGGCCCCGGCATAGGGCACGAACCGCCGCGAGAGGTTGCGGAAACGCCATCCTCCCGTGATCTCGACGGCCGTCACCTGCACCGTCACGGGAATGCCCAAGGGGAAGATCTGTTCGCCGGACACGAACACGCGCTCCCCGTCCTGCCTGAAGCGCCATCCGCCGGCCCCGACGTACAGGCCGCCGAATGGGAGGCCGACCTCGGCACCGCCGCCGAATATCGGCCCGCTCGGGTTGCCCAGCACGGCTTCGAAGGATTCCGCTGCGGCAAAGGTGACAGTGCCGGCCAACCCGTATCCCCTGACGTCGATGGATTGGGCACTGGCGACGCCTGCCATCGGGATGGAGAGAAGGGCGGCGATGCAGGCGGACGTGGAGAGCCGGGTGCGCATGAGATGTTCCCCGCCTAGCGTGCGAGACCGAGCCCCCGCAGGGTGGCGCGCGGGTTGATGAGGCCGACGCCGTACCGCTCGTCCGGACCGGCGGCGCCCTTGTCGGTGGCGTACTTCTTCATGGACGCCTCGATGGCCGCCGGGCTCGTGAGGCCCTGCTGCACGAGCAGGGCGGCCAGCCCCGACACATGAGGCGTGGCCATCGAGGTGCCCTGGAAGTAGTGATACGCGAACGAGTCCGCCCTGGGGGGACCGAACTGCGATGCCGGGCGGTTGAACGTCTCGACGAGGTCGAGATCGAGGGTCTGTTGCAGGATGCCGCCCGACGCGCCCCCGGCCTGGCGGGTGTCGCCGCCGGGTGCGGACAGCTCCACTGACGCCGATGTGGTGGAGTAGAACGCCAGCTCGAGCGATCGCCCGACCGCCCCGACCGTCACCGCGCCATCGAGCCCGGGCGCGACGTTGCCGACCTGGTTCGGCCGGTTTCCCTGCTCCCGCGTGTTGCCCGACGCAATCGCGACGAAGGCCCCCTTCCCGACGGCGTAGCGGATGGCATCCTCGATCACGGGGGCGGCGCCACCCTCTTCGCGCCCGATGCTCATGTTGATGACCTTGGCGCCGTTGTCGGCCGCGTACCGGACGCCGCGCGCCACGACGTCGTCGGTGCCGCGAAAAGGGGCACCGAAGATGACGTCCCAGGTCTCGGCGATGACCTTGACTGGCATGATGCGCACGTTGAACGCCATGCCCGCCACTCCGACGCCGTTGTTCGTGAGCTGTCCGACGGTGCCGGACACGTGCGTCCCGTGGCCGTCCAGGTCCACCGGGTCCGCGTCGTCCCAGATGAAGTCGCGTGGGGCCACGAAGCGGGAACTCGTCCCGAGCTCGGGAGCGATCACGAACGGCACGTCCACGATCCCGAGCGCGGGATAGAGCGGGCCGCCCTCGGTCAGGCGGAACGCCCTCGCGTTGTAGCGGAACGTCCCGGCCCTGAAGGCGACGCCCGTGTCGAGGATCGCCACGATCACGTCCGCCGTGGCGCCCTGCTGGATATCCCAGGTGCGCTCCATGTCGAGCGCCGGGAAGTTCCACTGGTTCGCGTAGAGCGGGTCGTTGGGGCGGTACATCTTGTGATTGAGGTACCGTGGCTGCGCGTACTCGACATCGGCTCGCGCGCGAAGCGCGTCGGCCACTATTGCCGGATCCGCGCCCGGGTCGATGGCGAGCAGGTCGAAATTGGCCCACGACGGGCGGTCGGCACCACTGCCCGACACCTGCGACAACGCGCTGCTGACGGCCGCGGACCGGTCGGCGCCCGCCTTGAACTTGACGATCACCGAGCCGGGTACGAGGCCGGCGGGCTCAAGCGCCCGGTCGACCTCGGCCGCGGACCGGCCATGCTTCGAGGGATCCGGGGGCAGATCCTGGTCGCGGAGGCCCCGGTCGATGGCCGGCAGCCCGAATTCGTGCACGAGTCGCCGCGAGGCGCCGTCGAGCGGCGCCGCCTGTCCCGAGACCCCTGACCACGTCACCGCAGCCGCGGACAGGGCACACGCTGCGGCGGCGAGGCCGCGCCAGGTACTGGCTCTCATAGCCGTCCGATCAAGGCAGGCGTTCCATTATCCGTCAGGAGGCCGGTCACCGACGGTGAAACACCTCGGTGCGCGCCACGCCGTCGACGCCGGGCATCGCCAGATCGATGCTGGCGGCCAGCGTGGGTGCGAGATCGGCGGGAGTGGACGGCGCCCCATACCGCCCTGGCTTCACGCCGGCCCCGAAGAAGATGAGCGGCACGTGCTGATCGTAGGGCTGATGCGTTCCGTGCGTCGTCGCATCGGCGCCGCCGATGACGTAGTACGGCCTGGGAACGACCACAATCTCGCCGCTTCGGCCCGGAACGTGGCTGAGCGCCGCGGCCCGCACGTTGGGATCGGACGATGTGCGCTCGCGCTCGAGACCGGCGCCCGGCAGGGCGCGCGCGATGCCCGGAATGCGCTCGAGGGCCGCGGTGACGGGCAGCAAGAGAGCCGGGGCTTCCAGCACGCGCTGACGGGCCGCAGCGGTGAGATAGATCTGCGTGTACTCCGCCCGCGCGACGTGCTGTCCCGGCCCCAGCACCTCCACCAGCGCGGCGTTGGCCGCCTGCCTCAGCCGTTGCGTCGGGACGCGGCCGCCGTCCTGCCCCGAAGCCGTCCGGGCTTCCGGAATCGGGGCGACGCCGTGGTCTGCGCTGAGGCCCACCAGGTACCGGCCCGGTCCGACCAGTCGATCGAGCGCGTCCAGCATGTCGCCGATTGTGCGATCCAGCCGCAGGAGGGTGTCCTGGACCTCGTGGCTCCCGGGCCCGAACTTGTGGCCGACGTAGTCCAGCGCGGAGAAGCTCACGCCGAGGACATCCACGGCCGCCCGCTGCCCGAGCGCCTTCCGTTCCACGAGGTCCGCGGCCATGCGACCGAGGTAGGCATCGGCATAGGGACTGTGCTCCCACAGCGTGTAGAACTGCCCGTCGCTCGTGCCCGGAGCGCCCGACAGGGCGTGTGGGAACTCTGCGGTCCAGCCGCTCGGCGGCTTCTCGCCCACGCCGGCGTCGCTGCCGGTGTAGGTGCTCGGGTCGACCAGGCGTTCCCACACCTCGCTGCGGACCGCGAGCCGTGGGTGCGCCGCCAGGAACGCCTGGATGTCCGGATCGGGCGCCGCGGCGTATGCGGTGGAGGTGGCCCACCGGTTGCGGTCGTCCGTCCACGCGACGACGCCGCCCGATCCCGCCATCATGATGGCGCTTCGTGGCTTGATGGACAGGCTGACCACACGCGATTCGGGGGACGCGGCACGCAGGCGATCGGCCATCGTGGGCACGAGCAGCTGGACGGCGCTGTGGCCCACGACCTCGGCATCGGGCTCGTAGGGGACGGCCTTCACGGTGGCGTCTTCCGTGCACGGGGCGTTCCGCGTCCCGCGCCACCAGGCGTTGAGGATGATGCCGTGCGTGGCCGGGAACGTGCCCGTGCCGATGGTCGCGTGGCCGGCACAGGTCACGGTCTGGAGGTATGGATAGTGACTCTGCTCGAAGACGGCGCCCTCGGTGACGAGTCGCTTCAGCCCGCGCGTCCAGCGGGTACGCATCTGATCGATGTAGTCGAACCGCATCTGGTCCACGACCAGGACGACGAGCAGGCGGGGCGACGCCGCCGTCTGTGCGGCGGGCGGCGGCCCTGCGCCGAGGAAGGCCAGCAGGATTCCGGCCGCGGCCAGGCGGCGAACGACGGCCATCTTCACGAGGGTGGTTCGGGCCATGGGCACCAGGGCTACAGGTAGCCGAGCGGATCGATGCCGAATTCGGCTGGATCCAGGGGGGCGACGATCCGGCGCGCCCGCGTCGGATCGGCCGGGTCCTCGAACAGGTTGATGTCCACGGGTGTCGTCAGCCGGCGTCGCTTGCCGTCCATGATGACGCGCACGCGCGGGCGATGCGGATCCGGCGCGTGCACCTGCAGCACCACGGCAATGGCCCCGTCATCCAGTTGGACCAGGTTTCCGGGTGGATAGATCCCGAGCAACTGCGTGAAGCGGCGGACGAGGTGCTGATCGAACTGGTGCCCGTCCGCGCGCTTCATCACCTCGAGGATGCGCTCGGTCGGGAGGGACCCCTGGTAGGCGCGCTGCGATCGCATGGCATCGTACACGTCGGCGATGCTGCAGAGCATCGTGGCCAGGTTCAGCTTCGCGCGCGACACGCCGACCGGATACCCGGTGCCGTCGGTGCGCAGGTGGTGCTCGAAGGCGACCACCGGGGCGATGGACGGGATCTCCGGTGTGCGGCGCAGGATCTCGGCGCCGTCCACCACGTGCCGGCGCATCACCGACATCTCGTCCTCGGTGAGGCGATCGGGTTTCCGGAGGATTTCCGCCGGGGTCCGGACCTTCCCGATGTCGTGCATGAGACCGGCCAGGCCGAACTCGCGGAGCAGAGTCCCGTCGATGCCGAGGGCCCGGGCCTGCGCCATGGTCAGGATGGACACGTTCACCATGTGTGTGAACGTGTAGTTGTCGTATTCCTTCAGGGCCGTGAGCGCGAGCAGCGCCGTGCGGTTCTGAGCGACGGCCTGCGAGAGCTGCTCGATGAGCGTCCGCGCCTGCCGGGCGTCGGGAGTGCCCTCGGTCTTGGCGGCTTCCCAGACCTCCTCGGCGACGGCCGAGGCCTCGACATAGAGCCGCCGGATGGCGGCGATGTCGGCCGCGGACGTGTCGATGCGCTCGTCCACCTTGATGCGCCCCACTCGGATGTGGAGCAGGCGATGGAGCGTGTCGAGCGCCTCGGACGGCGCGGCGCCGGGCGCGGACTGGCCCACGGCACGTTCGGGATGGCTGAGCGTCAGGGTCAGCGTCGTGAGCTCGTCCGGTGTCACGCCGTGATCGAACGCGATGCGCTCGATGCCGAGGCGCTTCAGCCGGCGCATGAGCTCCCCGTAGTTCTCGGCGGCGCGGGGGAGGGGGACCTCGCCCACGACGATTTCGTGGCCGACGAGCCCCATGACGACGCTCGGCTGGTCGGCGAGCAGCTGGGAGGTCGCGTCGGCGAGGGCGGCGAGCGCCCGCGTGACCAACGGGTGGCCTGGCGTGTAGAGCTGCGCCCCGCGCAGGGCGGCGGCGAAGCGGCGGACGAAGTCCTCGGCCACGCGCAACTGGCGGGCGGGTTCCATTACGCGGTTCCTCCTGCCGGCGGTGTCCGCCGCGGCATCGACATCGCACGTGCGGCCGCGGCACGGACGCCGCGCGAGCCGCTGAGGCTGGCATCCTGAAGCGCCTCGTCGCCTGCCGGCGAGGCGGTGGCCCACAGGGCCAGCGCCGCGGCGTGGCGGATGCGGGACGTGCGGCCGGGTGCCCACCACTCCCCGCGGTGGAGCACGTCGCGCAGGGCCTGGATGCCTTCCGGGTGCGCGCCGCTCCGCCCCAGCGCCTCGATGGCCGAACGGTAGGCGGCCTCCGCCGCTCCCCGGTGGTCGGACTGCCGGAGGATGTGCGCGAGCAGGGGCGCGGCCCGTTCGTCGTGCAGCGCCCCCAGGGCATGCATGATGGCCTCGCGGGTGCTGGAGTCGCCGGCCTTCAAGGCGTCCTCGAGCATGGCGTACGCGTCGTCGCTCCCGATGTGAACGATGGCCCGCAGCGCCTCCCGCTGCACGTGCGGGTCGGCGTCGTCGAGCAGCGTGCGCAGGTCGGGCAGGGCATCCTCGCCCCCGACGGCGCGCAGCAGCTCGATCGCCGCACGGCGCACCGCCGGATTCGACGAGTTCCTGAGGGCCTTCGCCGGGGCCCGGGCCGCATCGCCGAAGCCGATCAGGATGTCCTTGGCCCGCCGCACGGCGAGCCGGCTCTCCTCGGCGGCCAGCGCGGCGGCGAGGGGAGAGACGAGGACGGGCCCCAGCGCTGCGCACAGCCGGTCGGCCTGCGGCATCTCCTGGTCGTCGGCCTGGCGCATGTACAGCATGAGGTTCTTCACCAGCGCCCCTCCAGCCACGCGACCGATTCCGTCCCGGGCCTGGCTGGCGAACGGCGAGCGCGGATCGCGCGCGATTCCGCCGATGGCCTCGGCCAGGTCGCCGGCGAGCCCGAGGTCGCCCACGAGCACGAGCTGCTCCAGGCGGGTGATGGCGATCTCCAGCACCGAGGCCCACGCGTCGGGACGGTCCTCCAGGCGCAGCAGGTCCACCAGCATCTGCTGGTCGAGGGCGCGGAGGTCGTCGTCGGCCACGGTCGACAGCCAGGCCGCGATGCGATCGGGCGGGTCGTCGCTGACCTGCTCGACCTCGACCGCCATCTCCCGGGCGCTCGTCAACTCGCGGTCGTACGCGTCGGGCACGTAGTCGGCGTCGGTGTACGACATCAACATGGACATCGCGCTCGCCCAGATGTCGTTGAATTGCGGATCGGCCCCGAGCGATGACATCGAGACCCGCTCCTCGGCCAGGGCCAGCGCGGTCCGCCGCTGCGAATCCTCGGTGGCCAGGGCATGGAAGGCCTCGGCGAGCCGGCCGGTGGCACCGCGGTCGCGCACCACGTTCTCGGCGACGAAGGCGCCGAGCATCTCCTCGGTGAACCGCCCGCGGAGTTCGCCGCCCAGATCCACGCCCGGCGGGTCGCCGGCGTCCCCTGCGGCGTCCGCCCCGCTGCCCGCGGCGGGCGTCGGCGACGGGGCGCTGAGCAGACCGAGCAGCAGCTCGGGCGTCAAGCGGGTGGTTCCCCCGGCGACGTTGTTCATGACCGCGTCGAACTCGTCGGGGTTCACCTGCGCGGCGTAATTCGCCAGCCCTTCGAGGATCCGGCGCAGGGACTGCTTCTGGACGTCGGTGGCGAGCCCCACGGCCCGCGCACGCTCCTGCAGGCGGTTGATGAACTCGCCGAGGCGCTGCGGATCGCGGGCGATGTCGAGCAGCGAGGCGAGCGACTTCTCGTCGAGCGCGCCGCGCGTGTCGCCCGCGAGGCAGCTGTCGACCAGCTCCTCCCACGTGGCCTCGATGCCGGTGCCCTCGGCGCGTTCCTTGAGGACCTCGGCGTAGTCGATCTCGCGGATCTCGATCGGGCCGCCGCCGGCCGCCTGCCACGCGCGCGCAATCCCGCCTTCGCCGCGCACGTCCTCGGGCGGCATGGCCAGCAGGGACAGCAACAGGTGCCAGGCGCCGGCCGTGAGCGGCGCCAGCAGCACCAGCTCGCCGACCTGATGCTGGTGGAGCATCACCGCGAGGTCGGTGACCGCGCCGTCAGGCTTGGCGAGGCCGCGGCCGTCCACGAGCAGGGTGTCGGGAAGCACGGTCACCGTGAAGGTCCCCTCGGCGGTGGCCTGGGCCCCGGCCGTCAGCATGCGCTGCAGCGCGCCCTCGATGGCCGGATGCGTCGGTGGGTACATCGACACGATGCGGGTCGCCGCCTTGCAGGCGCGCGCGAACTCCATGAGCCGGCTGGCCGCTTCGGCGTTCATCGGGACGGGCCTCTGGGCGCTGGACATGGAGTCGCGGCCTGATTTTACCGGCTGTCGGGCCCGGCGGTATACTGCCCGCCGTCCCACCCATGCGCGCCGTCGACATCATCCGCGCGAAGCGCGACGGCCTGCCGCTGTCCCGGGAAGCCATCGACACCTTCGTGCGGGGTGTGTCGACCGGCGCCTGGCCCGACTACCAGACGGCGGCGCTGCTGATGGCCATCGTGCTGCGGGGCATGACGGCCGACGAGACAGTCCTCCTCACGCGTGCCATGGTGGCGTCGGGCGATCGGGTGGACCTGTCGGGCCTCCCGGGCATCAAGGTGGGGAAGCACAGCACCGGCGGGGTGGGCGACAAGGTTTCCATTGTCCTCGCGCCGGTGGCGGCCGCCTGCGGCGTGATCGTGCCGAAGATGTCGGGCCGCGGCCTCGGCCACACCGGCGGGACGCTCGACAAGCTCGAGTCGATTCCCGGATTCCGCACGGCCCTGTCGATCGAGGAGTTCCTCGCGGCGCTGGCCGAGAACGGCTGCGCCATCATCGGGCAGACGGCCAACATCGTCCCCGCCGACAAGGCGCTCTACGCCCTGCGCGACGTGACGGCCACGATCGACAGCATCCCCCTCATCGCCGCCTCCATCATGAGCAAGAAGCTGGCAGAGGGCAGCGATGCGCTGGTCCTGGACGTGAAGTGTGGTCGCGGCGCCTTCATGAAGACCCTCGAAGAGGCGACGGCCCTGGCGCGGTCGCTGGTGGCGATCGGGACGTCGGCGGGCGTCCGCACCGAGGCGCTGATCACCCGGATGGACGCGCCGCTCGGGCGGGCCGTGGGCAATGCCCTCGAGGTCCGTGAGTGCGTGGAGACGCTCAGGGGCCGGGGCCCCGCGGCGCTCACCGAGATCGTCGTCCGGCTCGCCACGCACATGCTGCGGCTGGCGGGGGAGGCGGCGACCGAGGACGAGGCGGCCGCGCGGGTGCGGCACGCGCTGGCGTCCGGCGCGGCCCTGGCCCGGTTCGGCCGGATGGTCGCGCGCCAGGGCGGGGATGCCCGCCTCGTCGACGACGAGCGGGTGCTGCCGCAGGCGCGGGGGCGGACACCGGTGCCGGCACCGCGTTCGGGAGTCGTCGTGGCCCTGGATGCCGAGCGCGTCGGCCGTGCCTCGATGCTGCTCGGGGCAGGCCGGGAACGCGCCGACGCGCCCATCGACCATGCCGCCGGCATCGTCCTGGAGGTGGCCCCCGGTGACGAGGTCCGGGCCGGTGCCCCGCTCATGGTGCTGCATCACAACGACGCGCGGCCGATCGATGAAGCCGGCCGCCTCGCGGCCGCGGCCGTCACGATCGGCGATCACGCGCCCCCGTCACCGCCCCTCATCCTGGACTGGATTCGCGCATGACTTCGTCGGACCGCACGCTCCGCCTGGCGGCACTGGGCCTGGCCGGGCTGCTCGGGACCCTGGCCTGGCTGCTCTCGGGCCTCATCGGCCCGCGCGGTCAGGCGGGGCTGGGTGCCCTCTGCTTCATCGCGATCTGCGCGGTGTGCTCGACGAGCCTGCGGGCCGTGCGCTGGCGAACGGTCGGCTGGGGCATGGCCATCCAGCTGGCGCTGGCCGCCTTCATCCTGCGGCTGGACATCGGCGGCGTGAAGCCCGGCTACGCGTTCTTCAGCGCCGTGGGCGACCTGGTGAAGCGGTTCCTGGAGTTCAGCAACCAGGGCGCGACGTTCGTCTTCGGGGCGCTCGCCAATCCTGCGGTCCTCGGACAGGCGTTCGGACCCGAGAACGGCTTCGTGTTCGCCTTCTCCGCCCTGCCCACCATCATCTTCATCTCCGCCTTCTTCACCGTGCTCTACTACTTCGGCGTGCTGCAGTTCATCGTCTGGGTGATGGCGCGCCTGATGATGTACGCGCTCGGCACGAGCGGCGCCGAGACGCTGTCGGCGGCCGCCAACGTGTTCATGGGGCAGACCGAGGCGCCGATCATCGTCAAGCCCTATGTGCCGGGCATGACCCGATCGGAGCTGCTGGCCCTGATGGTGGGCGGCATGGCGACCATCTCCGGCGGCGTGATGGCGGTGTACATCGGCCTCGGCGCCGACCCGATTGCGATCCTCACCACGAGCGTCATGGCGGCACCGTGCGGGCTGTATCTCTCGAAGATCCTGATGCCGGAGACCGAGCAGCCGGCGACGGAAGGGGCGATCGCGCTCAAGGTGGAGCGCACCCACGTGAACGTGATCGACGCCGCCGCCGCCGGCGCGAGCGACGGGCTGATGCTGGCGCTCAACGTGGCGGCGATGCTCATCGCCTTCCTCGCCCTCATCGCGATGGTGGACGCGCTGCTCGGCTGGGCCTGGGCGGGCCTGACGCTCGCGAAGGTCTTCTCGGTGCTCTTCGCGCCCGTGGCGTTCCTGATGGGGGTCCCGGCCGGGGACATCGCCGCGATGGCCGACCTGCTGGGCACCAAGCTGGTGGCCAACGAGTTCGTGGCGTTCGTGAAGCTGACCGGCGAGTACAAGGGGGTGCTCGATCCCCGCACGCACATCCTGGCGACGTACGCGCTCACCGGCTTTGCCAACCTCGGCTCGATCGGCATCCAGCTGGGAGGCATCGGCGCGATGGCGCCCTCCCGGCGCGGCGACCTCGCCCGGCTCGGCGCGCGCGCGCTGCTGGCCGGCTTCCTCGCCACGCTCATCAACGCCTGTGTGGCCTCGATGTTCCTCTGACGTGGGGTAGAGTGGGCACCGTGGCAACGTTCGAGCAGGCCGTGGAGGCCGCGGAGTTCCTCCGTGGGCGCGGGTGTCATGGCGCCGAGGTGGCGGTGGTCCTCGGATCCGGACTCGGTGATTTCGCCGGGAGCCTGTCGGAGCCCTTCGAGGTGGCGTATGGCGACATCCCGCACTGGCCGGCCTCCGCCGTGGTGGGTCACGCCGGCCGCCTGGTGGGCGGGCTCGTGGGCGGGCGGCGGGTGATCGCGCTCTCGGGGCGCGTGCACGGCTACGAGGGACATCCCCTCGGCACGGTCACCTTCGCGATGCGGGTGATGGGCCGCCTCGATGTCCCGAGCGTCATCGTCACCAACGCCGCCGGCGGCATCAACACGCGCTTTGCCCGGGGCGCGCTGATGCTCATCGACGATCACATCAACCTGATGGGCAGCAATCCGCTGGTCGGCCCCAACGACGAGCGCTTCGGACCACGGTTCCCGGATATGACGGAGGTGTACTCGCAGCGCCTTCGCGGCCTCGCCACGGCCGTGGGCGCCGAGCGCGGCGTGCCGCTCGAGCGCGGCGTCTACATCGCCGTGCACGGGCCGAGCTACGAAACGCCCGCCGAAATCCGGGCGTTCCGCGCGCTGGGCGCCGATGCCGTCGGCATGTCCACCGTCCCCGAAGCCATCGTGGCGCGCCACATGGGCATGGAGGTGCTGGGCATCTCGTGCATCACGAACATGGCGGCGGGAGTCCTGCCGACGCCCCTGCACCACGCGGAGGTGGTGGAGACGGCGCGGCGCGTCAAGGGACGGTTCATCTCGCTGCTGGAGGGTGTCATTGAGCGGATCTGACGCGCTGGTCCAGGCCGCGCGCGAGGCGCGCGAGCGGGCGGTGGCGCCGTATTCGCGGTTCAAGGTCGGCGCGGCGATCGAGACCGCCGACGGTCACATCGTGACGGGCTGCAACGTCGAGAACGCCAGCTACGGACTGACGGTGTGCGCCGAGCGCGTGGCCATGTTCAAGGCCCTGTCGGAGGGACACCGGCGCTTCGTGCGCATTGCCGTCGTGGCCGACACCCGCGAACCCACGTCACCCTGCGGCGCCTGCCGGCAGGTCCTGTGGGAGTTCGGCCGGGATCTCGAGGTGATCCTCGCCAACCTCGAGACGATTACCGGCCGCCACGCGATGAGGGACCTGCTGCCGCATCCGTTCGATGGCCGGCTGCTATGATCGTCCGATGCTGCCGACGATCGCCTGGGAGGGCGACGCCATTGTCATGGTGGACCAGCGGAAGCTGCCCGCCGCGGAGACCTACGTCACCTGCCGGACCGTGAACGAGGTCGCGAAGGCCATCAGGACGATGGTCATTCGCGGCGCGCCGGCCATCGGCGTGTGCGCGGCGATGGGCGTCGCCCTTGGCGCCGCGCGCAGCAAGGCGACGGGCACGAAGCAGTTCGTCACCGAGTTCCAGCGCAACTGCGAGGTGCTGGCGGCCACACGGCCCACGGCCGTGAACCTCTTCTGGGCGCTCGAGCGCATGAAGCAGTCCTTCGCCGAGGGCGCGCAGGCGGGCGAGTCGGTCGCCCAGCTGAAGGCGCGGCTGCGCGGGACGGCCGACCGCATCCACGACGACGACCTCGAGAGCTGCCGGGCCATCGGGCGGCACGGGGCGAGCGTGGTGCCCGCCGAGGCGCGCATCCTGACCCACTGCAACGCGGGCGCGCTGGCGACGGCGGGATACGGCACGGCCCTCGGCGTGGTTCGCGGCGCCGTCGAGGCGGGAAAGAAGGTCGCGGTCCTCGCGGACGAGACGAGGCCATTCCTGCAGGGCGCGCGCCTCACCGCCTGGGAGCTCGTCAAGGACGGCATCGACACCACCGTCATCACCGACAACATGGCGGGTGCGATGATGCGGGCCGGCCTCGTGGACCTCGTCGTCGTGGGCGCGGATCGCATCGCCGCCAATGGCGACACCGCCAACAAGATCGGCACCTACTCCGTCGCCATCCTGGCGAAGGAGCACGGCATCCCCTTCTACGTCGCCGCGCCCTGGTCCACCATCGACCTGGCGACGCCGGACGGCTCCGTGATTCCCATCGAGGAGCGCAGCCCGCGTGAGGTCACCCACGTTGGCGCCACCCAGGTCGCCCCTGACGGGGCGAAGGTCCGGAACCCGTCGTTCGATGTGACGCCCGCGAAACTCATCACGGCCATCATCACGGAACGCGGTGTGTACCGCGCGCCGTTCACGGAGTCGTTGCAGCCGGCCCCGTAGGCTGTGCACCTTGCCTCGGTACCACGCACGCCTGCACCCCTGCACGCACCTGATGCGCCTCCTCGCCATCGAAACCTCGTGCGACGAGACGGCCGCCGCCATCGTGGAACGGACGGGCGACGCCGTGCGGCCCTGGGCCATCCGCTCCAGCGTCGTCGCCTCCCAGGTCGCCATCCACCGCGAGTGGGGAGGCGTGGTGCCGGAACTGGCTTCGCGACAGCACGTGCGCGACATCTGCGGCGTGGTCGAGCGGGCCCTGGCCGATGCCGGGACCGGCTGGCCGGGCGTCGGCGCGCTGGCGGTGACGCAGGGGCCGGGGCTGATCGGTTCCCTGCTGGTTGGCGTGTCGTTCGCGAAGGCGGTGGCGTGGTCGCTCGGCAGGCCGCTGGTGGCCGTCCATCACCTGGCGGGGCACATCGAGTCCATCTGGCTGGACCACGGGCGGATCCCGCTCCCGGCCGTCGTGCTGGTCGTGTCGGGCGGGCACACGAACCTCTATCTCGTGCGGGTCGAGGGGGCGTACACGCTGCTCGGCCGCACGCGGGACGACGCGGCGGGCGAGGCGTACGACAAGGTGGCGAAGCTGCTCGGCCTGGGATACCCCGGCGGCCCCGTCATCGATCGATTGTGGGCCACCGGGAACGACCGGGCCATCCACTGGCCCGGGACACGCCTGACGAACCCCGATCGGAACGCGCCCGAGCGCGACGCGCGGTTCGACTTCAGCTTCTCCGGCCTGAAGACCGCCGTCCTCCGCCACGTCCGCGCGCGGCAGGCCGACATCGGATCGACAGCGCTGCCCGACGACGAGGTGCGCGACATCGCGGCGAGCTTCCAGCGCCGCGTCGTGGACACGCTCGTCGACCGGACGTTCGCGGCGGCGCGATGGCATGGTGCGCGGGCGGTCGGCATCGCGGGCGGGGTGTCCGCCAACGCGCTGCTCCGCCGGGAGGCGTCCACCCGAGGCGCGGCCCTGGAGATCCCGGTCTTCATCCCGCGCGTGTCGCTGTCGACCGACAACGCGGCGATGATCGCCGCGGCGGGGATGCGGCAGCTGGAACGCGGCGCCCTGGCGCCGCCGGACCTGAACGCCGCGGCGGCTCTCGCGCTCTGAGTCCGGCCGGGTCACTCGCCAATCACTTTCACGAGCACGCGCTTGGCGCGGCGCCCGTCGAACTCGCCGTAGAAGATCTGCTCCCACGGGCCGAAGTCCAGCCGGCCGCCCGTGATGGCCACCACGACCTCGCGCCCCATGACCTGCCGTTTCATGTGCGCGTCGGCGTTGTCCTCGCCGGTGCGGTTGTGCGCATAGCGCGCCGGCGAGGCATCGAACGGCGCGAGGCGCTCCAGCCAGGCGGCGTAGTCCCGGTGCAGTCCCGGCTCGTCATCGTTGATGAAGACCGAGGCCGTGATGTGCATGGCGTTGACCAGGACGAGACCTTCCCGGACGCCGCTCTTGCGCACGGCGGCCTCCACCTGCGGCGTGATGTTCTCGAACGCCATGCGCGCAGGCAGGTTGAATGTCAGATACTCGGTGTGGGACGTCATAGATGGCCAAAGAGTATCCCTCCGGACCGGTGGTGGGCGTCGGCGGCGTGGTCGTCCGGGATGGCCGCGCGCTGATCATTCGGCGCGCCCAGGAACCACGGAAGGGCGAGTGGTCGCTCCCGGGCGGCGTGGTGGAACTCGGCGAGCGCCTGACCGATGCCGTCCGACGCGAAATCCTGGAAGAGACCGGGCTGGCGGTGGAGGTCGGCCCCATCGTCGAGACGTTCGACCGCGTGCATCGCGACGCCGCGGGCCGGGTGCGCTTCCATTTCGTGATCGTGGACTACCTGTGTCGGGCGGACACGGGCGAGCCGGTGGCCGGAACCGATGCCGACGACCTGGCCTGGGTCACCGCCGGGCAGCTCGATGCCTACGGCGTGAATCCCCACGCCGCGGCGGTCATTCGGAAGGGCCTTGGGGCTTGGACCCCAAGCCCCCAAGACCTCAAGACCTCAAGACCCCAGCACCTCCGCTATGATCGCCCGATGACCGTCTCCCGAGAGGCTGCCTGGCAGCTGCTGACTGAATGGACACAGAACGAGAGCCTGCGGAAGCACGCCCTGGCCGTGGAGGCCGCGGTGCGCGGCTACGCCCGCCGTCAGGGGGCCAGCGAAGAGGAGTGGGGCGCGGTGGCGCTGCTCCACGATTTCGACTACGAGCGGTACCCGACGCTGGGGGATCACCCGAACAAGGGGTGCGAGCACCTGCGGTCGCTGGGGTATCCCGAATGGGTGATGCGGGCGATCCAGGCGCACGCGTGGGAAATCACCGGCGTCGAGCCCGAGACGCCGCTCGAACGTGCGCTGGTGGCCTGTGACGAGATGGCCGGCTTCGTGACCGCCGCCGCCCTGGTGCGGCCGAGCAGGAGCGTGCTCGACCTGGAGGCCTCGTCGGTGATGAAGCGGATGAAGGACAAGGCCTTCGCGCGGCAGGTGCCCCGGGAACACCTGAAGAAGGGGGCCGAGTTGATGGGCCTGCCGCTGGACCGGCACATCACCAACGTGATCGAGTCGATGCGCGAGCAGGCCGACGCACTCGGGTTGCGCGGAACGCTCTGAGACATCCCCCCGTATACTCCACTGCATGCTCGAGATGGTGCACGACGCGTCGCTGCCCGCCGCTGCCTCCGCTCCCCCGGTGGCCGATCCGGTGGTGCAGTGCGACCAGCTGAGCGTGCGCTACGGGAAGAACTGGGCGCTCCGGGACGTGACGGCCGTGTTCCAGCCCGGGGCCGTCGGCCTGCTCGGCCCCAACGGCGCCGGCAAGAGCACGCTCATCAAGACGCTGCTGGGATTCGTGACGCCCGACAAGGGGACGATGCGCGTGCTCGGCCTCGACGTCGCGGCCGCACCCCTCGAGATTCGCGCGCGGGTCGGCTACATGCCGGAGAGCGACGCGCATATTCCCGGCATGAATGCCGTGTCGTTCGTGGCCTATTGCGGGCAGCTGAGCGGGCTGCCGCCCGCGGATGCCATGCAGCGCGCCCATGAAGTGCTCTACTACGTGGGTCTTGGTGAGGCGCGCTACCGGAACCTCGAGACCTACTCGACGGGCATGAAGCAGCGCATCAAGCTGGCCCAGGCCATTGTCCACGATCCCGACCTGCTCTTCCTCGACGAGCCCACCAACGGCATGGACCCGAAGGGGCGCGACGAGATGCTCGAGCTCATCCGGGATCTCGCACACAACAAGAACGTGAACCTGATTCTCTCGTCGCACCTGCTGCCCGACGTGGAGTACACGTGCGATCACGTGGTGGTCGTGGACAAGGGGACGGTGGCGACATCGGGGCCCATCCAGGCGCTCAAAGGGCCACGCGGCCGCGTCTACGAGCTCCGGATCAAGGGCGATCAGGCCGGGTTCATCGACGTGCTCCGGCACGCCGGATTCGACTGCCACGACACCGATGAGGACGTCATCCGTGTCTTCGTCCCGGGAACGCCGATGGCGCCGGGCCCGGGGCCGCAGATGGCACGCACGGGCAGCATCGTGGCGCACGACCCCGATCCCGGTGCCCGGATGCTGTTCCAGCTGGCGGCGCGGGAACGCGTGCAGGTCCGGCACCTGCGCCCGAGCGTCCCGACGCTCGAGGACGTCTTCGCGCGCGCGGTGGGCGAGGCCTAGCATGCCGATTCACGATCAGGGCTACCGGCGCTACGGCGGCACGCGTGCGGCGGTGGGCCGCGCCTGGCAGGTGATCGCCGGCGCCGGCATCCGGTCCATCATCGGCAAGCGGGCGTTCATCGCCCTCATGCTCTTCGCCTGGGCGCCCTTCCTCGTGCGGGCCGTCCAGATCTACGTGTCGGCCAATTTCCAGCAGGCCGCGTTCCTGGCGCCGAAGGGCGAGACGTTCCGGGAGTTCCTCGGCCAGCAGGGGGTCTTCGTCTTCTTCGTCACGATCTGGATCGGCGCGGGCCTCGTCGCCAACGACCGTCGCGCCAATGCCCTGCAGCTCTACCTGTCGAAGCCCCTCACGGCGGCCGAGTACATCGCCGGCAAGATGGCCATCCTGTTCCTGTTCCTCGCCTTCGTCACCTGGGCGCCGGCCATGGGCCTGCTCCTCGTGCAGGCGATCTTCGCGGGCAGCTTCGCGTTCATCCGGAACAACGCCTACCTGCTCCCGGCCATCACGCTGTTCTCGCTGGCGCAGGTCCTGCTGGCGTCCTCCACCATGCTCGCGCTCTCGTCGCTGTCGAAGAGCAGCCGCTTCGTCGGGATCATGTATGCGGGCCTCATGTTCTTCACGGCCGCGCTGTTCCAGGCGCTGCGCGGGATCACCGGTTCCAGCAGCTTCGCCTGGCTCTCGCCCGGCGACGCGCTCGAGCAGCTGGGCGACGTCATCTTCCGGCTGGAGCCGCGCTACGACCTGTCCCCGGCCATCGCCGCCCTCGCGGTCGTCGTCCTCATCGTGGGCTCCGGGGTCATCCTGGCGCGCCGCGTCAAGGGCGTGGAGATCGTCACGTGAGCGTCGCGAGTCAGCCGGGAGCCGCAGGGATCCCGGGTGAGCACCCGGCGGCGACCGGGGCCCTCGTGCAGGCCGACCACCTGTCGAAGTGGTACGGCCAGGTGAACGGCCTGAACGACGTGACCGTCACCATCCCGCCGGGCATCACCGGGCTGCTCGGCCCGAACGGCGCGGGCAAGTCCACCTTCATGAAGCTGATGACCGGGCAGCTGAAGCCGAGCCAGGGGAGCATCCGCGTCTTCGGCGAGCCGATGTGGGGCAATCCCGGCATCTACCGTCGCATCGGGTTCTGCCCCGAGCAGGACGCGTTCTACGACCGGATGACGGGCCTCGAGTGGGTGACCGCGCTCGTGCGGCTCAACGGCCTGGGCGAGCGCGAGGCCGTCGAGGCCGCGAAGGCCGCCCTCGACAGGGTGGACCTGATGGGCGCGGCCGACAAGAAGATCGGCGCCTACAGCAAGGGGATGCGGCAGCGCGTGAAGCTGGCGCAGGCGCTGGTGCACGACCCGGCCCTGCTCATTCTCGACGAGCCGCTCAGCGGCATGGACCCGCTGATGCGGCGCAAGACCATCCGGCTGGTGAAGGACTGGGCCCGGTCGGGCAAGCACATCATCGTCTCGAGCCATATCCTGCACGAGATCGAGTCGATGACCTCGAACATCCTCCTCATCAACAACGGCCGCATCGTGGCCGAGGGGAACGTGCACCAGATCCGGGACCTCATCGACACCCACCCGCATACGGTCCATGTCCGCGGGAGCGACCCCCGCGAGCTGGCCCGTCGCTTCCTCGCCGAGGACGATGTGCTCAGCCTGCGCTTCGAGCCGGGGGCCGTCGTGGTGGAGACGAGCCGGCCGGACAGCTTCTACGCCCGCCTCACCGACATGGCCGCCACGGGCGAGGCCGGTGTCATCGACGAGGTCCAGTCGCCCGACGACAACCTGCAGGCCGTCTTCCGCTACCTGGTGAAGCAATGAGCATCGGCTTCTGGGGCGCCTCGCGCCGCGTCTTCGACCTGTCGCTCGGCGAGATGCTGTGGTCGCGCCGCACCATCTTCATGGCGCTCGTGGTGGGCGGCCCGGTCGTGCTGGCCCTCATCGTGCGGGCGCTGGACATGTTCGGCATGTCCGCCCTTCGCGTGAACGGTCGCGCCGTGGGCGGCATCGGGATCTTCGGCGTGATGATCTGGATGCTGTTCCTCCGGTTCATCGTGCCGGTGCTGGCGGTGTTCTACGGCACCGCGCTGATGGCCGACGAGGTGGAGGACAAGACGCTGACCTACCTGTTCACGCGGCCGATCCCGCGCGGCGCGGTCCTGGTCGGCAAGTACCTGGCCTACGTCGCCTGCACCATGCTGGTCGTGCTCCCGGCCGTCATGCTGGTCTATTTCCTCGTCGTGCCGTTCCGCGAAGTCCCGGGCACGTTCACGTCGCTCGTCACGGACCTGGGCCTGCTCGGCCTCGGGCTGGCGGTGTACGGCGCCGTCTTCGCGTTCGTGGGCGCCTTCTTCAAGCGCCCCCTGGTGCTGGGCCTCGTCTTCACCTTCGGCTGGGAGCCCACCGTGATGGTGCTGCCCGGCTACCTCAAGCAGTTCACCATCGCCTACTACTTGCAGGCCCTGGTGCCGCACGCCATGCCGTCGGAAGGCATCACCAGCCTCCTGCAGGGGTTCTTCCGGGAGACGCCACCCATGGCCGCTTCGCTGGCCTGGCTCGGGACCTTTGCCATCGTCTTCCTGTGGCTGGCGACCCGGGCCGTGGAGCGGCGCGAGTACGTGCTGGAGCAATAGGCCCGCGGCTCGGGGACCAGGGAGCTGCCCTCGAGCCGGCCCAGGGTCGCGCGGAACCGCCGCCGCTCCGAAAAGGAGCCTGCAAGCGAGGAACCCCGGCCGTCACCGTTTCGTAATACGCTTCAGGGAGAGCCGAATGTCGAAGAAGACCCGCTACTTCGTGCTGGTGTCCGGGGCCATCCTCGCCGTGGGGCTGGGCACCGGGCTGGTGGCATCCTACATGGGCCTGCCGGTGTCGGTGCTCTCCAGCGCGGCGGGGCCCGATGAACTCCAGTACGTGCCGCAGGATGCGGCCGTCGTGGCCTATGCCAATGTCCGGGACGTGATGAATTCGGAGTTCCGGCAGCGGTTCCGGAAGATGGAGCCCCCCTCTCAGGAGCGCGACGAGTTCGAGCAGAAGACGGGCCTCGACATCGAGCGCGACATCGACTCGGTGGTGGCGGCGTTCATGCCCGCCGCGGAGGGCGTGACCGATAGCCCCGAGCGTGCAGCCGTGGTGCTGGCGCGAGGCCGTTTCGAGGCAGCCAGGCTCGAAGCGCTTGCCCTCGAGCACGGCGGCGCCGTCGAGGATTACAAGGGCAAGCGCCTGCTCACTCACCTCGACAAGGACCCTGCCGACGGCACAATGGCCGTCGGGTTCGTCGAGGCCGACCTGGTCGCGCTTGGCGGCATCGAGGCCGTGAAACGGGCCATCGACGCAGCTGCCGACAACCGCAACGTGATGTCGAACAACGAGCTCATGCGTCTCGTAGCCGATCTCGACAACAGCAACGCGTGGGCCGTGGGCCGTTTCGACGCGCTGGCGCGCCAGGCGCGGCTGCCGTCGGAGGTCCAGTCGCAGCTGCCGACCGTGTCGTGGTTCTCCGCCTCGGGCCACGTGAACGGCGGGGTCAGTGGCATCTTGAAGGCCGAGGCTCGCGACGAGGCCTCCGCGCAGAACCTCCGCGACGTCGTGCGCGGGTTCCTCGCGATGGCCAGGCTCCAGGCGGGCAGCCGGCCCGGGATGCAGCAGATGGTCGACTCGCTCCAGCTCTCCGGCGAGGGCACGACCGTGGCCCTCGCCTTCAGCATCCCGAGCGAGTTCTTCGACGCGCTCGAATCGATGGCCCGGCAGAAGCAGGGCAATCGGCCGTAGCGTCCGCCTCGCACACCAGCACGGGCACCACCGCCGGCGCGGCACCCACGCGCCGGCACCACCGCTCCGCGGCGTTCGCGCGCAGGGCAGGTCCGACGAAGTCCCCGGTTGACTCCCGGCCGGGGCACTCCTACACTGCAGGTCCTGCAGGCGACCTGTGTCCGACCACGTGTTCTTCTACGGCACCCTGATGACCCCCTTCAACCGGCCGGGTCGCCAGCGGGTCGAGTCCAGGCTCACCTTCGCGGGCCGAGGCCGCATCCGCGCGGCGCTCTTCGACCTGGGAATCTACCCCGCCGCGGTTCCCGCCGACGATGACAGCACCGTGTGGGGGGAGGTGTACACATTGTCGGACCCGCTTCCGGTCCTGGCGGCGCTGGACGAGATCGAAGGTTTCCGGCCGAACGAGCCGGAGCGGAGCCTCTACCAGCGCGTGCTCACCGATGTCACCCTCGAAGACGGGCGCGTGCAGAAGGCCTGGGCCTATTTCTACAACGCCCCGCTCGGCCGGGCGCAGCGGATCGAGTCCGGGGACTACCTGGAGCACCTGAACGCGAAACCCTAGGTACGCTCGTGCCTACCCCCTGGGCACGCGAAGCTCCTCGATGAGCGCCTCGATGGCGGCCAGCACCGGTCCCGAGGGCTCGATGAACTCGATGCCCGAGCGGTACATCACGATGTCCTGATCCACGTCGATGATGCGCGAGTGCGCGACGCGGCCCTTGATGACGATCGAGCGGTCGCGCAGCGTCAGCCGGAAGTCGTGGAGCGAATCGAGATGCAGCGGGAACGCGGTTTCCACCTGCATGCCGCCCAGGCTGACCTGGTGGACGGACATCGGCTGGTAGACCTTCACTTCGCCCTGGAGCGCGCCGAGGATGGGGATGCGTTCCGAGTCCCTGTGGCCTGTAGACACGATGGGCGGATTATAGTGCCTCGGCCGTTCGTCCCGGCGGTAGATCCAGGAGGGCCAGACACCGCCTGGTGATCACGCGTGCCGGGGACTGCACGCAACGGCCTGCGGTCCCCGGAGCGCTGCCCGAAAAGAGAGGAGCCGGGGGCGGGCCCGCGGGCCGCGCCCGGCGCCGGGGTCAGGGCGGCCGTTCGGCGAGCCGTAGCGGGAGCGCGC
>CAUJDN010000064.1 GCA_963169195.1 Acidobacteriota bacterium | reverse complement strand
GTGGACGAGGCGCTCACCGAGCTCGCGACAGTTGATCCGCGGGCGGTGCAGGTCGTGGAGCTGCGTTTCTTCGGCGGCCACACCGACGCGGAAGTCGCCGACATCACGGGTCGCTCCCTCGCCGGCGTGCGGCGCGACTGGGCGTTTGCCCGGTCGTGGCTGAGGCGGCGGCTGAAGAACTGACATGCCCCTCAGCCTCGAACGCTACGAACGCCTGCGCGCGCTGTTCGACGCCGCAGCCTCAGTGTCGCCGGATCGGCGCGAGGCGTTCATCGAGGCCGAGACGCCGGGTGACGAGACGCTTCGTGCGGAGCTGCGATCGCTGCTGGCCACCGGCGCGGCTACCGAGCTTCCGTCGCGGGTGGAGTTTTCCGCCGAGACATCGCCCTCGCCGGATGCACCGGGCAGGGCGTGGCCCACCATGCACGGAGGTCCTGATCTCGGCGTGCAGGTCGGCCACTATCGACTCCTGCGCGAGATCGGGCGCGGCGGGATGGGCGTCGTCTATCTCGCCGCCCGCAACGACGACGTGTTCAGCAAGGTGGTGGCGCTGAAGGTCATCGGCGAAGGCGCGCTCGATTCCGAGTTCGTCACGCGCTTCCGCCAGGAGCGGCAGATCCTCGCAGGCCTGGATCACCCGAACATCGCGCGCATCCTGGACGGCGGCGACACCGCGGACGGCCGCCCCTTCTACGTGATGGAGCACATCGCGGGCGTGCCCATCGACGAGCATTGCGCCTCGGCGCAGGCCGACGTGCGAACGCGGCTCGGTCTCTTCCGGCAGGTCTGTCTCGCCGTCGAGCACCTGCACGAGAAGGCCGTCATCCACCGCGACCTCAAACCGAGCAACGTGCTGGTGACGCCTGACGGCACAGTCAAGCTGCTGGACTTCGGCATCGCGCGCGTGCAGGGCATCGCCGGCCTGGCCTCGCCCGTCTCGTCGCCCGGTCACCAGACGATGATCATGACCCCGGGGTATGCGAGCCCCGAGCAGATCGACGGGCGTGAGGTGGACAAGCCGAGCGACGTGTACTCGCTCGGGGTCCTGCTGTATCAGCTGCTCACCGGGGAACTGCCGTTTGGCGACGATCGGGGGCGGCCCGACGTGTCGGCGCAGCTTTCCGGGCGCGCGCCGATCCCGCCGAGCCGCCGGGGCGCGATGGCCGCGCGCCGGTCGGATCGGCCGCCCTCGACCCGCCAGCTCCGGATCACGACCGATCTCGATCGCGTCACGCTGGCCGCGCTCGAGAAGGAGCCCCTGCTCCGCTACCCGAGTGTCCGCGCTCTGCGTGAGGAGATCGATCGGGTGCTCGAAGGCCGCCCGCTCGCCTCCCGCAGCCATCAGTGGGCCTATCGCTTCCGCCTGTTCGTCGGCCGCAACCGGGTGGCGGCCGCGCTGGCGGCGCTGCTGGTCATCGCCGTCCTCGCCGGCGGCGGAGTCGCCGTGCGGAATGCCATCGATCGCGCGCGGCTCGAGGCACGGGCTGGCGAGCTCGAGCGCTTCGTCGTGATGCTCAACGCGCGGGTCGAGCGATGGGCCGAGCCCGGCCAGGCGGTGCCGGTCGAGGAGAAGCTCGCAGACGTGGCTGGCGCCAGTGCCGTGCTCGCCTCCGACGCGCTGCCGGCGCTGGCCACGCGCGACGCGGGTCGCAACCGCGCGGACCGGCTCGTCGGCGGGGTCAACCACTTCCTCGATCGCGCCGCGAACCTTGCGGGCGAGGCGGAGCTGCCGGTCAAGCGCTCCATCGCGCTCACCTACCGCCAGGCCGGGGACCTGCAGGCGGGACCGCTGGCGCCACCGGGCGGTGAACGCCAGCAGGCCGTGGCGAGCTACCGCCGTGCGGCTGAAGTCGCGGTGAGAGCGGCACCTGCGGAGGACCCGTGGGTGAAAGCCCAGCTCGCTGAGCTCTCCGGGCTGCTCCAGGGGCTTGGCGCCCGGCTGGATGCCGCGGGACCGCCTCCGCCTGCCCCAGCGGTCGCGGATCCCGTGGCCGCCTCCCTGCCGGCTCCCGCCGGCCGTCCGGCCGGGCGGCCCACCACGGCATCACAGGCTCCCGCCATGGATCCAGCGGAGGTCGAGGATCTCGTCCGTCAGATCTCGCAGGTGCGCGCCACTGCTGAGCAAGTGCGCGTGAGCGTCGCGGACCTCCGCCAGCGACTCGAGGGCGCCGGGCAGCTGTTGCGGGCGGACATTCCGGCGGGCATGTCACGGGTGGACGCGTTCATCGAGGCCGCCACGCGCGCCCTCGAACGGCAGGATGCCAGGGGCGTGCGCGACAACCTCCAGCGCGCGGTCTACGCGCTGAAGCTCGTCGGGGAGGCCGTGGGGCGATGAGGCGCACGGGACGCGACGACCCGAGCAGTCTCGCACGGCGTTTGCGCTTTGTAGGGGAAAGAGCGAACCGAGAAGGTCGAGGAGGAGCCATGACAGGGTGCGCAAGGCGAAGCGTGGTTGGCGCGTTCATCCTCGGGGCGTGGCTGCTGGCGGGTGTCGTGCCGGCCGCTTCTGCCCAGAGTGCGGACACCCCGGTCGACCAGGTCATCGCGCTCGAGAAGAGCGGCCTCAGCGATGACCTCATCATTCGCGCCATCGCGCGCGACAAGCTGCACGGGGATCTCGGCACCAGCGACATGCTGAAGCTGAAGAACGCGGGCGTGTCGGATCGGGTCATCACCGCCATGATGGAGGGGCCTCCGGCCCCAGCGGCCAGCGCGGCGCCGATGCCTGTGGCGGCACCGGTTTCGGCCGTCGATCCGCGCGCCTCCATGCGCCGCGCCGCCATCGACGAGTTCGACTGGGCCACGGTCTCCACGTCGGTCCAGGCGATCTTCGGCACCAACGTGGACATCGGGAAGGGCATCCGGGCACTGCTCACCAAGCGCCTGCAGGAGGCGGGTCGAATCCGCCTGGTGGAGCGCGCGAAGGTGGACACGGTGATGAAGGAGCAGGACTTCGGGGCGAGCAACCGCGTCCGCCAGGGCACCAACGCGCGCATCGGGCAGATCCTCGGTGCCGACGTCTACCTCATGGGCGACATCGTCGCCTTCGGCCGGGACGATCGTGACAAGCGCCTCAGCCTCGGCGCGTTCGGCTTCGGCGGGCCGCTCGGCGGCGTCCGCATCGGCAAGAAGGAGGACAAGGCGGTGGTCACCATCAACTACCGGCTGGTGGACGCCGAGACCAGCGAGGTCATCGACAGCGGCGAGGCCAGCGGGGAGAGCAAGCGCAAGAGCAGCGGACTTGGCGGCATCTTCGGCTGGTCCGGCGGCGTCGTCGGCGGCAGTGTGGACATGACCAGCCAGAACTTCGCGGAGACCATCATCGGCGAGGCGGTCATCGAGGCCACCGACCGCATCGCCGTCATCATGAACGAGAAGGTACCGGGTTTGCCGAGGCGCGAGGTGGACATCGAGGCGCGCGTCGCCGCCGCGTCGGGCGGATCCATCACCATCACCGCCGGCTCGAACCAAGGCGTCGAGGTCGGCCAGCAGTTCGACGTCTTCCGCATCGTCGCGGAGATCAAGGACCCGGTGACCGGCGAGGTGCTGGACAACGAGGTCGAGCAGCTGGGAGTCATGACCGTGTCGTCGGTGCGCGAGCGCGTCGCCACCGGCGCTTACGTGGGCACACCGGTGACCGGCAAGGACGGGCTCGTGCGCCGGCGGCTGCCGTAGCGGCGCGAGTGAGTGGTCGGGTGGGCATCATGATGCGCGGCCTCGCGTTGACCTTGCTGCTGGCATTCGTGGGATCCGCTGCCGGCGTGCCGTGCCGCGGAATCGCGGAAGCGAGAGGGCAATCCGCCGTTCAGGTGCAGCAGGACCGGCTCGAGCAGGACCTGCGCGATATGGAGGCACGGCTCGGCACCGGGCGCCTGGACGGCACGCAAGTGGTATCCGACAGCCAGCGCCTGCGACAGCGGTTCGTGGCGCTTCACCCGTTCGCGCCACGCTTCGGCCCGGACGACTATCGTCGGCACGGCCGGCTGGCCGGACGCTCGTTCGCGTGGCTGTCCGCCGTGAGCGGTCGCTTTCGGGGCGACCGGCACGTCGTGCCGGCGCTCGTGAGCGCCTACTCCGTCATCGGCGACTTCTATGGCGCGAGCGGCCTCACCTCCCGCTCCGGCTTCTGGTTCGGCTACGCGGGCGCACACCGCGCCGCCCGCTCGCTGGCCACGGCCGGGCAGGGCGACCGGGATCTCGATCGGACGCTGGAATCGCTCGCCCTGAGCTGGGCCCTCGTCGCCGCCATGGATCCGCGCTCGCGCTGGGCCTGGTCGGGCTGGGATGGGGCGCGCCCCGGCTTCGAGCAGACCATTGACCAGGCCGTGGGCCACGCGCCGGTCCCGCCGCCGGTGGCGCTGCCGTCTCTGGACGAAGCCGCCCTGTCTCCGGACGATCGGCCGCGTTGGCACGAGGTGCGAAATCGCTTTGCCAGCACATCGAGCCGGGCCCACGAGGCACAGCTGGCGCTGGCCGATCTGCGTGGCCGCCTGGCTGCCCGTGGGCTGTCGCTCCATCCGACAAGCGTGGCCGCGTCGCTCAGCATGCAGGGCTACCTCGACGATGCCGTCGAAGCCATCGAAGCGCATCGGTTCGCCCACGCCCTGCAGGCCCTCACCCGTGCGGACTACGAGCGCGCGAAGCTCAGGGACGCCACCGGGCAGTGAGGCGATCGGTCACCCGCGGCGGGCCGGCGTCGGGTAGAATCGCTTCCTCGAGAGGGAGTGACCATGGCGAACCAGACGACGCGTCGGGACATGCTGAAGAAGACCGGGTTCGCGGCCGCCGGCCTGGGCGTGCTGGGCGTGCCCGAGTGGGCGCTGCCCGCGCTGGCCCAGGGCGAGACCCTGGTGCCGTTCTCCGACTGGCCGGCCAACTTCAACGCAAACCCGGCGCCCGATCGGCGCCTGTTCAACACGCAGACCATCGCCGGCGCCCTGACGCCGGCGGATCAGTTCTTCACCACGCAGCACTACGGCCATCCCGTCGTCGACGCCGCGGCGTATCGCCTGAAGGTGTCGGGCCTCGTGAACTCCGCGCTGACGCTCTCGCTCGACGAGATCCGCAAGATGGGCAATGCCGAGATGGAGCTCGGCTTCGAGTGCTCCGGCAACCAGAAGCCGCTGCAGGGCCTCATCGGCAACGGGCGCTGGACGGGCGTCCCGCTCAAGACGGTGCTCGACCGCGCGGGCCTCAAGGCCAATGCGCGCGAGATCGTGTTCTTCGGCGCCGACAAGGGCCCCGAGGAAGTCGAGTTCCGCGCCCAGAAGTTCAGCGTCGAGCAGCAGTACGGCCGCAGCATGCCGCGCGACCAGGCCCTCACCAGCGAGGCCTTCCTCGCCTACGCCCTCAACGGCCAGCCGCTCACCCGTCACCAGGGCTCGCCCCTCCGCCTCATCGTGCCCGGCTGGTACGGCGCGCCAAACGTGAAGTGGCTGGCCGAGGTCCACGCGCAGGAGGATCAGTACCTGGGCAAGTTCCAGGCGCGCTGGTACCGCACGCTGAAGGGCGAGATGATCAACGGCGAGATGAAGTGGGTGGAGACCGCCATCACGCACCACCAGCTCAAGTCGTTCGTCGCGCGCGTGACGAAGGCGGGCAGCTCGCACCGGGTGCTGGCCGTGGTGCTGAACGACGGCACGCCGATCAAGTCCGTCGAGGTGAAGGTGGACGACGGGCCGTGGCAGGCGATGACGGCCGACCCTTCCACCACCGCGAAATACGGCTGGAAGTTCTACCACTACACGTGGAACGGCGCCGCCGCGGGGGAGCACACGCTCGTGTCGCGGGTCACCGACGCGACCGGCAAGGTGCAGCCGACCGAGGCCGAGCTCGAGTCGAAGAAGACGTTCCTCGAGAACAACTCGCAGCACCCGCGCAAGGTGACGATCGCCTAGGCGGAGGATGGCTCAGTACAGGCGGGGGGGCACGCCCGAACGTGCCCTCCGGACCTGTCCCGCTCGGCGCACGCGCGCCACCAGCTCGGTCTCCGCGAGCCGCCTCTCTCCCCTGCGGTGCTCGCGGAGCGCGTCAATCAACGCCAGCAACTCGTATAACGCCGGATCGTGTCGGGCGGCGTCCGGCACCCTGCGGTGGAGCGGCGCAAGGGCAGCCCCTCGCGCCGGTCCTTGAGGATGGGGCCACACCGTCGGGGCATCTGTGCTGGCGCGAACCAGGCGAGCCAGGGGCGGGCCGGCGAAGCCCGTCGGCATGCCGGGCTCCAGCGCACCTCGCCGGGCAGGAAACAGGTACTTCACGCCGTGCACCAGGAATTCTGAGACGGCCGCCACGTGCAGGTGAGCCGCCGTGGGCGTGGCGGTCACCAGGTGCGCGGTGTCGAGCCGCATCAGCGCGCCGTGAACAACGGACGCGCCCATGCCCAGGTCGGTCGCCAGACGGGCAATGGTCGGCCGGACGCCTGCGTACGTGATCAGCTTCGCCAGGACCACGACGTCCTGCGCCCGAATCGTGGAGAGTCGCATGCCCGCCCCCGTCCAAATCCAGCCGGGCGCCCCAGACCGACGACGACGATGGTCCAGCTGTGGCTCCGGAGTCAAGGCCTCAGGATTCACGAATCAGGAATCTTGATTCAGGACTCATGATTCAGGATTCATGAATACGGAATCCGTTCAGGCGAATCCCGACAGGCGACCGGGCCCGCGCGCCCGACTGGCCCCCACCTTATCCCAGCCGCTTCGACGACCTGAGCGTCGCTAGCCCGAGCACGACCGCACCCCACGCAAACATCGCGAGCGCCTGCGGCCAGAGCGTCTCGAGCCCCACGCCCTTCAGGAAGATGCCGCGCAGGATGACCAGGAAGTACCGCAGCGGGATCAGGTAGGTCGCGGGCTGAATCCACCCCGGCATGTTCTCGATTGGGAACACGAAGCCCGACAGGTAGATCATCGGCATCATGAAGAAGAACGTCGTCGTCAGCATCGCCTGCTGCTGCGTGTGCGAGATCGTCGAGACGAACAGGCCGAGCCCCAGCGTGCACATCAGGTAGACGAGGCTGGTCCCGAGGAGGAGCGCGATGCTGCCGCGCATGGGGATCTCGAACCAGTAGATGGCCACCACCAGCACGAGGACCACGTCGATAATCCCGATGAGGGCGTACGGCAGGAGCTTCCCGGCGATGAGCTCCCATCGCGCGAGCGGCGTGACGTTCAGCTGCTCCAGCGTGCCGACCTCCTTCTCGCGTACGATGGCCATGGCCGAGAGGTTCGTCGTCACCACCAGCAGCAGCAGCGCGACGATGCCGGGGATCATGAAGTCCCGGCTCTCGAGCCTGGGATTGAACCAGACCCGGACCTCCACCGACACGGGCGGGACGACGGCGCCCCCTGTCCCTGCTGCCAGCTCCTGCGCGTAGCCCGCCACGAGGGCGCGGGCATAGCCCATCGCCACGTTCGTGGAGTTGGCGTCCGTGCCGTCCGCCACGACCTGCAGCGCGACGGGACGCTTCGACCGCACCCGCCGGCCATACTCGGGCGGGATGGTGAGGGCCATCCATGCCTCGCCGCGATCGAGCCAGCGATCGATCTCGTTCGTGGACCCGAGCAGACCCACGAGGGTGAAGTTCTCGGACGCCTGGAATCGATCGATCAGGGACCGGCTCTCGACCGATCGATCCGCGTCCACGATCACCAGCGGCACGTCCTTCACGTCCGTCGTGACCGCGTATCCCAGCATGGTCAGCTGGACGATCGGGGCCACGATGACGATGCCGAAGAGGCGTGGATCCATGCGGAGCTCGAGCAGCTCCTTCCGCATGAGGTGCAGCACGCGCCTCATGACCACTCCTTCCGGAGCCTCAGCGCGGCCAGGCCGAGGACCACGGCCGAGAAGATCCCGAGCGCGACCAGCTGCTCCCAGAACGCCTCCAGGCCCGCCCCCTTCAGGACAATGGCCCGGAGCGCGACCAGGAAGTAGCGCGCCGGCACGACGTGGCTGATCACCTGGATGGGCACGGGCATACTGGTCAGCGGGAACACGAAGCCGGAGAGGATGAAGGTGGGCAGGAACGACGAGAGCAGCGCCACCTGGAACGCCAGCTGCTGCGAGCTGGCGAGCGTGGAAATGAGCAGCCCCTGCGCCTGCGCACCCACGAGGAACAGGAGGATGGAGCCCCACAGGAGCGGCACCGACCCGCGCATGGGCAGGTCGAACAGGATCCGGGCGGTGAAGAGGATCAGCAGGGCCGCCGCGAACGAGAGTACGAGATACGGGATCGTCTTGCCGAGGATGAACGCGCCCGACCCGATGGGCGACATCCGGATCTGCTCCATGGTTCCCCGTTCCTTCTCGCGGACCACGGAGAGGGCCGTGGACACCACGGCGGTGATCATGGCGATGAAGGCGATGAGCCCCGGCACGAGGAAGAGCGTGCTGCTCAGCTGCGGGTTGTACCAGATGCGCGGCTCCAGGGTGACGGGCGGGCCGAGGGCCGCGGCGCCGCCGGCCAGTCGGGCGCGCAGCAGGATGGTGGTGGAGAACTCCGCCACGATCGCCTGGGCGTAGCCCATCACGGTGGAGGCCGTGTTGGCGTTGTCGCCGTCGATGATCACCTGGACGGTCGTCGGCCGGCGGTTGGTGACGTCCTCGTCGAATCGGGCCGGCACGACCAGCAGCGCCCGGGCCTCGTTGCGATTCACGAGGACGTTCATCTCGGAGGTGGCGTCCACGTAACCCACGAGGTCGAAGTAGCCGGAGTTCACGAAGGCCGAGACCAGCTCGCGGCTCCGGGTGCTCCGGTCGAGATCCTGCACGGCGATGCGCACGTTGCGGATGTCGAAGTTGAGCGCGTACCCGTAGAGAAGCAGCATCAGGGCCGGGAGCAGCAGCAGGATCCCCAGGGTCCGGCGATCCCGGGCGATCTGGTGGAGCTCCTTGACGGCGACGGCGACGAGCGCGCGCACGTCAGGCGCTCCTCTCGGCGCGCTCGGCCACGTCGAGGAACACGTCCTCGAGCGACGGCGTCACGCGCGCGACCGCGCGCACCTGCACGCCGGCTCGCACCAGGGCGTCGGCCACGACCCGATCCGCGTCGGCGGGCGTCCTGAGCACCGCGTGCACCGACGTGCCGAACAGGCTGGTCTTTTCCACTTCGGGCAACCGGTCGAGCGCCTCCATCGCCGCCACGGGCTCGGCGGCCTGCACCTCGAGGATGGGCCGGTCCCGGAACGTGCCCTTGAGCTCGGCGGCCGTGCCGAGCGCCGCCAGCTTCCCCGCCTGGATGATGGCGATGCGGTGGCAGTGTTCGGCCTCGTCGAGGTAGTGCGTCGTCACCAGGACAGTCGTGCCGGCGTCGGACATCCGGTCGATGAGATTCCAGAAGCGGCGGCGTGACAGCGGATCCACGCCGCCGGTCGGCTCGTCGAGGAACACGATAGGGGGCTCGTGCAGGATGGCGCACCCGAGGGCGAGCCGTTGGCGCCATCCGCCCGGCAGGTCGCGGGTGAGCGTCTTCTCGCGCCCGTGCAGGCCCGCCATCTCCAGCACGAACTGCCGGCGCGCCTCGAAGTGCTCGCCCGTCAGCCCGTAGATGCCGCCGTAGAACCGGATGTTCTGGTCCACGGTCAGCAGTTCGTAGAGCGAGAAGCGCTGCGACATGTAGCCGATGCGCCGCTTGACGGCCTCGGGATTCCTGCCGACGTCCACGCCGCCGACGATGGCGGTGCCGGAGGTGGGCGCGAGCAGGCCGCACAGCATCCGAATCGTCGTGGACTTTCCGGCGCCGTTCGCGCCGAGGAACCCGAAGATCTCGCCCGGTGTCACCGAGAACGACAGGTGATCCACCGCCACGAAGTTCCCGAAGCGGCGCGTGAGCCCCTGGACGTCGATGGCGGACATGACGTCAGGGGCGACCCAGGACCCGCTCGAGCCGTGCTTCGGCGAGTCGTACGTTCGCCAGCGCGCGGGCGCGGGCGAGCTCCGCGGCCAGCAGCTGGTCCTGGGCGACCAGGACATCGGTGCTGGTGGCCACGCCGACGGCGAAGCGCTCCCCGAGCACGCGTCGGGCTTCCGTGGCGGCACGCACGCCGGCGTCCGATGCGCGCACGGAGGCGAGGCTCGAGTTGAAGTCGAGCAGGCGATGCCGCACATCGGCGGCGACCAGGGTGTCGAGGTCCTTCAGGCGCTCCCGGGCCGCACGGGTCAAGGCTTCGGCCTCCGCGACCTCGGCTCGGGTACGGCCTGCGTCGAACAGTGTCCAGCTGAGGTTCACGCCGACGTCCCAGGATGGCTGCCACTTCTCCTCGCGCGGGAAAATCTTCGGGTTGGGGTTCGCGAAGTCGAGCCCGCCGCCGAGAGCAAGGGTCGGCTTCCGCCCGGCCGCCGCGGCCTGCTCGCGTGCCAGAGCGCCCTCGAGACGGAATGTCAGCGCCTGCCGCTCCGGCCGCCGTGCCAGCGCCTCTGACACCAGGTTGGGGACAGTCCCTGTGACATTTGTAAAGGCCGGCGGGCCATCGAGGGGGTCGGCCAGCTCGACGGGGGTGTCCGGCTCTAGGCCGACGAGGCGGCGCAAGTCGATGAGCGCGGACTCGCCCTGGTTCTCGGCCTCGATGAGCTGCAGCGCCTCGCGCGACCGCTGGGCCTCGAACGTCAGGACGTCGCTCGGCGGGACGAGCCCGACATCCTGCCGCTGGCGCGCGTCTTGCGCTTGCGCCTCGGCGCGCTCGACCGACGCCCGCAGCACCCGCACGGCCTCGATCGACGTCGCCACGGCCCAGTAGGCGCGCCTGACCTCGAATCGCAGGTCCGCACGTGCGGTGTCGAGGTCCGCGCCGAGGGCGTCGGCCTCCGCGGCCGCTGCGCGTTCGAGCGCATCGGTGCGGCCCGCGGTGTAGATCGGCCATTGTGCCCCGACGCGGCTGATCACGTTGTCCGGCACGTCGGGGTAGAACACGCGGATGCTGCCGTCCTCGCGCGGGAAGCCGAACTCGTCCACGTGGTTCGTGCGCGTGTAGCCCGCCGTGAGCGTGGCCGTCGGCTTCGACGCCGCCTGGCGCACGCGCATCGCAGCTCGGGCGCCCTCCTGACGCGCCTGGACCTCTGAAAGACGGTGGCTGGCCTCGAAGGCCATCGACACCGCGTCGTTCAGGCCAAGACGCACGGCGGCCGGCTGCGCCGCGGACGGGGAGGCCAGCACGGCCAGGCACATCCCGGTGGTCAACGCCAGGCGTATCATGACGTCTCGCTTCCTGTCAGCTTTGCGATGAACACGTCTTCGAGCGACGGCGCGATCGCGCGCACAGTCGTCGAGGCAGCTGCCGTCGCCACCAGCGCGTCGTCCACGAGCCGCCGGGCTCGCTCGCCGTCGGGATGGTCAATCCAGACGTGAAGCCGGTCTCCGAATACGTAGGTCCGGAGTGCCGTGCCGGCGCCCGTGTCCAGGCGCGCCGCGGCCGCACGAGGGTCGGTGACGACGACCTCGAACCACCGGCCCGGCATCGACCGGCGCAGGCGTCCCGGCTCGTCCAGGGCCAGCACACGGCCTTCGTGCAACATGGCGATGCGGTGACAGCGCTCCGCCTCGTCCAGGTAGGGTGTGGACATGAGGATCGTGATCCCCGACTCGAGGAAATGCGAGAGGAGCTTCCAGAACTCGCGCCGCGAGACGGGATCGACGCCGGTGGTGGGCTCGTCGAGCACGATGACCTCGGGCTCGTGGACGAGCGTGCAGGCCAGGGCGAGCTTCTGCTTCATCCCGCCTGACAGGCGATCGGCGAGGCGTTTGCGGAACGGCGTGAGTTGAGTGACTTCCAGCAGCCGGTCCCGCCGGGCGTGGAAGTTCGACACGCCGTGGATCTCGGCGAAGAAAGCGATGTTCTCGTCGATGCTGAGGTCGCCGTAGAGGCTGAAGCGCTGCGACAGGTAGCCGACCGACGCGGTGATGGCGCGGTGCTCGCGGACCGGGTCGCGACCGAGGACGCGGATCTCTCCCGTGTCCGCGTGCAGCAGACCGCAGAGCAGGCGGATGGTGGTGGTCTTGCCGGCGCCGTCCGGCCCGATCAGGCCGAACATCTCGCCACGAGCGACTTCGAGCGAGACGCCCTCGAGCGCCTCCACCGCACCGAAGCGTTTCGTGACGCCGCGCATCTCGATGGCGGGTGTGACGGCCATGTCAGCTCACCGGCGCCATCGCGATTTCGGCCTCGACCGGCATCCCCTGCTTCAGGATGCCTGCGGTGTTGTCCACGGTGATCCTCACGCGGTAGACGAGCTTCGATCGCTCTTCGGCCGTCTGCACGTTGCGCGGCGTGAACTCGGCCCTGGGTGAGATGTAGGCAATGGATCCCTTGATGGGTGAGCCCCCGGCATCGGTGAACACCTGCGCGTCCTGCCCCAGCCTGAGGCGCGGAACGGCGGGCTCGGGGACGAACACGTCGGCCCAGGCCTGGTCCAGGTTCACGACAACGGCCACCGGCGTGCGCGGCGCGATCACCTCTCCCGGCTCCACCAGCTTCTCGGTGACGATGCCGCTGACGGGTGACGTGAATGATGTGTCCATGAGGTTCTTCTCGAGGGAGGCGATCTGCGCGTCGGCTGCGGCAAGGCGCGCGCGCGCGGCGTCGATCTCCTCGCGGCGCGCACCTGCCTGCAGCCGGGCCAGCGCGTCCCTGGCGCCGCGCACGCGGCTGTCGGCCGCCGTCACCCGTTGCCGCGCAACATCGCGCCGCGTAGCGGCGTCGTCGCGTTGCTTACGGGATCCCGAGTTGGTCGTCAGCAGGGCTTCGAAGCGTTCGAGATCCTGCTCGGCGGCGGCGAGCTCGGCATGCGCGGCCGACACGTCGGCGGCGGCGGCGGTCACCTGGGACTCGGCCTGTCGGATGTCCTCGACGCGGGCGCCTGCCAGGACCAGCCGGAGCTGCGCATCGGCCTGCGCCCGTTCCGCGCGGGCCCGCTGGAGGGCCAGCTCGATGTCGCGGCGGTCCAGGGTGAGCACCTGGTGCCCCGCCTCGATGCGATCACCCTCGGCGAGGTCGAACGTGAGGATGCGGCCCCCGGCGTCGGGGGCGAGCCTGGTTTCGGTCGCCTCCGCGTGACCCGACACGCGAAGCGTGCTGGAAGGCGCGGGCTGGCTGCACGCGGCGGCGCCGGCGGCGAGGAGGGCGGGAAGGAGGCGCTTGATCACGGTCTGGTCTCCTGGGGGGACAGCAGGCGCATGGCGGCGAGCTGCATGTGGGTGGTGAGGTCGGCATGGGAGACGTCGGCGAACATCGGCAGGTCGAGGCGCCCTGGTCGCGCGGCGGCGCGCTCGCGGGCGGCGTTGAGGAGGATGGGGCCGAGGATGGACATGTAGGCCAGCACGGGGTTGATGGGACGAAACAGGCCCGAGGCCTGGCCATCGGCGAGGATGCGGCTGAAGGCCATGAACACGGTTTTCATGAGGGCGAGGGTGTCGGGCTCGAGTCGTGGGGCGCCTTCGGCGATTTCGCGCAGCATCAGCGGGGGGAACCAGGGGCGCTGGTCGGCCAGTTGGATGAACGCGGCGATGAAGGATTCGAGTCGGCGGTCGGCGGCGTCGAGGCGGCTGGCGGCCTCGGTGGCGAGGGTGCCGACGGCGCGCAGCATGTCATGGACGACTTCGCGGTAGAGGGCGCGCTTGCTGTCGAAGTGGTAGTAGATCATGGCCTTGTTGAGGCGGGCGGCGTGGGCGATGTCGTCGATGCCGACGCCGTCGAAGCCGCGGGCGGAGAAGAGCTCGGCCGCTGCGGTGAAGACGTCGGTGCGCGAGTCGCGCGGGGCGGAGCGGCGGTGGCGGACGGTGGAGCTGGGCGACATTCCAACCAACCAGTCAGTTAAAGTGAACGGTTAGTTAATACTCCACGCGGTGGCGCTCTGTCAACTCCCCCTCCACCCCCGGTCCCCCCCGAATCCCCGCCGCCCAGCACGTCCCACTCTGTGGTCTACTGCATCCGGATCCCCTCATGACCATCCTCCTCGCCGGCGGCTCCGGCTTCCTCGGCCGCGCGCTCGCCGAACGTCTCACCGGCACCGGACACAGCGTCCGCACCCTCACCCGTCGCTCACAGCCAGCCTCACCCACCCTCGTCGCCTGGCAGCCCGATGGCACCTCCGGCCCCTGGGCCGCCGCGCTCACCGACGCCGACATCGTCATCAACCTCGCCGGCGAAGGCATCTCCGATCGGCGATGGACGCCAGCCCGAAAGCAGGCGCTTCGCACCAGCCGCCTCCTGCCCACACGCAGCCTCGTCCGTGCGCTCGACGGCGCGCCGCCCCGGCCCCGCCTCTTCATCAACATCTCGGCCATCGGCATCTACGGCGCGCACGGCGACGAGCCCGTCACCGAGCAGACTCCCCCGGGGGACGACTTCCTCGCCGCGCTCTGTGTCGCGTGGGAGCGCGAGGCGTCGGCCGCCGCGTCGGCCCACACGCGCGTGGCGCTCGTCCGCACAGGCATCGTCCTCCATCCGGAGGGCGGCGCACTCGCATCCATGCTGCTGCCGTTCCGGATGGGCGTCGGCGGGCCGATGGGCACCGGCCGCCAGTTCATGTCGTGGATTCACCTGGACGACTGGGTTGCGCTCGTGGAGTGGCTGGCCACCTCCGCCACCGCGGTGCCCCCGTCGGCCGAGCCGGACCGTGAAAACGTCACCGCGTGGAACGCGACCGCGCCGCACGCGGTCACCAACGCCGAGTTCGCGCGCGTGCTGGGCCGGGTGCTGCGCAGGCCGGCCATCATGCCCATCCCGGGCTTGGCACTCCGGCTGCTGCTGGGTGAGTTCGCGACGTTCCTGCTCACGGGCGCGCGCGTCATCCCGGAGCGCGCCAGTCGCGCGGGCTTCCGCTTTCGCTATCCCGAGCTCGAGCCCGCGCTCACCTCGCTCCTGCGCCCGGGCCTGAAGATGTAATCTACCGCGAGTACTTGCCGAGCGCAGCCGTCCACTCCCCGACGGGATCCGGCGCGCCGCCCCGGCCATCGAAGACGATCTGGCCGGTGCGATAACCCATTCCGTAGAAGCGATCGTTGGCATCGCGATCCTGCCGGATCGTGGACCCGTTCAGCGTGACGCCCGCGAACAGCCCGCGCGTGCGCGAGTAGCTCAGGATCTGTGCCCGCATCTGGATGTCGGTGGATGCACTCGCATCCCGCCCGACGGGCCCGGCCGCCACCGAGGCGTCGGCGCCAATCTTGAACTGGTTCCGCACCAGTTGCTCGAGGCCGCGCCGATTCTGCACCACCAGGATCAGGTCCACGGCCTGTGCGCCGATCTGCGCGCCGATGCTCCCGCCCGTGATGGTGAGGAACGCCGGCGACGACCACTGACCCGTCTTCGGATCGCGCGCGCTGAGGATACCGCGCCCGCGCTGACCGCCCACGATGAACCCCGCCTTGATGAGAGAGGGAAAGACGGCGATGCCTTCGGCCTTCTCGAGGATCGATCGCGGCACCGACTGGTCGCCGGCGTCCATGATCTCCGACAGCACGATCACGGCTTCCGAGATGCGCTTCGCCTCTTCCGACTGCGCCAGCGTCGGAGCCGTCGCGGACACGAGGGCCAGGGCGACGATGAGCACCAGGGGGGTTCGCATGAACCCTACGTTAGCAGACTTCCGGGGTGCGCCCCGCACGGACCGGCTCGTCCCCTCTCGCGTGGCGCTCGGCTATAGCAGCCCCGGCGCCCCGGCGCGGAAGTCGCCGCCCAGAATCGCCACCGAGTCGGCACCCAGCCACGCGTCGATGACGCGGGCGTACACCGACCGGAAATCGGTCTCCCACTTCACGTCGCCGCCGTTGTTCTCGAGCGTCGGGTTCCCGGGATCCGGGTTCAGGTTGGGCGCGCTGCCGTAGAGTCCGCCGCGCACCAGGCCGCCCATGACCATCATCACGCCGCCGGCGCCATGGTCGGTGCCCTGACTCCCGTTCTCCGTGATGCGCCGCCCGAACTCCGTGTAGACGAGCACCAGCGTCGAGTTCAGCAGTCCCTGTGCGTGCAGATCGTCGTGGAACGCCCTCAGTCCGTCGCCGAGCGTGGCCATGAGATTGACGTACGAGCCCTGGTTGACCCCCTGGCCGGCGTGCGTGTCGTACCCGCCCGTCTGCACCCAGAACACCCTGGTGCCAATGCCCTTGCGCATCGCGCCCGCCACGGCCTGCAGCGCCTGCGCGAAGCCGTTGGTCGGATAGCTGAGCGAGGGGCGATAGGTGGCCACGGTCGCGACGCGATCCAGCGTGCCCAGCGCCGCCTGGGTGGTCGAGTTGACGAAGGCCAGGTGCGGCCGGTCCACCGGCAGGTGCGACGAGATGCGCGCCTGCGCCACGCGCTCGTGCGCGGCCTCCGCGGCGCCGTTGGGGCTGGCGAAGGCGTACGTGAGGGGATTCGTGATCGACGGCACGCCGACCAGCCGCCCCATCAACGGCCGGGGCGTCTCGCGCTGCGTGTTCCAGCCCACCAGCGGATCGACGGGGTACGGCAGCGAGTCGAGGTAGCGTCCCAGCCATCCCGTGCCCTGTGGGCTCTGGGGATTGGCCGTGCCCCAGATGTCGAAGCCGGTGAAATGCGAGCGGCTCTGGTTCGCGTAACCCGTCCGCTGGACAATCGCGAGCCGCCCGGCATCGAACACGCCCTTCAGGCCGGTGAGCCTCGGGTGCAGCCCGAGTTCCACGCCCGAGCCGTCACGCCCGATCTGCAGCACCTCGCCTGCCGGAACGGCCAGCGTCGGCCGTCGCGCGTAGTAATTCGGATCGCGGTACGGAATCAGCGTGCTCAGCGCGTCGTTGCCCCCGCCCAGGTACACGACGACCAGGTGGCGCGAGGGCACACCCTGCGCCAAGGCGACGTCGCAGAGCACCTGCGGTGCCGCGAAACCGAACGTGAACGCGGTGACGCCGCCCCGCACGAACGTCCGTCGTGTGACCGTCATGCTGACACCCGATTCCGGACCCTGATCCCTGATCCCTAGTTGAACTGGTACTCACCCGCTCCGAGGATCAGCCGTGTCGCACCGGCGACCTTTGCGGTCCACTGGGCGTCGCTGCCCGGCCACCTGAGGCCCGCCTGCAGGTACTCGAGCAGGGCCGCCCCGCCATCCCCGGTAAAGCCGGCGTTCTGGAAGCGCCCGAGCAGGTATGCGAGCACGTGGTCGGGCGACTCGCGGAAGGCCTGCGCGTCGCGCGCCAGGTTGAACCGCTGATTGCCCGCCAGGCTCGCGGCGAAGTTCATGCGCGCCAGCATCGACGCGGTGGAGAACCACTCGGCGCCAAGCGCCCACCCGTTCACGTCCGGAGGCTCGTAGAGCTGCTGGCCCATGTTGGCCAGCGGCGTGATGGCCGCGTCCAAAGACAATCCGCGCCAGCCGGCCTCCTTGATGGCGCGGACCACGAACTCCACGGGCCACGAATACCGGCGGAAGGCGGCCGCGCCATCGAGGAACTGGTCCGAGAGCAGCAGGCGCTGCATCATCGGTTTGATGGTGAAGTTGCCTGTGAGGTACGCCTGTGAGGCCGCGCTGACGAGACCTGCGTCCGGCTCGGCCACATCGGCGACGAGGAACTGGTAGAGCCGCCGCGCCAGCCGATCGGCCGTGGCGGGGTGGCGGACCAGCGCATCAATCAGGTCGATGCCATCCTGCATGCCCTGTGCCGAGGACCGCGCGGGAATGGTGCGGCCACCGTCCGGGTAGATCGCAAAGGAGAATGCCTTTGCGGCGGTGTCGTGCTGGTTCGCGTTGTAGAAGAACCGGTAGTAGCTGTTCACCTGGTCCGCGCGGTCGCCTACGAGCTGGAGGTTCCAGCCCGTGAACACGCGCGCGGCAGCGTAGACGTCCGCTTCCGTGTAGTGGCCAATGCCCGTGGTGAACAGCTCCATCAACTCGCGTGCGAAGTTCTCCTGCGGCCGGGTGCGGATGTTGCTGCGCCCATCGAGCCACACCAGCATCGCCGGGTCCCTGGCAACCTCGATCAACAGGTGGCGGAAGCTGCCGGTGCCCAGGTCGCGGAAGAGCTGCACCTGCCCACGGAACGCGCCGCCGAAGCGCTGCGGCCTGGCGTCCATCATCTTGCTGGCGTGAACCGCGCCCACCGCGCCGGCAATCTTGCTGTAGGCCGTGGCAAAGTGGTTGTGCCAGAAGAGCGCCATCTTCTCCTGCAGGGGGCGCTTCGAGTGGATCATGCGGAACAGCCATCGCTGGCGCGCGTCGCCGATGACCGTGTCGGGAGAGAACTGTCCCCGCGAGGCTACGCCCGCGTAGTCGGCGAGCCCGATCTTTGCGTCCACGTCGTCGGGCACGAGCTCGTCGTTGAGCAGCGTCGTCACCAGCGCGGCGGGCGAGAGATCGCCGTAGGACGCGAGGTCGTCTGGGCTGGCCCCGAAACCCATGCGCCGAAGGATGTGCTCAACCACGATGCCCCGGCGGTAATCCTAAGCTCGACCGTTCAACCAGCGCAACCCTCCAAGGGGCAGGCGTACGCTCACCGCCTTAGACCACCCGGCGACGGTAGGGTTTAGCCGAGACGCTTCACGGAACTGTCGGAGCCTTAACGATTACTTAACGGGGACTGTCCCCAATCGGCACCAGGCTCAGGAGGTTGGCCATCAGGCGGAAAGCACCGTCGGTACCGGCGGGCAGCTGTCGCCAGAGACCCAGCCCGACGTAAATCCACCGGCCCCTCCCGACCCTCGCCTCCACCAGCGCGCCGCGCTTGGTGCCCTTGTTGTAGGCAAAGGGCTCCTCGAACTCCAGCAGGTCCTGAATCTGCGGATCCCGTCCCTGCGTGTCGAAGAAGTAGAGCCCGCGCTCCTGGACCCATCCGGTCCAGTCCGCGCGACCGATGGCGTTGGGACTGTTGAACACGGGGTGCTGCGGCTGCAGCAGGCGCACCTCGGCGTTCTCGTCGGTCACGCGTTCGCGGCCGACGCGGCCGGGGAACGGCGCGTACTGCGCCTCGTTGAACTCGAACTTGTTGTAGTTGACGATGACCGTGCCGCCGGCCGCGGCGTAGTCGAGCAGCCGCTGGTTGTAGGCGCGCAGGTCCTGCCGCCGCTCGTACGCCCGCACACCCGTCATCACGACGTCGTACGTCGACAGATCGCCCCAGGCGAGCTCGTCCGGCCCGATGAGGGAGACCGAGACGCCCAGCTGCTCGAGGGCGGCGGGCACCTGGTCGCCGACGCCCATCACGTAGCCGACGGTCACGCCGGGCCGAACGGCCACGTCCATGGCCCTCGCCGTGATCTGCGGAGACCGCAGCACGTGACGGCGTGTCGTGTGCGGATACTCCACCAGCTGGTAGCCGCGGTCGTAGGTCGCCCCGCCGTCGCGTACGACGGCTTTCACCGCGAAAGTGGAGCCGCCGGGCCTGGCCACGGCCGAGGCCAACATCGGTGACGGCGGCACCGACACCTGGAACCGCACCGTGATGGCCTCGTCTTCCCGCGAGAAGGTCACCGGCTGCGCGGCGGGCATCGCGCGCCAGCCCTGGGGCAGCTCGAGCGCCACCTCGCCCTTCGCCGCACCCCTCGCGTGGTTGACCACCGTGACGCGCACGTCCTTCGTCGTCCCGCGCGCGCTGGCCGGGGTGGTGCGGGTCGGCACGATGAGAGTCTCGGGCGTCGCGGTGACGGCAAAGGCGGGCACGACGTGCAGCTCCGCGCGTTTCTCCCCGCTGAACAGGTTGCCCTCGGAACGGGCCTGCACTGGAACGGTCACGGGGACCTCCGTGCCGCTCACGACGAGCGTGAACGTGGCCGTGAAGGGCGTCGGGCGGAACGGCAGGCCGAAGGGGACGTCCGGATCGAGCACGAATCGCGCCGCGTCGGTCGCGTACGTGAAGTGGGCCGCAGTGAGCCGTGCGTTCGCCGGCACGACACCGCCCTTCTCCGTCGCCTGCTCGAAGCCGTTCAGCACGCGCGACTTCACCTCGACGGACACGCTGCCACGCGCGGCGGCGATCAGCTGCACGCTCACCGTCTGGCCGGGCGTCACCACACCATCGCTGGCGACGGCCTCGATCCGGAGGTCCGTGGCCGCCACGAGCGCCGAAACGAACTGCGACTCCTTCTGCGCGAGTCGGAAGTCGATCTCATGCCGGGCGTCCTCCATGAGTCCCATCCCGGTGAGGTCGCGGCGCAGCGCGCGGACGGCATTCAGCCCGCCGACGAGGGGCGGGACCGTGGCGGCGCTGCCGCCGGTGCTCATCTCACGGCGGGCCGCCTGAACCTGGGCGGCGATCGCGCCGAGCGCCACACGCAACGCCTGGGGCGGATTGGCGCCGGCATATGCCGCCAGCGAAACGAGGCTCGTGTCCACGCCGTCGAACGGATCGCGCTCGACACGATCCACGCCGTCGGCCAGCACCGTGTCGCGCAGGCGGTAGGCCCGGATGCTACCGGGCCCCATCTGGCCGCCGTCACCCGGCAGCGGCAGCAGCTGCGACATGCCCTGGCACTTGTGCATGCTGCGCGCCTCGCCGGCCAGCTCGTTGTAGGTCCGGCCGAGCACGCGGTCGTACTCGGCGCCGCCGGTGAACATCAGCGGCTTCGCGGCGCCCGGGCCGGAGAGCTGCGGAGCGGCGCTGCCGCGTCCACCAGGCCCCATGAGGCCGAATCCGGCCGTGTAATAGAACTTCGCCGCCTGCCACGGCCGCAGCCCGTCCTCGATCTGCTCGGGGAACCGCGTGGGATCCGCCGCGGCGCGGAATGCCTCAGCCGTCAGTCGCGACGAGGTCTGATGATGCTGCCCACCGCCCTCGCCGTCGAACACGAACCCGACGATGACGTGCGGGCGGATGGTGCGGATCATGCGGACGAAGTCCCCGAGGATCTCCTCCTTGCCCCACTTCTCGAGCGTCTCCTCGATGGAGAACGAGTAGCCGAAGTCCACGGCGCGCGTGAAGTACTGCTCCGCGCCGTCGTAGCGGTGCGCGGCCAGCAGCTCCTCCGTCCGGAGCACTGCGAGGGCCTCGAACAGCTCGGGCCCGATCTCGTTCTGTCCGCCCTCGCCGCGCGTCGCTGTCACGAGCGTCGTCCGCATCCCCTTGCCGTGCCCGTAGTAGGCCAGCATCGCGTTGTTCTCATCGTCGGGATGCGCGGTCGTCATCATCAACGTCCCGACCGTCTCGAGCTTGCGGAGCGCGAGCTCGATCGCCGGCGTCCCGCGAAGCGCGGCGACCGGCTGCAGCTGGTGCTGCGCCTGCGGGTGCGTCAGGGCGAATGTCGCGGCCGTTACCAGGACCAGGGTGACGCGACGGCTCATTGGCGAGTGGCGAGTGGCGATTGAGCGATTCATCGGGCGAGTGGGGATTGGGGCGTGGGAGGACTCGGATTGCGTTGTCGGGTGATGGCGCCATTGGGGCATTCGGCGGCCTCTCGAGAGTGGAACGGGCGACCGGGGGCGTCGAATCCCCCAATCGCCCGGTCGAATGTTCAAATGGACCGATCGTCAATCACCCCATGGATCGGCCCATTGGCAATCAGCACCCATCAATGGACTCCGACACGCGCCCGCCCGGCGTCAGAACGTGAACCGGAAGCCGAGCTGGAACTGCCGCTGCTCGTACCCGCCGGTGGGCCGCAAATCGTCACCGCTCGTCGGCAGCGGGGCCAGCGGGATACCGAGCGCATCGGTGGCGATCGTCGCGTTCACGCCCGACGTCTGGACGCTGTTGAAGATGTTCTTGACCTCGGCAATCACTTCGGCGGCGCGGTTTCCGCCCAGCCGAACCCTGCGCGAGTAGCGGAAGTCCACGTTGTAGCGCTCGGGCAGGTTCAGCGAGTTGCGGGACACGCCGTCGGGGCGATCGCTGGCGGTGGCGTCGTTGTTCAGCTCGCGGTTGCTGCGCAGGTTGACGGGGATGCCGCTGGCGAACTGCATCATGATCCCGAACACGTTGTCGTTCAGGATGGCGCCGAGCACGCCCTCACGGTCGAACCGCGGCGTGGCGACGATGGATCCCGTGAACACGTGGCGCTGGTCGAGCACGTTCGGGCCCTTGTCGCGGTCGAGGTTGGTCATGTCCACGCGACCCGCGTCCCCCTGCACCGACAGCGCGCTGGTGATGGGCGCGTTGTCCTCGCTCTTGCCGAGCGTGTAGGCGAGGTCGAAGCCGATGCCGTTGACGTTGCGGCGCGTGAGCTGCAGCGTCATGTTCTTGTAGGTGGAATCGCCAATCGACTGCGTCGCGTTGATGACGTTGTAGCGCGGGTCCACGCGCGTGGCGACGCTCGTGCTGAAGATCGGGATGCCGCCCGGCAACGTGCCGATGGGGTTCTGCAGGTTGATGTTCGTCACGACCGGCAGGTTGTTCCCGCGCACGTATGACGCGCCGATGCCCACCGAGTAGCGATCGCTCAGCGCGTGCTCGAACTGCACGTTGCTCTGCCACGACCGCGCGATCTGGAAGTCCGGGTCCACCGTCCACGCCGTGTTCGGCTGGGCGCCGGCCCCGGCGTTCAGGATGTTCGGGAACGCCGGCGCGCCCGCCTGCGACGGCTGGAACGACGCCGACGCGCGGGCGTTGGTGCCGTCGTTCTGCAGCGACTGCTCGTAGACGGCGTTCAGCGTCTGGTCGTACATGATGCCGGTGTTGGCGCGCAGCACCGAACGGCGCTGCTCGCCGAGCGTCCACACCACGCCGACGCGCGGCGCGAAGTTGTTGTTGTCGACAGGGAACTCCTGGGACGTGGCAATGGGCGCACTGGCCACGCCGTCCGGGACGCCGTAGCGGTCGTACCGCACGCCGTACAGCACCTTCAGCGTGGGCGTCACCCGCCAGTCGTCCTGCACGAAGAAGCCGTACTGGCCGGTGTTGTATTCCAGCTCGGGCAGGCCGAAGTACTGGGTGAACGACTGGTATCCGAACGGGTTGGCGCCACTGACCGCCGCCTGGTACGCGGCGACGTTCGCGAACGTGTAGAGTGCCGCAGGCGCCGCGGTGCGGTTGTCCGACACGAATTGCAGGTCGAGCCCCGCCTTGAAGGCGTGGTCGCCCCGAAGCCAGGTGGTGCTGTTGTTCACCTGCATCACGTTCTGAGTGAAGCCGAATCCCGCGTCGCTCACGCTGGCGCTCGGGCCGCCGATGTTGGCCACGCCCGAGATGTTGACCGCGGGCCCCGTCCCGGCCAGCGCGCCCGGCGCGCGGCTCTGATCGCGCGTCGCGTACTGGACGCGCAGCTCGTTGAGCACCGTGCCGCCTATCGTCGAGATGAGCTGCGCGCCCGTGGAATGCTGCCGGTCCGCGAAATCGGTGGCCCGCTGCGACGAGGTGAGCCCGCCGCCCACGTTCGCGGTGATGAAGTTGTCGAAGAACATGTAGCGCACCGACAGCCGGTTCGCCTGGTTGATCTGGTGATCCACCTTGCCGATGGCGAACTCCGTGTTCAGGCCGCGCGGCTGATAGGCCGGCTCGCGGATCCCCAGCGCCGCCTGGTTCGCCTGGCTGATCGTGATGACGCTCAGGCCCGACAGGTCACGCTCGGTGTGCTCGTAGCCGCCGAAGAAGTGCGTCCTGTCGCGCTTGATCGGGCCGCCCAGGTCGAAGGTGTAGACGTTGACGTCCGTGGGCGGTTTCGCGGCGGTGGCCGACGTGTAGAACGGCCGCGCCACCATCGACTGGCGCTGCATGCGGTAGCTCGCCTGCCCCCGGAACGCGTTGGTCCCCGACGGCGTGATGGCGTTGTACACCAGGCCCATCGTCTGGCCGAACTCAGGCGCGTAGCCCGAGGTCACGACCTTGACTTCGCGGATCATCACCTCCGACATGGGCATCTGCCGGAGGCCGGCGCGATCCTTCTGCGTGTTGTTGCTCCCGTCCACCTGGTAGTTCACCCGCAGCAGCGCGCCGTTGGCGGTGAGGCGCGGCACGCCGAACTCGTTGGTCTCGAAGCCCACGACGCCGGGCTGCAGCAGCGCGAAGTTGTATGGGTTGCGGGAGGTGAGCGGCAGCGTCTTGACCTCGGCCGTGCTCAGCGTGCGCCCCTGCTCGATCTTGCCGAGGTCCACCAGCGGCGCGTCCGCCGTAACGGTCACCGTCTCCTGCAGCGCGCCGACGCTCAGCTCGAAGTCGATGACCGCCGTCTGCCCGGCGCGGAGCGTCACGCCGCTCCGCTCGTACTTCTTGAAGCCCTGGAGCTCGGCCTCCACCCGGTACGTGCCCAGCGGCAGCAGCGGGGCGCGGTACAACCCGCTCTCGTTGGTGATGACCGAGCGGGTGTCGCCCGTGTCCAGGTTGGTGACCGTGACGGTGACGCCGGGCAGCACGGCGCCCTGCTCGTCCGCGACGGTGCCCTCGATGGTGCCGTTGATGGCCGTCGTCTGTGCCGCCGCGGGCAGCGCGGTGGCCACGGCCAGAAGAAATGCGGTGATGGTGCGGAGCATTGGGGAACGCCTCCAGAAAAGGTCCGACGTGACAGTATATGTCACCAAAAGTCTTCGACGCCGGAAGGGCCCGGGCCGTTTCGGGGCCGTTTCGGGGACAGTCCCTGTAAAGTCGGGGACAGTCCCCGTTAAGTCCCTGTAAAGGAACCGCGCGCCGATCGCCGTTTCTTACAGGCTGCGCGCGAAGCCGAAGTGCTCGTCGTCGGGGGTCGTGTCTCCGGTCACGTGCCGCAGCAGGATGCGGCTGGCAAGGTAGGCGCGCGCGGGATCGTGCCCGGTGCCCAGGGCAAAAAGCTGATGGGGGAAGTTCCGGTGCGGTCCCGCATAGAGCCCGCCGTCGTGGCTGTGCGCGACCGGCATGGACCACCCGTACGCCGGCAGCACGCCCGAGATGTCGGGATAGAGCCGGGTCAGTTCGTACATGAGCTGGCCTGTACGCTGCACGTCGGTCATCTCCCGCTGCCGCGCAGGGATGCGCGGGCCGTCGGCGCCGGCCACCATCACACGGTGATCACCCGTCCATCGGATCACGTGCGGAGGCTGCTCGGTGTCGGTCACGATGCTCGCGCGCGGGCCCAGCGCCTTTCGGACCGATGGGGGCAACTCGGCACTGAGCACGACCGATCGCTCTTCGAAACGGAAGTGGCGCCGAAGCGCCTTCACGAGAAGGGTCGGCTCGCCCGTGCAATGCGCCACCCGCTCCGCCGTGACACGCCCCGCGGCCGTCACCACCGTCGCGACCTTCCGGTCGAAGGCCACCTTCGTCACCGCCGATCGCTCGTAGATCTGCGCCCCGCGCGCGACCGCCGCCCTGGCAAACCCCAACAGCAGGCGGTAGGGATCGCACTGGGCCCAACCAGGCAGCCGCGCACCGCCAGCGGCGTCGATGGCCACAGCCCTGGCCACGGGCGGGGACTTGTGCCACGTCGCCTCGAGATCCGCCCCGCGACGTTCGTCCACGTCCTTCCGCAGCGTCTTCGTGGGCCAACCTTCGGGCACGACACGCCAGGCATCCAATGCGTCCAGCTCGGCCTTGATCCCAAGGCGTCGCACGGCGGCCGCGAGGTCCAGCACGGCCCGGTGCGCGTGCTCGAAGTGTGCCCGCGCCACGCGCCGGCCTGCCCGGGCCTGCAGCTCGAGAAACGATGCGCAACCCTCGGCCGCGGCAATGCCGATCCCACGCCCGCTGCCCCCGCGACCCAGCCGGTCGGCCTCGAGGAGCATCACACGCACACCCGCTGCCGCGCACGCATAGGTCGTCATCACACCGGCCAGCCCTCCCCCGATGACGACCAGCGGCGCCTCGACGGGATCCTTCGACTTGAAGGTTGGAAACGCGGGGCGCTTGCTGGACGGGAAACGGTCGAGCCACGGCGAGACGCCGTACCGCGTGGAGGGCACGGGGGGATATTAACAGGCTGGGGTTCTGAGGTTCTGGGGTTCTGGAGTTCTGCGGTTCTGGGGTTTGGAACAGTTGCACTCCTGCGCGCGGGACTCCGGAACGCCGCACCCCAGAACCCGAGAACCCGAGAACCCGCGAACCGCAGAACCGCAGAACCCCAGAACCCCAGAACCCCAGAACCCCAGACCCCCAGAACCCCAGAACCTCAGAACCCGTCCCCCCTACCCCCTCTCCCTGGCCTCCCTCGCCAACAGCTTCTGCTTCCGCTCCACCCCCCACCGGTATCCACCCAGCCTGCCGTCGCGCTGGATCACCCGGTGGCACGGCACGACCAGGGCAACGGGGTTCGTTGCACAGGCCCTCGCGACCGCGCGCACGGCCCGAGGCGCGCCAATGGACCGCGCCACCTCCGCGTACGGGCGGGTCTCTCCGTAGGGGATGGCCTGCAGCGCACGCCACACCTTCCACTGGAACGCGGTCGCGCGGACGTCGATGGGCAGGTCCAGTGCCGGCAGATCCCCGCGCAGGTGCCGGACGATGGCCCGCACCCATTCGTGGCGGGCCTTCTCGCCTTCCCGGATCTCGGCCGCGCGGTACTCCTGCCTGAGGTCCCGGGCCAGCTGCTCATCCGAGTCGCCGATCTTCACCGCGCACACCCCGCTGGCGGTGGTCGCCACCAGCAGGCGGCCGAGCGGGCAGGGCACGATGGAGTACGCGACCTGCATGCCCGCGCCGGCTCGTCGATACACCGACGGCGGCATCCCGCGCGTGGCGGCGCTCTCGTACACGCGGCTCGGCGATCCGTAGCCTGCCGTGTAGATGGCCGTCGTCACGTCCTCTCCACGGCGCAGGCCGGCGCGAAGGAGGCGGGCACGGCACGCGGCCTGGAACTCGCGAGGCGAAACGCCCACCAGCGCCCTGAACCGCCGCTGCAGGTGCGAGGGGCTCATCGACGCCAGGCGGCCCAGCCGGGCCAGCGTCACCGGCTCGCCAGCGTGGGCCGCCAGGTAGGCCGAGACGCGCCGCACCGCGTCCATTCCCGGCACGCCGGCGTCCACCGCGTCCGGCGTGCATCGCCGGCAGGGGCGGAAGCCCTCGGCCCTGGCCGCCGCGGCCGTGTCGAAGAACCGCACGCGATCCGCGCGCGGGCGGCGGCTGGGACAGCTCGGCCGGCAGTACACCCCGGTCGACGTCACGCCGTAGACGAACGAGCCGTCGGCGCCCGCGTCGCGCGCCGCCAGCGCCTTCCACCGTAGATCCAATCCCGAGCCGGGGGCCATGTCGACGAGTTCATGCTGCATCATGACGGGCACGATACGCCACCGACCCGCACGCGGACGATCCGCGGCTTGCGGCCAGAGTGCGGGCGCACCGCCTCGTCGCCCGCACTGGGCAATCGGCGAGCGAAGGCGCGATAATCATCCCGGCATGAAGACGTTCCTCCGGGTCGCCCTGGCGCTCGTCACGCTCGTGGCGGTCATCGCCGTCGCGGGCGGGTGCTACGCCCGCGCGCAGCTGCGGGCGAGCCTTCCGGCGATGGAGGGCACCCGCACCGTCCCGGGACTCTCGGCGACGGTGATCATCGCACGCGATGCGCTGGGCGTGCCGTCCATCGACGGCGCGACCCGCGAGGACGTCGCCCGCGCGCTCGGCTTCCTGCACGCCCAGGACCGGTTCTTCCAGATGGATCTGCAGCGGCGCCAGTCGGCGGGCGAGCTGAGCGCGCTCGTCGGCGAGCGCGCGTTCGAGGCCGATGCCGAGATGCGCGTGCACCGGTTCCGCCGCGTCGCCGAGGAGGCATACGCCCGCACCGCACCGGAGTGGCGGGCCGTCCTCGACGCCTACACCGCCGGGGTGAACGCCGGCGTGAGCCAGCTGGGCGCGCCACCGTTCGAGTACCTGGTGCTGCGCACGGCCCCCGAGCCCTGGAGGCCGGAGGATTCCATCCTCACGGTGCTCGCGATGTTCCAGTCGCTCCAGGGCCGTCAGGCCCTCTTCGAGCGGACGAACCAGCAGTTGCGCGACGCGCTGCCGGAGCCGATGTTCCGCTTCCTCGCGGCCACGGGGTCTGCCTGGGAGGCGCCGGCCCTGGGCGAGCCGCTGTCACGCCCGCCGGTGCCAGGCCCGGACGTCCTCGATCTCCGGACGCCCGGTCCGACATCGCGGCCCGCGGCATCCGTCCACCGCCCGGCACCGCCCGCCGACCGGCCGTGCGGCCCGATCGCCTGGCCCTCGCCCGTCGCCTTCACCTGCGACGAAGCGGCCACCATCGGCTCGAACAACTGGGCCGTTGACGGGGCGCGCAGCGCGACGGGTGCGGCGCTGCTCGCCAACGACATGCACCTGGGCATCTCGGTGCCGAACATCTGGTATCGCGCGGCGATGGCCTTTCCCGATCCGGCGGATCCGCTGGCGCGCGCGCGCCTGGTCGGCGTGACGCTGCCCGGCCTCCCCGGCATGGTCGTCGGCAGCAACGGCTTCGTGGCGTGGGGCTTCACGAACACCGGCGGCGACTGGAGCGATCTCGTGCGCATCGAGCCGGATCCGCGCGATGCCGCCCTCTATCTCTCCCCGGATGGACCGCGGCCGTTCCACGTGTCCGAGGAGGCGATTGCCGTCAAGGACGCGCCGGCACGGGCCGTCACCGTGAGCGGCACCATCTGGGGCCCGGTTGTCTGGAAGGACAGCGCCGGCCGCGAGTACGCGCAGCGGTGGGTGGCGCACGACCCGGACGTGCTGTCGAGCGATCTCACGCGCCCCGAGCGGACCCGCACCGTGGACGAAGCGCTCGTGGCCGTGGCGGGGCTGGGCATCCCCAACCAGAACGTCGCCATCGCCGATCGGACGGGCCGAATCGCCTGGACGGTGGGCGGCGCCATCCCCCGGCGCCGGGGCCTCGACGGCTTCACGGCCGAGTCCTGGGCCGATGGATCGAAGGCGTGGGACGGCTACCTGCTGCCCACCGAGTACCCGCGCATCGTGGATCCCGAGCTCGGCCGCATCTGGACCGCCAATGCGCCGGTGGTGGACGGCGCGATGCTCGCCATCATCGGCGATGGCGGCTACGCCGAGGGCATCCGCGCGCGCATCATCCGCGATCGCCTGCTGTCCATCGAGCGCGCGACCACCAGCCAGATGCTCGACGTGCAGATGGACGATTCCGCCTTGTTCCTGGATCGCTGGCGCACGCTCGCGCTGACCACGCTCGACTCCCGGGCCGCGACGCCCACGAGCGGGCCGCTGCAGGGATCGCGCGCCGAGTTCCGCCGGCTGCTGGAGGCGACGTGGACGGGCAGGGCGTCGCCCGACTCCGTGGCGTACCGGCTGGTGCGCACCTTTCGCGGACAGGTCGTCCGCGCCGTGCTGGGTTTCGTGACCGGGCCCGCGCTGGCACGGGATCCGTCGTTCGAGTACGCGCGGCTGCTCAGGCCCGAGGGACCGGTCTGGCAGCTGGTGACCGCGCGGCCGTTCCACCTGCTCGAGAGCCGCTACGCCTCGTGGGACGAGCTGTTGCTGGGCGCCATCGACGCGGCCATCGTCGAGCTGACGGAGGGCGGGCGTTCGCTGGACAGCCGCACGTGGGGCGAGGCCAATCGCGCGCAGATCGCCCATCCCCTCGCCGCGGCGGTTCCCTTCTTCGGCCGCTGGCTGGTGATGCCGGAGGATCCGCTCCCCGGCGATGTGTTCACGCCGCGCGCGCACTCGCCGCGGACGGGGCCCTCCGAGCGGATGGTGGTCTCCCCCGGCCGCGAGGAGGAGGGCATCCTGCACATGCCGACCGGCCAGAGCGCGCACCCGCTGTCGCCACACTTCGACGACATGCACCGCGCATGGCTGGCGGGCCAGCCGGTGCCGCTCCTGCCCGGCGCGATCCGTCACACGTTGACGCTGGCCCCGTAGCGCGCCATTCCCGGGCCCCGCAACGCTTGATCCGCCGGACGGATTGCCCCGACAATGCCGAATCTCCCCATGCCCCGACGCTCCCCGACTCCGACGCTCGTGGCCATCGTCGTCCTCGCCGTCGCGGGCCTGCAGGCGGCCCAGCCGGTTGACGACTGGGCCGCGGTCGCGGCACGCTTCAGCACCGCCGTGCGCGACGCGGGCATCGTCGGCGCCAGCATGATCTTCGTGAAGGACGGCGCCGTGGCCCACGAGGCGATGGCCGGCCTGCAGGATCGAGAGACCGGTCGGCCCGTGGATCGCGACACGATCTTCCACTGGGCGTCGATCACCAAGACCTTCACCGGTGTGGCCATCATGCAGCTGCGGGATCGAGGCCTGTTCTCCCTGGACGATCCCGTCGTGAAGTACGTGCCGGAGCTGGGCGAGATCCACAACCCCTTCGGCGACGTCTCGCAGGTGACCATCCGGCACCTGATGTCGCACAGCGGCGGCTTCCGCGCCGGCACGTGGCCCTGGGGAGGCGACCAGCCGTGGCACCCCTTCGAGCCCACACGATGGTCTCAGCTCGTGGCCATGATGCCCTACACCGAGCTGCAGTTCCGGCCGGGCACCAGGTACAGCTACTCGAACCCCGGTGTCATCTTCCTCGGCCGGATCATCGAGCGCTTCTCGGGGGACGACTACGAGGTCTACGTCACGAAGAACATCCTGATGCCCCTCGGCATGACGCGCACCTTCTTCGATCGTGCGCCGGTTCACCTGCGGGCCCACCGCTCGCACAGCTACCGGTTGACCGACGAGGGCCTCCGCGAGCAGCCGTTCGACTTCGACTCCGGCATCACCGTGTCGAACGGCGGCCTGAACGCGCCGCTCGGCGACATGGCGAAGTACCTCGCCTTCCTGATCGACGGCAACGACACCGTCCTCCGGCGGTCGTCGCTGCTGGAAATGGCGACGCCCCAGATTCGCGCCCGCGCCGGTGAAGGCGCAAGCGGCGACGACGTGCAGGCCGGCCTGTCGTGCTTCCTCGAGCGCCACGGCGACGTCGAACTGGTCGGACACAGCGGCGATCAGAACGGGTTCATCTCGCACCTGTACGTCCACCGGCCGTCACGCTCGGGCTACGTCGTGTCGTTCAACACCAGTGTCGCATCCGCACGCGACCCGCGACGGTCGACGTGGACCGTGGACGACGAGGTGCGCGACGCCGTCAGGGGCACGTTCTGGCAAGGCACACGGCCGAGGGCCGCAGCCAGCCCTGTGCCTCGGGCGTCTGCGCCTTGAGCATTCTCCTCTGCCGTCCGGCGTCTGCCCCCGGTCTTCAGGCTGACCCCGTCTCCGCAGCCTGATCGCGGCCCGCGGGATCCGAGGCCCGCCGCTTCGCGGCGACGCGCAGCTGTTCCGGCAGGAGCGTGATGAACAGGGCTTCGCCCTCCGCGAGCACCCTGCCGTCCGCGTCCGTCAGGCGTGCGGCCAGCGAGACCTTCCGGCGCTCGACGTGGTCGATCCACGCCTCCACGCGTCCGGAGAACCCGACCGGCACCAGGTGCCTGAAGTCGATGGTGATGCGGGCCGCCACGGCCGGATGCCCGTTGGCCCAGCACGCGGCCCCCATGGTTTCATCGAGCACCGCGGCGATGGCGCCGCCATGGACGGAATCGGGAGGGCCTTCGGAGGCGGGGCCGAACCAGACGCAGGCGAAGAGGTGATCGCTCGTCGCCTGCCTGTAGTAGGCGACACGGGTGCGGTCCACGGCGGCCGTTGCTCCGGAGACGAACGATCCGTCGGCGGAGCCCGCCGGAAACGGATCGACCGGTACCCAGCCCGGCTCGGGGCATGGCAGATGCGGCGTGGACGTCACGAGGCGTCTCCAGGGCAAGCGGTGCGACGGAATGGCACGCTCACGATCCTACCGCGCTGCAGAAGCGCCTCGCGCGATTACGATTCTGACGACGGACGTCCCCCGCCAGGACAGCGCGCTCGCTTCCACGGCCGGATTCCACATCGGCGCGCCCGGCGCGAACCTTGCTTCGCGCGAAACCATGTCCAGTCGAAGCTACCGCGTGTCGCACGGCATGGCCGGGCTCTTCATCAGTCTTGCGCTGGCCAGCCAGGCAGGCGCCGATCCGACCACGACGTCCACCCTCGGCTGGGCTGTCAACGGCATCGTCAGCGAAGTGGTCCGCGCCGGGGACGTCGCGTATGTGGGCGGGTCGTTCGGCACCGTGGCCCCCGCCCCGAACCTCGTGTACGGCTTCGCGACCTTCGCCACCGACTCCGCCGTGCCCGTCCTGCCACGTCTCGACGTGAACGGCCGCGTGCGGGCCGTGGCGGCGATGCCGGGCGGAGGATGGCTCCTCGGCGGCGAGTTCACCCAGGTGAACGGCCAGACGCGTCACCGGCTGGCACGGCTCCTCCCGGACGGCACGCTGGACCCGGCCTTCTCGGTCTCGCTGAACGGCACGGTCTGGGCCCTGGCCGTCAGCGGCAGCCGCGTCTTCGTCGGCGGGTCGTTCACGACGGCGAGCGCGTCGCCCCGGCTTCGCCTCGCCGCCCTCGACGCGGCCACCGGCGCGATCGACGCCACCTTCACACCGGACATCGAGGGCGGGTCCAGCCCCTCGGTCTGCACGCTCGTCGTGAGCGGCACCCTCGTCTACTTCGGCGGCGCGTTTGCGATGGTCAACGGCGTCCCGCAGGCCAACCTCGGCGCGGTGGATGCGACGACCGGTGACTCGGCGGCCGGGTTCACCGGCACGGCGGATGGGCGCGTCAACGCCTTGCTCGAGGGGACGGGGGCGCTCTATGCCGCTGGAGAGTTCCAGAACATCGGCGGCGCCGCGCGTCGTGGCGTCGCCCGCCTGGCGATCGCCACCGGCCTGGCCGACACGGCCTTCGACGCGGCCAGTGACGACGACGTCTCGTCGATCGCGTTGTCGGGCGCCACGCTGTTCGCCGGCGGTCCGTTCGGGCACATCGGCGGGCAGTCGCGCGAGCACCTTGCGCAGCTGAACATCGCCGACGGCAGCGCCACGGCGTGGAATCCCGGCACGAACGGCGACGTGGACGGCATCGCGCTGGCCGGGACGACGCTGGTGGTCGCCGGGGACTTCGACGAGGCCGGGGGCGCAGACCGCCTCTACCTCGCGGCGCTCGATACGACGAGCGCGGCCGGCGCCGCGCGGCCCTGGAACCCATCGCTCAACGATGGCGCCGACTTCGTCCACGTGGATGCGGCGGGCCACGTGTTCACCTCCGGCGCGTTCACGTTCTTCGGCGCGGTCGCGCGCGAGAACCTGGCCGCCATCGATCTGCTGACCGGCGAACTGCTGCCGTGGAACCCCGGCGCCAACGGCTGGATCCGCGCGCTGGACATGCTGGGCCACACCGTCTACATCGGCGGCGATTTCACCACGATCGGCGGCGTGTCACGCAGCCGCATCGCCGCGCTGGATGCCGTGACCGGCCAGGTCACCGACTGGACCGCCCAGCCCAACGCACCGGTGAACGGTCTCATGGTCTCGGGGGACGCGATTTATTTCGTCGGCGATTTCTCCCAGGTGAAGAACAGCACCTCGCGCGGGCGCGGCGCGGCGGTGGATGCCAACGGCGTGGTGCTGCCGTGGAACCCGGCGGCCGACGCGGCCGTCGAGTCGCTCTTCGTGGAGGGAGAGCGCGTCTACCTGGGCGGGGCCTTCACGACGCTCGGCGGTGTCTCTCACGAACGGCTCGGCGCCGTGGACGCCACGACGGGCGCCGAGGTCACGGCCTTTGCGCCGTCAGTGAACGGCCCGGTGTATCGGGTGGACGTCCAGGACGGGCTCGTCTTCTTCGGCGGCGATTTCAGCCTGGTGAACGGCTCCACGCGTGACAGCGCGGCGGCGGTGAAGGCCGCGCCCGGCATGGTGGACGACGGAGTGCTCCAGGGCTGGAACCCGCAGGTCGGCGGTCCGGTGTACGACATCGACGCGTTTGGGGACGACGTGTACCTCTCTGGCGGGTTCGGCTCGGTGGGCGGGGAATCGCGTCCCGGGATTGCCATGGTGGACGCGCTCGCGGGCGGCGGAGCGGTCCGCGACTGGGAACCGGAAGACGTGAGCGGCGGCGCGGTGTCGGTGATTGATACCTCCGAGACAGCGGTGCTGTTCGGAGGCCTGCTGAACAACCTCGACGGCATCGGCATCGGCGCCGTGCTCTACCCCGAGGCCGGCCTGGTGGGTGTGCCGCCGCCGCCGACCACGCCGGAGATCCTCGTCCGCGGCTCGCGGCTGACGATGAGCTGGACGGCGCCGCCGCTCGGCGCCAGGCCCTCGGCGTACGTCATCGAGGGCGGCAGCAGCCCCGGCGGCCGGAACCTGGCGAACTTCTCCACGGGCAATACCGACACGTCGTTCAGCGCCAACGGGCTCGCCGCCGGCACGTATTTCGTGCGCATGCGCTCGGCGAACGCGTTCGGCGCCGGCGCGGCGACGCTGGAGCAGGCCGTCGTCGTGGGCGCGGCGGGATGCTCGGGGCCGCCGGCCCCGCCGCTGGACCTGCAGGCGTCGGTCGGCGGCTCGACGGTCACCATGACGTGGCGTGAAGCGCCGCAGTCCATTGCCACGTCGTATCGGCTCCTCGCCGGCACGGCCAGCGGCGGCAGCGACATCGGCGCCTTCGACGTGGGGGGTACTACTTCCTTCTCGACCACCGCGCCGCCCGGAGCGTATTTCGTGCGTGCGCAGGCCGTGAACCCGTGTGGCGTCGGGGCCCCCTCGGCCGAGGCGGTCGCGGTCGTGGGCAGTGTGGCCGTGCCGCCGGGACCGGTGTTCGCGCTGTCAGGCCGCGCCTCGGGATTGACGGTTTCGCTCGAGTGGGCCGCGCCGTCGGTGGGCACCGGGCCGTTCCAGTACCGCGTGGAGGCGGGCAGCACGCCCGGCTTCTCGAACCTGGCGACCGTGAGCGTCGCGGTGCCATCGTTGGTGACCGTTGGCGTGCCTCCCGGCATCTATTACGTGCGCGTGCGCGCGGTTGGCGCCGCCGGGGTCGGCCCCGCGAGCAACGAGATCGTTGTCGTCGTGCAGTAAGGACCTGGAGGCCGGGGGGTTCGAAGCCGACGGGCGGCGCGGGCTGCGCCGGGCACTCGGATGCGCTTGCGAGAGGCGCGTGCCCGGCGGCTGGGAACGGCCCGCGTCGCACGTGGCTTCGAGCTTCGCGGGCTCGCGGCGTGCGCGCGTCAGAGGACGGCGCGCGCCGCGAGGACGCGTTCGACCGCCTCGTCCACCGTATCCGCCACCACCGTGATGTGGCCCATCTTCCGGCCGGGGCGCGGGTCGTCCTTGCCATAGAGGTGCAGCGAGGCGCCCGGCACCGCGAGTGCGGCGTCCCAGTCGGGCTCGCCCTCCGCCCAGACGTCGCCCAGCAGGTTGGCCATCGCCGCGGGCCGTGCCTGCGCCGTGGCTCCGAGGGGCAGCCCGCAGACCGCGCGCACCTGCTGCTCGAACTGGCTGGTGGCGCACGCCTCGATGGTGAGGTGCCCCGAGTTGTGCGGCCGTGGCGCGATCTCGTTCACCAGCAGCTGGTGATCGCGCGTCACGAAGAACTCGATGCAGAGCACGCCGACATAGCCGAGCTCCGCCATCACGCGGCGCGTCAGCGCGGCGGCCCGGGCCGCCACGGCCTCCGGCACGCGCGCAGGCGACATCGACAGGTCGAGGATGTGGCTGGCGTGCTGGTTCTCGATGGCGCCGTAGTCCACCATGGCGCCGTCGAGCCCGCGGGCCGCCACCACCGAGATCTCGCACGCGAAGTCGATCACGCGCTCGACAATGGCCTCCTGGTGTCCGACGAGGCCCCACACCGGCTCGGCCTGCTCGATCGTGGCGAGGCGATGCTGTCCCTTGCCGTCGTACCCGAACGCAGCGGTCTTGACGATGGCAGGCAGGCCGACGGTGCCGAGCGCCACCGCCAGCTCGTCGAGCGACCGCACGCGCGCGAACGGCGGCACGGGGAAGCCGCGGTCCGCGAGGAACGCTTTCTCGCGCGCCCGCTGCTGCGTGATGTGAAGCGCGGCGCCGCCGGGCCGGACCGGCGCGAGCTCCGCCGCGGCGTCGGCCGCTTCCGTCGACACGTTCTCGAACTCGAAGGTCACGACGTCCACGCCGGCGGCGAACGTGCGGATGGCGTCCAGGTCCTCGTAGTCCGCCGTGATCTCGAGATCCGCCACTTGGCCGGTGGGCGTGTCGATGCCTGGCGACAGCGTGTGCACGCGGTAGCCCATGCGACGGGCCGCGAGCGCCATCATCCGTCCCAGCTGCCCGCTGCCGAGCACGCCAATGGTGCCGCCGGGATGGACGATGCGGTTCACGGCAGGTCCGCGCCGCGCACGTGCGAGGCCTGCTCCTCGCGGAACGCGCGAAGCCTGTCGCGCAGGTCGGGCCGCGTGGCCGCGAGGATGGCGACGGCGAACAGCCCCGCGTTGGTGGCCCCCGCCCTGCCAATGGCCATCGTGCCCACCGGGACCCCGCCGGGCATCTGCACGATGGAGAGCAGCGAGTCCAGGCCCTGCAGCGCGGCGCTCTGCACGGGCACGCCCACCACGGGCAGCACGGTGTGGGCCGCGACCATGCCCGGCAGGTGCGCCGCGCCGCCCGCGCCGGCGATGATCACCTGCACGCCCCGCGCTTCCGCCCCCTGCGCGAACTCCGCCATCCAGACCGGCGTGCGATGCGCCGAGACCACGGCCTTCTCGTAGGGGACCCCGAAGCGCTCGAGCTCCCGGACCGCGTGGGCCATGGTCTCCCAGTCGGACGTCGACCCCATGATCACGGCCACGAGCGGGGTGGAAGAAGGCATCAGAAGGGCAGTATATTTCAGGCGCACCCGGCACCCGGCACCCCTGCACCCCTGCACCCTGCTATGGAATGGCTCAATTACCACCACCTGCTGTACTTCTGGATGGTGGCGCGCGAGGGCAGCATCGCGCGCGCCGGCGAGCAGCTGCGCCTCGCGCAGCCGACCATCAGCGGCCAGATCCGCATGCTGGAGGATCAGCTCGGCGAGAAGCTCTTCCAGCGCTCGGGCCGCAACCTCGTGCTCACCGACGTGGGGCGCCTCGTCTTCGAGTACGCCGATCAGATCTTCGCGCTCGGACGCGAGATGCTCGACACGCTGAAGGATCGTCCCACCGGCCGGCCCATGCGTTTCCAGGTGGGCGTCACCGACGAGGTCTCGAAGATCATCGCGTGCCGGTTCCTGCAGCCGGCGTTGTCGATTCCTGCCTCCGTCCACATCGTCTGTCGCGAAGGTCCGCTGGATCGGCTCGTCGCCGATCTCGCCACTCACGCGGTGGACCTGGTCCTCGCCGACGCGCCCATCGGGCCCTCCGTCAAGGTGAAGGCCTACAACCACGTCCTCGGCGAGTCGACCGTCACGATCTGCGGCGCGCCGAAGCTGGCCGCGTCCTACCGGGCGCGATTCCCGCGCTCGCTGGACGGGGCACCCTTCATCCTCCCGACCGAGACCAAGACCCTTCGCCGGTCGCTCGCCCACTGGTTCGACAAGCAGGGCCTTCGCCCTCGCATCGTCGGCGAGTTCGACGACTCGGCCCTGCTCAAGACCTTCGGTCAGACCGGCCTCGGGCTGTTCGCGGTGCCAAGCGCGGTCGAGGCGGAGGTCATCCGGCAGTACGGCGTGACGGCTCTCGGGCGGCTGGACGACGTCAAGGAACGCTTCTACGCGATTTCGGTGGAGCGCCGGCTGAAGCACCCGGCAGTGGTGGCCGTGTCGGAAGGGGCGCCCGGGGTGCTCGCCCCGACGCACAAGAAGTAGGTGACCCCTCGCAGCCGGAGGGGGCGGCGCCCCGGGGACGACGCCCCGGGGCCCGGGGTTACGCGGCGGAGGCGCGTGACGGGCGGGCGAGGGCCCTCAGCCGCGCCACGCGATCCTCCATCGGCGGGTGCGTGGAGAAGAGACGCGCGAACCCGCCCGCACCCGCAAACGGATTCACGATGAAGAGGCTGGCCGTCGCCGGCCGCGCGGCGTCCGAGGGAATCAGCGCGGCGCCCTGGTGCAGCCGCTCCAGCGCGCGTGCCAGTGATTCCGGATCGCCGGCGAGGCGCGCACCGAGCTCGTCGGCCATGTATTCGCGCGAGCGCGAGATGCCCAGCTGCACCAGCGTGGCGGCAACGGGCGCCACGATGGCCATCGCCAGCACACCCAGCGGCGAGCCACCCTCCCCGTCGCGAGACTGCCCGCCCCCGAACAGGGCCGAGAACTGGAGCGCGTTCCCGACGAAGGACACGGCCGCCGCCATGGCCGCGGCCACCGATGCGACCAGGATGTCGCGGTTGGCGATGTGCGCAATCTCGTGCGCGATGACGCCCCGGACTTCCTGGCGCGGCAGCAGGCGCAGCAGGCCTGTCGTGACGGCAACCACGCCGTGCTCGGGGTTGCGGCCCGTCGCGAAGGCGTTCGGCTGCGCGTCGTCGACGACGTACAACCGCGGCGTGGGAACCCCCGCGCGCGCGGCCAGATCCCGCACCATGCCGTGCAGCTCCGGCGCCGCCGCCGCGTCGAGGGGCCGCGCGCCGTGCATCCGCAGCACGAGACGGTCGGACCAGAACCATGCGCCGAGGTTCATCGCCACCGCGAGCCCGAGAAACATCGTCATGGCGCCCGGCCCCATGGCCCCGCCAATCGACACCAGGAGGGCCGACAGCGCGCCGAGCAGCAGGAACGTCTTGAGCGTGTTCAGTCTCATCGCCTTTCTCATCTCGGGAGCCAGTATGCACGCCCGGCACAATTCGAACAATTAGGATGTTCGACGCTCATATATCGGGTTTTCCGAATATCCGCAAACCGATCGAGAATGGCGGGATGACGATGCGGGGCGCCCTGGTCGCGACGGTGGTGCTGGCGCTGGGCGCGGCGGGGCCGTCGGCCCAGGCGCCGGCCACGCGCCTCAGCGTGCCGTATACGCAGTTCACGCTGGCCAACGGGCTGCACGTGATCCTCCACCAGGACCGGACGGTGCCCGTCGCGGCGGTGAACGTCTGGTATCACGTCGGCTCGGGCAGCGAGAAGCCCGGCCGCACCGGCTTCGCGCACCTGTTCGAGCACGTGATGTTCGAGGGCTCCGAGCACGTGGCGGAGGGGAACTTCGACAGCTGGCTCGAGGCGGCGGGCGGCAACAACAACGGCTCGACCTCGGTGGACCGGACCAACTACATCATCGACGTGCCCAGCAACGCCCTCGAGCTGGCGCTCTTCCTCGAGTCGGACCGCATGGGCCACCTGCTGCCCACCCTCACCCAGTCGAAGCTCGACGGCCAGCGCGACGTCGTGAAGAACGAGAAGCGGCAGCGGGTGGACAACGCCCCGTACGGGCAGGCCTTCATCGAGTTGGCCGCGATGCTCTATCCGACGGGCCACCCCTACAGCTGGCCCACCATCGGCTCGATGGAGGACCTGTCGGCCGCCGCGCTTCCGGACGTCGTGGAGTTCTTCACGACCTACTACGCGCCGAACAACGCCAGCCTGGTCATCGCGGGCGATATCGAGATCGAGCCCACGCGCAAGCTGGTCGAGAAGTGGTTTGGCGGCATCCCGCGCGGGCCCGCGGCCCCGCCGCTCGCGCCCGCCCCGGCGGCGCTCGCGGAGGTGAAGCGCAAGACGCTCACCGATCGCGTGCAGCTGCCGCGGCTCTACATGGCCTGGCACACGCCCGCCTACTTCGCGCCGGGCGACGCCGCCATGGACATCGTGTCGAACCTGCTGACGGGCGGCAAGAACGCCCGGCTCTATCGGCGCCTCGTCTACGACATGCAGATCGCCCAGGACGTGAACGCCGGGCAGCAGTCGCAGGCGCTCGGCAGCATGTTCCTCGTCGTGGCCACGGCGCGCCCGGGCCACACGCTCGAGGAGATCCAGAAGGTCATCGACGAAGAGATCGAGACGCTGAAGCAGGCGCCGCCCGACGAACGCGAGATGACGCGCGCCCTCAACCAGATCGAGGCCTCGTTCTACCAGCGCATGGAGCGCACCGGCAGCTTCGGCGGGAAGGCCGATCAGCTGAATGGCTACTACGTGGCCACCGGCACGCCGGACTACTTCGAGGAAGACCTCGCGCGCTATCGCGCCATCTCGGCGGCCGACATCCAGGCGGCGGTCCAGCGGTTCCTGCCGGCCGACCGCCGGGTGGAGCTCAGGGTGGTGCCGGAAAAGAAATAGGTTCTGGGGTTCTGGGGGTTCGGGGGTTCTGGGGGTTCTGGGGGTTCTGGGGTTCTGGGGGTTCGGGTCCGCTTTGATATGAACTCTTCCCATCTGCGGCATCTGTGGCTCGTCGCATCTGTGTTATCGGTGTCCCTGGCCATCTCCGTGTCGGCGTGGCAATCGCCGGATCGCTCTCAGCGTCCGCCGCTCGGCCCGCCGCCGGCGTTGCGGCTTCCGGCCATCCAGAAGACCACCCTGGCCAACGGCGTGCGCCTCTGGGTGATCGAGCAGCACCGCGTGCCGCTGGTGCAGGTGAACGTCATCCTCCGTGGTGGCGGCAGCCTCGATCGGGCCGGGCGCTTCGGGATGGCCAGCCTCGTGGCCAACATGCTCGACGAGGGCGCAGGAACGCGCTCGGCGCTGGAACTGGCCGACGCGGTGGAGTACCTCGGCGCCGATCTCTCGACGACGAGCTCGTTCGACTACAGCGCCGCGCGCCTGTCCACGCCGGCCCGGAACCTGTCGGCGGCGCTCCCGCTGCTCGCCGACGTCGTGCTCCGCCCGACGTTCCCGGCCACCGAGCTGGATCGCCTGAAGCAGGAGCGCCTCACGGCCCTCATCCAGGCGCAGGACAACCCCGCCGCCATCATCGGCTACGCCTTCCCCCGCGTCGTCTTCGGTCCCACGCACCGGTACGGCACGCCTGCGACTGGCCTCGCACCCGCCATCGAGGCTATCACGGCCGACGCTGCCCGCGCGTTCTACAAGGAGCACTACGTCCCGGGCAACGCGACCATCCTCGTGGTCGGCGACGTCACGCTCGCAGGGGCGAAGGCCGAGCTCGACCGTGTGTTCGGCGACTGGCCCGGCACCGGGCCGCGCGCCGCGTCGGCGGCCATCCCCGCGGCGCCGCAGCTGACGCGCCGCGAGATCGTGCTGGTGGACAAGCCGGGCGCCGCGCAGTCGCAGATTCGCATCGGCTGGGTCGGCGTGCCGCGCTCCACGCCGGAGTACGCCACGCTGCAGGTGCTGAACACCATCCTCGGCGGATCGTTCACGTCGCGGCTGAACCAGAACCTGCGCGAGCGAAACGGCTACACCTACGGCGCCGGCTCCGTCTTCGACATGCGGACCTCCGCGGGCCCCTTCTTCGCCACCGCCGGCGTGCAGACGGACAAGACCGCCGACGCGCTCCGCGAGTTCTTCGTCGAGCTCGAGGGCATCCGGAAGCCCGTGCCCGCCGACGAGCTCGACAAGGCCAGGAACTACGTGGCGCTCGGCTTCCCGGCCGAGTTCGAGACGACGCGCAACCTGGCGCAGAAGCTCGAGGAGCTCGTCGTGTACAACCTGCCGGAGCAGGCGTTTCAGCACTTCGTCAACGACGTCACGAAGGTGACGGCGGCGGACATCCAGAGGGCCGCCGCGCGCTACATCCAGCCGGAGCGAATGGCCGCGGTCATTGTCGGCGACCGGGAGGCCATCGAGCCCGGCATCGCCGCGCTGAAGATTGGCACGCTGCGCGTGGTGCCGCTCGAGGAGTTCTTCAAATAGATCCGACGGTCGTCGTCGGCGCCGGCGCGGCCGGCCTCGTGGCCGCCATCTTCGCGGCGGAGGGGCCCGCGCCCGTCGTCGTGCTCGAGCGCACCGCCGACGGCGGGCGCAAGATCCTGATCAGCGGCGGCGGGCGCTGCAACATCCTGCCCTCGGCCGTCGCACCCGAGCGCTTCGTCACCGACTCGCCCGCGCACCTGCTGCGCGGCATGCTGCGATCGTGGCCGCTCGCGGAACAGCGGCGGTTCTTCGAGGACGCGGTCGGCATCCCTCTGGCGCTCGAGCCCGAGACCGGCAAGCTCTTTCCCCAGTCGAACCGCGCCCGGGACGTGCGGGACGGCCTTGTCGCACTGGCGCGTCGTCGCAACGTCCGGTTCCAGTTCGGCGTGACCGTCGCGGCCCTCGGGCACGGCACTCGCGGTTGGCGCGTCGACACCTCCGCCGGCGCCATTCACGCCTCGCGCGTGATTTTGGCGACCGGAGGGCTCTCGGTGCCGCCCACGGGCAGCGACGGCACGGGCCTGCGCATCGCGGCCGGGCTGGGGCACGACCTTCACGACACCTACCCCGCGCTGACACCGCTCACGGCCAGCTCCGCCCCGGCATTCCTCTCCGGTCTCTCCCTTCCCGTCCGCCTCCGGGCGAAATGGAAAGGCCGCACCACCGAGTCGCACGGCGGTTTCCTGTTCACCCACCTGGGCTACAGCGGCCCGGCGGTGCTCGACATCTCGCACGTGTGCGCGAGGAGTCTCATGGACGGGTGCGGGCAGGGGCGGGCGAGCGTGCGGGTGTGCTGGACGGACACCCCGGCCGCGGAGTGGGAGTCGAGGCTGCGGGGCCGGGACGGCTCGGTGCTGGGCGCGCTGTCCCGGACGCTGCCTGAGCGGTTGTCGGAATTCCTCATGGCCCAGGCGGGCGTGCCCCGCGATCGACGGACATCCTCGCTGACGCGGCCGGAACGCCTGGCGCTCATCGAGCGTCTGACCGCGTACGATCTCCCATGGACGGGCCACGAGGGCTACAAGAAGGCGGAGGTCACCGGCGGCGGCATCGCGCTGGACGAGGTCGATCCGCGCACGCTGCAGAGCCGGCGGCATCCGGGACTGTACCTGTGCGGCGAGATGCTGGATGCCTTCGGGCCCATCGGCGGTCACAATTTCGCCTGGGCCTGGGCCACGGGCCGCGCCGCCGGCCGCGCCGCGGCCACTCAGTTCGGGTAGCCACCCCGAGAACCCGCGAACCCCAGAACCTCAGAACCCCAGAACCAGAACCCGCTCTCCCTCCTGCACTAGTCTCTTGCCATGGACACCTACTATCACCCACCTGATCTGGCGAGGTTCCCCGAGGTCGGCAAGGACGCGCCCGAACTCTGGGCCAAGTTCCTGGTCTGGTACAACGCGGTCTTCGCCGAGGGCGCCCTGACCGAGCGCGAGAAGGCCCTGATTGCGCTCGCCGTGTCGCACGCCGTGCAGTGCCCGTACTGCATCGATGCCTACACGACGGGAAGCCTCGAGAAGGGCGCCACGCCCGAGCAGATGACCGAGGCGGTGCACGTCGCTTCCGCCATCCGAGGCGGCGCCTCCCTCGTGCACGCCGTGCAGATGCGCAACAGGATCGAGAAGATCGGGATGTAGATCTCGTCGGGGGTCGGGGTTCGGAAACCGAGCATGGCGCTGCCCACACTGATCAACACACGGAGTCCGCTCGCGACGCCCACCGCCCAGCGGGCGCGCCTCGAGTCGCTGCCGCTCGCCCGCACGTTCGAGGAGGCGCTGGGCGACGCCGGCCTCGCCGGCCTGACGCGTGCCAGCGTGCGCGTGCTGCAGATCAACCTGGGCAAGCGGTGCAATCAGGCCTGCCACCACTGTCACGTGGATGCGGGGCCCGACCGCACCGAGGTGATGCCCGATGCCATCGTCGAGGCTGTCCTGGCCGCGCTCGAGCGCTCCACCATCCCGACGCTCGACATCACCGGCGGCGCGCCCGAGCTCCATCCCCGCTTCCGCGACCTCGTCTCGCGCGCGAAGGCCATGGGCCGCCACGTGATGGATCGCTGCAACCTCACCATCACCACCCTCCCCAGTTATGCGGACCTGCCGGAGTTCATGGCGGCGCACCGCGTCGAAATCGTCGCGTCGCTCCCCTCCTACGCGGCGGCGCAGACCGATCGCCAGCGCGGCGAGGGCGTCTTCGAGTCGTCCATCGAGGCGCTGAGGCGCCTGAACGCGCTCGGCTACGGGCGCGAGGGCACCGGTCTGCCGCTCAACCTCGTCACCAATCCGGTGGGCGCGTTCCTCCCCGCCAGCCAGGCCGCGCTCGAGCGCGACTGGAAGCGCGAGCTGAAACGCCGGCACGGCATCGAGTTCAATCGGCTGTTCACCATCACCAACATGCCCATCAGCCGCTATCTCGACTGGCTGGAGCACACCGGGAATCTCGAGACGTACATGCAGAAACTGGTGCAGGCCTTCAATCCCGCGACGGTCGAAGGCCTGATGTGCCGGGACACCATCTCGGTCGGCTGGGATGGCCGGCTGTTCGATTGCGACTTCAACCAGATGCTGGATCTGCCGGTCGATCCGCGCGGCCCCCGCTCGGTCGCTGACCTGCTGATGACGCCGACACGGCTCGTACACCCCGTTGTCACGGGCCCGCACTGCTTCGGATGCACGGCGGGTGCGGGCTCCAGCTGCGGTGGCGCCACGATACGCGAGGCATGACGAGGAAGCACGAGCAGGGGCATCCTCGGGGCTGTTCTTCTTAAACCCCGGCATGCGCGCGACGGTCTGAGCTGGGTGGAGGACACACCATGCTCCGGCATCGTCTGGGCCCCGGGGCCGTTGCGGCCCTCACGGCTTCGCTGTCACTGACACTCGTTGCGCAGGCGCCGCTTCCGCTGCGGCCCGTCCATCCCGAGTCCACCTTCAACTGGATGGTGGGCGGCACCGTACACGCCGTGGAGCGGGTCGGCAACACCATCTTCATCGGCGGCCGCTTCCGCGCGCTGGCGCCACGAACGAACCTGACCGGCGGCTTCGCGGTCCTGAGCCCGGCGAGCAGCCGTCGCGCCGCGCTGACGCCACCCGTCAACGGCACCGTGCACGCGGTGGTCTTCGATCCGGCGTCGGCGTCCTTCTTCGTCGCCGGTCATTTCTCGCGCGTCGGCCCGCATCCCCACTCGCACATCGTGCGCATCCACGTGAATGGCGAGGTGGATCCCGCCTGGTCGGGTCGCGTCACGGGTCTCGTGCGCGCGCTGGCGCTGGCGCCGCGACCGGGAGGCGGCCGGCGGCTCTACGTCGGTGGCGCCTTCACGAGCGCCGCCTACGGCCCCACCGTCGTGCCCGCCCGCAACCTGGCGGCGTTCGACCTGCCTCCCGGCGCCCCGCCGGCGATCGTCGCGGGATTCACGCCGGACCCGGACGGCGCGGTCGACGCGCTGGCCGCGGTGGCCATGCCGGCCACGGGCGGCGTGCAGCTGTACGTCGGCGGCGAGTTCGGCGCCATCGGCGGCGCGTCGCGGGCGCACCTGGCGCGTGTGCATGGAGACACCGGCATCGCGGACGCGTGGGATCCGTCGGCCGATGGCCGTGTGCTCGCCGTCGAGGCCGCCGACGACGGCGGCATCGTCTACGCGGGCGGTGAGTTCACGTCGATTGGCGGCGCGGCACGAAGCGGCGCCGGCGCGATCGCCGCGGACGACGGGAGCGCCACGGCGTGGGATCCCGCGCCCGATGCTCCGGTTCGCGCGTTGATCGTGCGCGGCGCGCACGTCTACGCGGGCGGCGCGTTCACCGTCATCGGCGGGCTCGCGCGGCAGCACCTCGCGCGTCTCGACGCCACGAGCGGCGCGGCGACGCCGGGCTTCGACGCGCCGGCCGACGACGTGGTCAACGCAATCGCGATGGGCACCGCGGCGGGCGCGCCGCGGCTGTTCGTCGGCGGCGACTTCACGAACATCGGCGGCCGACTGCGCCTGCACCTGGCCTCGCTCGATCCGATCACGGGCTCGGTGACGGACTGGCATCCGGCCCTGAACGACACCGTACGGGCCATCGCGACGGGCGAGTTCGCCCGTGCCGCGGGACCGGTCACGCTGGTGGCGGTCGGCGGCGACTTCGACGCGGTCGGCGCCGTCGCACGGCGCAACCTGGCCGCGGTCAACCTGGAAACCGGTGCGGTGCTGCCCTGGCGCCCGGCGCCCGACGGCGTCGTGCGTGCGCTCCATGCGCGGGGCGGCGTCCTCTATGCCGGTGGCGACTTCACGCGCATCGGGCAGCAGTCGCGCAACCACCTCGCGGCGTTCTCGCTGGTCTCGCGACAGCTCGCCTCGTGGAACCCCGATGCGGACGGTCCCGTGCACGCGCTCGCCTCCCTGGCGACGCCGGCCGCCGGTGACGGCAGCCCTGCGGTGCCCGACACCGACATCACGGTCTACGCTGGCGGTGATTTCGGTGCGGTCGGCGGACAGGTGCGTGCGAGGATCGCGGCCGTCTCCGCCGCGACCGGCGCGCCCACGCCGTGGGCCCCCGCGGGCGGTGACGGACCCGTGCTCGCCATCGTTCCCACGCCGGCGTTCGTCTATGCGGGTGGTCGCTTCACGACCCTGGGCGCCATCGCCGCTCCGCACCTGGCACGGCTCGACACCCTGACCGGGATCGGCGACCCGGGCTGGAGCCCCACGCCCGATGGCGAAGTCCGCGCACTCGCCCTCGGCGGCGGCGCGATCTTCGCGGGCGGCCGCTTCGACACGCTCGGCGGATCCACCCGGCACAACATCGGCGCCGTGGACTCGGTCACGGGGGCGGCCACGGGCTGGCAGCCGCAGACCGATGGGGCCGTCAACGCGCTCGCCCTCGAAGCCACGACGCTCTACGCCGGCGGCACGTTCGCCAACGTCGGCATTCGTCCGCGGCCGCGCCTGGTCGGCCTCGACATCACGGCCACCGGTCCCGATGCCGACTACGTCACCTCGTTCGCGCCGCGCTGGATCGGACAGGTGCTGGATCTCGACGCGCGCGGCGACGGCCTCGTCGCGGCCGGCGATCCCCTTCCTGCCGGGAACGAGGACGAGCCCGTGTCGCGCGTGGCGTTCTTCCCTCGCCTCCTGAACGCGCCGCCCGCACGACCCGCGGCGGTGGCCGCCTCCGTACAGGATCGCCTGGTGACGCTCCACTGGACGCCGCCGGCCCTCGGAGCCAGGCCCACGCACTATCTGCTGGAGGCGGGCGTGACGCCCGGAGGCACCGAGATTTCGGGCGGCGCGTCGCTGCTCGGCGCCTCCCGCGCGTTCGCGAACGTCCCGCCGGGAACCTACTACCTCCGGCTGCGCGCCGCCAACCCGCACGGCATCTCCGACGCGACGGATGACACGGTCGTGGCGGTAGGCGCCCCCGCGTGCGAAGGCTCACTCGACGCGCCCTCCGATCTGCTGGCAGAGAGCGCGGGCAACCAGGTCACCCTCTCGTGGACACCCTCCCCGGGCGGCGCGGGCGAAGCCTACCGGATCGAGGCCGGCTCAACACCGGGCGCCACGGCGGCCCAAATCGTCGTCTCAGGATCGGATACCCGCTTCACGACGGCCCTGCCGCCCGGCGCGTGGTTCGTCCGCGTGCGGGCCATCGGCCCGTGTGGCACGAGCGCGGCGTCGAACGAGGTCGCGGTAGTCGGTCCCGGCGCGAGTGCGCCGCCGCCCGCGCCCGGTGGTCTTGCGGCCACCGTCGATGCCAGCACCGTCACCGTGAACTGGGATGCGGTGGCCGGCGTGACAGGCTACGTCCTCGAGGTCGGCAGCGCGCCGGACACCTCCGATGTGGCCTCGATCGCCCTGGCTTCGACATCGTTCACGGCCGCCGGCGTCCCCGGCGGCACCTACTTCCTCCGCGTCCGCGCGCATCACCACGCCGGCGCCAGCGCTGCGTCCGACCAGGTCGTTCTCGTTGTACCCTGAAGGCCCAGCGGGCCTCGTTCTTGCAGCCGTGGCTCCCGGTCACCGGGGTGCCACGGCTGGATGTCCACGCGCTTACAGAATTCGCCACGAACCGTCTTGTCCTGGAACATCCGTCGGGCGGCGCCCATGATCGTGCTCGCGTGCGCCCTCGCCGGCACACTCACCGGAAGCGCCGCTGAGCGACAGGCCCCGAGCCTGTTCACCGATCCACCCGGCGACGCATGGGTGCCGCCGACGGGTGCGCTCACGCGCGCGGACACACTGAGCGCCCACGTCGTCGGCGTGAATCTCGCCGCCCTTGACGCCGACGCCGTCGAGCTCTCCCTCGCGCCAGGTATCACGCTCCGCGCGGAGATTCGCGCGCGCGTCGTCAACCCGGACGGATCGGAATCCTGGTCCGGACGCGTCGCCGGCCATGCGCCGAGCGTCGCGACCTTCGTCCGTTCGGGCGCCGTGCTCCAGGGATCGATTCGCACGCCCGACGCCGCCTACTCGATCGAGCCCATCGGGACCAGCGGATTCCATGTCGTCCGGCAGGTGGACGTCTCCGCACTCGGGGCAGAACTCTCCCCGCTGGTGCCGGGGGTGATGCCGGACGTCGCGGAGGTCCCTCCGGCCGCACCGCTCGACGACGGGACGACGTTCGACGTGCTGGTGGTCTACACGCCGGCCGCGCGGACCGCGGCCGGCGGCACCGATGCCGCCATCCAGGCGCGCATCAACCTCGGCATCACTGAAACCAACAGCGCCTATGCGAACAGCGGCATCGTCCCGCGCCTCCGGCTGGTCGGGGCCCAGGCCATTGCCTACGTCGAAACCGGCGATCTCTCGTCGGACCTGGGCGCCATCACGGGCACGACCGACGGGCAGATGGACGGCGTGCACGCCCTGCGCGATGCGCTCGGCGCGGATCTCGTGAAGCTCGTCGTCGGAGACACCGCGGGCGGGGCCTGTGGGATCGCCTGGCTCATGCAATCCCTTTCGGCCGGCTTCGCCACCCACGCCTTCAGCGTCACGGCCTATCCCTGCATCAGCCCGAACTACACGTTCGGCCACGAGCTGGGCCACAACATGGGTTCGACCCACGCGCCCGAGGACGGCGGCAGCGCGCCACTGTACTCCTACTCGTACGGCTACAAGAACCCCTCGAACCTGTTCCGGACGGTGATGGCCTACAACTGTCCCGTGAACTGCCCGCGCATCCTGTACTTCTCCAGCCCGGCGGTGTCGTACAACGGTCAGCCCACCGGCACCGTGGCGCAGCACAACAACGCGGCCTCCATCAACGGCGCGCGGAACACCATCGCCAACTGGCGCCAGGCCGTGTCGCCGAACACACCCCCGACGATCACGGCGCTGGGCGATCAGGTCATCGACGAGGATGGCGCGACCCCTGCCCTCGCCTTCACCGTCGGCGACGCGCAGACGCCGGCCACCAGCCTGAGCGTCACGGCCTCCTCCTCGAACACGGCGCTCGTGCCGAACACGGCCGCGGCGCTGGCCCTCTCCGGCGGCGGCGCGAACCGCGCCCTGACCGTGACGCCGGTGGCGAACCAGAACGGGACGACGACGATTACGGTGACGGTGACCGACGGCACGTTGAGCGCTTCCAGGTCGTTCCAGTTGACCGTCGTCGCGGTGAACGATCCGCCGACCCTCTCCGGCGTGCCGCCGCTCGTCTCCACGACGACGGACGTCGCCGCCAGCTTCGCCGTCACGGTGGCGGACATCGATACGCCGTCCGGCAGCCTGATGCTGTCGGCGGCCACCACGAACGCCACGCTCCTTCCGCCCGGCGGCATCCTCGTCACTCAGCAGGCCTCGACGCCGACGACTCGGACGTTCCTCGTGACGCTCGTGCCAGCGTCGGGGCAGACCGGATCCGGCGGCCTCATCGTGACGGGCAGCGATCCATCTGCCGGCGTGTCGGCGCCCGTCGCGTTCAACGTGACGGCCGTCGCCGCCGCGCCGGATCCACCAACCGCGGCCACGGCCACGGCGTCGGGCACCTGGGTCACCGTCGGCTGGGCGGCCGCGCTCACCGGATCGGCGCCTTCGAGCTTCGTCATCGAGATTGGCACGGCGCCGGGCGCCACGACATTGCCCACCGTGTCGGTGCCGGCCCCCGGCACGCAGACAACGTTCGAGCTGCCGGCCGGGACCTATTACCTGCGCGTCCGCGCGGTGAACGCCCTCGGCGCCAGCGCCCCTTCACCCGAGGCGACGGTGACCGTGGTCGATGCCGGCCCCATCCCCGGACCGCCCGGCATGTTCTCGGCACGAACCGTGGGGACGACCGTCATCTTCACGTGGACCGCGCCGACCCTGGGCGATCCCCCCACGCACTACCTGCTCGAGGCCGGCAGCGCGCCGGGCCTGTCGAACATCGCGGCGATCGACACGGGCGGCATCAACTCGTCGTTCAGCGTTCCCGGCGTGCCACCCGGCACGTACTGGGTGCGCGCGCGCGCCGCAAATGCGGCGGGTGTGGGAGCACCCTCACAGGACGTCTCCGTCGTCATGGGACCCGCCGGCGGATGCGTGGGCCTGCCCGGTCCACCGGCGCTGCTCCCACCGGTCGTGTCTGGTCCCACGGTGACGCTCTCGTGGACGGCGCCGGCACTGGGCAGCGCGCCCGCCACCTATGCGATCTTCGCGGGTCGACAGCCTGGAGGCGCCGATTTCGGGGCCTTCGACACCGGGTCCGCCAGCACGTCGTTTGCGGGGACCGCCCCCGACGGGGTGTATTTCGTCCGCGTGGCGGCGGTCAACGCCTGCGGCGTCGGGATCGCGTCGAATGAAGTCACCTTCACGCTCGGCTCGGGCCCGCTGCAGGCGCCGCGGGACTTGTCCTGGTCGGTCGCGGCAGGCGGCGTGGTCTCCCTCGCGTGGCAGCCGCCCGCCGGCGGCGCCGCACCGACCGCCTACCTGGTCGAGGCGGGTAGCTCGACCGGCCTCGCGAACCTCGCCGTGCTCCCCACGGGAAGCGCGGCCACGACGCTGACCGTGACCGCGCCGCCAGGCACGTATTACGTCCGTGTCCGCGCCACGAATGCCGCCGGCGCCAGCGCCCCGTCGAACGAGGTCGTCATCGTCGTCGTCCCGTAAGCCATCTGCGGCTTCTGCGGCTTCCGCGTTCTGCGTTCTATACTCCGTGCCAGGAGTCCCGGCCATGCGCAAGCTCTTCCTCCTGATCGGCGTCGCCTCCCTTTCCACCGCGCTCCTGGCGGGTCAGCAACCGTCCTCTCCAACGGGCTACATCGTGCCGCCGAAGCCCATCATCGACGTGCTCGATGCCCCGCCACCGCCGACCGTGGACCTGGCCGCTTCGGGCGAGGCCATGGCCGTGCTGGAACGCGCCAGCATGCCTGTGCTGGCCGAGCTGGCGCAGCCGATGCTTCGCCTGGCGGGCACGCGCATCAACCCGAAGACCAACGGGCTGCATCGCGCGGTACGCTATCGTGCGCTCACGATCAAGGGTCCGGCGGATGGCGCCGAGCGCAAGGTGACGCTGCCCGCGGCGCCCGCCATCGGCTGGATCGGCTTTTCGCCCGACAGCCGGCGCTTCGCCTTCACGCACACGCGCGACACCGGCATCGAGCTGTGGGTGGGCGACACGGCCACGGGCGCGGCGAAGGCCGTCACGCCCGCGCAGTTGAACAACGCGCTCGGCTCCCCGCAGTCGCCTTCCGCCTGCAAGTGGGTCGGCCAGGGCGCCTCGCTGCTCTGCGCGTTCGTCCTCCCCAGTCGCGGCCAGCCGCCGGCGCCGCCCGCCGTCCCGACGGGCCCGAACATCCAGGAGAACCGCGGCGTGCCGGCGCCGGTGCGCACGTACCAGGACCTGCTCACGTCCGCCTACGACGAAGCGCTGTTCGAGTACTACGCCACGAGCCAGCTGGCGCTGGTGGACGCGGGCACGGGCGCGCGGACACCGGTCGGGCGCCCCGCCATCTTCCACACGTTCTCGCCGTCGCCGGACGGGACCTTCGTCCTGGTCGCGCGCACGAAGCGCCCGTTCTCGTGGCTCGTGCCATACGACGATTTCCCCGCCGAGGTCGAGGTGTGGGACCGCAAGGGCGCCGTCGTCAGGCAGATTGCCGATCTCCCCGTGGCCGACACCGTCCCCAACGGCGGCGTGCTGCCCGGGCCGAGGGCCTGGCGCTGGCAGGCCACGGCACCGGCCACGTTGACATGGGCCGAGGCGCTCGATGGCGGCGACCCGAAGGCGACGGTTCCCCATCGCGACAAGGTGATGACCCTCGCGGCGCCCTTCACCGGCGCGCCTGTGGAGGCTGCGCGAACCGAATGGCGCTTCGCGCAGATCGTGTGGACCGAAGCCGGCATCGCGATGCTCACCGAGAACGACCGCAGGACGCGAATGACGCGCACGTGGCTCCTCGACAAGCCCGGCGCCGAACCGCGCAGGCTCTGGGAGCGCAGCCAGGACGACTCGTACGGCAACGCGGGCACACCGCTCCGCCGCGCCATGGGATCGGGCGTCGAGGCCGTCCGGCAGATGGGCAACGCCGTCTACCTGACGGGAAGCGGCGCGACGCCGAACGGCGATCGGCCCTTCCTCGACACGCTGGATCTCTCGACGCTCCGGAAGGAGCGGCTCTTCCAGAGCCCGGACGAGTCGTACGAGACCGTCGTCGGCCTCGTCACCGCCGACGCCGCGCGCGTCGTGACGCGGCGTGAATCACGCGCCGACGCGCCGAACTTCTTCACGCGCGACCTGAAGGCCGGCGAGCGCGTGGCGCTCACGAAGTACCCGGACCCGGCACCGCCGCTCAAGGGCGCCAGGGCCGAGATGGTGACCTACCAGCGCAAGGACGGGGTGCAGTTGCGCGCCACCATCTACACGCCGCCGGGCTGGACGCCCGCGCAGGGCCGCCTGCCGGCGCTCCTCTGGGCCTACCCGCGCGAGTTCACGGACCCGCGCACCGCCAGCCAGGTGACCGGGTCCCCGTTCCGCTTCACGACGCCCGGATGGAGCACGCTGCACCTGATGTTCCTCCTGCACGGCTACGCGGTCATCGACGACGCGACGATGCCCATCGTCGGCGAGGGCGAGACGGCCAACGATACGTACGTGGACCAGCTGGTCACCAGCGCGCAGGCTGCGGTGGACAAGGCCGCCGCCATGGGCATCGTGGACCCGGAGCGCGTCGTCGTGGGCGGCCATAGCTATGGCGCGTTCATGACGGCCAACCTGCTGGCGCACTCCGACATCTTCCGCGCCGGCATCGCGCGCAGCGGCGCCTACAACCGCACACTCACGCCGTTCGGGTTCCAGAACGAGCAGCGCACGTTCTGGGAGGTGCCGGACGTCTACATGCGCATGTCGCCTTTTGCCCACGCCCACACGATCAAGGAGCCTGTCCTCCTGATTCACGGCGAGGCGGACGACAACTCGGGCACGTTCCCCGTCCAGTCCGAGCGCTTCTACATGGCCCTGAAGGGGCACGGCGCCACGGTCCGCTACGTGACGCTGCCGCACGAAGCCCACGGCTACCAGGCGCGCGAGTCGGTGCTGCACACCGTGGCCGAGATGCTCAACTGGGCGGACCAGTGGGCGAAGAACGCCAGACCGCGGGAGACGTCGTCGCGGCAGTAGCGCTATACTCGGTCGATTCCCCAGGGAGGTTTCATGAAGCGTCTGATGTCCACAGCGGTTCTCATCCTGACGATGGCTGCGCCCGCATGGGCTGATGTGACCATCCGGCAGGCGGCAGCCGGCAAGGGCCTGGGCAAGTCGGGCAAGTCGACGGAGGTGACCTACCTCAAGGGCTCGAAGATGCGCACCGAGACCATCAGCGGCAGCCGGACGCAGGTCACCATCCTCGACCTCGACGCCCAGAAGATGTACTCCTTCGACCTGAAGAAGAAGGAGGCGGACGTGTGGGACATGCAGGCCATGGCGGCGGATATGAACAAGGCCGTCGACACGTCCGCCATGACGGCGTCGGTCAAGCCCAACGGCCAGACGAAGGAAATCGCCGGCAAGACAGCCTCCGGCTACGACCTGGAGATCGAGGTGCCCATGACCATGGGCGGCCCCGGCGGCCCGGCGATGACGATGAAGATGACCGGACCGATCTGGGTGGTCAAGGACGCTCCGGGCACTCGGGATTACGCCAGCTTCTACAAGACCGCCGCGGAGAAAGGCGCGTTCTTCGGCGACCCCGACGCCGCGAAGGGATCGCCCGGACAGGCCAGGGCCATGGCCGAGATGTATCGGCAGCTCGCCCAGATTGGCGGGTTCCCGTACGGGCAGGAGATCCAGATCAGCGTGGGCGGGGGTGGCCCCATGGCCGGGCTGATGTCGAAGCTGGGCGGCATGTCGATGAGCACCTTCGTGGAATCGGTCGAGACCGGCACGCTGGCGGACGACCTCTTCGCGCCACCCGCGGATTACAAGCTGAAGACCCGGAAGTAGTGGGCTCGTTCCTCCACGACATCGAAACCCTCGAGTCCGTGATCTCCGTCGAGCTCCGCCCCCCGCGGGCGGAGCTCGGGTCGAGCGAGGGCATCGACGCCTGGATCGACCTCTACCACGCCGTCCGATCGCTCGCACGGCAGGACGTGCGCGTGATGCTCACCGACAGCGCGGTTGGTGCGCAGGAGGAGAACAACCTTCGCCACCTGGTCGCGAACCTCGGCGAGTCCGTGCCGCGCGCCCGCGTGATTCCTTTTCTCACCGCCAAGCACTCGATGGAGTACTGCCTGGCCTACGCGGACCAGGCCGTCGAGCACGGGTTTCCCTCGCTCGTCGTCCTCGGCGGCGACAAGCACGTCGGCCGCCCTCGCATTGTCGAGCACGCGTGGCAGCTGCGGCAGGCCATCCGGGCGCGCCATCCCGAGCTGGAACTGGGGGGCTGGGCCAATCCGGTGGCGGATCCGGCCGGCCAGATGCGGTTCCTGCTCGATCCGAGCTTCACCGCGGACTTCTACCTGACGCAGATCGTGTCGCACCACCAGGCGGCGCAGGTCGAGGCCTTCCTGGCCGAGGGCCGCCGGCACGGCCTGGCGCTCGCCGGCGTCTTCGGCGTGTTCTACTACCGCAGCGCCAACGAGAAGACCCTGCGCATGCTCAGCCAGTTCCTGCCGGTGCCGGTGGAGGAGCTGCTCCTGGAGTTCGCGGAGGGCGCCACCCCGCTGGACATCTGCGCCCGAACGATCAGGACGTTGCGCGCACTGGGGTGCCGGCACTTCTATCTGAGCAACCTGCCGCTCAAGGGCACCGCGGCGGTGCTCAAGCAGATCCTCGAACGGGCAGCGGCCTGATCGGGCGGCGCACACGCCCCCCGCGTCTCGTCGCGGATCCGCCGTGCGGCTATGATGGCCGGCACGAGGTCAGAGCGTGAGCGCACGGGACGTCATTCACAATCTCCGGGAGCTCGCCGCACGCACCAGCAACGCCGGCGGCGCCCAGCGTGTCGCCTGGGGGCCCGTGTGGCGCGAGGCGCGCGCGTGGCTGGACGGAACGGTGGGCGAGCTGGGCCTGGGCGCGGCGGCCGACGCCGCCGGCAACCGGTGGATCACGCTGCCGGGCGATTCGCCGCGGACCGTCGTCATCGGCGGGCACCTCGACTCGGTGCCGAACGGCGGCTGGCTGGACGGCCCGCTCGGCGTGCTGACCGGGCTGGAGGCACTGCGCCGATACCGGGACAAGCCGCGGCCGGTCACATTGGCCGTCGCGGACTTTGCGGACGAGGAAGGCGCGCGCTTCTCGCGGAGCCTGCTCGGGTCGTCCGGCGCCAGCGGCAGCCTGATCCCGGACACCGCGCGGCATCTCGTGGACAGGGATGGCGTGCGGCTGGTGGACGCGCTCGCGGAGAACGGCATCGACCTGGAGCGGATGCCTGAGGCGCGCGAGGCGCTCCTCGCGCGGGATCCCCGGGCATACCTCGAGCTCCACATCGAGCAGGGCCCCGTGCTCGAATCGATGGACAAGCCGGCTGGCGTGGTCATCGGCGCGTACGGCGTGGAGCGCCACGTGCTCCGCTTCACCGGGCAGGCCGCGCATTCGGGCTCCACGCCCATCGCGATGCGCCGCGACGCGTTCCTCGCGGCCGCCGAGGCCGCGCTCGCGTTCCGCGAGATCGCGCGCCGGCACTCCACACCGGAGGTCGGCATGGTGTGCACCGTCGGCCAGGTCGCCGTCGAGCCCGGCATCGTCACCGCGGTACCCGGCGTGTGCGAGATCTCGCTGGATCAGCGTGCCATCGCGCCCGACATCCTCGCCCGCGCGCTCGCGGACGCACGGGAGGCCGCCAACCGGGCCGCCCGGAACAACGGCGTCTCGGTGGAGTGGCGCCACGTCTGGCGCATCGAGCCGAGCCGGTTCGATCCACGGCTCGTCGAGCTCTGCGCCGAGGCGGCTCGGGAGGTGACAGGCCACGCTCCGCGGCTGCCGTCAGGGCCGCTGCACGACGCCGTCGAGATGAACCGGCTGATGCCGGCGGTGATGATGTTCGCGTCCTCGTCCCGCGGCCTCTCGCACTGCAGGGAGGAGGACACGCCTGAACCGCAGCTGGAGCAGGCGATCGAGGCCTTCCTGCGCCTCGTGGACAGGACCGTGGCCCTCGTGGCCGCCGAGTAGGGCCCGATCATCGCACGCGTCGCCCGATCGACGAGGACCATCGTGTCGGCCAGGTGCAGCGCGCGCATGGCGAGGCTCGGAAGGCTGTTCACGGCACGCTCGTCGTCGCGGGAAACGCCCTGCTCGGTGGCATGCGTGCGGCAACGTTGCCGTGGTCCTGCCTCGCGTGCGCACGGCCGGCACGTGAAGTAGTCTGAGCCGGGAGACCTGCCCATGACATCCCCGTCTTCTCACAGCCGGCGTGACTTCCTCGGCGCTGTCGGCGCCGCCGCCCTCGCCACGGGCGTGCACGGCGCGCCGGCCCAGGCACAACCAGCCCGACCCTCGGCCGCTCCTCCGCTGGACGCGACGGCCCAGCTGTTGAAGGCGCTCTCGGAGGCGCCCGGCCCCTCGGCCTTCGAGGAGGAAGTCCGCCGGATCGTCGTGGCCGAGTACACGGCGCTTGGCGCCGGCATCGAGTACGACGGCCTCGGCTCGGTGATCGCGACGCTCCCCGGCAATACCTCGGGCCCGCGCGTGATGGTGACCGCGCACATGGACGAAGTCGGCCTGATGGTCCAGCACATCACGCCCGACGGGTTCATCCGCGTGAAGATGCTCGGCGGCATCCTCGAGCAGGCGTTGCCCGACCAGCGGTGGACCATCCTCGGGCGCAACGGCCCGGTGACCGCCATTACCGGACTGCGCACGACCCACGTCACGCCTCCATCGCAGCGCGGCGTCGTCTGGCCGCTCGAAGACGCCTTCCTCGACGTCGGCGCCGCCTCGCGCGTGGAGGTGGAGAAGATGGGCATCCGGCCCGGTGACGGCATCGCGCCGCTCAGCGAGTTCCTCGCGCTCCCCAACGGCCGCTACGCCGGCAAGGCCTGGGACGACCGCGTGGGCCTCGGCGTGATGATCGCGGCGGCCCGTCGCATCCGCGCCGAGGGCACCAGGCTCCCGGCACAGGTGCTCTGGGTGGCCACCACGCAGGAGGAGATCGGCCTGCGTGGCGCACAGACTGCCGTGGACAAGGCGCGCCCGGACCTGGGCATCTCCATCGAGGCCGGGGTGTCGGCGGACTACCCCGCCATCGGGCCCACGCAGGCGCAGGAGAAGCTGGGCGGCGGGCCGGGGATCTTCCTGCTCGACAGCTCGATGATCCCGAACCGCAAGCTGCGCGACTTCTTCTTCGAGGTTGCCGGACAGGCGAAGGTCCCGCTGCAGCCGAACGTGCTCACCGGCTACGGCGAGGACGGCGCGGAGATCCAGCGATACGACTCGGGTCGGCCGGCGGTGAACATGACGGTGCCGACGCGGTACCTCCACGGGCACACGGGCATCATCCAGCGTTCGGATTTCGATGGCGCGGTCGAGCTGCTCATCCAGGTTCTGACCCGCCTCGATGCGACGCGTGTCGCCCAGCTCGCGAGCTTCGCGCCGTAGCGCCAGCGCACCGGGCGCCCCATGCCATGATGGCGTGATGGGCTGGAGGCTCGCACACACGTACGCGGAGCAATTGCCGGGGCTCTTTCACTCGCCTGTCTCGCCCACGCCGGTGCGACACCCGCAGGTCGTGGTGCTGAATGCGCCGCTGGCGGAAACGCTCGGCCTCGATGCCGATGCCCTCTCGAGCGACGAGGGCGCCGCCATCTTCGGCGGCAATGCCCTCCCCGACGGCGCCCGCCCCATCGCGCAGGCATACGCGGGCCATCAGTTCGGCCACTTCGCCACGCTCGGCGACGGCCGCGCGATCCTGCTGGGCGAGCAGATCGCACCTGACGGCCGGCGCCTGGACATCCAGTTGAAGGGCGCGGGACCGACGCCGTACTCGCGACGCGGTGATGGCCGCGCCGCGCTGGGCGCGATGCTGCGCGAGCTGATCATCAGCGAGGCCATGCACGCCCTGGGCATCCCGACGTCGCGCAGCCTGGCCGTCGTCTCGACGGGCGAGCCCGTGTACCGCGAGCGCACGCTCGCGGGTGCGGTGCTGACGCGCGTCGCGGCAAGCCACATCCGCGTGGGCACGTTCGAGTGGGCGGCCGCCCATCGGGATCACGCGGCGCTGGCCGCCCTGGCCGACTACACGCGGCGACGCCACTATCCCGGCATCGGCGACGCCGGCCGGCCCCACCTTGCCCTGTTCGACGCCGTCGTCGAGCGACAGGCCGCTCTAGTGGCGCGCTGGCAGCTCGTCGGCTTCATCCACGGTGTGATGAACACCGACAACATGGCGCTCTCGGGCGAGACCATCGACTACGGCCCGTGCGCGTTCATGGACGCCTACGATCCAGCCACCGTGTTCAGCTCCATCGATCATAACGGCCGCTACGCGTACGGTAACCAGCCGGCCATCGCGCAGTGGAACCTCGCGCGTCTGGCTGAGGCGATGCTGCCGCTGTTCGACCCACGGCAGGAGACCGCCATCGAGCTGGCCACCTCGGCGATGGACCGCTTCGCGAGCCTCTTCCATCGGCACTGGATGGACGGCATGCGCGCGAAGCTGGGCCTCCTGGCCGAGGAGGCGGACGATGGCGCGCTGGCCAACGACCTGCTCGAGTGGATGCAGCGGTCGGGCGCGGACTACACGAACACGTTCCGCATGCTCTCCAGGCCCGGCGATGCAGGGCAGGCCGCCGTGCGCGACGCGGCGTTCGCTGCCTGGCACACGCGATGGCGGTCGCGCCTGCAGCGCCAGCCGCAGCCGGAGGCCGAGGTGGTCGCGCGCATGGGCGCGCACAACCCGGCCGTCATTCCACGCAACCACAAGGTCGAGGAGGCGCTGGCCGCGGCCACGGAGGCCGGCGACATGTCCGCGACCGCGCGGCTGCTCGAGGTGCTCGCGTCACCCTGGGATCACGAGCGCGACCGGCCGGCCTTCAGCTCGCCCCCCGTGCCGGGCGGGCCCGCGTACCAGACCTTCTGCGGCACCTGACCACCGGCTCGGGAAAGGGCGCGGCGCTCCCCCTGGAGAGGGGCCCCTCGCCGCTCGACAACCCCGCCCGTCACGGGCCACAATCACGATTTCACCAATCACGAGCGCACCGGCCATGGGTATCCACCTCGACTCCGTCCCCCTCTCCGCCATCGTCAGGATCCGCGACATGATGTACACGGTGAAGGACCCGTTCCGCCTGGACCAGGGCGACGTGTCCTTCGACGCGCCGGAGACGTTCAAGCAGGCCGTCCGCAGTGCGCTGGACGCCAACCACACCCACTACCTGCCCACTGCCGGCCTGCCGCGCCTGCGCCAGCTGCTGATGGAGAAGATGCAGACGAAGAACGGCATCCCCCTCGAGTCGGCCGACGATGTGCAGGTGACCAACGGCGGCACGCATGCCATCTACGCGGCGATGCACGCCGTGCTGGAGCCGGGCGACGAGGTGATCGTCCCGGATCCGGAATGGCCGCCGACGATGGCCATCGTCATGGCGGCGCGCGGCGTGCCGGTGTCGGTGCCGCTGCACGAGCGGCTGGGCTGGCGTTGGGACATCGATGAAGTGGAGCGTGCCATCACGCCGAAGACGCGGGCCCTCTACATCAACTCCCCGAACAACCCGGCCGGCGGCATCCTGACGCGATCCGATCTGGAGCGCCTGGCCGCCATCGCACGCGAGCGGGACCTGTGGGTGTTCTCGGACGAGGCCTACGAGGACATGGTCTTCGAGGGCGAGCACGTGAGCATCGCGTCGCTGCCGGGGATGTACGAGCGGACCATCCCGCTCTACACCTTCAGCAAGACCTATGCGGTGACGGGCGTGCGCATGGGGTACTACGCCGTGAAGGATCCGGTGATTCGCGCCCGGGCACTGAAGGTGGTGCTCTACACCACCAGCAATGTCAGTTCGCTGACGCAATACGGGGCCATCGGCGCGCTCGAGGGATCGCAGCAGTGCATCGAGGACTACCGGGGCGAGCTGCGCCAACGCCGGGATCTCTTCTACCAGGGCGTCCGCGAGGCCGCGCCGGACGTCTTCTCGGGCAACCCGCCGGCCGGCGCCTTCTACGCATTCCTCAAGATCAACCCGCAGTGGGTGAAGGACGCGGGGCTGCCCGGCGAGTCGCTGTCGTGGGCGATGGCGGAGCACCTCATCAAGGGCGCGCGCATCGGCTGCGTGCCGGGGGTGGACTTCGGCGCGGCGTCGGAGGGCTACCTGCGCTTCTGCACGTGCCGGTCGCGACAGGAGCTGCAGGGCGCGCTCGCCTCGATGACGGCGCTCTTCGCGAGCCCTCGCACACCCGCTCGCGCGCCCGGGTCTCATTGACGATGGCTGCTGGGTGCCCGTCAGCGCACGGGCGCCCTACTCTGCCCTCAACGCCACCGCCGGGTCGGTCCGGGACGCGCGACGCGCGGGTGACCAGCACGCCGCCGCCAGGACCACGGCGAAGAGCGCTGCGGTGAAGCCGAACGACACCGGGTCCGCCGGCGGGACACCCACCAGCAGGCTCTGCATCAGCGTGCCGACGGCCGCCGCGAGCAACAGCCCGATGATCCCGCCGCTCGCGCCCAGCCACGCGGCCTGTTTCATCACCATCGAGTGCACGTCCACGGTGGAGGCGCCGAGTGCCATGCGAATCGCGATCTCACGCGTGCGCTGCGTCACCAGGAACGCCATCAGCCCGTAGAGCCCGAGCGCCGCAAGGAACACCCCCATCGTGCCGACACCGCCCGCGATCCATGCGGCCACGCGCTGCGGCACCAGCCCGATGGCCGCGGCGTCCTCGAACGACTGCAGGAACATCACGGGGACGCTCGATTCGACCTGCGCGACGGCGGCGCGGATTTCCTGCGCCACCTGGCGTCCCTCCGCGTGCCGGACGAACAGCGTCATGTCGGTCATCGGCTGCTGTGCCAGCGGGACGAACACGAACGGCGTGGGCGGGTCGGTGACGTAGCGGTACTTCGCGTCCACCACCACGCCGACCACCTCCACCGGCCGCTCCTCGCTGTCGCGGGTCTGCTGCATGAAGCGCTGTCCGATGGCGGGCTGGCCGGGCCAGGCCGTGCGCGCGAAGGTCTCGTTGACCACGGCCGCCATGGGCGCGTCGGCCCGGTCCGTGGCGAGCAGTCCCCGTCCTTCCACCACGCGCATGCCGATGGTCTCGAAGTACTCCGGCGAGACGACGTTCCAGTCCGCGTCGAGCACGTCGCTGCCCTCCGGCCCGGCCTGTCGTCCCGGGATGCGGATGCGCCCGAGGCCGAGCGAGCCTCCCTGCAGGGGGATCATCCGCCCCGCGGCCACCGACGTGACCCCGCTGATGCCGGCCACGCGCGCCTGCATCCGCCCGATGAGATCGACGGCCCGCTGCTCGCGGAATCCCGACAGCCCCACGTCCAGGCTGGCGAGCTGGATGTTCGCCGTGGTGAAGCCCGGGTCGACGCTGGCCGCGTTGCGCAGCGTCCTGAGGAACAGGACCGCGGTGACGACCAGCATCAGCGACAGCGCCACCTGCGCCACCACCAGCCCGTGCCGCAGCCGGAACCGCCGCCGGTCCACCGTGGCGTTCACGCCGTGCAGCGCGGGCGCGACGTCTCCGCGCAGCGCCTGCCGCGCGGGCGCCAGGCCGAACGTCAGCGCCGTGGCCAGTGCGATCCCCATCGCGAAGAGAACCACGCGCAGGTTCACCGCAAGATGGAGATTGAGATCGAACGGGAGGGCGGGGCGGAATCCCTCGAGCAGGCTCACGAGCCAGAAGATCAGCGGAACCGCCGCCAGTCCCGCCATCGCGAAGAGCACCGTCGTCTCGGTGAAGAGCTGCATCAGCAGCCGGCCCCGGCTGGCGCCAAGCGCCAGGCGCGTGGCGATCTCGCGGCGGCGTGTGGCCGCACGCGCCATGAGCATCCCGGCCACGTTGCTGCAGGCAATCGCGACCAGCGCCCCGGTGAGCGCGAAGAGCAGGCCGACAAAGCCGAGGAATGGCGTCCGCACCGGTCCCGGCACGCGGCTCGTCGGCTCGATCGCGACGGTGTGACGAGGATTGGCCAGGGGCTGCGAGGCCTTGTACTGCTCCATCAGCGTATTGAGCTCGGCCAGCGCCTGCGCGCGGCTCACGCCCGGCTTCAGCCGTCCGATGGCCACGTGCCACACCCCGCGCACCTCGGTGAGAAGATCGGAGGTCGCGAGCCCGCGCGCGACGGCCACCATCGCCATCGGCACCCAGACGTCCGTGCCGACGAGCGACGAGCCCTTGAACCCCGGCTCGGCCACGCCGACGACGGAGAACTCGCGGTTGTTGATGCGAAGCGTCCGCTGCAGGATGCGGGGGTCGCCGCCGAAGCGCCGCATCCAGAAGTCGTGGGTCAGCACGGCCACGGGGCGCTCGCCGGGCACCGCGTCCTCGTCGGGCCGGAAGAATCGTCCCAGCGCGGCGCGCGTGCCCAGCACGTCGAAATAGTTCCCCGACACCAGTGTGCCGATGATGCGCTCGCTCCCCCCGTTCTCACCGAGGCTCATCGGCCCGCCGGAGAAGTTCACCGCCGCCATTCCCGCCAGCGTCTGCGTGTGGTCGCGCAGGTAGACGAACGCGGGATGGGACATGTTGTCGAAACCGCTCCCCTGGTTGCCGCGCCCGATATCCACCACCTCGCCGGCGTTTCGCACGCCGGCCGTCGGCGCGAAGAGGAGTGCGTCCGTCAGCGTGAAGATGGTGCTCGCGGCGGCGATGCCCAGCGCCATCGAAAGCACGGCTGTGGCCGTGAAGACGGGGCTCCGGGCCAGCAGCCGGAAGGCGTGACGGAGGTCGGCAAGGGTCGGCATGCCGGGAAGTAGACTGTCGGCGTCGCCGGATTGTTTCAGGACCGGGTTTCGCGCGGCAGGGATGTTGGGACGGGCTGCGGCGCGCCCACGGTTGGCGTTTTCCGCACCGTCAGGGTTCACCGTGCGGCCCTGCCCCTGGCCGAACAGACCCGACGGGGCTCAGGCGAGCCGCAGGTCGGCCATCGCCCGGAAATCGCGCGGGTTGGCCGTCGCAAGCTCGGCACCCTCCTCGATGGCGGTCGCCGCAATCAGGCAGTCGATGAGCGTGCCATGGCGGCGCCCCTGCGCGTTGACGAGGTCTGCGGCGCGCCGCGCGTGCACGCCGGTGACGGCGAGGGGCTCCCCGACGACGGCCGCCGCGAGGGCGAGGGCGCTGGCATCGAGCGGGCCGCACAGGAACTCCGCCCATGCCACCGCACTGATGGCCAGGTCGGTGTCGGCGGCCAGCCACGCGCGCATTCGCGTGTCCTCGCTCGAGCCGGGTACGAGCGCTCGGATGAGGAAGCTGGTGGCCAGCAGGATCATCGCGCCCGTGTCCTGCCGCCCGTCGAGGCCCGCCGTTCGGCGCGCACCGCCCGCTCCCATCGCCGCGCGCGGCCGCTGGTCATGCCCGCCTGCTGCTGGAGGGCCTCGAGCGCCGCCTGCCGATCCCCGGCGCCGGCCGCACCGGCCGCCTGCCGGATGGCCCGGCGCAGGGCCTCGGACCGGGACACCTCCCACCGGGCAGCCAACTCGTCGAGGACCCGCTTCGTCTCGGCGTCCACGGTGTATGTCGTCTTTACCGTTGGTATGGCCATACCTCATCGCCGGCAAGTAATGGCTCGGAGGGCTCCGCCCGTCATGAAGGTCGGGGCGCTCACGCGCTCGACGTTCTCTGCCGTTACGATCGGATCGCCAGCGCCGAAGGCCCAACACGGTCGAGGACCGCGACGACTATGGCGATTCGCCTGGACCTGGGCGACGAGCCCAGGCCATCGGCAACCGCCAATGGACGCAATTCAGTACGCCAGCGCATAACAGTCCCGCCGCGGGTCGGCGCCGGCGATGCGGTTGCCGCTGGCGGGGTCGATGAGCACGGCCGTCGCGCACCCTGACATGCCGAACGTGCGGATGCGGCTCACGTCGTGCCCGCGCGCCTTCAGCGCGTTGAACACCTCGTCCGGGATGCTGGCCTCGACGTTCAGCTTGTTGAACCCTGCCGAGTGCGGCCAGAACGAGCCGAGGAAGTGCAGGGTCTGCACGCGCGGCCGCTCCAGCGCGGCGTGCAGGTTCGGATACCATGCATCCCAGAACTCGATGGTGCTGAGAAACGCCTGCAGGATGGTCTGGTCCTGGTTGTCGCCGCCCGGCGTGCCGAGCGCCATCAGCGGCGTGCCGTCCTTGAAGACCATGCTCGGCGTGAGCGTGTAGCGCGGGCGCGCGCGCGGGCGGATCTGGTTCGCGCGGGTCTCGTCCAGGAAGAACTGCTCGCCGCGCACGCTCATCCCGATCCCGGTGTCGCCGAGGATGACGGCGCCGTTCACCCAGCCGCCGCTTGGCGTCGCGTCGAACACGTTTCCGTCCTTGTCCACGATGGCCATGTGCGTGGTGTCCTTGCTCACCCCGGCCGAGTCCTGTCCGAACGATGCGCGCGCGTCTGCCAGCGAGGCGGCCTGAGCCGCCGCAGTGGGCGCGGTGCCGTCCTTCACGTCGGCCTTCCAGTACGTCCAGGCCTTCACCTTCGAGTCGTGCTTCAGCGGGTCGCCCGCGATGAATGACTTCGACGCGTGCGCGGGATCGATGAGCGCCGCGCGCTCCTTGGCATACGCCTTCGCGAGGAGCCCTTCGCCCGGCACTTGTACGAATGCGGGATCCGCGTAGTAGGTGTCGCGATCCGCGTAGGCCAGCTTCATCGCCTCGGTGACGGTGTGGAGGTAGTCCGCGCTCGCATAGCCCATCGCCTTCAGGTCGAAGTGCTCGAGGATGTTCAGCGTCTGCAGCAGCATCGGCCCCTGGCTGCCGAAGCCGTGCTTGTAGACGGTGTAGCCGCGGTAGGTCGTCTGCGCCGGCTCCTCGATACGTGCGTAGAACTCCGAGAAGTCCGTCAGGTCGAACGGCGCGCCGTGCTCCTGCAGGAACGCCACCATCTCCTTCGCGATGTCGCCCTTGTAGAACCGGTCGCGCGCGGCCAGGACACCCGCCGCACGGCCCTTCTTCTTCGCCGCGCGCTCGGCCTCCACCATCCGCGTCAGCGTGCGCGCCAGCGTCGGCAGCCTGATGGTGTCGCCCGCGCGGTGGTACGAGCCGTCCGGCTTGTACCAGTACTTCTGGTTGTCGGGCCACCGGTCGAACAGCGTCTTCTGGTTGACGATGGAGCGGGCCGTGCTGGTGCGCAGCGGGAATCCCTTCTCCGCGTACTCGATGGCCGGCGCCGCGACCTGCTCGAAGGTCATCGTCCCCCACTTCTCGAGGACGGTCAGCGCGGCGTGCAGCGCGCCCGGGACCACCGCGGGATCCAGGCCCTCGCCCTGCAGCGTCTTTCCGCGCGAGAGGTACCAGTTCACGTCCACGGCCTTCGGCGCCCAGCCCTGCCCGACGATGGAGGTGACCTTGCCGTCCTTCTTCGGGTACACGAGCACGAGGGCCTCGCCGCCGAGGGAGTAGAGGTCCTGCTCGATCACGCCGCCGACGAGGAGCGACGTGACGCCTGCGTCGAAGGCGTTGCCGCCCTTCAGGAGGATGCCGAACGCGGCAGCCGTGGTGAGGGGATGTCCGGTCGAGACACCGCCCGAAGGTCCCGCGACGGCTGGTCGCAGTGCCGATCCAGCGGGCTGGCGGTCCCCAACCGGTACCTGTCCGCGGCCCACCGTCGGGGCCGCCAGCGCGGCGGTCGCGCACAGGAGCAGCGTCAGGCGGACGGGAAGGGATGGCGTCATAGCCGGGGATCCTCCGGCCGGATGGTAGCACCCGGCGTGAGATCCCTTCGAATCCTGACCCAGTACAGCCTTGATAAGCTAAATTCAAAGAGCTATTTTATACTTGTGAAGAAGGCCAGCATCACGGAAGCCAAGAACAACCTGAGCGCGCTGATTGACGGCGTCAAGGGCGGGTCGCCCGTGCTGATCGTCGACCGTGGTCGTCCGGTTGCCCGGCTCGAGCCGGTGAACGGCGCCGCTGCGAGCGATGACACCCGCCTGGCCCGACTCGTGCGCGACGGCATCGTCAGGCCGGCGCGCGCAGGGATCTCCAAAGACCTGTTCACGACGGACCCCCCGCGGCCCGGACAGGGTGCTTCCGCCGTTCGCGCCCTCCTCGACGAGCGCCGGGCAGGCCGATGAGGTTCTGGGACGCCTCCGCGGTCGTACCGATGATCGTGGCCGAGCCGGCCACCAGGGGCGTGCAGCGGCTGGCCGAGAGCGACCCGGCGATGCTGGTTTGGTGGGGGACGGAAGTGGAGTGTGCCTCGGCGATTGCGCGGCTCGAACGCGAGGGCCTGCTCGCCGAACTCGCGGTGACGCAGGCTCTGGATCGGCTGAAACGGCTCGCGGCCGGATGGCACGAGGTCGATCCGGGCGATGCCCTGCGCGAGGCGGCCGTGCGCTTCCTGCGCGTCCATCCCCTCAGGGCGGCGGACGCGCTGCAACTCGCCGCCGCGTTCATCGCCGCCGAACGGCGGCCGTCCTCGCTCGAACTGGTGACGCTCGACGACCGCCTGGCCGCGGCGGCCCGCAGGGAGGGCTTCGCGGTGATCGACGTGTCCGCGCCTGGATAGGCGCGCCGTCCACCTGATGGCCAGCGCGACGACGCTCATCCGCACGAAGAACACGGTCTGCCCATCCGACGCGGCGGACCGTCAGTTCTTCCGGGGCTCGTCGACGAGGCCGCGCGGCAGTAGCGTCGCACCTGCGGGCGCGTCGGGGGAGCGACGCGCCCGCGGCCGGTGAACGCCGTCAGCGGACCTGGAAGCTGACGGACAGCGTGGGCCCGTCGGTCCCGACGCGGAACTGCAGCTCGTAGGTGCCCGCTGCCAGGCCCGTGGTCTTCAGGTTGAACCGGTATCCCGGTTCGCCGTCGACCTCGGTGAACTGGAAGTTCAGGTCCGGGTTCGACTGGCCGGGATCCTCCGGCGTTGCCCAGTCAGTCTGGGCAGAGACCATCCGGACACCCGTCGCGACGAGCACCAGGTCTGCGGCGGAGACGTTGGCCCCACCCTCGAGGATCTGGAGGCGGATCGGGATGGTGCTGCCGGCCTTGAACACGCGGCCCTCGTCCAGCAGTGACCGGACGGAGTAGGTGACCTGCGGGGGGATCGCCAGGACGAAGGGCGACAGCGACGTGGTGGAACCGCAGACGACGTGCGTCGTCGCGTCGAACCCGGTGGTGATGTCGACCCAGGCGCCGTTCTCGTAGTGCAGGAGCTGCAGGGCGGACGGGTCGGGCGCGGTGGCGGGGTCGTACTCCACGCACACCGTGATCGCGCCGTTGAACACCGCCGTCGTCGTGATGTCCACGTAGCGTGAGCCGGCCTGGAAGCCGGCGGGCAGGGGCGGCGCGGTTTCGGTGTAGGTGACCGAGGTGTCGCCGGGCGTGGTGATGGTCGCGAAGGTCAGGGCGACGGGGGTCTCGCCGGTGGTGGGGTCGACGGGCACGGCCGGGACGTTTGTTCCCGCCGGCGTGTCGGCTGGGAGTTCCTTGCGAAACACGTCGGGGATGGCGTTGGTATCGTCAGAAACGAGTGCCGCTCGGCTTCCGAAGTACGCGGCGCCTCCATCCAGGGCCAGGCGCCCGACCCCCGGCATGGCATCTTCCAGGATCCCGTCCGCGTTGGCATCCACCAACCAGGTTTCCTGTGTCCACCGATCTCGCACGAAGAGGTTGAAGGTGGTAGGCAGGTCGGCCACCAGGTTCGAAGCTGAGGTGACGAACATGACCCTCCGGCCGTTGCCGCTGATGCCATAGACGTTGGCGAATGCGTTGCCTTGCGCGCCGCCGGTCGCAACGTTGATTCGCTCGACGATGCCCGTGGAGCGTTCGAGCACGAACACATCAGTAGTCCTGCCATTGTCGTCCGGGGTGACGAGGTCGGTCGCGTCCGATCGAAATGCGACGAATCGCCCGTCAGCCGAGATGAACGGGTTCGTGCTCGAGCCGTTAGCTGACGTGAGCCTCGTGATGCCGAGCGTGCTGTTGAAACCAACCCGCCACGAACAGATCCATGCTGTTTCGGTCCGATTCGACTGGCGTCGCGTCGATGTCGTAGGCCGTGTGTCCGAACGCCAGGTACCGCCCGTCACCGGACATGGCCATGGTGGAGAAGACCGAGCCCGTGGCGTTACGGTCCAGCCATACCGGCGCGCTCGTCCCGCGCTTCACCCAGATGCTGCCCGCCTGGGCCATGGCCACTTGTCGCCACGCGACGATCGAGCCATCGAGACTGGTCACGGTGGACGCGCAGTCGTTGCAGTAGCCGGCATAGGTGAGTACGCCGGTGTCGAGGTTCTTCAAGTAGAGATCGCTGGCCCCGTACGGCTCTTGCCCGGGTACGAGGTCGATTGCGTCGCTCAGGAAGAGGACCGCTCGACCGTCGCCGGTGACGGCGGCGGGCCTGGAGCCGAAACCGTTGCCATTCGAGCCGGTGCGGGTGGCCTGGTCACCAGTCGAGGTGAGACTGATCCGCGCGATGGGCGTCGCCAGGCCGGATCTCGGAAAGTCGACATAGGTGAGCTGCCGCGTGCCGGTCACTCCCGTCGCGGCCGTGGCCACGAGATCGACCACACCAGCTGCATGCGCAGGTGCGACAACGGTCACGAACGCGCCACCGACGTCCGGGACGAGGGCCACCGTCTGGCCATCGATCGTGACCGACGTGATGTCTGCGACCCTTGGGAAACGGACGACGGTACCGCCCGCCGTTGAAGCCAGGCTCGGGTTGAGGTTGAAGTTGAGAGTCTGCGCGTACCCGCCGGCCGCGCTGCCGAGCAGCAGGAGGCCAGCGACAAGAGTCGGGACGATACGGGTCATATGGGATTCCTCTGTCATGAGTGATGGGGGCCAAACACAATGGGAGTGGGCGGGCGCGTCGGGGGAGCGACGCGCCCGCAGCCGGGGTGAACGGTCAGCGCACCTGGTAGGTAACCGTGAGGAGTGGCCCGTCGGTCCCGACGCGGAACTGCAGCTCGTAGGTGCCCGCCGCGAGGCCGGTGGTCTTGAGATTGAAGCGGTAGCCAGGTTCGCCGTCGACCTCGGTGAACTGGAAGTTCAGGTCCGGGTTCGACTGGCCGGGATCCTCCGGCGTCCCCCAATCCGTCTGGCTCGACACCAGCCGCACGCCCGTCGCGGCAACGAGCGGGGTAGGCGTGAAGGCGGTCTGCGCCTGGCTGGTGCCCGCTGAGAGCAGCCCCAGCAGCACGGCAAGACACGAGCAGCGCAATACGGAAGAGGGGGCACGATTCATCAAGTGGTCTCCAGCAAGGCACGGGCTTGCCCGATACCGGCGCAATCCGTCAGACAGGCGGACGCATCCGGCCGGGTTCCACCGACAAGGCCTCTCGTGTCGTGATCAATGCGGGAATCGGGAGAACCGGACAGGCGGCAGGGTTCGCCCGGGAGGTCTCCCTTGGTGCGGACCAAAGTCTGCGCGCCGGTGCCCAGCGTCCGTCGGCGAGCGGCTGCACCTCCCACCGCGCCAGCGCACAGCGGCGACACCCCCAACGCCACCTCGTGTCAAGGAACGACCACCGTCACCTCGTTCGAGGGCGTCCCCACCCCGGCCGCGTTCACCGCCAGGACCCGGACGTAATACCGCCCGGATGCCACGTTCGTTGCGGCAAACGTCGTGGAACTGGCTGGGAGCGGAACGACCGCGAGATTGGCCAACCCCAGCGCCGAACCGGCCTCGAGCCGGTAGCCTGCGGCGGCACCGCCCGTGGTCGGCGGATCCCATCCGAGCGTCACGCGTCCACCGGCCGCGACGCTCGCGGAGAGGTTCGTGGGCGCGCCCGGAGCGGCCGACGACACCACGAGGGTGAGCTCGTTCGACGGCGAGCTGGTGCCACCGGCGTTCCGGGCACGCACGCGCAGGTAGTATGTCGCGGGCGGCACGCCGGCGGTCTGAAAGGTCGTCGACCCCGGCGGCAGCGAGAAGACGCCGACGTTCGCGAGGCCAGCACCGGTACCGGCTTCGAGACTGTAGGCTTCCACCGCGCCTCCGGATGACGGGGGGTGCCAGGCCAGCGACACCGCCTGTCCGGAGACGGTGCCCACGAGCCCATCCGGGGTTCCGGGAGCCGGCGGAACGCCCACGAACAACTGCACTTCGTTCGACGCCGGGCCGGCGCCGACGTCGTTCGTTCCGCGCACCCGAACGTAGTACGCGCCTCGCGACACCGACGCCGAAACGCTGGTCGCGGTTCCCATGGAACCGACGAAGAGATCGCTCGCGCCTGGCGCCGATCCCGCCTCGAGGATGAACGACGTGGCCTCGCACCCGCTGGCGGGAGCACTCCACGAAAGATGGACCGCACTGGCGCCGGCGGTGCCGGAAAGCGCGGGGGCCGCAGGCGGCGTCCGCACCGGGGGCGGCATGATGTTCGTCGTCAGCACCGCTTGCGCCGAGACGCGTTGTCCGTCGGGATTGACAATGGTCAGCGCGTGCGGACCGTTGGCCGCGCACTCGGTCGAGACGTCCAGGACGAGGCTCGTCGGCGACACGAAATCGACGCGGTTCACGCGGACGCCGCCATCGACGGCGGCGCGGAGCCGCCCCTCGAAGCCGGGCCCAGGATCGAAAAAGCCCTCCCCGTCCACCGGCGTGCCGGTCACGGCAACCTGCACCGACGGCGTGCTCTGGGTCATCGTCGCCGGCGCAGCTGACAACGAGGGCGGCGGGCCTGGGGCGCGGATTCGTGCAACCACGATCCCCCACACGTCTCCGCCCACCGCGAACTGCTGGACGACCCACATCGTCATGTCGTCCACGGGGTCGAGGCTCGCGTTCGAATAATCCCCCCACCGGTACGTCGGATCGGGAATGGCGTTGTACGCCGCAGTCGCGTGCGTCAGCAGGATGGGTGGCCGCAGCGTTCCAGGGGGATCCGTGGCAAGACGACCGGCGGCGGCAGCATTGATGTACTCGGACGTGCCGGCCGCGCTCCCCGCCAGCACCATGTGACCCTGTCCGTTGACCATGAGCGCCGGCATCCAGTAGTTGCGCTGGTGCACGTCGTTGTCGGGACTCGGCGCGAAGAGCACCCCATGCTGGACGCTCGACGGGGCACTGCCCTGCACGTCGCGGACCTCGACGAAACCCAGGCCGTTCCTGGATGCGGTCAGGCCCCCGGGGCGCCCGGTGTTGTCCACCCCCCAGAGCTCCCCCAGCCACAGGCGGCCGTGCCTGAGCGGAACGGAGTGAGACATGGTGGTCGCCAGGAACATGCGACCAAGGTGGTTGTTGGGGTCTCCGGTCTCCAGCACGTTCCCCCGATGTCGAACCGCACTCACGACCCCTCGGGACCGGGGAAGGCCCCAGTAGGGAATCTCGGCCGACAGCGTGGGCGACCCGCCGGGATCCGAGACCCGATAAAACCATCCGGCGGGATCGGTTGGATCGATTGCACCGAGCGGACCGTTGGCGACGATGTAACCGTAGGGAGACCCGAGCTCGAACTGGTCGACCGGCACACTGAATCGTCCCCCGCGAAACGCGCGGCCCTGCGGAGAGCCCCCATTCAGCACCGACGCCTTGCTGATGACGAACAACGCCGACTGGCCCGAGTCATAGCCCGGGCACAGCCCGGTCCAACCGGCGCTGAGCATGGCGAACACGAAGTAGACCGCATGCTCGTCGACGGCCATGTGCGTATAGTCGACCTGGCACCCGGTATTACCCGCAGGGGGAATGACCTCCTGCGGGATCGAGAAGAAACGCCATCCACTCGTTGGCGCCAGCACGGCGGCATCGCTCACCGCCAGCAGGATGTTCCCCCCTGCCATGGCCCCGATGAACCAGCGCCCGGACAGCCGGTCGAACCGGACCACCGGGTCGCAGCAGACGAAGATGCCGGCCCCGCCGAAGAAGGCTCGCAGGCTCAAGTCGAGTACACCGTCCGGCTGCCCGGTCGCCTTGTTGAAGGAGCGCACGACCGAGTTCAGGACGACCAGGTACTGTGTGGGCCCGGCGGCGCCCATCGTGTCCGGCACGCCGCGTCCGGTCGCGGCCACGAACCCGAGATCTGCCCTGAGGTCACCGATGGCCGGCACGACCGCCGTCTGGATTGCCACGGCCCCGGGAAGGCCAGACTGGTCGAGGGGGATGTCTTCGGCCTTCGGCGCAGGCACTCCGGCCATCGCGTCCAGCGCCACACGCGCCGTGGCCAGCAGTGCGGCGTTGGTGCGATACGCACCCGAAATCGTCGGCAGTTCCGTCGTGGTCGCATCGCCCGAGTCAGCCGGGCCACAGTCCCGTGACGTGCCACAGGTGTCCGCGGCACCGGAATGTCGCCAGTCGGGGGTGCACGCGGCACCCGCCAGGACCGATGCAGCCACCAGCAGCACCCGGACCGCTACTCGCCCAAGGGCACGCGCCCACCCTCCGCAGGTCATGAGCGTGATCGCCTCTCGCATCTGAACCTCTCGAAGACGTCAATGCGGAAGTCAGCCGGACCGGACAGGTGGGGGGCATCCGCGACCCACGAGCGTGTCCGCTTCCGTGCCGAGCAGCATTTGGCGGTGTCGGGGGGTGAGACGGACCCATGAGACGAACACGAAGGCTGCGGCCGGCCTCGGCCGCGTGGGAGTCCGCGTCGAGGTGGATGGACGTCTGCCGGACTGGTCTATCTCGGTGCCGCAGGCGTGAGGATGGTGACGCCGACGCGCGCGATGGCCCGGAAGTGTTCGTCGTAGGTGAGCACCGCGGCGCCGTGCCGCGCGGCCGCCGTGGCAATCCAGATGTCGTTCGCGGGAAGGGGGGTCCCCGCCGCTCGCAACTCCGACACGATGTCGGCGTAGAGGCCGACCATGTCCTCCGTGATGGGCAGGACCTCGACCGCAGGGTTGGCCAGGAAGCGTTCCATCTCGGCCTCGTTCGCGGCGCGGCGCGCCCCGTGTCTGAAGCCCACCGCCAGCTCGCCAAGCACAATCACCGGGACCCCCAGCCAGTCGCAGCGATCGATGAGGTCCACCACCTGCGGGTCGCCCCGCTTGAACTGGCTGTAGGCCGAGGTGTCCAGGCAGTACCGCATCAGCCCCACATCTCGTCGTCCACTGCTTCCAGCGGGGCCACGGCGGCGTCGAACTGGCGCTGCTCGTCGTCGGTCCACGTGCCGGCCAGCTCCGCCAGGCCATTGCGGCGAGGTCCGCCCGCCTCGAGACCGAGACTGCGGCTGAGCAGGTCCAGCACCGTGCTGTTCAGGGAGGCGTCGCGCCGCCGGCGTTCGCGGTCGAGCGCCTGGGCCAGTGTGCGTGGGACGCCGCGGATGGTGAGGGTCTTCATGAATGCATCAATTTGAAAGCTGTGCATTCACTATATGACTCGCAAGGTTCCGGGTCAAGGAGGAGTGGTCCCCGTACCCCTCGGTGGCTTCACCTCCCACCAGACGAGGGCGCACGCGCGTCCGGCGTCAGTTCCGTCGAAGGACAGGCCGTACGGCGGCGGCAGGGCTGCGTCCGGATCGATGGCGACGGTCATGGGGGCCGCGTCCTGTGCCAGCACGCGGACCGAACCGTCCGGTGCCGCGTCCACCGTGATTGGGATGCGGCCCGTCGCTGATTCCTCGGCCCGCAGGTCGACAATGGGGCGCACGCCCTCCACGCGGATCCGCCAGGCATCGTCCAGGCGGCGCACGGACACCTGGATGCGGCGCGGATCCCGACCCACGTCCACCGCGACCGTGCACGCATCGGTCGCCGTCACGTGCAGCCGCCAGCCGTCGCG
>CAUJDN010000063.1 GCA_963169195.1 Acidobacteriota bacterium | reverse complement strand
TGGCACGGTTACCCCGAAAACGCGGCAGTTTCTGCCGTCATGGGCAGAAGCTGCCACGTTTTCGGGGCAACCGTGCCAGGCCCCGCCCTACTTTCGCACGACGAACTGGTTGATGACCAGGATGTCGAGCCCCGTCCCGTAGAAGACGCGCACCGCGTCCCTCGGGCTGCAGACAATGGGCTCGTGGAAGCCGTTGAAGGAGGTGTTGACCACGAACGGCAGGCCCGTGCTTTCGCCGACCGCCTCGAGCACCCGCCTGAACCGCGGCAGGCTGCTGTCGGCAGCCACTGTCTGGACCCGGATGGCCGCCTCCCGCGACGGCAGGACGTTCTGGAACGCCGCGGCGTCCTTCGGCCGGTAGTCGCACTCCATGAACGGCGCGCTCGCGGGGCCGTCGAAGTGGACGCCGACCGCTTCCTGCAGCCCGCTGAGTGCGTAGCCGCGCCATGGTTCGCGCCGCTTGAGGAACCGGTTCAGGTTCTCGAGCACATACGGCGCGGTCGGGCTCGCCAGGATGGAACGCGCCCCCAGGGCCCGCGGACCCCATTCCATGGGCCCGTCGAACCACCCCACCAGCCGCCCCTCGCGCAGGGCCTTGACGACGACCTGGACGGCGCCCTCTTCGCTCTCCCAGGAGTAGTGCAGCTTGCAGTTGTCGAGAACCTCTTTCACTTCCTCGAAGGAGTAGGAAGGGCCAAGGAAGGGTGACGTGGGCGTGGGGCCCGCGCCGAGGGCATCGAGCACCGCGCCCACCGCAAGGCCGCTCTCACCAGGCTCCACCGGCACGAACACATCGTCGAAGAGGCCGGCTTCCTTCACGATGGAGTTCAGGCCCGAGAGATGGAAGAGGCTGCCTCCGAGGCAAAGGTGGGCCAGGCCGAGGCGCTGCCGCACCTCGCGGAGCAGTTCCAGCAGGATCTCACCGACGCGGCCCTGAACGGCCGATGCCAAGTGGATGCGCGACGGCGTCCCCGCGTCGGGATTGTGTCCCGCGCGCTCGGCGAGGTACGGCTCGAACCGGGAATCCACGACGAGGTCGCCGTCGTGGAGGGCCAGCATGCTGTCGATGCTGGTGTCGCGGCTGGCGGGTCGAAGCCGGGCCAGCGCCTCGGCCCGCCGGACGCCGCCCAGCCCCTGGAGGCCAAGCGCGGATGCGGCCACCAGCAGGGGATGCGTCAACCTGGCGCCCGGCCACGTCCACTCGTGCTTCAGGGTGGCGCCATTGCCGCTCCACACGCTCATGCCGGGCCAGACGTGATCGCACACCACGATGGCAGACGAGCTGAAGGGCGACGTGAGAAAGGCCGTGCAGGCGTGGGCCCGGAGCCGATCCAGGCGCCCGGGAGAGGCGCCCGCCTGCTCGCCTCCCTCGACGCTGATGTACTGGCCGATGTCTGCTCGCGTCCGGCCGCGCCGCCGCAGCAGAAGATCGATGGCTTCGTCCGGCACGCCGCTGGCGTTGAGGCCCGCGCCGCGAACGCGCGTGACGCGCTCCTGCGGGCAGGCCCCGACCAGGTGGCCGTCCTCCGCCATGGCCGCCATGGCGTCTCGGGCCCCTCCGCTCGTTCCGATGATGATCATGCGCGGTCCGATTCTAACAGGCGGCAGCGAAGGGGGATTCTGATACGCTGCCGCGCGGAGGAACCGGTTGTCCGAGCCAAAGTCACCCTCGTCTTTCAGCTTTCTCAAGCTCGCCGGCCCCGGCCTCGTCGTGGCGGCGACTGGCATCGGGTCGGGAGACGTGGTCTCGGCCACGGTCGGCGGTGCGAAGTACGGCGTGGTCCTGCTCTGGGCCATCGCCATCGGCGCCTTCTTCAAGTTCGTGCTGAGCGAGGGCATCGCGCGCTGGCAGCTGGGTACCGGCAAGACGGTGGTTGAAGGCTGGGCGGAGTACCTCCCCGCGTGGGTGAAGCTGTACTTCGGCATCTACCTCGTGCTGTGGACCGTCGCCGTGAGCGCGGCGCTCACCAACGCCACGGGCCTGGGCCTTGCGAACCTCACCGGCGGCGCCGTACCGCAGTCGTGGGGCGCGGTCGCGCACAGCCTCGTCGGCTGCGCCTTCGTCTGGCTGGGCGGCTACGGCAGGTTCGAGAAGCTGATGAAGACGCTCGTGGGCGTCATGGGCTTCAGCATCCTGGTCTGCGCGGCGCTGACGATGACCAATCCGGGGCCGGCGGTGCAGGGGCTGCTCGTGCCGACGATTCCCGTGGGGAGCGGCGCGTACGTCCTGTCGCTCATCGGCGGCATCGGCGGTTCGATCACGATGCTCTCCTACAACTACTGGATGCGCGAGGAGGGCATGCGCGGCGCGGGGTATCTCGGGTACGTTCGCGGCGACGTCGGCATCGCGTATGTCTTCACCGCCATCTTCGGCCTGTCGATCATGCTGATCGCCAACCGCGCGTTCTTCCTGCCGGGGGTGGCCATCACCGACGCGCAGGCGGTGCCGAAGATGGCCGAGATGCTCGGGAGCATTCTCGGGACGTTCGGGTACTACGCGTACTCGGTCGGGTTCTGGGCGGCGGTGTTCGCGTCGCTGCTCGGCGTGTGGCAGAGCGTGCCGTATCTCTACGCGGATCTCTACGGCATCGCGAAGAAGCTCCCGCCCGAGGCGCGCGGGCAGGTGACGCAGGTGACCAGCTGGCCGTATCGGCTGGGGCTGCTCTTCATCACGATCGTGCCCATCCCGCTGGCCTTCACCGGCCGCCCCATCCAGGTCGTGGTCGTCTACACGGTCGTCGGCAGCCTGTTCGTGCCGTTCCTGGCGGCGACGCTGCTCCACCTGAACAACAAAGTGGCGTGGGCGGAGCCCGTGCCGCGGAACCACTGGTCCACGAACCTGATGCTGGTGGCGATTCTTGCGCTGTTCGTGGCGGTGGGGGTGCAGGAGGCGATGGGGGCGTTGAGGTAGAGGGCGCTGAGAGGCGACTCCTCGGCAGCCAGACCGGTCAGTCGGCCGGTCAAACGCGCCTCTGGCGTTCACAAGCACTCGAGGCAACTTGCCTGCATCAGCGAGCTCACACAGGCCAAGTGGCGGCCGACGGCGCATTTGTCGGATCGCGAGTCGGCCAACCTCCAACGGTCTGGCCACCGAGGAGTCGCCTCTCGGCGACCCGGAGCCGCGCCAGCCATGCGCACGGGCGCGCCCGCGCGCACGGCCGCCACGACGCGGCCGGCTCCCCCAAGTCCCAAGTCCCAAGTCCCAAGCCCCAAGCCCCAAGCCCCAAGCCCCAAGCCCCAAGCCCCAAGCCCCCAAGACTACGCCCCGCCCAGCGGGTAGAATCCCCCTCGGAGGCCCTGCCATGCGTGTTCTTCTCCCCAGCGTTGCTGCCCTCGTTCTGGGCGTTGCCTCGCTCTCGGCCCAGTCCGGCCCGACCGTTCCGCCGCCCACGCAGGTGGCCGACGTCGCGACTCTCATCTCGCGGCTCAGCCTCGAGAACTACAAGGCGACCGTGAAGGGGCTCACCCAGTTCGGGGATCGCCGGCAGGGCACGGAGCGGAACCGGAAGGCCGTGGACTGGATCGAGGCGCAGCTGAAGAGCTACGGTTGCCCGACCGAGCGGATGCAGTACGTCTACGACCCGCCCCCGCCGCAGCCGCGCACGGGAGCGGCTGGCCAGCAGCCGGCGCCACCCGGCAGCGTGCCACGCATCTCCGGCGGCGGACGGCCGCGCGGCCAGCGCGCGCGCACCGGCGTGAACAACGACCCGATCAAGCAGCCCGACGAGCGGCTCCGCGCGCTCAACTCCGAGCCCGCGAAGAACGGCCCGCGCGAGCAGGTCTACTGCACGAAGGTCGGCTCGAGGTTTCCGAACGAGATGTACATCATCGGCGCCCACATGGACGGGCATGGCTGGGGCGAGGCGGCCAACGACAACGGATCGGGCACGGCGTTGGTGATGGAGCTGGCGCGCATCTTCAGCATGCCGGACGTCGTAACCGATCGCACCATCCGTTTTGCATTGTGGAACAACGAGGAGACGGGCCTGAACGGCGCGCGCGCGTACGTGGCACAGCGCCACGCGATGCAGGGCAAGGAGGATCCGCCGGGTTCGGGCCGCTATCCGGAACCGAAGTGGCTCGGGATGATCCAGCACGACATGATGATGTGGGACCACGGCATGCCACGCGCCGACGGCACGCTCGACCCTGACCAGCGCCCCGAGGCGGACGTGAACATCGAGTTCCAGTCCACGGCGAAGCTCGCCGACGAAGCGATGAAGCTGGCGTTCTACTTCCACCGCGCGAACGAGCTGTACGCCACGGACTACCCCGCGCAGGTCGGCCCGCACATGACCAACACCGATTCCACCCCGTTCATGGACCTGGTGCCCGCCATCAGCCTCCGGGAGAACGAGCGCGGCGTGCACACCGGCTCCGGGTGGAACCCGCACTGGCATCAACCGACGGACCTGTTCGCCACCTACAGCGACAGGGACTTTCGCCTTGGCCTGAATGCCGCGCAGACGACAGGAGGCGCGGTAGCCGAACTGGTGGGGACGACGCTCAGGAGATAGCGAAGTCACTTGCGGCCGAGACTTTTGTGCGCGGCCTCGCCGAACACCACCCGCCTGTGCGCGGGTGACCAGACCGTGCGCCCTCGTGCCATCTCGTGCAATCTCGTGCAATTATGGGACCTACGGCGCAAGGTTGCGCGTTCGACAGCGGGTGGCGGTCTGTTTGCAGCACGGTTACAGCCGATCGCCCATGGACAAGGGTTACGCTGCTGCTGAGCTGTACGAGTGTGTGCCCGACCCGGACACGCCCGCCGTCCTTCCCCCACTGATCGGACACAGCGCGGCGTTCAGCCGCGTCCGCCACGACATTGCGTGCCTGGCGGCGACCGGCGCGCCCGCGATCATCACCGGTGAGCCCGGCACCGGCAAGTCGCTGCTGGCCCGTGCGGTGCACGCGGCAAGCACCCGCGCGTCGGGGCCCTTTGTCGCGGTTCCCTGCGCCCGACTTCCCGAAGCCCTACTCGAAATCGAGCTCTTCGGCTGCGTCAAGGGCAGTGTCATCGGTGCGTCGAGCGACAGAATGGGCGTGCTGGACGGCGCGCATGGTGGCACCGTGCTGCTCGAAGACGTCGAAGAGATGACGCTGCGCACGCAGGGCCTCCTGCTTCGCTTCCTCGAGAGCGGCGAGGTCCATCGCGTCGGGACGATTGGCTCCGGTACGCTTTCCGACGTGCGCATCCTGGCTACGACGAGCGTGCGCCTCGAGGCGCGGGTCGGTGAGGGGCTGTTCCGCGAAGGCCTGCGATCGTGCCTGACCGCCAGCGAGATGTCCGCTCCATCCCTGAGGGACCGTCGCGACGACATTCCGGTTCTGGTGGACTACTTCGCACGTGTGGCCTTGACGGGCGATGCGCGGCGCCCGGTGACGTTCACGCTCGAGGCGCACAGCGCGCTGGAGGCCTACTCCTGGCCGGGGAACGTGCGGGAGCTGCGCCAGGTGGTCGAGCGCCTCGTGATGTCGGCGGAAACCGAATGGATCGGCGCGGAGGATCTCCCGGTCGGCATTCGCCCGCGCCGCCCGGGGGGCGCCCGTACCGCGCGCGAACGGCGCCGGACCGTCGGCGAGGATCTGTTCATGCGGATCGTGCGGAGTGGCGAAAGCTTCTGGTCTGCGGTGTACCCGATGTTCATGCAGCGGGAGATTACGCGGACGGACCTGCGCGACATGGTGCGGCGTGGGCTGCAGTCGTCACGGGGCAACTACGGGACCCTGATCCGTCTCCTCAATATGCCGGCCTCGGATCAGCGGAAGTTCGTCAGTTTCCTCCGGCGGTACGGGTGCGAGCTGACCTCACGGGAACGATGAGGTTCGCCGTGTGCCGCCTTGTCCATTACACAATCTGCCAATGGGGTGACTAAAGGCCTCCAAACCAAGGAAGTCAGGCGTTCAAGAACCGTGCAACGCCCGAACGCTTAGTTGCCTGTTGGCAAAGAGATCCGCGAATTCGATTGAGGGGAATCGCTCTGTGTCCAGGGCAGCGGCACGTGTCGCCACCTCCTGTCAGCGTTGGATCGACAATTGCTAGTAAGTCCGGTGTAGGCTCAAAAAACGACAATGCTTTCTCCACTTGCCGAATCAGTGCGTCCGTGGCTCGACGTGGCATCTCAGGCTTCCGAGCCGCTGGCACTCCTGGGTCTCGGCGCCGTGCTCATCGCGCTCAGCTTCCGCTTCCGCTCGCGTCCTCGCAAGGCGGGACGGGCGGTGCCGGAGGTCGCGCCAGGTGAATCGACGTCGCAGCCCCGACTTCCGGCCAGGACTTCACTCGTCGCCACGCATGGGCGGAGTTGAAGTCGTTGTTTCGATCGCCACGGACAAAATTCCTCGATTGAGACGGCATTCCGCCAGGTTCTCCCTCGGGCCCCGCCCCGGCTTGCATTCCGTAAGTTGTTTCAGGACAATGACTTGTCGTAAGCACCTTCCCCTCGCCTGAACGGCCGGGTGCGGGAAGGGGAATTGCTCTGTGAGCCCGCGCATCGCAGAAAAGGTCTCCGTGCCCAACTTCTCCGCCTCCGTTCTGGCCATCGATCCCCGGACGACAGCCGACGCCATCGAGCAGGCCATCCGCCGCCAGGTGACCGGCCTCCGACGCCGCGGCGTCGTGGTCGGGCTGTCGGGCGGCATCGACAGCTCGGTCGTGTCGTGTCTCTGCGTTCGGGCGCTTGGCCCGGACCGTGTCCAGGTACTGCTGATGCCCGAGCGCGCCTCGTCGCCGGAGTCGGAACAGCTCGGGCGCATGCTCAGCACGAAGCTTGGCGTGCCCACGCTGCTGGAGGATATTGCACCCATTCTCGAGGCGGCCGGCTGCTACAGGCGCCAGATCGAGGCGATCCGCATGGTGTTCCCGGACTACGGCGAGCACGACCGTCACAAGATCACGCTGCCGTCGATCCTCGACACCGATCGACTGAACGTGTCGGAGCTGACGGTGGAGAGCCCGGGCGGCGAACGGCGGACTTCCCGGATGTCGCCGGCCGCGTATCTGCAGATCGTCGCTGCGACCAACTTCAAGCAGCGCGTGCGAAAGATGATGGAGTACTACCACGCGGACCGGCTGAACTATGCCGTCGCGGGCACGCCGAACCGGCTCGAGTACGACCAGGGTTTCTTCGTGAAGCTCGGTGACGGTGCAGCGGACCTGAAACCCATCGCGCACCTCTACAAGTCGCAGGTCTACGCGCTGGCCGAGTACGTCGGTGTCCCGGAGGAGATTCGCCGCCGCCCGCCGACCACGGACACGTTCTCGCTGCCGCAGACGCAGGAGGAGTTCTACTTCGCGCTGCCGTACGCGCAGATGGATCTGTGCCTGTATGGCCGCAATCACAGCGTCCCCGCCGCCGAGGTGGCGGCCGCGATCGGCCTGACGGCCGAGCAGGTCGAGCGCGTCTATCGCGACATCGACCAGAAGCGCCGGACGACGGCATACCTGCATGCGAGGCCGCTGCTGGCGGAGTCCGTGCCGGAGATCAGGGGCTAGCGGGTGCTGACGCACGGACCGTCCCCCGCAGACCGGTCGGTCGGCCGGTCAACCATGCCTACGCAGCGGCACAGCTCTTGGGCGAACTCGCCTGGCTTCGCAGGGCCCAGACATGCCGGGTCGAGCGCTCCGGCGTGGTTGTCGGAAGAGACGCGGCCGACCTCCAACGATCTGCGAGTGACGGTCCCTGCGCAGCACCTTCCGGCGAAGCCTCACGCACCCGCGCGCACCCGTTCGCACCCGATCGCACCGGACTGATATGTGCGGCATCGCCGGCGTGATGAATCGGCGTGCGGATCTTCCACCGCCCGCCCTCGACCAGCTCGGGGTGATGGCGGGCGCGCTGCGCCATCGCGGTCCGGACGAATTCGGCCTCTACCGCGACCGCCGTGCCGGCCTCGCACACGCGCGCCTGTCCATCATCGACCTGGCCACGGGGCAGCAGCCGCTCACGAGCGAGGGCGGCGTCCTCTGGATTGCCTTCAACGGCGAGATTTTCAATTACGTGGAACTGCGGAACGAGCTCGTCGTCCGTGGCCACACCTTCCGCACCCGTAGCGACACCGAAGTCATCGTCCATGCGTACGAGGAATGGGGCGCGGATGCGTTTCGCCGCTTCAACGGCCAGTGGGCGGTGGGCCTTTGGGACAGCGGACGCCACGAGCTGGTCCTGGCTCGCGACCCGTTCGGTGTGCGTCCGCTCTACGTGACCGAGCACGACGGGCGGGTGCTGTTCGCGAGCGAGGTGAAGGCGCTCTTCGCAGCGGTTCCGTCGCTGCCGCGGCGCTTCGACCCGGCCGGGCTGGATCAGGTGTTCACGTTCTGGTGCCCCGTCGCCCCGCAGACCGTATTCGAGGGCATCCAGGAGATCGAGCCAGGCACGGTGTGCGTCTACACGCCGACGAGCGTCCGCCGGTACCGTTCCTACGAGCCGGGCTTTCCCCTGGGGGAGCTGGGTCGCTACACGGGCACGCTGGAGGACGCCGCGGAGGAAGTGCGGGCGGCGCTGTCGGAGGCGACGCGCCTGCGGATGCTGCGTGCTGACGTGCCGGTGGGGAGCTACCTGTCGGGCGGGCTGGACAGCTCGCTCACGGCGGTGCTGGGCCTGCATGCCAAGGGCTCGAAGTTTTCCACCTTCTCGCTGCGTTTCGAGGACGCCGAGTACGACGAGACCACGTTCCAGCGGGCGATGGCCGAGCGGCTGGGGAGTGCGCACCACGAGGTCGTGGTCTCGCGAAGCGACATCGCCCGCGTGTTCCCCGACGTCGTGCGGCACGCGGAGCGGCCCGTCCTCCGTACGGCGCCGGCGCCCCTGTATCTCCTCTCGAAGCTGGTGCGCGACGCTGGCATCAAGGTGGTGCTGACGGGCGAGGGCGCCGACGAGCTGTTCGCGGGCTACGACCTGTTCCGCGAGGCGAAGGTCCGTCGCTTCTGGGGCGCTCGGCCGGCGTCGAGGTGGCGGCCACGGCTGCTGGCGCGTCTCTACCCGTACCTGGAACGGTCGCCGGTGGCGCAGGAGGCCGTCGCGCGCCAGTTCTTCGGTCGCGGGCTCGAGCGGCGCTTCGCCCCCGGCTTCGGTCACGATCCCCGATGGAGCAGCACGAGTGCCCTGAAGCGGCTGTTCTCGCGCGACCTGCGCGAGCGGGCGGCGCGTGTGGACGCGCGAGACGCGCTCCTGTCGAGGCTTCCGCCCGAGTTCTCGCGATGGACACCGCTGGCACAGGATCAGTATCTGGAGGTTCAGACCCTGCTCTCGGGTTATCTCCTCTCGTCTCAGGGCGATCGCATGCTGATGGCCCACTCGGTGGAAGGCCGCTTCCCGTTCCTCGATCGGCGCGTGGCGGCCCTGGCCGAGTCGCTGCCGCCAGCCTACAAGCTCCGCGTGCTCGACGAGAAGCACGTGCTGAAGCGCGCGGCGAAGGATCTGGTGCCCTCGGTGATTCTCCAGCGGCCCAAGCAGCCCTACCGCGCGCCGGATGCGCTGTCGTTCGCGACGCCGGCAGCGCAGGACTGGATGGTCGAGTTCGCCAGCCCGGAAGCGGTGAAGGACGCGGGCTGCTTCGATCCCGACGCCGTGCGGCAACTCCTCGCCAAGTGCGCCTCGCGTGCGGCGGGCGGGCAGTTCTCGAACGCGGACAACATGGGTGTGGTGGGCGTGCTGTCCACGCAGATCGTGCACGAGCAGTTCATCCGGCAACGGCCGGAGGCGGTGGCACCGTCGGAGATCCGGACGGTGGTGGACCGCGTGTCCACCGAGGTCAGCGCGTCCTGACCATGGGCTCCACCAGGGCGTCGGGTCGCCGGCCTGCGGATGAAGGGCATCTGCTCCGCGCTACCGCGAGCCGGCCAGGCGCCTCAGGTCGCGAACGACCTGGGGATCGACCGTCCAGACACTCGCAAGGTGGAGCACCATCGTCAGCGGGATGATCACCGCCAGGTGCCACGACGAGACCATCCCGTGCCACCACTGCCACGCCAGGTACACACCCGGAATCGCCACGGCTGACGCCGCCAGCGGCCCGATCATGAGGCCGGCGCTCGACCGCAGGTCCACCCGCAGCAGTCGAGCGATGGTCCACAACTCCATGACGAAGGCTGCGGCATAGGTCGCCGCGATCAGGGTGGCGATCCCGACGAGACCGTACCGGATCAACGCGGGAATGCCGAGCACGCCGATCGCCAGCAGCTTGAAGATCGTGAAGCGCATCATCACGTCCGGTCGGCCCATGCCCTTGAAGGCATCGTAGATGATCGAGCTGAACGACCGCAGCAGGGCGTAGCCGGCCAGCACCTGCATGGGAACGATGGTGGCCTCCCAGCGTGCGCCATAGAAGGTCCGGATGAGCGTCGGGCCGTACACGACGATTCCCAACGCCATGGGCACGCTGACCAGACCGGTGTACTTCAGGGTCCTGAACAGGGCACGCGCGAGCGAGCCGTCATCGCGGTTCGTCCTGGCGAAGACCGGGAACATGACGCTGCCGATGATGAAGCTGAACTCCTTGACCGGCATCTCCACGAGCCGCATGGCGAGCTCGAAGACGCCGAGCGCCGCGATGCCCGAAACCCGGCTCACGTAGAACCTGTCGATGTTGTAGAGAGCGACGAGCAGGATCGTCGTGCCGGCGATGAACTTCCCGTAGTGGAACAGCTCACGCGCCGCGGAGCCGTCGAACCTGAAGCGCGGGCGGTGTTCGAGCAGGCGCCCCATGAGGACGGCACCGAGCAGGTTGTGAATCAGGGTCTTGGCCACCAGGCTCCAGACGCCGAAGCCCGTCACGGCCATCCAGATGCTGACGGCCGACGAGACCACGACCGGAATCACTTCGGGGAGAACCAGGCGGTGGAACTGGCCGGTCTTCCGCATCAGGGCGCGCGGGACGGCCCGGACGGCATCCCAGACCAGATTGGACGACAAGAGGATGATGACCGGTGTCAGGACCGTGCTCTCGTAGAAGGTCGCGGCGAGGGGGGCGAGCCCGGCCGCCAGAAGGAAGAGCACGACGTTCATGCCGACGAGCACGGTATGCGCCGTGTCGACGGCGGCCTGGTCCTCGCGCTTCTGATAGATCAGCGCCTCCGAGAAGCCCGCATCCTTGAGGATCCGGAGCACCTCGATGAGCATCGAGGCCACGGCGACGAGGCCGAAGTCTTCCGGGGCCAGCACCTTGGCCAGCACGAGGGTCGTGACGAACCCCAGCGCCCGGTTCGAGTACGTGATGAGGGCCACCCACCGGAGCCCGGAGACGACATTCTTTTCAGGACCGGACATCAGCGAGCTCGCATCGTTCGTTCATGAGTCTGTCAGAACGCCGGGGATGCACCCGACGGACCAGGGAGGGCGGCATCACCTTGCGTCCAGCGGACCTGTCGCCGGCGCCGCTGCGCCCGTGCCGGTGGGAGGCCCCCCTTCGCGGCTGTACAGCACGCGCGCGGGCACACCGACGGCAACGCTGAACGGGGGAAGGCTCTTGGTGACCACGCTGCCCGCACCCACGACGCATCCATCGCCAATGATCACACCATCGACGATCCTCACGCCAGCGCCGATCCACACGTCGCGGCCGATGCGGATTCCTTCGGCTGTCTCACCCTGCGTCCGGATGGGCGCTCGCGGATCGGCAAACACGTGGTTCATGGGGGTCATGATCGTGTACGCCGCAATCCGGGAGTCATCGCCGATCTCGAGGCCCCCGACGCCGTAGAGCAGGCACCCGTACTGGATGCTGCAGTTGCGGCCGATGCGAATCCATCCCTGCTGGGGGACCAGCTTCGCGTGCGGCATGATCTTGGTGTTCTCGCCGATGAAGAGGTTTGGCGCCGCGCCACCGGGGCCGGACCGGTAGTTGAGCATCGCGTAGTCGTGAATCTCCGCGCCCCTGCCCAGGACGACCCGCCCTGGGTAGTACACGCTGGCCCGCGGCGACACGTACGCATCGCTTCGCCACGCGAGGTGGAGGCTGGCGATCCGGGACGCAGGGTGGTCCAGGCTTCGGTGGAAGTACCACTGGTGATAAAGCTTCTTCAGGATCATTGGCGCTGACCTGCCCCTCGAACCAGGTGCGTCCCTGTCGCGGGTGCGGCAGAACTGGTCGACCCCGGGGCGTCCCGTGCACAGGGCTTCGCGCTCTGACCTACCGCAGCGGCCGGCACCGCCGTTACATCGGGCGAAGCGGTTGGAGGCTCCCGGCGTGGACTCCCCGTCTCCGGCTGTCGTGCATAGCAAAGAGCCGGCCAGCCGGCCCGCGGACCTCGTTTCCCACGACGACGGGAACAGCCGGTCGTGGTCCTTCGCCTGTCCAGCAGAGCAGCGGACCGTACCCGGGTAGCTGGCTCAATTCTGCTCACGAGGTCACCCGTTGATCACCGCATCCGTGCGCGGCCCGAGACTCGACGATGAAGGAGAGGAACCCTGGCAGAGCCGGTCATTGTCCCGGCCTCTGAGGATATTAGTCTTCCAAGACGGATCCATCGAGGACCGGACCTCCGGAGCCCGAGCGCGTCAGCAAGGGAGAAGTCTTTGTATGACAATAGGTTGCGCCAGTTCATGGTGCCTGCGCTGAACGGCAGGCTTCTCGACCGAACGCTGGAGCGGCGTTCGCATGGAACCGAGACAAGGGTGAGGCAGGCTCGACCCGCGCTCCCTCTGTGGGCCCGGTCACCTCCGGGACCCAGTCACTTCGGCCAGGCTGGCAACTCGGTTTCGCGCTGTGACTGAGGAGGCGAAGCTCTGCCTGCCTTGGGCGCCCTTCGCCACGCTGCTCCTGAACCAAATGCTCGTCCACGGACTGCTCGAGGACTCGGCGCGACGCGCGCCTGATGTCGTCGCGTTGATCGAGTCGCGCCGCCAGACGACGTATCGATCGCTCGACCGACTGGCCAACCAGATCGCGCACCTGTGTCACGCCTGTGGCGTGGACCGTGGTGATCGCGTGGTGATCGCGCTCGAAAACAGCCTCGAGATGGTCGCGGCCTATCTGGGTGCCCAGAAAGCCGGCGGTGTCGCGGTGCCGCTGCTGCCCGGCCCCCGAAGCGACCGGCTGGGTGCGGCGGTCAGGGATTGCCTGCCCCGCATGGCGATTGTGGACACCGCGACAGCCCGGGCATTTGGCGGTCGCGACCAGCTCGGATCCATTCCCCACGTATTCGTCGCCGAAGCCGATGGCGGGCCCGAGCTGTCGGCCGGCGGCTTCGGGAGCCTGTCCGCTGCACTCGAGGCGTGTTCCCCGGACCCGCGAAGCGTGCCCGTCGTGGACACCGATCTGGCGGCCATCATCTACACGTCGGGCAGCACCGGTTCACCGCGCGGTGTGATGCTGAGCCACCGGAACTTCGTCACCAACGCGACGGCCATCGTCAGCTACCTCGGACTTTCGGCTTCCGATCGTGTGCTCTGCGTGCTGCCGTTCAGCTACGTCTACGGCTTGTCGCTCCTGCACACCCATCTGCTGGTCGGCGGGTCGATCGTCATCGAGAACCGGTCGGCCTTCCCCAACGTGGTGCTACGGTCGATGGCGGTGCATGAGGTGACCGGTTTTGCCGGCGTGCCGTCGACCTTTGCGCTGATGCTGCACCGGTCGAGCCTGGCGGAGGCGCAGTTGCCGCACTTGCGATACGTGACCCAGGCGGGAGGCGCCATGCCCCCCGCGCGTGTGATGGAATGGATCCAGCGAGGGCCGCGGGCGGACTTCTACGTGATGTACGGTGCGACGGAGGCGGCCGCTCGGCTGACCTTCCTGCCACCGGCAGACCTCCAGCGCAAGCCGGGCTCGATCGGCCGTCCGATTCCGGGCGTCGGGATCCGGGTGATCACCGAGGAGGGGCGGGACGCACGGCCAGGAGAGGTGGGCGAGCTGGTCGCGCGCGGTTCCAACATCTCGGCGGGCTACTGGCGCAACGAGGCCGAAACGCACGCGAGATTCTCCCCGGAGGGATACCACACAGGCGATCTGGGCTACGCGGACGAGGAAGGGTTCCTGTACCTGGTTGGCCGGCAGCATGACATGATCAAGGTGGGTGCGCACCGCGTTGGCGCGCGGGAGATCGAGGACGTGCTCCACACGCATCCTGCGGTATACGAGGCGGCCGTCGTCGCGGCCCCACATGATCTGCTGGGTGAGGTTCCCGTGGCGTTCGTGGCGCTGAAGACCCCGGTTGCCGACGCGTCGCAGGAACTCCGGGCCCACTGCGCGGCATGTCTCGCAGCGCACAAGGTGCCCCAGACCGCGGTCGTGCTTCCCGAGCTCCCGAAGCTCGAGGGCCGCGACAAGGTGGACCGTGCCAGCCTTCGGGCACTGGCTGCCGGCATGCGGTTCGAGGCGGTGCCGTGAGGCCCGACAACACCGCGTCGCCGGGTCGCGCGGCCCCGTCAATCACGTCCCGCGCGGTCCGGAGGGTCGTGACGCATCCGGCCGCACGGGCCTTCAAGCGGGCCGTGCGTGACGGCTGGTGGACGGTCCGCGGCGGGTCGATCGCCAATCCACCCGTGCCGCGGGAGGTGGAATCGATTCTGTTCGTCTGTCTCGGGAACATCTGCCGGAGCCCGTTCGCTGCGGTCCTGGCCACCCGACGTCTGGCGGACCTGGGCGTTGGTGGCGTGCGGTGCGATTCGGCCGGCATCCGCACGACGCAGGGCGCCCGGCCGCCCCAGGAAGCCGTGGAGGCATCGGCCGCGTATGAGCTGTCGCTCGAGGGTCATCGGCCGCGGCTGCTCACGCGCGAGTTGGTCGAGGCCAACGACCTGATCGTCGTCATGGAGGCTGGGCAGCTCCACCACGTGCGTGAGACCTACCCCGATGCGGCCAGCGCCGTCGTGCTGCTGTCGCTGTTCGACGCGCTGGTGACAGGCGGGTTCGAGCGTTACCACATCGCCGATCCCTTCGGGCAGCCGCGGTCCGCGTTCGACGCCTGTTATGGCCGAATCGACCGGGCGTTGACGGTGATGCTCCGACAGCTTCGTCCGAGCTGGCCCGTCACTCCCGGTGCGCGACCGGCCCAGCCCCAATCCCCTCGTTGATGAAAGACCACAGCCGATGTGTGGAATCGCCGGGCTGGTAACGAGGGACGCCAGGCCCGACCTGGCCGAGGTCGTGACGGGAATGGCCACCCGTCTGAGGCATCGGGGGCCCGACGACAGCGGAATCTGGGTCGACTCCTCGGGGCGCTTCGCCATGTCGCACCGGCGCCTGGCGGTCGTGGACCTGAGCCCCACGGGCCACCAGCCGATGATCTCGCACTCGGGTCGGCACGTGCTCGCCTTCAACGGCGAGATCTACAACTTCCGCGCGCTCAGGTGCGAGCTCACCCGTGCCGGCGCCGCGTTCCGGGGGACCTCCGATACCGAAGTCCTGCTGGCGGGCATCGAGCGATGGGGCATGCGCGAAACCGTGCAGCGATCGGTGGGCATGTTCGCGCTTGCGGCCTGGGACACGCACGCACGGGTACTGACGCTCGCGCGGGACCGCATGGGCGAGAAGCCCCTGTTCGTGGCGCGGCTGCCGTGGGGGCTGGCCTTCGCGTCGGAGCTTCGGGCCTTCGAGGCGCTGCCGGGATGGCGCTACGACGTCGACCCGCGGGCCCTGGCGTCGTTGCTGCGATTTGGCTACATCGTGGAGAGCGGCTGCATCGATCGCAAGGTTGGCCGGCTCCTGCCCGGTACGCTCCAGCGCGTCCGTGCGGATGATGTCGCAGCTGGCACCGCGCCCGCGCCCGCCGAGGCCTACTGGAGCCTTCAGCTGGCGATCGAGTCCACCGAGGTGCCACGACGGCCGCAGGACGCCGTCGAGCACCTCGCCGGACTCCTCCGGGACAGCCTCGAAGGGCAGCGCATCGCGGATGTGCCCCTGGGGTCGTTTCTCTCGGGCGGCATCGACTCGTCCGTCATCACGGCCGTGCTCCAGCGCGTGAGCGCCGGGCCCGTCAGGACGTTCTCGATCGGGTTCGACATCGAGGACTACGACGAGTCGAGCTTCGCGCGAGCCGTGGCGGATCATCTCGGCTGCCAGCACACGGAGTACCGTGTCTCGGCGGCCGACGCGCTCGGTGTCGTGCACGACCTGCCCGACGTGTTCGACGAACCGTTCGCGGATCCGTCCCAGGTGCCGACGATCCTCGTATCGCGGCTGGCGCGCCGGGCGGTGACGGTGTGCCTCTCGGGGGACGGCGGTGACGAGCTCTTCGGCGGGTACAACCGCTACTTCTGGAGCGGCCGCTGGGGCAAGCGCTTCGCCTCGCTGCCGCGTCCCGTCCGGGCCGCCGTGGGCGGCGCGGGCGGCGTGGCGCTGCAGACGATGCCAGACAGCCTGCTGCGGCTGATCGTCAGCCGGCAGGTCGGGTCCGGATCGACCCAGAATCCCCGCGGCAAGCTCGAAAAGGCCCTGTCCATGCTGCGGCTCGACGATCCGGTGCAGCGCTACAGCCAGCTGACACGGATCATCGATCCCGACGAGCTGCTGCAACCGGCCGTCGGCGACCTGGGGACGGATGGCGAGCTCGCCAGGCTGGTCGCGGTCTATGGCGAGGTCTTCGGCGCCATGGTGTCCGACATCGAGGGCTATCTGCCCGGCGATCAGCTCGTCCGGGTGGACCGGGCGAGCATGTCGGTCGGCCTGGAACTGCGAGCGCCGCTGCTGGACCACCGTGTCGCGGCGTTTGCGGTCGCCGCGACGCGGGCGTTCGGTGAAGAGCGGCTCGCGGCCGAGCCGAAGTGGCTGCTGCGCGAGGTGCTCTACCGCCACGTACCCCGGGCGCTGGTGGACCGGCCGAAGATGGGCTTCTCGATCCCGCTGCACCGCTGGCTCCGCGTCGAGCTGCGCGAGTGGGCCGAGAGTCTGCTGACCCCCGACGCGCTCGAGCGCAGCCAGCTGCTGTCGGTGGCGAGGGTGCGACGCCTGTGGACCGAACACCTCGGCGGCATGGCGGACCATGGCCGCGCGTTGTGGTCGGTGCTGATGTTCCAGCAATGGTCGGATGCGGCCCGGCGGCGCCAGGTGAGCGTTGACTGACCGCGCGGTGCGCGTCACGGCCGGACACTGGGCCGTGCTGGCGGGGGTGCTGGCCCTGGTGCTCTCGGTGACGCTGCTGCCGGCCGGTACCCAGACGGCTCCCGGATTCGCGCGCTGCATCTTCTGCAATCCCCGCATGCTGTCGGACAGCATCCTGAACACGGCGCTGTTCGTCCCGGTGGGCCTGGCCCTGCGCCTCGTGAGCCTGGGCCCGCTCGCGGCGGCGGGAGTGGGTGTGCTGGTGTCCGTGGGCATCGAGGTCGGGCAGCTCTGGGTGCCGGGCCGCGACCCTTCGGCCAGCGACATCATCACCAACGGAGCTGGCGCCGTTCTCGGCGCGGTCTCGCTGCGGTGGTTCGCCGCGTGGGTGGCTCCTCCACGGACGATGGCCGTTCGCCTGAGCGTGGCGGCGGCGCTCTGTGCCTGTGCCATCTGGTGGGCGACGGGGTGGCTGGTCGTGCCGTCGATGGCAGCCGCGGAGTACTGGGGCCAATGGACGCCCACGTTCGGCAGCCTCGAGCCGTATGGCGGGAACGTGACAGCCGCGTGGGTCGGAGGGATGCCGGTACCGTCCCATCGGGTGGCCGACTCGGTCACGCTGCGCCGGCACCTGGTGGACCAGGCCCCGATCGACGTGGCGCTGAAGGTCGGGCGTCCACCACGGCGGCTGAGTCCGATTTTCAGTGTCGCCGACGCCGAATCGAGACGCATCCTCCTCGTGGGGGCGGCGGGCGACGATCTGGTGTACCGGTACCGCACGAGGGCCGCGGACTGGCACTTCGACCAGCCCGACCTGCGCAGCCCCTCGGCATTCGCCGGAGTCGCCCCCGGTGCGGCCACGACCGTGACCATCACGACGCAGGCGAAAGGCGTGTGTGCCTCTGTCGGCGGACGAACCACCTGCGATCTCGGGTTCGGTCCCGGGGACGGATGGTCGCTGCTCGTCTCCTCGTCCGCGGTCCCTTCCGGCACGCGAGCGCTCCTGCAGGCGCTGTGGATGGCAGCGGTAGTGGCGCCGGCCGGGTACTGGGCCCGCCGCAGCGTGGGATCGGTCGCGGCCGTGGCCCTGCTTGCGGCCTGGCTGCTCGTGCTTCCGTCGTTCACCGATCTGCTGCCGACCCGGCCCCAGGAATGGGGCGGCGCCGTGGTGGGCTTCCTGAGTGCCGCGCTGGTGGCGTCGCGATGGCGGTGATCGCACGCGACTTCCTGGCGATGCTGTCGCTCGGCGGCCCGGAGCCCTTGCCGGCAGCCGCCACGCCCGTCGAGGTCGCGAACGGCGGAGGGCACACGACGTGGCAGGACGGCCTGCTGCAGGTATGGGTTCGTCCCCGCGAAGCGGCCGGGGACGTCCGACTGGCATCCGCCGGCTGGACGGTCCTGCTCGGCGACGATGCGGAGTGGGACGAGGGCCGGCCGGAAACGGCGCTCGTGGGTGCGACGACGATCCGGTACGATGCCACGTCTCGGGCGCTCACCATCCGCACGAGCATTGTCGGCCTGCCACCGGTGTTCGTCTACCGCGATGCGCGGCGGGTGGTCATCGCATCCGACCTGTACCTGATGGCTCGTGTGGCGGGCGTGCCGCTCGATCTGGATCCCGTCGCCGTCCATCAACTCGGGCACATCGGGCACCCCGTCGAACACCGGACCCTCTTCAGGCGCACGCGGCTGCTGCCCGGCGCAAGCGCGGTGACCCTGCTCGCCGATGGCACGGAGCGGACCGAATCGTCGTGGCAGCTCCCTCCGTCGACGCCGGCGTCCTGGGAGGATTTCACCGACGCGCAGATTGCGTCGTTCGAGGATGCGGTGCGGCGAATGACGGTGTCCGGGCGGTTTCTGTCGCTGACTGCCGGCCTCGACACTCGTGCCGTCTTCACGACGCTGGCGGGGCAGGGGCGGCTGGTTCCGGCCGTCACCATGACGGGCGCGCGCCGGTCGCTGGACGCGCGCGCTGCGGCGCGGCTGTGCGCCGCGTACGGCGTTCGCCACGAGTTGGTCACCTTCGATGACCGTTTCACGCGAGGCCTCCCGGGCTTCGTCGAGCAGGCCAGCCGCCTCTCGGGCGGGCTGTCGAGCCTGGGCCAGGCCCCCGAAGTGTTCCTGTACGACCAGCTGGGCGGCGCGTTTGCCGGACGGATATCCGGGAACCTCGGCAACCAGGTGGGCCGCGGCGGGACCGAAGGCGTCGGTCTGCGGCGCGCAGGCGTCGGCCGCGTCGCGCCGGCTCTCGTAGACGCGGCCGGCGCCGCCGCCGACGCGCACTGGCTGCTGGCCAAGCTCGATGCCGACGCACACCATGCGCTCGGCGTGATCCTGCACGAGGAGATTCCGTTCAGCTCGGTCGGCAACTTCAGTGTCGGGCATCACTTCGTCACGCAGCAGAGTCCGTATGCGGATCGCGCGTTGATCGAGACGCTGGCGCTCAAGCCGGCCGACGCCCGGTCGGCGCCCTCGGGCTCGGTGGTCAACATGCGGCTCCGGGACCTGCGGCACCGCTTTCTGGGAGAACCCTCGCACACGTCGTTCCAGCGGCGGCTGATCGGGCAACAGGGGGGCTTTGCCGCGCGCTTCCCGATCAACCTGGGCTGGCGCGCCAGCGGAGGCGTGTCGCCGGTGGGCCTGGCGCTCGGAGCGGCGACCATGCTTGGCATGGTGGCGCAGAAGACGGGGCTCGACGAAGGCCCGATCGGCAACCTCGTGTCCCGCACGGGCATCCCGGCGCTGCACAACTTCCGGCAGGCGACGCGATGGCTGCGACGTCACCTGGAGTCGTTCACCCGCGACACGCTGGGGGCGCGGTCCATCCGCGAGTCGGGCCTCTTCGACCCGGACGGGCTGCAGCGCGTCGTCGACGAGCACTTCGCGGGAACGGCCGATCATTTCGAGACGGTGACCTTCGCGCTGGATGTCGCCCTCGCACACCAGCTGTTCTGCCAGGGCGGGCATCACCACCGGCTGCCGTCGCCGCCCCCACTGGCCGTCCGATAACCCGGGAGAAATCGGCCCTCTCCGTTTCCGAAACCCGTCGCACGGCGTGCGGGTTGATTCGCGACACCCATGCAGGAATGGATGATTCAGGCGCTCGGCGCGGTCTACAAACAGATCCCGCCGGGCATTCGGCCCTACGCCAAGAACACGTTCGTGTGGGGCACGCTGCGGTCGCAGGCGGTAGCCGGGCGCCGCGCAATCGGCCGTGGGCGCCGCGTGGAGTTCCTCGACTTCGAGATCGCCCACCTGGAACCCTTCGAGTTCCTGGGCCCGGGGCCGAGGGACGTGCAGGTGGCTGCGGCGTTCAGCACGGTGAGTCCCGGGACGGAGCGTGCCGTCCTCTGCGGCCTGCCCGGAGCGCGGCGGCCGTTTCCCTATGTCCCGGGCTATTCGGTCGCCGGTACGGTCACGAAAGCCGGTCGGGCCTCGGGGTTCACGGTCGGCCAGCCGGTGGCCGGGCGGATGGGGCACGCGAGCGACGGGATCATGACGCCGGCGAGCCTCTTTGCCGTGCCCGAGGGCGTCGATCTGCTCGAAGCCTCGTACATCGAGATTGGCATCATCTGCCTGCAGGGCATCCGGAAAGCCGGCATTCGTCCCGGCGATCGCGTGGCGGTGCTCGGCCAGGGTCTCATCGGCCAGATGGCGACGCGGCTGGCGCGTGCGGTGGGTGCGAGTCCGATCGTCGCGCTGGCCATGAGCCGCCGGCGTGCCCGATCCGCTGTCGGGGCCCACGGCGCCGACACGTTCGTCGCCATTGCCGAAGACCCCGGCGCGCTGACGGCCCTGGGCGCGGACATCGTCATCGAAGCCGTCGGCACCTCGAAGGCGATCGTCCAGGCCATGGGTGCGGTGCGGCCCGGCGGGACGGTGGTGCTGCTCGGCAGTTCGCGCGACCTTGGCCGCGATCTCGACTGGCGCGACATCGCGCAGCAGCGCCGTGTCCGCCTGGTGGGGGCGCACATCAGCATCATGCCGGCGAAGGACGCCAGCCCGGGGAGCTGGACCTATGCGCAGGAAGGGCGCCTGTTCCTGGAGCTGCTGCGGACCGGGCAGCTGCACGTCGCCGACCTGACGACGTGGCGGGCCAGCCCGACGGCGTGCAACCAGGTGTATGAAGTGGTCGCGCAGGGCGGCGCCGACCAGGTGGGGATTGTGTTCGACTGGCACGCGGGGCCGGGCGATGCGGCCACGCGACGGGAAGGAATCGGAGCACGATGACAGCAACGGAGCCACTCAAGGTAGCTGCGATCGGCGCGGGCGGCATCGCCCAGCGCAACGCCACCGAGACCGCACGGTCCGGAGCGGCGACGATCGTCGGGGTACTCGATGTCAACATGAAGGCCGCGCGGGATCTGGCCGGCAAGCTCAAGGCGCGCGTCTTTGCGTCGTACGACGAGGTGCTCGGGAGCCCCGACGTGGAGGCGGTGCTGCTCTCGACGCCGCACGACCTTCACTGCGAGCAGACGCTGGCGGCGGCTCGCGCGGGCAAGCACGTGCTCGTCGAGAAGCCGCTCGCCACCACCCTCGAGGACGCGGAGCGGATGATCGCCGCCTGCCGGACGGCCGGGGTGCAGCTCGCCGTCAACTACAGCTTCCGCTACCTGCCGAAGATCCAGAAGGCGAAGGAGCTGGTCCGCGAGGGGGCGCTGGGCGACATCACCGGCATCCAGGTGATCGCGCACCAGTTCAAGGACCTTGGGTACTGGATGGGCGCCCGCAGCACGTCGCCGGATGACTGGCGATCGTTGAAGGCGCGGAGCGGCGGCGGGTTCCTGATGATGAACGTCTGCCACACGATCGACTACCTCTACTTCATCACGGGGATGCGCGGCACGCGCGTCTACGCGGAGTACGCGAACCTGGCGTCACCGGGCGACGTGGAGGACATCATCAGCGTGTCGTGCCGATGGGGTGACCGCGCAATCGGCTCGATCTGCGCGAGCTCGATCCTGCGCGGGGCGGACACGGCCGAGGAACGGATCTGGGGAACGAAGGGCACCCTCGTGATCAACGAGAGCGGCCTGAGCATGTACTCGACGCGTCCCGTGGACGGCAAGCGGCCGGGTCGGCTGCACGCCTACCGGACGTTCCCCGACGTGAGCTGGACCGCGGCGTGGGTGCGCGACTTCGTCACGGCCGTCCGCACCGGCACGACGCCGCCGGTCGGCGCCCGCGAGGCCTGGGAGAACCTCGCGTTCCTCGAGAGCGCGTATGCGTCACTGACGGCTGGGCCCGTCACGATTCCCGAGTGCCCGCAATGGTGACCCAGAGGCTGCCCGTGAACACGGAGTCGGACCGGGTCCTGGTCGAAGGCACCCGGGACGGTCACGCATGGCTGCGCGCCTGGGGCGCGCAGTACGCGGCTGGCCGCGTCCGCCGGGACACGGGCGAGCACGGCGGTGAACGAATGGGACTGTTCGAGGCCGACGAGCGAACGGCCGCAGGCGCCGCACTCGATGTGCCGCGCGCATCCGTGCATGTCCTCGAGGGCATAGTGGACGCCACGGCGGCCCTCATGGTGCCGCCGCTGGCGGCTACCCTGCGGATCTGGGACGATCTGCGCCTCGAGATCGGAGAACTCGCGGTCGTGACCGACGGGCACCCGCTCTCGGCCCTCGCGGCCCTGGCCGCGTCGTGGCACGGGGCCCGCGCGGTGCTGGTGACCGGCGGGAAGCCCGCGCCCATCAACGGTGTTTCGGTCGTCCGGCTGCACGATCAGGTCGAACCGCTTGCCTGTCTCGCCTCGGTGTTCCAGGACTGCGTGGCGGCCGCCGTGCTGGAGCTTGGCGGTGCGGCGGAGATCGTGGACGCCGTGCTCGAAAGCGTGCCGGCGTCGAGCCGCCTGCTGTTCGCCAGTGACGCACCCGAGAAGCTGACCGTCGACTTCTACCGCAACGTGCACCGCAAGGGCCTCGATCTCCAGTCGGGGACGGCCGGGCCCCGGTCGGTGTTCAGTGACGTCGATGCCAGTCGCCGGCAGGAGCTGTTCCTGCGCGCGTGTCGTCTGCTGGCGGACCCTGGCCGCGTCGAGGCCTGTCGCGCGGCGCTCGAGCCGACGGACCGGTGAGCAACGGGGCCGACAACCGCGTGGCGCCTCGCCCGCCCGCGCCGGTCATGGTCAGCTACTTCTACCACCCGGAGTACAGCGGGTCGTCGGTCCAGGCCTTCAACCTGTCCCGGCGGCTGACGGCACGCGGCCTGCGTCCAAGGGTCGTCTCGGCGCGTCTGAGCCGGGCGCCCGCACAGGATCTGCACGACGGCGTGGCCGTGACACGGCTGCCGGTGATCAGGGCCGGCCACGGCGCGTTGCTGTCATTCTGGCTGTCGCTCGCGTGGCATTTGTTCAGGGAGCGCCGCCACTTCGACGTCGTGCACGCACACGGCACCGTGTGGCACCAGATCGTCGGCGTGCTCGGGCGTGCGCTCGGCAAGAAGACGATCCTGAAGATCGCGATGTGGCGGTCGGATCTGGCGTTCGAGACCCAGGGACGGCTGTCCGGAGCGGTCAACCGCTGGCTGGTGGAGCGGTTCGACTGCTACATCGCCACGACCCCCGAGATCGCCGAGGAGATCGCCAGCAGCGGCCTCGATCATCGCCGCACGCGCCAGATCCCGAACGGCGTCGATACCCTCCTGTTTCACCCGCTGGCGGACGCGGGCCGGGACGAGCTGCGGCGCGAGCTGCACCTGCCGCCGGGGCCCCTGGTCGCCTTCGTGGGCATCCTGAATGCGCGGAAGAAGGTCGACGCCCTCCTCCGCATCTGGCAGCGTGTCGTACAGCGCGGCGGCGCCGGCCACCTGCTGGTGATTGGCCCCGCACCGGACGAGAACGGCGACTACGTGCAGGGATTGCGGACGTTCGTCGAGCGGCAGGGCCTGGGCGCCCGGGTCTCGTTCCTGGGACGTCGGAGCGATGTCGCCTCGTGTCTGCAGGCCTCCGACGCCTTCGTGTTTCCGTCGTCGCAGGAAGGCATGCCGAACGCCGTGCTCGAGGCGATGGCCGCGGGGCTGCCGTGTGTGGTGTCGAGGGGCTCGGGAATCGATCGTGTCATCGATGACGGCGTGAATGGCTTCCTGCGCGACGCTGATGACGAAGAGGCGTTCGCCGTTGCGCTGACCGATCTCCTGCGCGAGCCCGGTCGGCGGGCTCGAATGGGAGCGCTGGCACGGCAGGCGATTGTCGAGGGGTATTCACTGGAGGCGGTCGCGGATCGCTACGTGAGCCTCTATCGCGAGCTGGTCGCGGCCCGGTGAGCCGACGCGCATGAGAAGAGGCGACGAGCCCGGGCAGGTGGGCATGGACATGGACGGGATGTCGGCCGTGGTGTTCAGCAACCGGCGGGGACTGCGCCTTTTCGGCATCCTCCACCTGCCGCCAGGCGGTGCGCGGCGCGACACCGGCGTGATTCTGCTGTCGCCGGGCGTGAAGATGCGCGTGGGCCCGGAGGGACTGTACCGTCGCCTGGCCGATCTCTTCGTCAGCCTCGGGTTTCCGGTCCTGCGCTTCGATTACTACGGGCTGGGCGACTCCGAGGGCGACCTGACGGAGGAGTATCTCAAGGATGTGTACAGCCACATCGAGATCGGTCGATTCGTGGACGATACGATTGATGCGATGAACTGGATGCAGGATCGCTGCGGCACGACGCGCTTTCTCCTGTCGGGCCTCTGCGGCGGAGCGATGACGGGCCTGCTGGCCGCCAGCCGGGACGACCGGATCGCGGGCCTCCATGCCCTCGGCCTCACCTGCGTGGTGTCGAGCCGCGCGGCCGACCCGTCCCGGTACTTCAGTCTCGGCGAGCTCGAGCACCTGCGCAAAGGGTACGTGAAGAAGCTGTTGGACCCGTCGTCGTGGCTGAGGCTGCTCAGCTTCCAGAGCGACTATCGGGTCATCGTGCGTTCGGTGATGGCGCCCCTCCGGAAGCGCGCCCAGCGGACGCCGGCGGCCGGACCCCCACCCGTGGCCGGCGCGTCGGAGGACGCTCGCGGCGAGGCGGACAACAGGAACCCCCTGTTTCCTCCGGCGTTCCTGAAGGTCCTCGGCTCGAAGCGCCCGATGCTGCTCATCTACGGCGGGTCCGACCGACTGCGATGGGACTTCGAGGAGAAGTTCGTCCAACGCCACCGCGCGCAACTGGAACCCCTGGCCTCCGGCTATGAGGTCCGCGTCGTCGAGCACGCCAATCACGTGTTCACATTCCGATCGTGGCAGAACGACGTGCTTCAGTTGTCCAACGACTGGCTGCGGCGCCACTTCCGTTCGGGCTAGGGCGGTGCCCGTCGCCCGCGGCGGAACGCATTACACGGTGAGTGGTTCCCGTGGCCCGGGCGGGAACGCATTACACGGTGAGCGGTCACTTCCCCGTGATTTGTGGGCGGAATTCGCGGCTAGCGACTGGCCCGGTTATTGCAAAACCGGATACTGAGATGGATCTGCGTCCTTACCTGCTGCATGTGTTGCTGGCCTTGGCGGTGAGCGCCGTCGGCCTCGCCCAGACCCCTGGGAGTGGCGTGTTCTTCGACGAAGGCTGGGAGTCGGGCAGTGTGGCCGCGACGTTCAACAGCAGCGCCTATGGGAGCATGACGGACTCCACGCAGTTTCACCTCGACAACACGGTCGCCGGGCGGACGGGTACCTGGGCCATCCGTCACCACCTGGAGGCTGGAATGCCGGTGGATACGGTGGACACCGTGGGGCAGCACTTCGGTGATGCGCCGACGCCTCCTGTGTGGGCGACCGGAGCTGGACAGCACTTCTACGACCTCTACGTCCATTACCGGTTCCGCTACTCGCCCGGGTTTGATTTCGGGACGGGCCACTACAAGCAGTTCATGATCGGGACGCAGGACGACCGGCGTCACGACGAGACGTGCTGCCTGCCGTTTGCCGCTCACTACATCGCGATCATCGTGGAGGAAGGTGCGGTCCTGCAGGCAGAGGCCTACAAGAAGGAGGCCGGCCAGCCGCGGTTCGACCTCAATCCCAACAGGGGCGGCTACAGCGACCACAATCCGTTCATCGTCCAGACGGGCCGCTGGTACACGATGGAGGTCCGGCGCCGCCTGAACGACTCGGGCGTGGACAACGGCATCTTCCAGATGTGGGTGGACGGGCAGTTGGTGGCGGAATACACGAACGTCCGGTATCGCATTCCGCGAAATGGGGCCTACGGCAGCAACTTCACGTATGGCACCAACTTCGCGCTGATGACGGACTACACGATTACGACGGTCGGGCAGGACCAGGACGTCTATTACGACGACGTCAAGTTCAGCACGCAGCCTATCGGGTCTTCGCCAACCCCTCCTCCCCCTCCTCCCACGCCTCCCCTGCCTCCGGCACCGAGCAACCTTCGAATCATTCCGGGTCTGTTCTGAACGAGCGGCGCGCCCGGCTGGGCAGCGGGTCCCGGGTGCAAACTGCGCACTTGTAGATCAGCCGCAGCCTGAGGCCACGCACGACGCCTGGCGTCGGCGGGTCATCATGTGGCCTGAATGATGCCAGGCCCACCCGTGGTCCCGCGATTGCCTTCTGGGAATCCAGCCTGAGTCCGCCCGCGAGAAGTCGTGGATGGGCGCGACCTTTCTCCCCTAAGTCTGAGGCGTACACCGAACTGGGCGGACCCGGCCGCCCGTGACGGCGGCTTGGGTCGGTGGCTGTATCTGGTTCACCAGCAGTCACTTATGGCCCATTCAGGCGCCGGATTCGGTGCGGTGTCGCGTTTGCAGTCGGTGCTACACTCAACGACGTTCATGGCAGCCCACCTCAAACCATCGAGCGACCACGCCGAGTCGATGTCCCGCCGCGAGCCGGCGGGTGAGCGGACCCTCGACCCGGGCGCTGTCGCCATGCCACTGGCCGGGCAGCGGCCGCTCTACGGTGAGTTCTTCGGCCTGTCGGAATCACCGTTCGACCTCAGCCCGAATCCCCGCTTCCTGTTCCTTGCGCCACGGCAGCGTGAGGTGCTGAGCAACCTGCGGTACAGCATGGCGGCGGCCAAGGGCTTCACGCTTCTGCTCGGAGATGCGGGTACCGGCAAGACGACGCTGGTGCGGGCGGCCTTGGCCGCGATCGGCGAGACGTCGAACCGCTACGTGTTCGTGAGCAACCCGACGCTGGGGCGCGACGAGTTCTACGAGCTGCTGGCCGAGGCGTTCAACCTGAGCCCGGCGGCCCAGACGTCCAAGGCGCGGTTCCTGCTGGAACTGCAGCGGGACGTGGAGGCCCGGCACGCGGTGGGGAGTCTCACCGGGCTGGTCGTCGACGAAGCGCAGAGCATGCCGTACGAGCTGCTCGAGGAGATTCGCCTGCTGGGCAACCTGGAGTCGGCGACCGCCAAGCTGCTCAACATCGTGCTCAGCGGGCAGCCCGAGCTCGCGGAACGGCTCAACGAGTCGTCGCTGCGCCAGCTGAAGCAGCGCGTGGCGCTGCGGTGCGAGTTGGCGCCGTTCACCGTCGACGAGACCGCCGGCTACATCTCGGGTCGGCTGCGCATTGCCGGCGGGTCGCCGGGCACCATCTTCACGCGAGAGACCGTCATGGCCATCCATGAATACGCCAGGGGCATCCCTCGCACGATCAACGTGCTCTGCGACAACGCGCTGATCGGAGGATTCGCGGCACAGACGCGGCCGGTGCCGGTCGATGTCGTGATGGAGGTGTGCCGCGACTTCGACCTGGCCGCGCCGGAGGCGCAGCCGGAGGCGCCGGCGCGTTCGATGGTGGTGACCTCGTCGGCTTCGTCTGGGGTCGTGGAGATCGGCCGCCCGACCCCGAACAGTGGAGAGTCCGGATCGGTCAACCCCAAACGGAAACAGCGTTTCCGCTTCTTTGCGTGATGCCCATGGCAGCCCGACACACACTCCAATTCGTCCTGGTCGTCGTCACCGCCTGCCTCGTCGGCGGGCTCGTTTCCACCGCGGCGGCGCAGACGGCGGCTCCGCCGCCGACCGCCGGATCCCAGCCGGCTGCGGTCGTGCCCGACAGCTTCGTGATTGGCCCCGAAGACGTGCTGGGCGTGGTCTTCTGGCGTGAGCCCGACCTGAGCGGCGACGTGACGGTGAGGCCCGACGGTCGCATCAGCCTGCCCGTGATTGGCGAGCTCGAGGCGGCGGGCCTGACGCCGAACGTCCTGAGGGAGCGCGTGCAGACGGCGGCGGCCAAGTATCTGACCGAAGTGAACGTCGCGGTCGTCGTGCGGCAGATCAACAGTCGCAAGATCTTCGTTACCGGTGAGGTGGCGACGCCAGGCACGTACCCGCTGACGGCGCCGCGCACGGTGATGCAGGCGATTGCGCTCGCGGGCGGGCTGACGGAGTTCGCCGACGCGAAGAACATCACCGTCCTGCGCACCCAGGGCGGTCGCGCGCAGAGCTTCAAGTTCAACTACCGGGATGTCTCCAAGGGCAAGGGCCTCGAGCAGAACATCCAGCTCGAGCCCGGCGATACCGTCGTCGTGCCGTAGATCCCGGGTCCCCGAAGGAACGGTTCTCTCATGTCCCGCGGTCGGCCTCACGTGTTCGTCGCCCTGCTGCTTGGGTTGCTGGTGTGCGCACCGGCGGCGGCGCAGGTCGTCCAGCGGCCGCCGCGGCCGTATCGGGGGCTGTTCGGCGGCCCGCCGGTGGACCCGAACCGCACCCGGCAGGAGGTCAACATCACCGCCTCGCTGCTGGGCAGCTACGACGACAATCTGGTGCCCGCCAACATCGACCTGGGCGGCCTCTTCGAGCCACGGCCCGAGGGGTACAGCGGCGTCGGGGACGCGCGGTTCCGATACTGGTTTGGACGGCAGAGCAACAACCTCGAGGTGGTCGCCGGCGGAGCCGTCTTCACGTACCGGAATCTGGGCTTGTCGCCCGAGTACGCGGCCGACGCGCGGGCGACGTGGAGCGGCACGTTCGGTCGCCGTTACGTGATCCGCGCGTCGCAGGACTTTCGGCGTGATCCGTTCTTCGCCATCGGCGGCAGCCTGCCCGTGTTCCCGGGCGCGACCGAGGTGCTGCCGCCGCCCGGAAGCTCGACGACGGGCTTCTCGGTGCGGCATTCCCGGATGCTGAACTCGCGGGTGTCGCTGCAGCGGCGGTTCTCGGGGCGCGACGCGATTGGGGTCGCCTATTTCTACAACGACCGGAAATTCGACGACGGCGTCGGTGACGGCGATACGCATGCGATGGCCGTCGACTACGACCGGGGCATCGGCGCCCGATCCACGATCCGCGCCAGTTACCGGTACTCGGACGGTCTCAACGTGAACTTCGGCCGGGATCTTCCGCTCAACACCCACACCGCGAACCTGGGGTTCACGCTCGACAAGCCGCTGTCACCGTCCCGACGGTTCTATCTCTCGTTCGGGGCTGGAGCGGCCTATACGGAGACGCTGAACCAGATCGACGGGTCGCCCGTGGACTACTGGACGCCGTCGGGCTTTGCCTCGACGCGGATCGACTGGGCCCGCTCGTGGAGCCTGTGGGGCGACTACATCCGCCGCGTGCAGGTGATTGAGGGCCTCACCATCGAGCCGTACGTCACGGACACGGCACTGGTGCGGCTGGGCGGCTTCCTGAACCGCCGGCTCGAGATGGTGCTGAGCGCGGGCTTTGCGAACGGGCAGATCGCGCCGGAAGGCGTCAGCAACTTCCAGTCGTATTCGGGCGGCTCGCAACTCCGGTACCTGGTCAGCCGGTGCTGCTCGCTCCTGGCGAGCCACACCTACTACGCGCACCGGCTGTCAGCCGTCGACACCGTGCCGGACGGCCTCGCGCGGCGCATCAACCAGAACGCGGTGCGCGTGGGCCTCACCATCGACCTGTCGCTCTATGGCCGATACGTGGATCGAGTACCCCAGTAACGCAAAAAGGACTATCGCGTCATGCTTCCTGGTAAGACCCTTGCGCTGCCCGACCTGCTGACCGCCGTACGGCGACGGATGATCCTGCTGGCCGTGCCACCGGTGCTCGGGCTGTTCGGCGTGCTGCTGCTGTCGGCGCAACTCCCGAACATGTATCAGGCCGAAGTGCTGATCGCGATCGTGCCGCAGCGGGTGCCCGACGCCTTCGTCCGGTCGACCGTGACACTGCGAGCCGAGGAGCGCCTCGACGCGATCTCGGTGCAGGTGCTGAGCCGGGCCCTGCTGGAGGCCATGATCCGGGAGTTCGACCTCTATCCCCGCGAGCGCGCCGAGTACACCATGGACGACGTGGTGATGAAGATGCGGTCGAACATCCAGGTCATCGCCGAGCGGCCCCGGCAGGGCCCGCGGGGCCCGGAGCCGCTCCACGCCTTCCGGATCCGGTACACCTATCCGGACGCCCAGATGGTCACCCGGATTGCCGAGCGGCTCGGCGAGGCCTTCGTGAGCCAGAACGTCCGCGACCGCGACGCGCTGGCCGAGGCCACCAGCGAGTTCCTGCAGGATCAGCTGGTCGAGGCCCGGGCACGGCTCGAGGAGCAGGAAGGCCGGCTCGAGGCGTTTCGCGAGCGGTACGGCAACGCGCTGCCGACGCAGCTGCAGACGAACCTGCAGAGCCTGCAGAACACGCAGCTGCAGATCCAGTCGCTCGTCGAGTCGACCGCACGCGACCGCGATCGGCAGATGATGCTCCAGCGGCTGATCAGCGAGGTCGAGAACGACCAGCGGGCGGCGCCGCCGCCGGTAGCGCCGGCACCGGGGGGCCAGGCCGCGATGGCCCTGACCGCGACGCAGCAGCTGGCGGCGGCCCGGCAGAACCTGGCGCAGCTCGAGCTCAAGTTCACGCCGGAGCACCCCGACGTCAGGCGCGCGAAGCGACTGGTCCAGGAACTGGAGCCCAAGGCCGCGGCAGAGGCCGCAGCGCGGGCCTCGGCCGACGAGGCCGCACTCCCGGCGCTGTCGCGCGAGGAGCAGGCGCGGCGGGAGCGGCTCCGGGAGATGCGCGCCGAGGTCGAGAGCCTCGAGCGCCAGCTGAAGTTCAAGACCACCGAAGAGGAGCGGCTGCGCGGGTTGGCGGCCCAGTACCAGCGGCGCATCGAGGCGGTGCCCGGCGTCGAGGCGGAGTGGACGCAGCTGTCCCGTGACTACGACTCGACCAAGGCGCTGTATCAGGACCTGCTGGGGAAGAGCGAGCAGTCGAAGGTCGCGCTCGACCTGGAACGACAGCAGATCGGCGAGCAGTTCCGCATCGTGGATCCCGCACGGGTCCCGACCGAGCCGACGAGCCCCGTTCGCTATCAGATCAGCCTGATCGGGCTGTTCGTGGGGCTCCTGCTGGGCGTGGCGACGGCGGCGACGCTCGAGTACAGGGACTCGTCCTTCCGAAGCGAGTCGGATGTGGTCAAGGCCCTGTCGCTGCCCGTGCTGACGATCATCCCCCTCGTCGAGACGGAACGGGAGCGCGCGGCGCGCGGCCGGCGGACCCGCCTCGCGCTCGCCGTCAGCAGCGTGGCGATTCTGGCGGGAGTGTACGTCTTCTGGAGCATGAGGCTCTGGGAGTACTTGATCTAAGGGCGTAACGTGAGTCGAATCGAACAGGCCATGCAGCGGGCGCGGATCCCGTCGTCGTTCCGCGAGACCGCGGAGGAGAGCGAAACCTTCGCCCCGCAGTGGGACACGCGGACCGAGGAGCCGGGCCGCCGGGCCGCGCTGCTTCCCGACGCCGGCGCCACGGGCGAGACGCTCGGGAGCATCAGCTGGAGCTCGACGTGGCAGGAGCGCTGCGTGACGTCCCCCGGGGCCGATCCGGCACTGGTCGAGCAGTTCCGCCGGCTCGCCGCCGTGATGAACAACGCCCAGGCTACCAGCGGCATGCGGGTGGTGATGCTCACCAGCGCCGCGCAGGCCGATGGCAAGACGTCGACCGCACTCAACCTGAGCCTGGTGCTCAGCGAGTCGTTCCACCGCAGCGTGCTGCTCGTCGACGCGGATTTGCGCCGGCCCTCGCTGGGTGAGATCGTGCAGCTCGCCGAGGTTCCGGGGCTGGGCGAGGCGCTCAAGGCGAAGAACGACACGAAGCTCTCGGTCGTTCGGCTGTCGCCGAACCTGCTGCTGCTCCCCGGGGGGCGCCCGGATCCGGATCCGATGAGCGGCCTGACGTCGCCCCGGATGCGCCAGATCATGGAGGAGGCCCGCGAGCGGTTCGACTGGGTCATCATCGACTCGCCGCCCATGGAGCCCACCGCCGACGCGCAGTTCCTGTCGGAGCTGGTGGATGGCATCGTGTTCGTGATTCGGGCGGGGCATACCCAGTACCCGCAGGTGGAGAAGGCCGTCAACGCACTTGGCCGCGACCGGATCATCGGCGTCATCCTCAATGGTGTCGAGGCCCTGCCCGGCGAGCGCTACGCCTATTACGGCTCGCGAAGTTAGCCCGGACGACGTCGAGGCATGTATCAGCTCCTCACCGGCAGGATCAGCGTCCGGACGATGGGACTCGTGCTCGTTGAGCACGCGCTGATCGTGATGTCGGTGCTGGTGGCCGCTGTCATCCGCCTCGGGATGCCGGGCACGATCGGTGATGTCCTCACCGAGTGGGCGGGCCGCGCAATCGTCGCCGCCACGGTCCTGCAGATCTGCCTGCACTACGGCGACCTCTACGACCTGCGGAAGCGGGACGACCCGCGGGATCTGGCCATCGGGCTCATCCGCTCGCTGGGCGCCGCCTCGGTGATCCTGGCCCTGCTGTACTACGCGGTTCCCGACCTGGTGATCGGCCGTGGCGTGTTCGCGCTGGCCACGCTGTTCATCATCACCCTCGTGGCGGGGTGGCGGGTCGCGTTCGACTGGCTCTCCATCCACGGCCGCCCCACCGAACGGCTCCTGATCGTGGGTACGGGCCAGGCGGCCGTGACGCTCGCGCGGGAGCTCTACGAGCGCCGGAGCGAGCTGGGCGTCGATCTCGTCGGCTTCGTGGATCTGGATCCGGCGCGCGTCGGCGCGCCGGTGGTCAACCCGGGCGTGATTGGCACCGTGAGCGACATCCCCAGCCTGGTGCGCGGCCGGGGTGTGGATAGGGTGGTCGTGAGCCTGGCCGACGCGCGAGGCAAGCTGAACATGGACGAATTGCTCGCCATGAAGCTCAACGATGGCGTGCGCTTCGATCACCTGGCGTCCGTGTACGAGCAGTACACAGGGAAGATCGCCGTCGAGAACCTTCGCCCAAGCTGGATGATCTTCTCGGACGGCTTCCGGAAGAGCACGACGCTGGAGGTGAGCAAGCGGCTGTCGGATGTGCTCCTGGCGTTCATCGGTCTCACCCTCGCGTCGCCGCTGATGCTGCTGGCGGCGACGTTGGTCCGCCTGAGCTCGCCGGGCCCCATCCTCTATTCGCAGCGCCGCGTCGGGAAGAACGGTGCCCCGTTCATCATCCACAAGTTCCGGTCGATGCGCGTGAACGCCGAGCTGGAGACGGGCCCCGTCTGGTCGACCCAGAACGACCCGCGAGTGACGCGCGCGGGCAGGTTCCTCCGCAGGACGCGCCTCGACGAGCTGCCACAGCTCTGGAACGTCCTGAGGGGAGACATGAGCTTCGTCGGCCCGCGTCCCGAGCGCCCAGAGTTCGTGGCGGACCTGACGCGTCAAATCCCTTACTACGGGCAGCGCCACGTCGTCAGGCCCGGGCTGACCGGATGGGCCCAGGTGCGCCATCGCTACGGGGCGACGGTGGACGACGCACAGGAGAAGCTGCAGTACGACCTGTTCTACATCAAGCACATGTCGATCGCGTTCGACATCTACGTCATCCTCGAGACGGCGAAGACCGTCCTCGTCCGCAGCGGTTCGTGACGTGTCAGGCCTCCTCAACGCGATGACGGTCGACGTGGAAGACTATTTCCACGTGTCGGCCTTCTCACACGTGGTGTCACGGGACGAGTGGACGTCGCTCGAGAGCCGGGTGTGCCAGAACACGGAACGGCTGCTCGCGATCCTCGAGGCGGCCGACGTCCGGGCCACCTTCTTCGTGCTGGGATGGGTCGCCGAGCGGTTCCCCGCGCTGGTCGAGCGCATCCACCGCGACGGCCACGAGCTGGCGTCGCACAGCTACGATCACGGACTGGTCTACGACAAGACCCCGGGGGAGTTCCGGGCCGACCTGGCGCGCGCACGCGCGGCCATCGAGCAGGCCACGGGCGTGCGGGTGCGGGGCTACCGCGCGCCCAGCTACTCGATTACCGAGCGCTCCCTCTGGGCGATCGACGTGCTCGCCAGTGAGGAGTACACGTTCGATTCCAGCATCTACCCGATCTACCACGACCGGTACGGCATCCCTCACTGGGACCGGCACATCCATGCGCTCGAGCGACAGGGCCGACGCTTGTGGGAGCTGCCGGGATCCACGGTCCGGCACCTGGGGACGAACCTCCCGGTGGGCGGGGGCGGGTATTTCCGCCTGCTGCCGTACTGGTGGACTCGGCGCGGGTTGCGTGCCCTGAACGACACCGAGGGCCGGCCGGCCGTCTTCTACTTGCACCCATGGGAGATCGACCCGGACCAGCCGCGCCTCAACGTCGGCGCGGTTTCCAGGTACCGGCACTACCGCAACCTCGACCGGACCGAGCCCCGCCTCCGGCGCCTCCTGCGGGAGTTCCGCTTCGGCACCATCTCCCAGGTCCTCGAAACGCAACACGGGTGACGCACGCCTCTGGCTGGAATCTTGCTTGGGTGCACCGGGTCCGGCCAGCGGCCGGCTGCCGCGGCAGGCGGCCGGGATTGTTTACGTTGAATCGTTGTGCAGTCTTGCTGAGGGTATGCAGATGACGGATTCGGTCGCGACGGAGATCAGGACCTTCATTGTCGGCAATTTCCTGTTCGGACAGGACCAGGGGGGGCTCGCGGACGACCAGTCGCTGCTCGAAAGCGGCATCATCGATTCCACGGGCCTGCTGGAGCTCGTATCGTTCGTCGAGCAGCAGTACGGCATCCGGGTCGAGGATCGGGAGCTGGTGCCCGAGAACCTCGATTCCCTCAGGAATCTCAGCCAGTTCGTGGCGCGCAAACGGGAATCCGTGACCACGAACGGCTGAAGCCCGGCACTTGCACGACCCGCAACCGCACATGGCCATCATTCGTTGCGACGACGCGCACCGGTCCCGGTGGAATGCATTCACGCTGGGCTCGCCGCGAGCGTCCTTCTACCATCGCTGGGAGTGGCGCGAGATCAACGAGCGATGCTTCGGGCACGCCACGACCTACCTGGCCGCCGTCGATGACGGCCGCCTGGTCGGCATCCTGCCGCTCGTCAGGCTCAAGAGCCTGCTCTTCGGGAACCTGGCGTGCTCGATGCCCTTCGTCAACTACGGCGGGCCCGCGGGCGAATCGGACGACGTCGAGGAGCAGCTGCTGCAGGCGGCAGGAGAGGTGGCCGACGAGTGGGGCGTGGAGTACGTCGAACTCCGCAGCCGCCGCAGGCTGCCGGACCGCTATCCGTACTCGGACCACAAGGTCAGCATGACCATCGCCCTCGATCCGGATCCCGAGGTGGTCCTGGGCCGGATGAAACGCGAGCAGCGAGCCGAGATTCGACGCGCGTACAAGCACGGCTTCGTCGCCAGGTTCGGGGCGGACCAGGTCGACGAGTTCTACCGGATTCTCTCCGAGAGCTGGCGCGAGATGGGGACACCCATCTACCGGATCGACTACCTCAAGGCGATCCTGGCCGCCTTTCCCGACGCAACGCGCCTCTGTGTCGTCTACGATGCCGACGGACGACCGGCAGCCGGCGCCTTCGATGGCCTCCACAACGGGACGTGGGAGGGGATGTGGCTCGGCATCCGCAGCGAGTACCGGCGCCAACTCGCGGGCTACGTGCTGTACTGGGAGCTCATCAGGCACGCCTGCGAGAGCGGCGCCCAACTGTTCCACCTGGGTCGATCCTCGAAGGACTCGGGGGGCGACCAGTTCAAGAAGAAATGGAACGCGGAGGCGCTGCAGCTGTACTGGACCTACCTGCTGCGAACGCGCCGGGAGATGCCGACCCTCAACCCGACCAACCCGAAGTACCAGCTTGCCATCAAGGCCTGGCGCCGGCTGCCGCTGGCCATGACGCAGGTCATGGGCCCGTTCCTGGCCCGCAGCATTCCCTGAGCCCATGTCCCGCTACTTCGCTCCGGCCGGCGCCCCCATCCGGTTCACCGACCTCGCACGCTGGCCGATGATCGCCGCGTCATCCCCCGACGCCTCGGACGCGCTCGGTCGTCACCTGCGCGAGCGCTTCGGCGTTCACGAGTGCTTCCTGACGAGCACGGGCCGGGCCGGGATGACGCTGCTGCTGCAGGCGATGCGCCGGCTCGCTCCCGATCGGGATCAGGTGGTGCTGCCCTCCTACACCTGCTATTCCGTGGCGGCCTCCGTGGTGAAGGCGGGTCTGCGCCCGCGTGTCCTGGACATCGCGCCCGAGACGCTCGACTACGACCTGCACGCCCTGGAAACGGCCGACCATGGGCGGACGCTGGCGATTGTGGCCACCAACCTGTATGGCCTGCCCGGCGACCTGCCGCGACTCCATCAGCTCTCGCGTCGCCTCGGCGTGTTCCTGGTCGACGATGCGGCCCAGGCGATGGGGGCCTCGGTCGGAGGTCGTGCTTCGGGGACCTGGGGCGACGCGGGCCTGTTCAGCTTCGACCGGGGCAAGAACGTCTCCGCCATCGAGGGCGGAGTGGTGCTCACGCAGTCCTCCGAACTGGCGGGCGCGGTCCGGCAGGAGCTGGCCGCCCTCCCGCCGGGCCGACGCGTCGCGCCGCTGGTGCACGTCATGAAGGCTCTCGCATACGCGGCGATGCTGCGACCGCTGCTGTACGGCATCCCCGCGCGCATCCCGCAACTGGGCCTCGGGCGCACGGTCTTCACGACGGAGTTCGAGCTGGCCCCGGCGGCCCCGGTCGTCGCGAGCCTGGCGCTGACGATGATGCGTCGACTCGACGAGTTCACGAACGCGCGGGTGGCCAACGCGCGGGCACTGCTCGATGGACTCGACGGTCTCCGAGTGACAACGATCCATCCTGGCGCGGATGCCCGTGCCGTGTATCTGCGGCTGCCGGTCCTGTGGGCATCGCGGGCTGTCCGAGACGCGGCGGTCCTGGCGCTGAACCGCGCCGGCATCGGCGCCACCTCGTCGTACCCGGCCTCCCTGGCCGATGTGGCGGAGCTGAAGCCCCATCTGGTCGACCCGGTACCCCCGGCACGCGGTGGTCGAGAAGTCGCGGCGCGCATCATGACCCTGCCGACGCATCCCTACGTCGGACCGCGAGCCAGAGCTCGCGCGATCGAGGTCCTCCGGGCGCTAGGTCTGCCCGAGGGGACAGGTGCTTCTGCCCGCCCGTTGACCGCCGCCGGACGATGACTCCCATGGGCCTGGCACGTGCGGCGAAGGGCGCGGCCAAGCGCACGATGGTGGCGTCGCTCGCGACCACCGGTGCGCTGGCGGCGTGGACGTCGGTGAAACTCCGCCGGCGTCCCATCGTGCTGACGTATCACCGGGTCCTGGCGCCGGCAGCGGTCGACCAGAGCTGGTCCCATCCCGCCATCATCGTCACGCAGCCCACCTTCGCCATGCACATGCGGCTGCTGCGGCGCGAGTTCAACGTGATATCGCTGGACGAGTTCGTCGCGCGTATCGAGTCGCACCGTCCCTTCGACCCGAACTCCTGCCTGGTGACCTTCGACGACGGATGGCGCGACACGTACGACGAGGCGTGGCCGATCCTGCAGGAGTGCCGAATCCCGGCTGTCGTCTTCCTCTCCACCGGGTTCATCGGCACAGCGCGCATGTTCTGGCAGGAGGAGATCGGCGCCGCACTGGTGGACGCGTGGCGGCGCGCCCGCGCGGACGAGGCCTTCCGGCGCCGGGCGCAGGCCCAGCTGGCCGAGCACGGGCTGGACGGCATGCTGGCCGCCGACGAGTCCTCCAGCCGGGCCACGGCCCTGACGATGGTCAGGGACGTGAAGGGCCGGATGGTGGACACGCGGCCCATCGTCGACGCGCTTCGCGCGCTCAACGGCGCCCCGGCCCGGACGCCCGTGGACGCCTTCATGGACTGGGATCAGGTGGAGGAGATGTACGCTGGGGGCGTGGCGTTCGGCGGGCACGGCGTCTCGCATCGGCTGTTGCCCGCGTTGTCGACGGGCGAGGCCCGCGACGAGGTGACGCAGTCGCGACAGGACATCGAGGCACGCCTGGGCGCCGGTGTCAGGGCGTTCGCCTATCCCAACGGCGACTGGAATGCCGACGTCGCCGAGGCGGTGCGCGATGCGGGCTATGCCGTGGCGTTCGGCACCGCGGAGGGGCCGGTGGACGCCGGCGACCGCTACGCGCTCAGACGTGTCAACATGCACGAGGGGCCGACGGCCCATCCCTCGATGTTCCTCGCACGGGTCGCAGGGGTGATCTGACGATGCAGACCGACCAGTCGAACACCGATTGGAGGATGCCTCTCCTGGGCAACTCGGACCATCTTTTCCGGGCGTACCTGCTGCTCCTGGCGATTGAAATCCTGGGGCTGGCCCAGGTCGTGCCCCTTCTCGCCGCGGCGCGCGTTTCCACGCTGCTGGCGTGGGGCCTGATCCTGACCGTGGTCATGCGGGTCGGCCTGAGGGCGTTCTTCGAGTATTCGCAGTCCCGGCTGCTGGTCGCGTTCGTGGGCTTCACGGGGCTGACCGTCGCCTATGCCGTCGTGCAGACCTCGGCCTTGACGGCGTTCCGGATTCACCTGGACTACTTCGGCCTGTTCCTGATTACCGCGTATCTGGTGGACCGGCCCGCTCGTGTCAGGAAGCTGGCGCTGATGCTCAGCCTCATCGTGGTGGCGATGGTGGCACGCAACCTGGATCCACTCACGTCGGCAGGTCGACAGGAGGCGATGGCAGGTGCGTACTTCACAGGGGACGGCAACGACTTCGCGTGGGCGCTGTGCATCTTTCTCCCGATCGCCCTCTTCCTCACCTATCGGCAGCAGGCATGGGGGCCCCGGATCCTCGGCGCCGTGGCCGTCGTGGCGTGCGTCTTCGGGGTGATGGGGACGCAGTCACGCGGGGCCGCGCTCGCCGTGGTGGCCATGGGGACGTACTACTTCGTGGCGCTGGCCCGTCGCCGAGCGCTGGCGCTGGGAGTGGCGGCCGCTCTCGTGGCCGCGCTGGTGACGCTGGGACCAACCGCGTACGTCGAGCGGCTGGCGACCGTGGGAACCTACGAGGAGGACGGGTCCGCGGCCGGCCGCCTGAAAATGTGGGGTGTCGCCGTCCAGATGGCCGTCGACTATCCTTTTGGTGTGGGCGCCGGGAACTTCAACGTTGCCTACGGGCTGCGCTACCTGCCCAAGGAAGAGGAGACCTACACCTGGGGATCCCGTCGATGGCTGAGCGCGCACAGCATCTACTTCCGCACGCTGGGTGAGTACGGGTTCGTCGGGCTGATCCTGCTGCTGATCACCATCGGCACCAGTTTCGCCGCCAACGAGCAGAGCCATCGACTGGCCCGCGAGCAGGGGTCGAGCGCCGAGCAGCGAGCGTGGCCACGGTTGCTGAACATGAGCCTGATCGGCTATGCAGTCGGAGGCACGTTCCTGGGTGGCCTCACCTATCCACACCTGTATCTGCTCAGCGCTCTCGCGGCGAGCGCGAAGGCAATGACGATGGCCGAACCGGCGAAGGCCGAGGTCGAGCGGGTGCCCTCGGAGTCGTCCGGCCGCGTGTTCGCCGCGGCGGGCTCACTGGCGGCCCCGAAGCGCGGCGCGGCCGAGGGGCCCTGGGTCCCCGGCGTGATCCGGCCGCAATCGCCGCATGCGGCGTCGGCCCCGCTCCGATCCGTCGGGCCTCGCTGACCCACGCAGAGCCGAGCCTGGTGCCACCGCTGAGAATCCTGGTCACCGACGGCAACAGTCGATCCGCGCTCGCGGTGGTACGTTCACTGGGACGCGCGGGGCACTGGGTGGCCGTTGGCGAGTCGACACCGGGCGCGCTCGCCCACCAGTCACGCTATTGTGCGCATCGCGTCGTGTATCCCAGCCCGCTTCGGCACGAGGCCGATTTCATTCAGGCGCTCCGGGGTGAGCTGGAGCGCCTCGCGATCGATGTCCTGCTGCCGGTGGCCGACGTCTCCAGCATGATTGCGGTCTCGCGCCGGAGCGAATGGCCCGCGCGCTGCGGCCTTCCGCTGCCGAGCTCGGCGGCCATCACCGACGCCGCCGACAAGGTCGGCCTGATGCGACGAGCACCGCGTCTGGGCGTGCCGATTCCGCGGACGCACGTGGTCGAGCGGCCCGGCTGCGAGACGGGCGGCATGGGCCTCACGTATCCTGTGGTCCTGAAACCGGCGCGCTCCCGCGTCCGTGCCGCCGACGGGTGGCACGCGGGCGTCGTCTCCTACGCGACCGACGATGCGGAGCTGCACGCGCGCCTTGCCTCCTACCGGCCCGAGCTCTATCCGATTGCGCTGCAGGAGAAGATCGAAGGGCCGGGCTTCGGCGTGTTCGCTTGCATCGTCTCGGGGCGGCTCGTCGCGTCGTTTGCGCACCGGCGGCTGCGCGAGAAACCGCCGTCGGGCGGGGTGAGCGTGCTTTGCGAGAGCGTGCCGATGCCGGCGGACGCGCTTCAGCACGCCATCGCCCTGCTCACCGATCTCGACTGGGAGGGCGTGGCGATGGTGGAGTTCAAGCGTGATTGCCGCGACAATACGCCCCGACTCCTGGAGATCAACGGCCGGTTCTGGGGCTCGCTCCAGCTGGCCATCGACGCGGGCGTGGACTTTCCGAGGATCCTGGTCGAGGCGCATGCCGGCCGCGGGCCGGTCGAGCCGCCGACGTACCGCGTCGGGGTACAGAGTCGCTGGTTCTGGGGAGATGTGGACTCGCTGTTGATCCAGCTGTTCGGCGCGGGGTCGACAGCCGCGGGTATCCCGGGGGGCCGGCTGGGCGTCGTGCGCGATTTCCTGAAGCTGTGGCGCCATGATCAGCGGTACGACAACCCGCGGTGGGACGACCCCCGGCCGTGGCTCACCGAGACACGCCAGTGGATTCGGGGCACCCGATGATTGCGACGCTGCTGCAGGCGTTGTTCTGGCTGTCGGTCGCTGGTGCCTGGTACGCCTATTTCGGCTACCCGCTGGCGCTGGCGGTCATCACGCGAATCCGCGGGGCCGGCGTCGGAGGCGGGGCTGGCCAGACCGATCGGGCCCCGACCGTGTCGCTCATCATCCCGGTCCACAACGAGCGCGAGGTGATCGAGGACAAGTTGGCGAATACCCGGTCGCTGGCGTACCCGGTGGGGCGCATGGAAGTCCTGTTCGTCGCCGACGGGTGCAGCGACGGGACCGCCGAATACCTGCGCGAACGCCAGGACGAGATCGTCCGCGTGATCGAGATCCATCAACGTGGCGGCAAGGCCGGCGCCCTCAACGCCGGACTGGCGGAGGCGCGGAACGAGATCGTTGTCTTCTCGGACGCGTCCATCCAGCTGGAGCCGGGTGCGCTGGAGGCGCTGGTGCGGCCGTTCCTGGACCCGCAGGTCGGGTGCGCGTCCGGCGAGGATCACATTGCCCAGATGGGCGGCGAAGGTCTGTACGGCCGCTACGAGCTGTGGCTGCGCCGGCTCGAGTCGCAACTGCACTCGATTGTGGGGGCGAGCGGGTCGTTCTATGCGCAACGGCGCCCGCTGTGCGAACCCTTCGCGCCCGGTCTGGCACCCGACTTCCTGTCGGTGCTGCGAACGGTCGAACGGGGGTACCGCGCGGTGGCGGTGGCCGATGCCCGGGGGACGATGCGGGCGACGGTGAGCCATCGGGACGAGTTCGATCGCAAGGTCCGCACGGTGCTTCGGGGCATGACCACCTTGCGCGAGTACGCGCACCTCATGAACCCGTTCGCCCATGGCTGGTTCGCCTTCGCGCTCGTCTCACACAAGCTGATGCGCTGGATGGTTCCCGTGTTCCTCGTCACGGCGCTGCTCGCCTCGGCCCTGCTCGCGCCGGCGTCGCCGACGTACCTGGGCCTGTTGATCCTGCAGGGGGCCTTCTACGCGCTGGCCGGCGGCACGGCCCTGCCATATCCGCCGCTCGCGCGGTCGCTTCCCGTCAGAGTCTCCGCCTACTTCACGACCGTGACCATGGCGACCATGTCGGCCTGGGCCAAGTTCCTCGCCGGCACGCGCCAGGAGATCTGGTCTCCGACACGACGATGAGCACGGGAACCGGTCACGGCGTCGAGACGCCGTTCTTCTTCGAGGGCCCGTCGGCCCGCCTGTTCGGCGTGCTCCACGAGCCCGCAGGCGGCGCTCGCGAGGTGCCGTTCGTGTTCTGTCATGCCTTCGCGGAAGAGAAGCTGTGGTCCCACCGCGTCATGGTCACCTCCGCCCGAGCCCTGAGCGGCGCGGGCCACCCGGTGCTGCGCTTCGACTGCATGGGGTACGGCGACAGCGGCGGCGAGTTCGAGGCGATCACCTTGACGACGTGCCGGGCCGACATCGAGGCGGCGATGGACGAGCTGATGCGACGGACGGGCGCGGATCGCGCGGCATTGCTCGGACTGCGGCTCGGCGCGACGCTGGCCGCCGAGGTGTCGGGGCACCGCCGGGACGTCGACCGCCTTGTCTGCTGGGCGCCGATCCTGGATGGCTCGGCCTACTTGCAGGAACTGCTGCGGATCAACGTCACGACGCAGCTCGCAGTGTACCGCGAGGTCCGCGAAGACCGTGACGCGCTCATGCGCGCGCTGGAGTCCGGCCACTCGGTCAACGTGGACGGATACGACTTGGGGCCCGCCATGGCGCGCGAGCTGCGATCGCTCTCGATGGCCGCGAATCCCCCGGCCCTGGAGGCGCCGACGCTGATCGCGCAGGTCGACCGGAACCCCGCCGCCACACCGGGCTCCGACCTGCGCGGTTTCCAGGAACGCGGCCGCGCCGCGTCGCTTGCCGTGGTCAGGGAAGAGCCGTTCTGGAAGGAGATCAGCCGCTTCTACAACGAGGCCCCCGGCCTGCTCGACGCCACGATGCGCTGGCTGGGGCACCGCCGATGATCAACGTGCTGCATCTGAGGGACACCGACCGCATCTGCGGGCCCGGGAAGACCATCATGGAGACGGCCCTGGCCGCCACGCCCGGTGAGTTCTCGCACACGGTCGGCCTCTTCCAGCTCGCCAGCGAACCCCCGAACGCGTACGAGGAGGCCCTGGCGGCGCGCGGCATCGGCGTGATTCCGATTCGGACGACCTCGCGATTCGATCCACGGATGATTGGGACGATCATCCGCGCCATCAGGGACCACGACATCCATCTCGTTCACGCCCACGACTACAAGTCCGAGATCCTGACCTACCTGGTCTCGCGCCTCCATCGCGTCCCCATCATGACGACGATGCACGGCTGGATCATGAACGATCTGCGGTACCGCACGTACTGGCGCGCGGCACGGTTCGTGCGGCCGAAGTTCGACCTGGTGGTCGCCGTCTCGGGCCAGACCCGCGACGCCGTCATCGCCCATGGCGTGCCCCGACACAAGGTCGCGCTCGTCCGCAACGCCATCGTCACGGCCAATTACGACCCGTCGACGGTCGACTCCGGCGTGATCCGCAGCCGGGCGGGCATTCCGCCGACCGCCAGGGTGGTCGGCTGCATCGGGCGGCTCAGCCGGGAGAAAGGTCAACTCGACCTGCTGCACGCGGCGGCCGACGTGCGCCGCTCGCATCCCGCGACGTGGTATGTGTTCGCCGGCGACGGGCCGGACCGGCCTCATGTGGAGGCGTTGGCCCGGGAGCTCGGCCTCGCCGATCGCGTCGTGCTGCTCGGGCACCAGCCCGACGTCCGCCCGGTCTTCCGTGACATCGACCTGCTGGCCCTCACGTCGCACACCGAAGGCTTCCCCAACGTGATCCTGGAAGCGCTCTGCATGGGCAAGCCCGTGCTGGCCACCGATGTCGGCGGCGTCCGTGAGATCGTCTTTCCCGGGGAAACCGGCATCCTGATCGAGCCCCACGATCCCGCGGCGATCGCCCGCGGCCTGCGACAGCTGCTGGACCACCCGGACGAGGCGGCGCGTCTGGCGGCCGCCGGCCGCGCGCTGGTGAACGAGCGGTTTTCGTTCCGGCAGCGCGTCCTCGCCGAGGAGGCGCTCTGCCGGAATCTGCTCAGGGGCATGCGTGAAGGAGCGACGGCCGACGCATGAATCAGACCGTGCGGCGGAAGATCCGGGTCCTGCAGATCATCGGCTCCATGCACATCGGCGGGGCCGAGCAGGTGGTCGTGCACCTCGGCCGGCGCCTGGACCGGGAACGGTTCGATGTGGGCGTGTGCTGCACGAGCGAACTGGGGATCCTCGCCGACCGTCTGAGTGCGGAGGGCGTCGACGTGCAACTGGTGTCGCCGGGGCGGCGGGCGTTCCGGCACCTGACGCCTCTGACGCTCGGGCGGCATCTGCGCCGGTGGAAGCCCGACGTCATCCACACGCATGGGGGGCCCGCGCTCCTGCATGCCGGGCCGCTCGCACCCTTCCGCGTGCTTCCGCCGTGGGTGCATACGTTTCACTTCGGCAACTACACGGCGAGCCTCGACCGCGAGCAACGCCTCGAGCGGTGGTTCTGCGGCGGCGCCACCCAGCTGATCTCGGTTTCCGACACGCAGCGTGCCGCCCTGATCGAGCACTTCCGCGTGCGGCCAGGCCACATCAGGACCGTCCTCAACGGCGTGGAGGAGAATCGCTTCGTGGACGACGGCGTGACGCGGGACCGGAAGCGGGCCGAGCTGGGGATCGGCCCGCATGAGTTCGTCGTCGGTTGCATTGCCGTGCTGTCACGCCAGAAAGGGATACCGCATCTGCTCGAGGCGGCGACCCGCCTTCTCCCCCGGCATGCGTCCATGCGGCTGGTGATCATCGGCGGCGGGCCAGACGAGGCCCAGTTGCGCCGGGCGGCCGAGACGCTCGGGTTCGGCCCGCGCATCCTCTTCACGAGCTGGCGGGCGGACAGCCAGGAGCTGCTGACCGCGCTCGACCTCTTCGTCATGCCGTCGCTCTGGGAAGCGATGTCGATGATGCTGCTCGAGGCGATGGCGGCGCGCCGGCCCATCGTCGTGACCGATGTGGGCGAGAACCGCGCCGTGGTGGACGGGGGACGCTGTGCGGTGGTGATTCCGGCCGGGGACGCGCCGGCCATCGTCGGGGCGGTGGAGCAGCTGGTGGCCGACCCCGGCGGGGCCCGCGAGATGGCGGCGCGGGCTCAGCAGCGATTTGGCGAGCGCTTCACGACCGGGCACATGCTTCGGGCCTACGAACAGCTCTACGCGGACCTGAGCCGCGAGTGACATTATTGCGCGGTGCCAGGTAAAGGACGACATGTCCCGGCGGCTCACCAGGGCCGTTCCGGCCGGCAACGGTCAATTATTTCAGCAGTTTGCGGGGCGATCTCGATCGCGCACGATTCTTGCTGTACGTGCACATGATCCGCTCAGTCCCCCCTGAGTCAGAACGGTTGACGGTCGGGTATCCTCTGGGGAACGTAGGCTGATGGCCATTGTGAATTCGAAGCGTGTGTGGCACCGCCTGGTGGGCGGGTGCGCGGCCGTGATGGCGGCGGGACTGATAGCTCCGGGGCTGGCCCAGGCCCAGGGGGAGCTGGGTACGATTCCCTTCCGGAGTACACCGTATACGGTGGTCGGAAACACCACTCAGGGCCTGACGCTCGTGGGCGCGCGCCCGGGGCCCAAGGGGCCGGGCAGCCTGTGGAACTTCGCGCAATTCGGCAGTGGCGGCCATGCCAACGGCCCGTTCATGCGGTACTACTGGTGGGATTGGGATGTCAGCCGCGTGGGCCACGATGCGGACCAGGCCGGCTGGACCGGGGACGGGAGCGTCCTTCGTCCCGCCGGGGGATGGTCGCAGTTCGGGCAGGGGCCGTTCTACCTCCGTTTCCGCATGCGCGTGGCGGCGCCGCTCCTGGAAGTCCGGGGGCAGTCGGCGTGTGACGACAGCCAGATGAAGTGGTTCATCTGGAACAACTTCACGCCGGAGGGGACCGACCGGGTCATCCTGATGTTCCACTCGGGGGCGCAGATTGGTGGCAATGAGATGACCCAGACCACGCTCCAGCTGCGGGCGGGGGTGTCGGGCAGCTGGGCGGCGACGCTGATGCCGAACAGCCAGTGGGTCCACGTCCAGGTGGGCTGGCGATGGGGGCCCGAGTCGAGCGGCTTTCAGCGCATCTGGGTCAACAACAACTCGTACGGAAGTCCGAACGCGCACAACAATCGATTCGACGACCTCGATGTCTGGGGACGGACCGATCACTGGGGGAACCCGAACGGTCCGCAGAACCTCGACGAGCAGTTCTTCTTCGGCGACATCGCCAACACGGGGTCGTGCGTGCGCGAGGACGCGATCATCGACATCGCGGATGTGGAGTTTGCGACCCAGTTCGATACCGGGTGGTTCCCGGGCGCCAGCTCGACGGTGGATGCCCCGAGAAATCTCCGGATTGTGCCCGGCGATGTCGGCGCGGCGGCGCTGCCCTTCGGCGTCTGTGGCTTGGTGCTGGCGATGAGACGGCTTCGCCGGCGCATGGAGTAGCCCTGCCCGATCCCCGGTTCGCACGTGCTGCGCTGGTTCTGGCCCTGGCTGGCTGCCCGGGCGTGGCGTCCGCCCAGGGCGAGCTGGCGGTCATCGACTTCCAGGACGACCCGCCGCACGTACAGACGCCGGGTGGGTCGTCGCTTCCGCTTCGTCTGGTGACCGAGCCGGGACCCAAGGGGCCCGGAGTGCTGTGGGGCGCCACGCATCACGGCCGTGGCGGATGGAACAACCGCGGGTTCGTCCGCTACTCGTGGTGGGCGTGGGGTGCGAGCGGCGTCGGGCACGCTGCCGATCAGGCCGGCTGGACCGGATCGGGCAAGTGGTTTCGGCCCGCCGCGGGGTGGCTTCCTTTTGGTCCCTACTATCTCCGTTTCCGCATCCGCATCAACGGGCCGTTGCTGCCTCAGGCGCCCAACGGGCGCTGCGACGGCGACACGGAGATGAAGTTCTTTCTCTGGAACAACTTCACACGGGCCGGAATCGACCGCGTAATCATGATGCTTCACGCTGGCAGCGAGGGCGGTCGCGACGAGCGGACCTACACCACGCTGGACCTGAGGGCCGGCGTGAGCGGGAGCTACGCGCGGACGACGATCAGGAACCACGAGTGGGTTCACGTGCAGCTGGGCTGGCGCTGGGGAACCGAGTCCGTCGGCTTTCAGCGCATCTGGGTGAACAACAACGACATCGCAGCGCCGACGGCCGAGAACCGCCGGTTCGATGACCTCAGTGCCTACGGGCTGTCCAGGACCTGGGGGGCGCCGGACGGGGCCTCGGCGCTCGACGATCAGTTCTTTCTTGGTAATATCGCCAACACTGGTTCATGTGTGCGCGAAGACGTGGAGATCGACCTCCTGGACGTGGAGCTCGCCACCGAGTTCGACCCGTCCTGGTATCCCGGTGCCTGACGCTGGCGTTGGTGTTCGGGTGGTTGGCCACCGTGGCGGCTGAGCCCGGGGGCCTGGCCCAGTCGGGCGGCGCCGCGGTCGAACGGCCCGTCGTTCTGCTCGGCGCGTCCTACGCCGAGGGGTGGACGCTGACGCTCCCGGGCATTCCGGTGATCAACAAGGGGGTCACGGGCCAGCAGACGTTCGAGCTGCTCGCGCGATTCGACCAGGACGTGGTGAGTGCCTACCCGCGCGCCGTCATCGTCTGGGGGTTCATCAACGACGTGTTCCGGGCACCCGAGGGCCAGGTCGACGAATCGATGGCGCGTGCCCGCAGGAGCCTGCAGGAGATCGTCGGCCGCGCGCGGGCGGCTGGCATCGAGCCGATTCTGGCAACCGAAGTGACACTCCGGACGCAACCGGAAACCTGGTCCGACACCTTCCGCGCGTGGCTCGGGACCCTGCTGGGCCGGACGAGCTACCAGGCGTCGATCAACCAGCACGTGCTTGCGACGAACGACTGGCTGCGTGGCTACGCCAGGGAGCAGCGCCTGCTCCTCCTGGATCTTCAGCCCGTCGTCTCCGACGGCGGCGGCGGGCGGGTCCCGGAGTACGCCAGGCCCGACGGTAGCCACATCTCGGAGGACGGCTATCGCCGCCTCTCGGAGTACGCCGAGCCGCTGCTGCGGTCGCATTTCGGTTCCCGCACGCACTGACCCGACGATGTGCTGGAGTTGCCGTGTGCATCAGCCCGTCCGCCCTTCGATCGTGCCCGGTGGTATCGCATCAGCGATCGGACCGACGCACCCCGCCAGCGAATTGAGGCGTAGGGCGTGCTGACCGCGCTCCTGCTCGCGTTCGGGGTCGTGCTGGCGGCGCTGGCGGCGTACGAGGTGGTCCTGATGCTGGCCAGCCTCGCCTGGCTGTTCGGCCACAGGCGTGCAGGTCCGGCGCCCACGCCCCGGACGCACTTCCTCGTCGCAATTCCCGCGCACAACGAGGGCCAGCTGATAGGCGAGACGGTTCGCAGCGTGTTCCAGAGCCGCTATCCGACGTCGCTGCTCGATGTCGTCGTCATCGCCGACAACTGCACGGACGACACGGCGGCCGCCACCCGGGCGGCCGGAGCGGCGTGTGCTGAGCGCCACGATCCGCAGCGGCGGGGCAAGCCTCACGCCCTTCACTGGTTCTTCCAGCAACACGACCTGTCGGGCGTCGGCGGCGTGGCGATCATCGATGCCGATACCGTCGTGCATCCGGACTTCCTGGCGGTGATGGACCAGCGGCTCCAGGCCGGTGAGGTTGCCATCCAGGGGTTCTACGGCGTCAAGAACCCCGATGAAACCTGGTTGACGCGTCTCGCGGTGCTGCCGGCCGCCATCAAGTTCCACCTCTGTTATCCCGGCAAGCGGCTGCTGGGGCTTTCGTGTCCGCTGGCTGGAAACGGGATGTGCTTCGACGCGGAGATCCTGAGGCGATTCGGCTGGAACGCGTTCACCCTGTCGGAGGACTGGGAGTACTACCTGATTCTTGCCGCCCATGGTTACTGCGTGACGCCGGCGCCAGCGGCCATGATTCACGCCCAGGTCGCCAACTCGCTCAGGTTGGGTCGGGCGCAGCGCATCCGATGGACGCGCGGCCGGAGCCAGGCACTGGCCCTGCACTGGAGGTCGCTGCTGCAGCGGGCGCTCCGGCATCGTGACCTGGCCGCGCTCGATGCGATTGTCGATGTGGCCCGGCCGACGCATTCGATGCTCTTCCTGACGAACGTGGCGTACCTGATGGTGTGCGGGCTGCTGTGGTATGCCGATCTGGTCAGTTACGGTCCCCTCGCTCTGGCGGCCGGCCTGTTCGGTTGGCAGCTCCTCTACTTCTTCACCGGCCTCGTGATCGAACGTCCGCCGCTGCGAACCTGGCTGGCGCTGGCGATCGTGCCGTATTACCTGATCTGGAAGCTGGGCGTCACCGTCGTCGGGTTGTTCGGTGTTCGCGAGCAGACCTGGGTGAAGACGACCCGCAACTGAACACCCTTCCGTCTGGAACCGCTTGATATCATGGTGGCGGTTCCAGTCGTCCTGTCGTCGGATATGCCTCCGCCCTCACCGTCACCTGCACACCGCCTTCGCGTCGGCCTCATTGGCTGTGGAAAGATGGGGCTCCAGCACCTCAGGGCCATTGCGGCCACCCCCGACACCGAGATTGTCGCCGTGGCCGACCCGCAGGCCGACGCCGAGGCCCTGGCGGAGGTCCTGCCCAAGGGCGCCGAGGTGCTGGGCGATGTCGGGGAGCTGCTCGATCGCGTGCGGCCCGATGTCGTCCACATCGTGACCCCGCCCGCGACACATGCGGCCCTGGCCCAGCGGGCCCTCGAGGCCGGGTGCCACGTCTACGTCGAGAAGCCGTTCACGCCCACGCGGGCCGAGGCGGCCGCGCTGCTGGACCTGGCGGCGCGTCGCGGTCGGCTGGTGTGTGCCGGTCACCAGTACCTGTTCGAGCGGCCGAACCTGCTGGCGCTCGAGGCGATGCCGACCATCGGCCGGCTGACGCACCTGGAGAGCTATTTCTCGTTCCGCATGGTTCGCCGGACGATCACGCCCAGCGACCAGGCGCGGGACATCCTGCCGCACGCCGTGTACCCGCTGGTGGCACAGCTCCGGCAGGGCGCCGGATTGACCGACGATCCCATCGAAATCGTGGGACTCGACGCGAGGGCCGAGGGCGACGTCTACGCACTGCTGCGGCTGGGCCATTGCACCGCGATCCTGACCGTGACGCTCAGTGGGCGCCCCGTGGAGCAGTTCCAGCACCTGATTGGCACGAACGGCTGGCTGCGGGCGGATTACATCACCGGGTCGCTGACACGGCTGCCGGGGCCCGGGGCGGGTCTGGGCGTGCTGTTCACACCCTACCGCCGTGCGCTGCAGACACTGACGGGCGCCACCGCGGGCTTCGCGCGCCTGATCTTCAAGCGGACCACGTCGTACCCCGGGCTCGTGGCGCTCACCGGCCGCTTCTACGACGCCATCCGGACGGGTGGCGCGTCGCCAGTCACGCCGCAGTCGATTCTCGACACCGTCGGGATCTGCGAGTCCGTCAGCGTCGCACTCGAGAGGGCCGAGATCGCCAGCGAAGCGGACGCGCGACGCACGGTGCTGGACGCCGAAGCTGCTCTGCCTCGTCCCGGCCGCGGCACCGTCCTGGTCACGGGCGGCACGGGCCTGCTCGGCCGCCGGGTGGTCGAGGAGCTGCGCTGGGCCGGCTTCGGCGTGCGGACCATCAACCGCCGTGTGCCCCTATGGCGGACGCGGGTGCCGGGCGTCGAGTACGTGCCGGGCGATCTCGCTCGTCCGCTCGACCCTGCGGTGATGCGCGGCGTCTCGCTCGTGGCACACTGTGCCGCCGAGACGGCCGGGGGCAAGTCCGACCATGCCCGCAACTCGATTGACGCCACGCGCCATGTGTTCGAGGCGGCCGGGCGGGCGGGCGTGCAGGACGTGATTCACATCAGCAGCCTGGCCGTCCTGAAACCGGGCGGAGGGAGGGCGCTCACCGAGGATTCGCCGATGGACAGGGGCAACCTCGGCCGCGGGCCGTATGTGTGGGGCAAGGCCGAGTCCGAGGCACGGGCGGGCGATTTGGCCCGCGAACTGGGCCTGCGCCTGCGCATCATCCGGCCTGGGCCGCTCGTGGACTACGCCGCGTTTCAACCGCCCGGGCGCCTGGGCCGCGAACTCGGGCCACTGTACGTCGCCATCGGCGGCCGCCGCTCCGAGCTCAGCGTCTGCGATGTCGGCACGGCCGCGCGGGTCATCCGGTCCTATGCGGAAGACATGGCTGCCGCTCCGCCGCTCCTCAATCTCGTGGAGGCCCCGCCGCCCACACGCGCCGAACTGGCCACACGGCTTCGGCAGGACCGACCCGACCTCCGGTTCTTCTGGTTCCCGGGTCTGCTGCTGCGGCTGCTGTCGGGTCCGCTGAAGCTCGTGCAGCGCGTGGCGCTCGGCAGCGCGAAGCCGGTCGACGTGTACTCCGCGTTCGCCAGTGAGCGATACGACACGACGCTGGCGCGGACGGTGATCGAGCGCGCGGGCGCCTCGGCGGTCAGGCCCCTGGCCGGAGCCCCGGATGCCGTCAGCGCATGAGGCGCCGACCCCGCACGCGGCGCTGCGCACGGTCCTGATCTGCCACGCCGAGTCGCGGCTCAATCGCCAGGCGGTCGCGCGCTGGCTCGCGTCCTTCTCGAACCTGGCCGGCATTGTCCTGATCGACGAACGCGGCACGCGCACGCGCTCCCGCGTGCGCCACGAAGTACGGCGAATCGGCTGGCTCCGCTTCCTGGACGTGATCGCCTTCCGCGTGTACTACGGCCTCGTCCTGGCCCGCCGGGATGCCCGCTGGCTCACGGCTGCACTCGATGCCGTCGAGCGGCGATACCCCCCCGTCCCCGATAGTACGCGGTTGCTCGTCACGTCCGATCCGAACTCCGTGGAGACGCGCGACTTCCTGCAGGGCCTGGCGCCCGATCTGGCGATCGCGCGCTGCAAGCGCCTGCTCGAGCCGGGGATCTTCGGCGTCCCGCGTCTGGGAACGTTCGTGCTCCATCCGGGCATCTGCCCCGAGTACCGGAACGCGCACGGCGCGTTCTGGGCGCTGGCGGAAGACGACCTCGACAACGTCGGGCTCACGCTGCTGAAGGTCGACCCCGGGGTCGACACCGGTCCGGTGTACGGGTACTTCCACTGCGCCCTGCACGAGACGCGCGAGTCTCATATCGTGCTGATGACGAGGCTCGTCATCGAGAACCTGGACGCGATTCGCGACCGCCTGCTGGAGGTCGTGGCCGGGACGGCCACACGCATCGACACGCGCGGGCGGAGGTCGGCGGTCTGGGGACAACCCTGGTTGAGCAAGTACCTGCGCTGGAAGGCCCAGGCGCGACGGAGGCAGCGTGCGGGCGTTGTCGCTCGAGTACCATGACGTGTTCGACGGTGACGCCGATGCCACCGGGTTTCCGGGGCCCGGCCCCGCAAGCTACAAGCTCGCGCGCCAGGCGTTCGAGCAGCATCTCGACGCGATCGCGCGGCGGGCCACCCAGCCGCCGCAGCGGGTCGTGGATTGGCGCGCTGCCGCCGACGCCCGGGCCCCGCTGTTCCTGACCTTCGACGACGGGGGGGGCAGCGCCTGGACGATCGCCGACGCCCTCGAACGCCGGGGCTGGCGGGGCCACTTCTTCGTGACGGCCGGTCGCGTCGGTTCTCCAACGTTTCTCTCACCCGATCGGATTCGCGAGCTTCACGCTCGGGGTCACGTGATCGGAAGCCATTCGTATTCCCATCCCGCGCGCATGGGCGGGTGCAGCGAGGCCCGGTTGCGCGACGAGTGGTCCCGCAGCGTCGACACCCTGAGCGGAATCCTCGGCGCGCCCGTTCTGACGGCGTCGGTGCCTGGAGGCTTCTACACCAGGCCTGTTGGCGAGACGGCCGGGGACGCCGGCATCCAGTACCTGTTCACGTCGGCGCCGACGACCCGCGTGGCGGTCGTCGGCCGATGTACGGTCCTGGGCCGCTATACGCTGCGCAGTTGGTCCACGGAGCGGACGGCGGCGGCCCTGGCAGCCGGGGCGTGGAAGCCCCGAGCCGCGCAGTGGGCCTTGTACAGCACGCTCACGCTGCTCCGCCACGTGGCCGGCGACCACTACACGCGGCTTCGCCAGCTGTTCTGGAAGCGGCGAGGCTGAAGGCCGGCTCACGCGGCCTTCAGCTCCCGATGGTCCGATCCCGTCGCGTTGCCTACGGGATGCAGGACGTGCCGTTCGCGACGGTGTTCACCGTCCCCACCACGGTGCGGATCATCACGGTCCCGCTTGGCGAGGGGTTCAGCGTGTCGAGCACGGCCTGTGCGCCGCCGCCGAGCCCGCCGTTCCAGAGGTTGAACGTGGCCGTCCCCACCTGTTCCAGCGTAATGCCCCCGCCCTGGGGGTCCGTGAGCGTCGGGAAGAAGTGCGAGACGTTGTTGACGACGCTCGCGCAGACGCTCCCGTAGGTGGCCCGCACGTGGAGGCCGATCGGCCCCCTCGCCGGCACCGTCGGGGGATTGCTCTCCTGCATGTCCACGTGATTCTCGTCGAGTGTGATGTCGACCAGCGGCGTGCTGCCGGCCTCCGACGTCTCGATGAGGATGCCGGGGTCGAGTCCGTACTGGTTCACGTGGGTCAGTTCGGTGACGCCACCGCCGTTCTCGTCGAGCACCAGCACCGTCGGGGCCGCCACGCCGCGCAGCTGGGCATGGATGCGCGGAGCCGTCGTCGCCGGCGGTGCCGGAGACAGGGACGGGAAGGCCGTGCGACGGATCGTCGCCGACAGGAGCGAGGTGCTGGTGGCATCCGCCTCCTGTCCGACGTAGATGCCGGAACCCGGGAGTCCCGTGAAGGTGGAGTGCTCGATGGTGGCGATGGCGTCGGCGTTGTCACCGTTGATCACGCGCACCCCCTGCAGACCCTGGCCCGATGAGCCGCGCGCGAACTCGGTCTTCATCGTGGCGTCGGTGGGCGACCCGGTGACCAGCAGCGTCAGGGCGGAGTCGTCCAGCGCATGGGCGAACAGGAAGTACCGGTTGTCGTTCCGGAAGCGGCACCGGTTCACCGTGACCGAGGCGCTGGCCGTGCCCTCGGTGCGCACCACGAGGCCGTCGCGTCCGGGGCTGAGGGGCAGGTTCTGCGTGCCCACCAGACAGGCACCCGCGGCGGCCGAGACGCTGCGCTCGATGGTGAGCGACATCGTGCCCGACTGGTTGAAGAACGAGGCGTTGTCCTCGATGCCCTCGTTGATGACGGTGTCGCGGATGGTACCGGCGCCGACCAGGCCGTTGACACCGCCCGGATTCGGCAGCCCGAACACGACGGGGCCTTCGTTGACGCCGGCCGTGTCGCCGGCGCTGTCGATGAGGCTGTTCTCGATCAGGAAGCCCGCCACGTTCCGCCCGGCGATCGCGGAGTTGCTGAATCGGCGCAGGTGTACCCACTGCAGGGTCGGGTTCTTCGTCGCGTTGAGATAGATCCCGATGCCCGAGGTCGTGGACCCGTTGTCGGCGCCCACGACATCGGAGCCCTTGAACTGAATCCGGCCCCCGGTGGGATCGATGCTCGGCGGCACCGGAGGACCGTTGCCCACCACCGCGAAGCTGCCGTTCCCTGCAGCCGCGCAGTCGTTCGTCGGCAGGCAGGTCGTATCGAGGACGACGGCGTTGCCTGCGCTGAAGGCGGCGTTGAGCCCGGCGTTGATGCTGCGGAACGTCAGGCCGGCCGTGCCGATGCGCGTCTGCTCCACGCGGAGCGCCGTGCCGGTGGTGGTGGCCAGCGTATTGAGGATGGTGGTGTTGTCCTGCGTGGCCGTCACCGTGCCGCCGCCCGTCGCCGTGAAGGCGGCGTTGGCCCCGGTGGACAGGGCCATTCCGCCGGTGAACGCGATGGTCGCGCCGGTGTTGTTGTTCAGGTAGATCCCGGTCCCGGTGCCGCCGGTGTCCGCAATCGCCCCCGAGAAGGTCACGGTGCCCGCGGTGCGACTCTGCACGTCGATCGCGCGGCCGCCCGTGTTCGTGATGGCGGCGCCGATGGCGGCGGCTCCCGTTCCGCCCGTGATCAGGACTTCGGCGCCGGCCGTGACGCCGGTGAAGGTGCCGCCGGTGACGGTGATCGTGCCGGGCACGCCGGTGAGCGTGAGGCCGCTCGCGCCGCCCGAGATCGACACGGCGTTGAGCGTGGCCGTTGTCGTCAGCGCGCCGCCAGCCGCGATGGCGGGGCTCGCGTTGCCATGGACCGTCAGGCCGTGGACCGCCGAGCCGTTGGTCAGGGTCAGCGTCTCGTTGAGCACCGGATTCGTGCCGGCCGGCAGCGAGAGGCTCCCGATGGTGAAGGCCAGGCCCGCGCCCCGAACCACCTCACCGCCCAGCGTGACGGCCCCGGTGTAGGTGCCCTCGTGGACGTAGATGTTCTGGCCCGTCGTCGCGGCGGTCACGGCTGCGGCGAGCGAGTTGAACGGCGAGTTGGATCGGCCATCTCCCGCCGACACGACATCGTCGACGTACCAGACCAGGCCGACCAGGTTGATCGTCACCACGGCCGTGTCGGTGAGGCCGTTCGAGTCGGTTGCCGTGTAGGTGAACGTGTCGGACGGGCCCGCGAAGCCTGCCGCGGGTGTGTAGAGGAACGTGCCGCTGGCGTTCATCGTCACCTGGCCGCCGTTGGTCGAGGCGATGCTCGCCGGGCTGGCGATGAGGCCGGTGCCGAGGTCGTTGCTGAGCACGCTGCCGGCGACCACGACCGCCGGCGTGGGGGGCGTGCCGGCGCCCACGCTGTACTGCGTGTTGCCCACGCCGCCGAGGAACGATTCGTCAACGGCGTTCGGCGTGATGGTCAACGTGTAGGACGCGGCCACCGTACAGCCCGCCGTGGGGGTCGCCGTGATCGTGAAGGCGAAGTTGCCCGACTGGTTCGGCGTGCCGGAGAGCGAGCCTCCCGCCGAGAGCGTGAGGCCGCCAGGCAGCGCGCCGCTCGTCACGGCGTAGGAGAAACCGCTGCTGCCGGGCGCCGTGGCCACGAAGGCTTGTGCGTAGGGTGTGCCGACCGATCCCGTGGCCAGAGCGGGCCCGGCGGGCGTCATGCTCCCGGCGCACGCCGAAACCGTGAGCACGAAGTTCTGCGTCGCCGGCGCGCCGGCGCCGTTGGTGGCCGAGAGGGTCAGCGGGTAGCTGCCCTGCGTGCCCGCGGCCGGCGTGCCGGCCAGCGTCGCCGTGCCATTCGGGTTGGGCGTGAAGCTCACGCCAGACGGCAGGGAACCGGTGCTCGACACCGTCGCGGTCGGGAACCCCGTTGTCGTCACCGTGAAGCTGCCGGCGACGGTCGTCTGGAACGTGACGCCGGCCGCGCTGGTGATGACCGGCGGCTGGTTGACCGTGAGGGTGAAGTTCTGGTTCGTCGACCCGACGGTGTTCGTGGCCGTGATGACCAGTGGATACGAGCCGCCCGTCAGCGACGCGGGTGTTCCGGACAGCGTCGCCGTCCCGTTGCCGTTGTCGACGAAGGCCACCCCGGCCGGGAGCGTGCCGGTCCTGGTGAGCGTGGCCGTGGGCGAGCCGATGGTGGTGACCTGGAAACTCCCTGCGGCGCCGACGGTGAAGGTGGTGGCCGCCCCGCTGGTGAACACCGGCAGGCCGGTCACCGTGAGCACGAAGTTCTGCGTCGCGTTGGGGCTGACACCGTTGGCGGCCGTGATCGTCAGCGGGAACGAGCCAGTCTCGCCTGGCGTGCCAGCCAGCGTGGCCGTGCCGTTGGAGCCGGGTGTGAAGGTGACGCCCGCAGGCAGCGCGCCGGTCATCGACACGGTTGCCGCCGGGAAGGCGGCCGTCGTGACCGTGAAGCTGCCGGCCGCACCGAGGCTGAACGTGGTGGCGGCCGCGCTGGTGATCGAGGGTGCCTGTTGCACGGTGAGCGTGAAGTTCTGCGCGACCGGAGGCGTGACGCCGTTGCTCGCGGTGAAGGTGAGCGGGAACGAGCCACCGGGGGCCGCGGGTGTCCCCGCCAGCGTGGCCGTGCCGTTGCCGTTGTCGGTGAAGGTGACACCCGCCGGCAGGCTCCCCGACTGGGTGATCGACGTGGCCGGAGGCAGTCCCGCTGTCTGCACCGTGAACGATCCGGCCTGGCCGACCGTGAACGTGGCGTTGTTCGCGCTCGCGAAACGCAACCCGGAGACGGCCGTGGCGCTCACGAGGACACCGCCCTGGTAACCGGCGGGGTAGGCCGTGACGGTGGTGAGCAGGGTGAAGGTTCCGCCGCGGACGATCTGCACCGCGGTGCCGCCTCCGACCCCGGGGCCCGTGAGGATCTCGGCCATCCCGTCGCCGGTGATGTCGGCGGCGGCGACCCGGATGCCTGCTGAGAACCCCCCTCCGTACGGGAAGAAGTTCGTAATCTGGGCCAGTGAGCCGAGGTCGTACACGACCACCGGGCCGGGGCCCGAGCCCGGCGCCAGGATGACATCGGCCCGCCCGTCGCCGTTGACGTCGCCGGCCGCGACGTTCACGCCGCCGGCGAAGCCGCCGCCGAAGGGCGCACCGGTGACGATCGTGCCGAGCGTCGCGCCGTCGATGGCGGTGGCCAGCCCGCCGCTCATCTGGCCCGCGATGATGTCGGGCCGTCCATCGCCGTTGACGTCACCAGCGGCCAGCGTGACGCCGCCGCCGTACCCCGCGCCGAACGGCGTGAGGTTCGCAAGCACGCTGTAGTCGATCCCGTTGAAGACCCGCACCGTGCCGCCGCCCGGTCCCTGGCTGACGAAGATGTCGTTGCGGTTGTCGCCGTTCAGGTCGCCGACGGCCACGAAGACGCCGCCGCCGAAGCCCGGGCCGAAGGGATAGCCCGCGCCGAGCGGCGCGATCGTGACCCCGTCGAACAGCTGGACGAGGCTGCCGCCCGGTCCCATGCCGGTGACGATGTCGGCCACGCCGTCGCCGTTGAGATCACCGGCCGCCGTCCGCGCGCCGCCGCCAAATCCCGGGAAGGGATTGCCCGCTCCGAGTTCGGCCTGGTTCGCGCCGCTCAGGATGCGTACCGGCACGCTGCCGTCGCCGCTGAGCAGGATGTCCGGCACCGTGTCGCCGCCCAGGATTGCGGGCGCGTCGAGGACGGCCGGGCCGCTGGTGGCCGGGGCCGGCACGAGGGCGCCACCATCCTGAGCGGAAGGCGCGGCGACAGAAAGCGCGACGACAACGCCGCCGAGTCCGAGGAAAAGTCGAGCGGACCGCTTGAAGTTCACGGCTGATATCTCCGTCTTGGTCGGTTGAGTCGATGAAAGGGCAGCAGGCCTGGAACCGCCAGAATGATAGCACCAGCCGGCGGTCATTTGCGACACCAAACGACACCAAGGCACAGCAACACACCTGCGAGCCAGGAGCAAACACTCGTGGCATGCACGAAAATTCCCGATCGTGCGCAATCCGTGGCCGTGTGGGCTCAGCCGAGCTGTCGATACGTGATCAACTCGATTCGGGTGCGCAGCGCCTCGCGCCAGCGCCCTTCCAGCAGCTGCGTTTCGGTCTCGAAGGCCGCCGCTCCCGGATGCACCATGAGCTCGATGGAGGCACACGCGGGCAGCCCGCCGGGGTCGACGCCCGACACCCGGTCATGGAACACGGCAAACGACGTGAATACATCGGTCGTGGCGGTCCGGTAACAGCGGCGCAGCGCCGCCGACCAGACCCGCTTCTTCAACAGGAGCAGGCGCGCCGCCGGACGGTCCGTCGGGTACAGGTTCCAGGTTCCCCTGACTCTCCGGACGCCGAACTCGCGCTGCACGCGCTTGAGGACGGGAAAGAGCGCCGGCATGGTGTGGACGTGGTTGTGCGAGTCCAGGTGGCTGACCTCGATGCCCAGCGATCGCACGCGCCTGATCTGCAGGCACCACTCGATGAAGCACGCGCGTCGAGTGGCCGCGTCGAGCGGCGTCGATTGGAGGCGCGACTCGCCGGCGAAGCATCCCCTGTCGTCGAGCAGGGGCTGCAGGGCCGCGCGCTGATCGCTCGGCGTCAGCGGCGCGAATTCCGTGAGATTGAGGTGAACGCCGAAGGACGCTCCGGCGTGCCGCGGGAGGCGGCGCGCCGCGTCGTCCACCGCGGGCCCGTTGGCGAGGACGGTCGCGGACGTCACGTGCCCGCGTGCCAGCAGGTCGAAGATGCGATCGTTGACGACGGTGCTGATCCCGAGGTCGTCGGCGTTGACGATGACCTTCACGTGGCGCGGCTCCAGCCGCGCGGCCTGCACCTCCGCCGCATGCCCGTGGTCAGGGGACGAGGGTGCGGGTCCGCGCGGCGCGACGTGACATGCGGCCCCAGTCGTGCCGGCCGAACCCGAGCAGGCCCATCACCTCGATCACCAGACGCCATGGCAGGAACACCGGAATGAGCAGCAGCCCGCTGAGGGCCTTGAGGGGAGCCGCGGTGGAGAACACGCCCAGCACGTAGTAACCGGCGATCGCCAGGAGGACGGCGCCGGCCCACCAGAAGGCGACGCTCCCCGAGGCGCCGGACAGCCAGAGCCCGGCGAGCACGGCCAGCGACAATGTGGCCTGCGTCGAGTAGTTCGGCGACATGACGGTGATGGCGGCGTCCACGAGCCATAACGCCCGGCGCCGGACGCCTTCGAGCACGAGCGCCCAGACGCTGGCGCTCATGACGGCGTAGCGGCCGCTGGCCCAGCGCAGTCGCTGGTGCGATGCCTCCTGCAGGGTGTGGGACTCGCGCGCGAAGACCCGCGCGCGCGGATTGAAGTAGATGCGTTCGCCCCGCAGGAGGAGCTGCGCCGAGAGCTCCCAGTCCTCGCCGACGGAAAACGCCGTCCATCCCCCGGGCCCGAGCGCCGCGACTCCGAGGCACATCCCGGTCCCGGTGAGCATCCCCGACAGGCCCAGCGCCGTCTTCCCCCCGTAATACCGGGTGCTCCGAAGAGCGCTCGTCGCGGCCGCGATCCGTGTGAACGGCGTGTCCCACGGATTCGAGAGAGAGCAGTGGGCCTGCTGGAGGTGATGGCCCTCGGCGAACGCCTCGGCGTAGGCGGCGAGGAGTCGCGGGTCCACGACCGTGTCGGCGTCCACGACGACGATCGCGTCGAAGGCCAGTCCGGCCAGTCCGGCCTGCTCGATGCCCCAGGCGAGCGCGGCGCCCTTGCCAGGCTGCCCGGTCGATCGCTCGTAGCAGCGCGCCCCAAGCCCTCGGGCCACCGTGGCCGTGCCATCCGAGCAGCGGTCCGCGATGACGACCACCTGGTAGAGGCTGGCGGGATAGTCGACCTCGGCGAGGCTCTCGAGGGTGCCAGTGATGCCGGCCTCCTCGTTGTGCGCGGGAATCAGGACGAGGAAGCGGACCTCAGGTGTCGGCGGGGACGCCGTCCGCGCCGGCCGGAACGCGAACGACGCCACGGCCAGCACCCACTGATAGAGCACAAGGAGAGTGAGCGGGGCCAGGATGAGGAACGCGCCTCCGACGGCCAGACTGTCCATGGTAGAAGTGCCCTGCTCGATGCCTCAGCATTATCGACCAGCAGCGGCTCGAGTCAAGGGTCAGATCTGCCCACAACTGCGAGGGATTCGGCACGATCCTCCGGCGGGTGCGGGGTGCGGGCAGGCGAAGCGGGCTTGCCCGCCGAAGCTCGCGGGGCCGACGGCGAGCGAAGGCGGGTCAGCGTTCCGCTTCGCGCGCCCGCTGCGCCCGGGCGAGCTGCTCGAGCAGCGGCTCGGTGTCGTCCAGCGACAGGCACGCGTCCGTGATGCTCTGGCCGTAGCACGCCGGTTGACCGGGTGCGTAGTCCTGGCGTCCTTCCACGAGGTGGCTCTCGATCATCACGCCGAAGATGCCCCGGGATCCCCCCGCGACCTGCTCTGCCACGCAGGCGGCCACATCCCGCTGTCGCCGGTGGTCCTTCAGGCTGTTGCCGTGCGAGCAGTCGATCATCAGCGTCGAGCGGCAGCCGCGCTCCGAGAGCCGGGCCGACACCGCTTTCACGTGTGTCGCGTCGTAGTTGGGTCCGGTCTTCGACCCCCCGCGCAGGATGACGTGGCAGGTGCGATTGCCGGTCGTGTGGAAGATCGCGGACACGCCCTGCTTGGTGACGCCGGGGAACCAGTGCTCGGAGGCGGCCACCACGACGGCGTCGATGGCGGGCTGGACGTTGCCGTCCGTGCTGTTCTTGAAGCCGACGGGCATGGACAGGCCGGAGGCCAACTCACGGTGGACCTGGCTCTCGGTCGTCCGCGCGCCGATGGCCGCCCACGAGGTGAGGTCGTCGATGTACTGCGGAATCTGCGTGTCGAGGAACTCTGACGCCGTCGGCAACCCGAGGCTGTTGACGTCGAGGAGGAGCTTTCGGGCCAGGCGCAGCCCGCGGTTCACGTGAAAGCTGCCGTCGAGGTCGGGGTCGTTGATGAGGCCCTTCCATCCGACTGTCGTCCGCGGCTTCTCGAAGTAGCAGCGCATGACGACCAGCAGCTCACGCGCGTACCGATCGGCCAGCACCTTGAGCCGAGCGGCGTAGTCCAGGGCGGCCGCGGCGTCGTGAATCGAGCACGGCCCGACGATGGCGACCAGGCGCGGGTCCTGCTGCTCGACGACGGCCCCGATCGTCGCGCGCGTGCGGGCGACGAGCGCGGACACCGGCTCGGTGATGGGCAGCTCCTCGGCCAGGATGGCCGGCGGAATCAGGGGGCGCACCCCCGTGATCCGGATGTCCTGCATGGGCGGTGTCATTCGGTGCCTTGTCGAGCTTACCTTACGCGGGAGCCGGCGCCCCAGGGGGCCGGCGATACCGGGAACTCTGTAGAAGCCGACCTGGCTCGGCCGTATTGTCACGTCGCGTACATCGCGATACAAACTCCGCCAACAGATGCCGGCCGGGCTCGTTGCCCGCGCGCACGGGTCCGGCAGCCCTCTGGCCGTGACCGGCGCCCTCACCCCGGGGGTGGCGGCCGGCGCTTGTGCACGCCCACGGCCGCTCGGCCGGCGGGCCGTGCGTGTCGTCTGGCGGTGCGCCCCCCGGAAGGCGCACCCTTCGAAGGAGGCAATATGAGACTCCCCATTATCGGGGTCACGCTGCTGGCGTTGATGCTGGCAGGCCGCGCCCCGGCGTGGGCGCAGGGCGGCGGCGCCAGTTCCACCGGCACGATCCAGGGCCGCGTCACGGACGCGCAGGGCGCCGTGCTGCCCGGGGTCACGGTCACGGCGGCGAGTCCGTCGATGATCGGCCAGCAGACGACGGTGTCGTCCGAGACGGGCAACTACCGGTTCCCGGCGGTGCCGCCGGGGGTCTACACGGTGA
>CAUJDN010000062.1 GCA_963169195.1 Acidobacteriota bacterium | reverse complement strand
CGCCAAGCTGCAGTTCTCCGAAGTCTCGCGCGCGCTGCGCGCGCTGTCGTCGGCCTACGTCGAGCGGCGGCACACGGCGATCGCCGCGCACCGCGTGCTGGACGGCGCCGGCAAGCGCGCGGCGTTCGCGCTCTACTACGGACCCGTGCACTTCCTCGCGACGGTGCATGTCGTCGCGGCGCTCCGCGAGCGGGCGGGCGACCCGGACGAGTGGCGCGCCCTGCCGGTCATCGACGTCGGATGCGGGACGGGCGCCGTGGGTGCGGCTGCTGCGGTCGCCACGGGTGCGCGATCGATTCTCGGCCTCGACGCGCATCCCTGGGCGCTGGACGAGGCACGCGACACGTATGCGGCCTTCGGCCTCGACGGGTCCGTCGTGCGCAGCAGCGCCGCGAAGCTGCGGCGCCCGCGCCAGCCCTCGTTCATCGTCGCCGGCTACGTGGCCAACGAGCTGCCGGAGGCCGAGCGGGCGATGCTGGGGCGCACGCTGGTGGATGCCGCGCGCCACGGCTCGCGCGTGCTCGTCATCGAGCCGCTGTCGCGGGCGGCCACGCCGTGGTGGCCCGAGTGGGTGGATCTGTTCTCACCGGTGGGCGGATGCGCGGACGAGTGGAAGCTCACGATCGCACCGCCGGACCTCGTGCGACGGCTCGGTGAGGCCGCGGGGTTGACGCCGACCGCGACGAACGTGCGGACGCTGTGCGTGGCGGACGGGTGGGGTTCTGAGGTTCTGGGGTTCTGAGGTTCTGGGGTTCTGAGGTTCTGAGGTTCTGAGGTTCTGAGGTTCTGAGGTTCTGAGGTTCTGAGGTTCTGAGGTTCTGGGGTTCTCGGGTTCTCGGGTTCTCGAGTTCGGGGGGTGGGTCGGTCTGGCTGTCCGGGTGCAAGCCCTGCGGAAAGCCCGCGCAGAGAGTGCCGAAAAACCACGCGGAGGCGGGGGGCGCGCGCGGGGTTGGGGGTCCCCGCGCTCTGCAGAGTCAACGCGCCGGCGCGTGGTCTATTCGGGCTTGGAGCCGGGCTTGCGGCCGGACAGGCAGGCTGACCTACTCCACGCGCGATAGGATAGCGCCACGATATGCGGGAACTGATGCTGGTGGCGCTCGGGGGAGCGGTGGGATCGGTGGCGCGGGTGGTCACGACCGGCGCGGTCTATCGCGCCCTGCCGGCCACGTATCCCTGGGGCACAACCACGGTGAACCTCGTGGGATCGTTCGCCTTCGGCCTGGTTGTCGGCTGGGGCATGGCGCGCGACGGGCTGTCGCCCGAGGCCCGCGCGCTGCTGCTCTCGGGCCTGCTGGGCGGCTTCACGACCTTCTCCGCGTTCTCGTTCGAGACCGTGGAGATGATGGCCACCGGCTACTACACGCGCGCGCTGGTGAACGTCGTGTTGCAGGTGACGCTCGGCGCCGCGGCGCTGTGGGTGGGGATGACGCTCACGCGCCCGTGACCCGCCTTCGCTTGCCAGACGCCCGGCAAGCGTCGGCGCGGCAGGCCCAGAACCCGAGAACCCGAGAACCCCAGAACCTCAGAACCTCAGAACCTCAGAACCTGAGAACCTGAGAACCTCAGAAACCTACTGCAGACTCCCCCTGACCGGGAACCGCGTGACGATGGCGGTGTGGAGTGTCTGGGCCATCACGTCGTAACCGGCTGGTGTCGGGTGGAGGCCGTCCCCACCGATGAGGGAGCGGTTTGGATTGGCGCCCCCGAACGCCGCGTAGACGTCCACGATGTACACGTTCTGGACGCCAGAGAGCAGCCGGATGACCTCGGTGTTGAAGGGAACGATCTTGTCCGCCGAGTTCTGACGCGTCTGGCCCGTGTTCGGGTCTTCGGTCACCCATGTCTGGGGCATCGTCGCGACCAGGACGGTGAGGTTGTAGAGCCGGCCGATCTGCGCCATCTCGGCCAGTGAGGCCGCCGCGCGCGTGGCGCTGACGCCGTTGTTCATGTCGTTGATGCCCTCGAGCAGCAGCAGGCCCTGGGGTCGCTGTGCCGGCAGCACGCCCGGACCCGCCAGTTCGGCGAGCTCGGTCTTCAGACGATTGACGCCGTCCTGGGCCCACTCGCCGGGATAGCCGCGCTTGGTCATGACGAAGGTCTGCGCGGGGTTGTAGGCGGACAGGATCGCCTGCACGCGCTCGGGATAGCCGTGGGTCCCGCTCGGGCATGGAAGCGGGACCAGGAAGTCGAAAGCCGACTCGACGCCGCACGTGATGCTGTCGCCGAATGCCACGAAGCGCGTCGCGCCCACGGCGTTTGCCGGCAGGTACGGCGGAGGGATGGCGACGGCGGGCGCCGACGGCGGCTGCTGAGACACGCCGAAGAGGATGATGCTGTCGGCGACAGGCGTCGGTGCCGTTGGGGATTGGGAGCACGCGCCGGAGACGACCAGGACAGCCACCACCGAACTGAAGGCGGCGACCAAGCGAAACATTTCGGCCATTTTAGCGGGTCTTGGGGTCTGGAGTCTTGAGGTTCTGAGGTCCACACGTCCTGTTCCGACTCGGGCCCGCGCCCGACTCCCGACTCCCGACAGTAGACTGACTCCCGACATGATCGTATTCCCCCATGTTCACCACTCGTGACGTGAGGCCGATGCTGGCCGTCGGCGGCGACCCCGAGCCGCCGCTCGAGGGCACGGGGCTCGTCTACGAGCCGAAGTACGACGGGATCCGCGCCCTTGTCGAGGTGGCGGGCGGCGCCACGCCTCGTGTCGGCATCTGGTCTCGCAACGGCAACGAGAAGTCGGGGCAGTTCCCGGACATCGTCGCCGCGCTCGTCGAGTGGGGCCGCGCCTTCGACGCCGTCGTCGTGCTCGACGGCGAAATCGTCGCCCTCGACGCGGCCGGGCGGCCGCAGGGGTTCCAGCGGCTCCAGCACCGCATCCACGTGAGCGTGCCGGGCTACCGCTCGAGCAAGGCCATCCTGCCGCCAGCGGAGCAGCCAGCGGCACTCGTGGTGTTCGACCTGCTCCGCTTCGGCGACCTCGACCTGCGCGACAGTCCTCTCGGCGAGCGGCGCCAGGCGCTCGAGCATCTCGTGGACGTGCATCCGTTCGCGTCCGGCACCTTGCGCCTCACCGAGCAGCACGGGGACAGCGGCCACGCGCTGTACGCGCGAGCGAAGGAGGAGGGATGGGAGGGCTTGCTGGTGAAGCAGGTGCGTTCGCCCTACCGCGCCGGCAAGCGAAGCGCCGAGTGGCGGAAGCTCAAGCTGCAGAACGTGGACGAGTTCGTGGTGTGCGGCTACACCGATCCCCAGGGCACGCGTGCCCGCTTTGGTGCCCTGGTCCTGGGCGTCCACGAGGCCGCTCCCCGGGCGACGAGGCCCAGGACGCGAGGCACGCGCGCCGCGCCGCAGGGAGGCCCCCTTCGCTACGCCGGGGACGTGGGCACCGGTTTCAGCCACGCGGAGATCGAGCGACTGTGGACACTCCTCGCGCCGCTCGCCACGACGACGTGCCCGCTCGCCGACCCGCCCGCCTCGCTGGAGCGCCGCGCGCACTGGGTGCGACCGGCGCTGGTCGCGCAGGTGCGTTACGCGGAGATGACCGACGAGGGACGGTTGCGTCACCCGGCCTACCTGGGATTGAGGGACGACAAGGACGCGGAGGAGGTGCAGGAGCCTGCCCCGCCGAGGCCCGGCGACTCGACACGGGCGAAGGCGGGGGCGGGGGTGCAGGGTGCAGGGTTGCAGGGTGCAGGGGTCCGGGGTCCGGGGACGCAGGCGGGCCTCGACGCCGTCATCGAACAACTCACCGCGCTCGAGCACGCCCGCAAGAACGGGCGTGTCACGCTGCCCGACGGCGATACGCTGGACGTCACCAACCTGCACAAGGTTTTCTGGCCCGAGGGCCGGCGGACCAAGGGCGACCTGCTTCGGTATTACACGCGGATCTCGCCGTTCATCCTGCCCGTCGTCGACAACCGCCCGCTCGTGATGAAGCGCATGCCGGACGGCGTGACGGGCGAAGCCTTCTACCAGCACCGCGCGCCGGAGCCGGTGCCTCCCGGCGTGCGCATCGAAACGCTCCCCGACGATGACGTGCCGGCACGGCTGGTGGGAGGGTCCCTCAAGACGCTCCTCTACATGGCGCAACTCGCATCCATCTCGATGGACCCGTGGTTCTCACGCATGGACGCGCTCGACGCGCCCGATCAGGTCGCCATCGATCTCGATCCGCAGCCCGGCGCCACGTTCGGCCAGATCCTCGACGTGGCCCGCTGGGTGCGCGACGTCCTCGAGCGCGTCGGCGTCGGCGGCTATCCCAAGACTTCGGGCTCCGAGGGCCTGCACGTCTTCGTTCCCCTTCCACCCGGCACGCCGTACCAGGCGGGGATGCTCTTCTGCCAGATCGTCGCGACGATGGTCGCGAGCCAGCATCCGAAGGTGGCGACGGTGCAGCGGATGGTGGGCAAGCGGAAGGACGGCACGATCTACGTGGACTACCTGCAGAACATCCAGGGCAAGACGCTGGCCTGCGCCTACAGCGCCCGCGCCAGCGCGTTCGCGGGGGTCTCGGCGCCGCTGACGTGGGAGGACGTGGACGCCGGCGTCGCGCCGCAGGACTTCACCATCGCCACCATGCACGCGCGCGTCGGGCGCGTCGGCGACCTGTGGGCAGACCTGCGCGTTGACCCGGGCGCCGACCTGCTGGGGGCGATGGAGAGGCTGCGGTAGGGCGGCGCGGTGCGCCGTGGGCGGCGCGGTGCGCCGTCGGCCGCCCTGCGGGCGGTGGGGCGGTGGGAAGGATCCCACACGCCGAAGGCGTGCCCACCGAGCACCGCGAGGCCCACACGCCG
>CAUJDN010000061.1 GCA_963169195.1 Acidobacteriota bacterium | reverse complement strand
ACGGACGGCCGCACTAATGCGCGGACACCGAGACGATCGCGCGTCCTGGCCCGGCGCTGTGCGACGGCGGGGCTATGGGGGGGCGGTCAAAAAAAGTCGAACGACCGCACCGCCCAAACCGCGAGGGGAGGCAACTTGGCGCGCACCGGAATCAAATATTTCTCAATGGGTGTCGCGCGATCGTGCGGGTTTCCCGAATGGCCGCCAGACGGCCGGGGGCCGGGGCAGAAGCTCAGCCGCACCCACCCGGAACCGCGAGGGGCCTGTGATTTCTCGGTCTACGGGTTGGGGATGCCGCGGGGCCGGGGAAGGGGGAGGGCCAGATCAAAACCCTCAACGCCGTCCCGCAGAAACCGAGTCCAGCCTCGCGCGCGAGTTCTGGCAAAACCTGAAGTGACAAAAAAATGGCAAAAGGGGGAGTCCGAGCCGGATCGGGGCGCCTCGCGCGCACGTTTCGTCACAATATCGACCATGCTAAAATCGTGGCACCAGTCACCGAACCCGGCGCGCGCGTCTGCGGGATGCCGACGCCTGAGACGTGCCCGGTTCGGGGCCTACCGTGTCGCGGTCAGCGGGATGCTGATCGGGACATTGGGCTGGACGGTCAGCGGGACGCTGATCGCCGAGTCCTCACCGGGCGCGGGGAGTGGCGCGCCCTTCACACACCACCGAACGACCGATGTTCTCGGCCCTGACGCTCGTCTGCGGGACGCTGACGACCAGGCACCCGACCCGACCCACATCGCGGGACGCCATGTGACGGGGCCAACGAGGCACCCAATGGAACCTGAACTGAAGCAACTCATCGACGACGTGCAGGCCGCGGCCGCGCAGTGGCGCGCCGATGCCGACACGCTCAAGCGGCACGACAAGACCCTCACCGACCTGCTGTCCCGCGTGGACATGCTCGCCACCTTCGGCGGCGGCCCCACGAAGGCCGGCGGCGCGAGCGAGCGGCCCACGTTCCCGAGCTTGAAGTCGTGGAGGGCGGCGCTCGAGCAGAAGGACGCACGCATCGGCAACGAGCAGGACGGCGGCTATCTGGTCATCGACCAGGGCGGCGCGTTCCACGATCGCATGCGGCCGGCGAACGTCATCCTGCAGGCCGAGCCGCTCGTCGTGGACATGGATAGCCTGTCCGTGCTGCTGCCGGGGCTGAGCGACAGCACGACGGTCTATGCGACCGGCGAGCAGGGCACGATCAGCGAGTCGGCGCCGCAGGTCCAGCAGCGGCGGCTGACGGCGCACAAGTACACCTGCCGCACCATCGCGAGCGCGGAACTGCTGGCGGACAGCAACCCGTCGGCGCGGCAGATCATCGCGGAGGATCACGCGCGACAGCTCGCTAACCGGCTGGACCTCGACATGCTCGAAGGCAACGGCACGAGCATCATCGGGCTGCGAAGGAAGGCGGGCGTGGCCGGCGACGAGCTCGGGAGCCCCGACGGCGCCGCCCCGACGCTGGACGACATCGCGGACAGCCTGTATCGGCTCGAAGCGGCCAACGCGGACCTGTCGCGCGTGCGCCTCATCATGCACCCGCGAACGTGGAACTACCTCCGCAAGCAGAAGGACAGCGGCGGCGATGGGCGGTTCCTGCTCACGCCGAATCCGACGATGGACGCGCGGCGCACCCTGTTCGGCGTGCCTGTGCTGACCAGCTCGCAAATCAGCATCACGGAGACGGTTGGCGCCTCAACCGACTGCTCGTACGTGATCGCGTGCGACTTCTCCAAGGTGGTCGTGGGGCGCCGGCTGGACGTGGCGGTGCTCTATGACCCGTATAGCAAGTCGAGCACCGACCAGATCGTGATTCAGTCTCAGGTGCGGTACGACCTGGCGCTGCTCCACGCGGCGGCGTGCGACGTGCTCACGGGCGTTCGCGCGACCGCGTAAGTCACACCCACGGCGGGACGCGCGCGCCGTGCGGGCGTGCGGCCGGGGCGCGCGGGCGACCATGCAACGCTGGCACCCACCCGGCCGCACTCGCGGAGAGAGGAATCAGAGAGCGAGGGCGACCTTGTGGTAGCGGCGGCCCTGGGTGGGCGCCGAGCGGGTGCCGGTGTTGACGTCCGAGCGACGGCGGGCGCATAGTCGGAGCGTCGGCCGTGTTGAAAGCACGGACCGGCGCCCCTGGCCGTGAACCGAAGTAGGCGGTTCGACGGTTGCCCCGCATTCTACGCGACGGCATCCGCCGATCCTCCGCTATCCGTGGAGGTAGGACATGCGTAGCTCAGGACTCCGGAAGCTCTGCGACTGCTCGCGCAAGCAGTGGTCGAAGTGCGCGCACCCGTGGCACTTCAGTTACAAGCCACGCGGCGGCGTGCGGTATCGGTTCTCGCTCGACGTGGAGGCCGGCGAGCACGTCGCCTCAAAGACCGAGGCCGAAACACTCGCGACGTCCATCCGTGACCAGATCAACGCGGGTACGTTTGTCCGGGCCGCGGACCGGCGCCGGGCGGCCCTGGTGCCGTCCACGCCGGGCGCGGTGACGGTGCGCGCGTTTGCCGACACCTACCTTGATCGCGTGTCCAAGGTGCGCGAGCGCAACGCGCGATGGACGAACGACCAGCACATGTTCGCGCGCATCTGTGCCGTCCGGCTGCCCGATGGCTCGGCGCTCGGCGACAAGGCGCTCGGCGCGGTCACCGAAGACGACCTCGAAGCGGTGCTCGTGTGGCTGCGGCGACAAGGCCGGGCCGTCTCGACGCGCAACCAGTATGTCCACCTGCTCAAAGCCTCGATGCGGTGGGCCGTCAAGAAAGGCTATTTGGCGCGGCAGCCGATTGCCGAGGACTCCACCATCATCAAGCGCGGGAAGATTGCCCAGCGCAATCGGCGACTGGCCCCGGACGTCTACGACGACGAGGGCCGGCTGCGCCGGCCGAGCGAGGAGCGGCGGTTACTCGCGGCGGCCGGGCCGCGGCTGCAATCCCTGATTCTGGCGGCCCTGGAGACATGCTGCCGGCGGGGTGAGTTGCTGAGCCTCCAATGGCGCGATGTCAGCCTGGAGCGCAGCACGTTGACGATCCGGGCCGAGCACGCGAAAGACCGGGAAGCGCGCGTGCTGCCGATCTCGGCGCGCCTGGCGGCCGTGCTGAAGATGGCGCGGACGGACCCGGCCGGGAAGGAGTACACACCCGACGCCTACGTGTTCGGCGAGCTCGGGCGCCAAGTGGCAACGAGCAAACGCGCGTGGGAGACGTGCGTGTTGAAGGCGCACGGCCATACGCCCGCGTGGCGCGGGACCGCGCTGGCGCCCGGCTCGCGCGCGGCGCTCCAGGCCATCGACCTGCACTTCCATGATCTGCGGCACGAAGGCGGCAGCCGGCTCCTCGAAGCGGGCTGGCCCTTGCACCACGTACAGGAAATGCTCGGCCATGCGAGCATAGAGCAGACCTCCACCTACCTGAACGTGCGGGCCGGCGGACTGCTCGACAGCATGCGGAAACTCGACGCGGCGCGAATCCGTGGCAATCTCGTGGCAAACGCGGCCCCGATCGCGGCCGCGGCGACCGAGCAGACGGTCGGCGCGCACGATGGGGAAGTGACGGTAAACTAGACAGTTAGCACCACACACGCGCCCGTAGCTCAGGGGATAGAGCACCCGCCTCCTAAGCGGGGGGTCGGCAGTTCAATTCTGCCCGGGCGCGCCACCTCCCGCGCGATCGCCCCGCACCAGGCCACCCTGCTCCTCGCCCGGCTGAAGGCGAGGCCTGTTGGGCGCGCCCTCCGGGCCCGGTATCGCCGAACCTGTCAGCCCCTGTGGACCGACAACGCCTTCACTTGATGTTCACCCTGTGATTGTCGGAGAATTGGCAGTTGGACCCTATGAAGACTTCCGAGCGTCACCATTTGAAGGACAACGAGCTGGCGATGGCCGTGGGCGCCGTCCAGAGCTGGCTCGAGCAGCACCGCACCACGGTGCTGGGTGTCGTCGCGGCCGTCGTCCTCATCGGCGGCGGCCTCCTCGGCTACACGGCCTGGCGCGACAGCGTCAACAACAAGGCCGCGGCACTGCTGGCCGAGGCCATGGTCGTGGAGGAAGGCCAGGTGCAGCCGCCGGCGCCGCCGGCCGGCACGACCAACGACCCGACCAGCCCGGGTGGGCAGCTGCCGGGGACCTATCCCACCCTCCAGGCCAAGCTCGAAACCGCGCTGCCCAAGTTCGTCGCGGCAGCCGATGCCTATCCCACGACCAGGGCCGGGCAGACCGCCCGCCTGCACGCGGCCGAGACGTTGGCTCGACTCGGGCGCCGGGACGAGGCCATCGCGCAGTACGACCAGCTCGTGGGCAGCAGCGATCCGCTGATCGCCCGCGCGGCGAGGCTGGGCAAGGTCTCCGTGCAGCTGGCGGCGGGGCAGTTCGACCCCGCGGTCGCCACGCTCAAGGAGATGGCGGAGCAGAAGGACGGCGCCCTGCCAGCAGAGGCCATGCTGATGGAGCTGGCCCGCGCCTACCGCCTCGCCGGGCGGACCGAGGACGCCCGCAAGACCCTGACGCAGATCGTCGAGCAGCACGCCGACTCACCGTTCGCCACGGACGCAAAGGCCGAGATCGCGAAGCTCAAGAGCTGAGCACGCAGACCACAAGGCCGGGACTGAAGTCCCGGCGCTCCATCCCGCCCGCACCCGTCCGTCACTCCGCCTCCGTCTTCAGTTCCTGTAGCAGCTGCAGCGCATCGAGCGGCGTCGTGCGGTTGATGTCCACCTCCCGCAGCCGGTCGCGGAGCCGCTCTTCCACCGGGGACGTCGACTGGAACAGGCCGAGTTGCTCCTGCGGTGCCGGCCGCTGCCCGCTGATGGCCGGGCGGCCGCCGCGGCTGAGTTCGTCCTGTTCGAGCGCGTGCAGGATGTCTCGCGCGCGGGCGATGACCGGAGCCGGCAGGCCCGCCAGGCGCGCCACCTGGATGCCGTAGCTCCGGTCCGACCGGCCCGGCAGGATCTTGTGCAGGAACACGATGTCGTCCTTCCACTCGCGGGCCGCGACGTGCATGTTCACGACGCCGGTGAACGCGTCGGCCAGGTCCGTGAGCTCGTGGTAGTGCGTGGCGAACACCGTCTTCGGCCGCGACGGCCCGTGCTTCGCCAGGTACTCGGCGACGGCCCAGGCGATGGACAGCCCGTCGAAGGTCGCGGTGCCGCGGCCGATCTCGTCGAGGACGACGAGGCTGCGTGACGTGGCGCCGTTCAGGATCTGCGCCGTCTCCTGCATCTCCACCATGAAGGTGGACTGGCCGCGCGCGATGTTGTCCGAGGCGCCCACGCGCGCAAAGAGCCGGTCGATGATGCCGATCTTCGCCTCGCGCGCCGGCACGAACGACCCGGTCTGCGCCAGCAGGCAGAGCAGCGCCACCTGCCGGAGGTACGTGGACTTGCCACCCATGTTCGGGCCCGTGATGATCACGAGCTGGTGCGTCGTGGTGTCGAGGCGGACGTCGTTGGCCACGAAGGCTCCGCCGGCGAGGCGCTCCACCACGGGATGTCGCACGTCGGTGGCGACGAGCTCGTCCCCGTCGCTCACGTGCGGCTTGGCGTAGTTGGCCACGCTCGCCGTCTCGGCCAGGCCGGCCAGCACGTCCAGCGCGGCGACGGCCCGGGCCGTGTCCAGCACGCGGGGCGACTCCGCCGCCACGCGCGCCCGCAGTGCCTCGAAGATCGCGAGCTCGCGTGCGAGAATCCGCTCGTCGGCGCCGAGAACCTTTTCTTCGTAGGCCTTCAGGGCCGGCGTGATGAAGCGCTCGCCGCCCGCGATGGTCTGCTTGCGGAGGTAGTCGGCCGGGACCGCGTGCAGGTTGGCCTTCGACACCTCGATGTAGTAGCCGAACACGCGGTTGAAGCGGACCTTGAGCGACGCGATGCCGGTGCGCGCGCGCTCCTGCTCTTCCATCTCGGCAATCACCTGCTTGCCGGAACGGCTGATGTGCCGCAGCTCGTCGAGCTCGGCGTCCACGCCATCGCGCACGAACCCACCGTCGCGAGCGAGGGCCGGCGGCTCGTCGGCGATGGTCTCGTCGATCCAGCCGCGCACGTCCGACAGGTCGTCCAGCTCCCCGCGCAGGCTCCGCACGAGCGGCGCCTCGCATCCCTCGAGCAGCAGCGCCACGCGCGGCACCGCGGCGAGCGAGGCGCGCAGGGCCGCCAGGTCCCGCGGCCCGGCGGTCGAGAGCGCGATGCGGGATACGAGGCGCTCGAGATCCTGGATGCCCTTGAAGGCCTCGCGCACCTTCGCCCGCTCGGTGGCGCGGCTGGCCAGCTCCTCGACGGCGTCCAGGCGGTCGCGAATGCGCTCGAGCACCACGAGCGGCCGCAGCAGCCAGGCGCGGAGCAGCCGGCCGCCCATCGGCGTGACGGTGCGGTCGATCTCGTGGAGCAGCGAGCCCTGGCGGCTGCCGTCCGCGGATGCCACCACCTCCAGGTGCTTCAGCGTCGTCGGATCGATGAGCAGCGCGTCGGCCGTGTGCTTCACGCGCACACCGCGGACATGCGCGAGCTCGGCCTTCTGCGTATCGCGGAGGTGCCGCACCAGGGCGCCCGCGGCCGCCACCGCCGCCTGCCGGCGCTCGAGGCCGAAGCCATCGAGGCTGGCCACGCGCAGCTGGTCCATCAAGGTCTGTCGTGCGGTCTCGAGATCGAAGTGCCACCCGTCCACCTCGGTGACGGGGATCGCGAGGCGGGCAATCTCGGGCATCGCCCCCTTCACGTCGGAGCCGCCCGCGACGATGATTTCCCGCGGGTGCAGGACGGCAATCTCGTCCCGCAGGGCCTGGAGCCCCTCGGCGCCGGTGTATTCGGCCACGTCGAACTCGCCGGTGGACAGATCCAGCAGCGCCACGCCGTACTCGCCCGCCCGCCCGCCGGCCACCGACGTCGGGGCCAGGGCCATCAGAAACGCAGGCTCGCGCGCATCCAGATAGCTGGCATCCGCCAGCGTGCCCGGCGACACGACGCGCACGACCTCGCGCCTCACCACGCCCTTCGCCTTCTTCGGGTCCTCCACCTGCTCGCAGATGGCCACCCGGTATCCCTTCTTCACGAGTCGCGTGATGTAGCCGTCGGCGGCGTGGTAGGGCACGCCGCACATCGGCACGGCCGTCCCCGACGCGTCCTTCGAGCGGGACGTGAGGGTCAGGTCCAGCGCGCGCGCCGCGACCAGCGCGTCCTCGTAGAACATCTCGTAGAAATCGCCCATGCGGAAGAAGACCAGGGCGTGGCGGTACTGCCGCTTCGCCTCGAAGTACTGGCGCATCGCGGGCGTCAGGTTCGTGCCGGCGGGCACGGGGAGGGGCGCTGCACTGGAGGGCTGGGACACGGCGGTGTTCGAAAAACGGACGAGGTCGAGTATACGATGGCCGAAGCAGTCCGCCCGTGCTCATCCTCTCGCTCGACACCACCACTCGCGCCGGCAGCACGGCTGTTCTCAGGAACGCCGACGTGCTGGCCGTCCTCGACGGCGATGCCTCGCGCACGCACGGCGAGCGCCTGCCGGGCGAGCTCGATCGTGTGCTGCACGCTGCCGGCGTGAGCCTCCACGAACTCGACCTGCTGGCCGTGGCATCCGGGCCCGGTGCCTTCACGGGACTGCGGATCGGCCTGGCGGCCATGCAGGGCGTGGCCATGGCCACCGGCCGCCCCGTCATCGGCATATCGGCGCTCGAGGCCCTCGCCCTTGCCGCCTTCCAGGCCGTGCCGCGGCCCGCGGCTCGCGTGGGCAGCTGGATGGACGCCGCTCGCGGCGAGGTCTTTGCCGCGCTCTACGACGTCGAGCGTGCCGAGAGCGCCGAGGCGACGCCAGCGCGCCTGGCGGCGGTGGCCGGGCCGGTGGTGGGCGCCCCGGACGGGGTGTGGTCCGCCTGGTCGGCCTTCGCGGTCCCCGGCATGGTGATCATCGGCGACGGGGCAGTCCGGTACGCGCAGGTGCTGCCCCCGGACGTGCGCGTCGTGCCGCCGACGGCGCTGGCGCCTGCCATCGGCCGGCTGGCCCTGTGGACCGCGCACCGGGGGGGGGCGCATCCCCCGCATCAGCTGCAGCCCCTTTACGTGCGACGGCCCGACGCCGAGCGCGCGTAGCTTGTCGCCTCCACCAATGTCTGCGCACCGTCCCGTCGTGGAACCACTGGCGGACCCCACCGACCTCAACGGCGTCCTCGCCATCGAAGAGGCCAGCTTTCACAATCCGACGACCCGGGAGTGGTATGAGGCCGAGCTGGCGCGCCCTGAGGTCTGTTCCGTCTACGTCATCCGGACCGGCGAGGCCAGGGTGGCGGGATTCGCGGCGTTCTGGCAGGTGCAGGACGAGATGCACATCAACAACCTGGCCGTGGACCCGCGCTGGCGTGGCCGCGGCCTGGGCCGTGCCCTCCTGCGAGGGGTCCTGTCGGCGGCCGCGGGCCGCGGCATCCGCCGCGCGACGCTCGAGGTCCGTCGGTCGAACACGCCGGCGCTCCGCCTGTACGAAGGCGAGGGCTTCACGGTCGTCGGCGTGCGGCCTGGCTATTACGCACAGCCCGTCGAGGACGCGCTGGTGCTGGCCGCGGCAGTTGAATCGCCCCGGTGAGGGTGGTAGAGTGCCCGCATAGGGGCTGGCGGCTCGAACGCCGGACCCCGGAAGGAGGCAAGCCCCATGGCTGAGGCACAGGACTTGAAAACCCTGCTCCTCGAGACCAACGACGAGTTTCGCCAGTTGGCCTCCCAGCATCACGATCTCGACGAACGCCTTGTCGCCCTCGAATCCAAGCACTACCTCTCAGACGCCGAGCAATTCGAAGAAGTCACCCTCAAGAAGAAGAAGCTTCAGCTGAAGGATCGGATGGAAGCGATCCTGCGCGACCATCGCGCCGGTCATTCCGCGCACGCAGTTTCGGTGTGAGCACGGCAGGGCGGTCGCGCCCCCGGGGCCACCCATCGGGTGGCCCCTTCCCTTGTACAGCAGCCGTCTTGGCCTATGATCGAGGTTCGATGTTCATCGACCGTGCCGGCATCCCCTTCGTTCTCATCGCGTTGGTCCTGGCCGTCGCCGCGGGCTGGGGCGGGGGACGCGCCTGGGCCGTGCCGTTCCTGGTGCTGGCCGCCTTCTTCGTCTTCTTCTTTCGCGATCCGCACCGGACCACGCCCACCGCTCCTGGCCTCGTGGTGTCGCCAGCCGACGGTCGCGTCATGATCGCCGGCGACCCACCCGGACCAGGCGCCCCGAACGGGGAGTGGCGCCAGATCAGCATCTTCCTCTCCCCCCTGGACGTGCACGTGAACCGCACGCCGGTGGAGGGCAGGGTGACGCACGTCGAGTACCATCCCGGGAAGTTCCTGCCCGCCTACAAGGTCGAAGCCGGGCAGTTGAACGAATGGACCGAGGTCTGGTTCGAGCGCGGCGGGCGGCCCATCGTGTGCCGCCAGATCGTCGGCGTGCTGGCCCGTCGCATCGTCTGCCGGCTGGAGGCGGGGGACGTGGTGAGCCGGGGGCAGCGCTTCGGCGTGATGAAGTTCGGGTCGCGCATCGACCTGTTCGTGCCTCCGGACGCCCGCATCCGCGTGAAGCCCGGCGACCGCGTCGTGGGGGGGGAAACCGTGCTCGCCACGGTGTCGTAGGACGCGGGGAAGGGCGAGCCCGTGAGCCAGATCAAGAGCCAGCATCCGCACACGAGGATCCACCCGCGGCCGCGTCCCGCCGAGCACGGTGGGCTGCGGCGCGGCGTGTCCCTGCTGCCCAGCCTGTTCACCATCGCGAACCTGTTCTGCGGCTGGGCCTGCGTCGTCCACGCCATGCGGGGCGACCTGAGCACGGCGGCGCCGTTCATCGGCATCGCCATCGTGCTCGACATGCTGGACGGGCGCATCGCGCGCATGACGGGCACGACCAGCGAGTTCGGCCTCCAGCTGGACTCGCTGGCGGATCTCATTTCCTTCGGCATGGCCCCGGCCATCCTCGCGTTTCAGTGGGGTCTGGCACCGCTCGGCCGGCTCGGGTGGGCGATCGGGTTCCTGTTCGTGACGGCCGCGGCGCTCCGCCTCGCCCGGTTCAACATCCAGGCGCACACCGATAAGCGCTACTTCGTCGGCATGCCCAGCCCGGCGGCCGCGGCCATTCCGGCGGCGACGGTGTTCTATTTCCCGGGCGGCATGCAGACCTACCAGCAGGCGCTGCCCGCGCTCGCCGTCGTCCTCGTCCCGGCGCTCCTCATGGTCAGCACCATTCGCTTCCGCAGCTTCAAGTCCCTGGACCTGGGCACCAAGCGCAGTTATCGCGGCCTCATCGCACTGGCCGCGATCATCGCGGCCGTGGCCAGCCGGCCGCACGAGGTGCTCCTGCTGATGTCGTACGCCTACCTCGCATCTGCGTTCGTCGGCATGGCCATGAGCCGGCTGCGGGCCCATCACGCAGCCGAGCCCCGGCCGAGGGCCTGACGGTCCGGCCTACGCCACCGGGAGCGCCATGGTCACGGTCGTGCCCGCGCCGGGCGTGGACTCGACCGCGATTCGTCCTCCCGAGGCCTCGACGTTGCGCTTCGCAATCGTGAGGCCCAGCCCCGTGCCCGTGGCCTTGGTCGAGAAGTAGGGCTCGAAGATCCGTCCCAACGCCTGCGCGTCCATGCCGACGCCCGTGTCCTCCACGCTCAGGTGCACGACGCCAGGATGCGCGGCCGGTGGCGTGGTGAACCGCAGGCGGCCACCATTCGGCATCGCGTGCAGCGCGTTCTCGATCACGTTGGTGAGCGCGCGGCTCACCAGGAGCCGATCGATGCGAACGGCGGGCAGCCCCGGACCCAGGTCGACCTCGACGCGCACCCGCCCGGCCAGTCCCGCACGATATGGCTCGACAATCTCGTTGACGAGCGCCGCCAAGTCCTGGGGCTGCGGGCGCGGCTGTGGCGACGAGGCAAAGCTCGAGAACTCGGCCGAAATCTGTCGGAGCAGCCGCACCTGCCCGAGGATGCTGGCGATGCAGTCGTCGACCACGGGGCCGAGCGGCCGTCCCCGGTCCGCGTGCACCCGCGCCAGGTGCTCGGCGTTCAGCTGGATGGGCGTCAGGGGGTTCTTGATGTCGTGCGCCACCTGCCGCGCCATGTCGGCCCAGGCCGCGAGCCGGTTCGTGCGCTCGAGCTCGGCGCGCTGACGCCGCAGGTCTTCGGCCATGCTGTTGAACGCCTCGACGAGCCGACGGAGCTCGTCGTTCGATGTCGCCACCACATGGGCATCGAGGTCACCGCGGGCGATGCGCCGGGTGGCGCGCATCAGGCGATTCACCGGGTCCGCGATGCGCTCGGCCATGGAGTAGCCGATACCGGCGCCCAGCATGATGAAGAGCAGTGCCGCCAGCAGGACGCGTCGATCCAGTTCCTCGATCTGGCCCTCGATCTCCTTCTGGCGCGACGTGAGGGGCACCATCAGGAGGGCGTCGCGGGCCTGGATTCGCACCGGCGCCGCTGCCACCAGGTACTCCACCGGGCCCACCGCTTCGCGGCCCACGAACGACGGACGCCCGTCGAGCAGGATGGCGCGGTACGCCTCGCCGGGCGTGCGGGTCGACAGCAGGCCCGAGGCGAAGAGATTGCGCTCGCTCGAGGCCACCAGCCCTGGTCCCTCGAAGATGTTCACGTCCTCGGCGATGACGCGGCTCAGCCAGACGACGATGTTGTCGTCGATGACGGGGAGGGCCGCCAGGCCCCGCACCTGCAGGCTGCTGAAGTCTTCGACCACCCGGCTGGCCACGCCCGCGGTGCGGGTGGCCTCCATCTCGATGTCGGCGAACATCAGGGCGGCGAAGTAGGCCCGCGCGACGAAGGCCAGCGCCACGACGGGCACGACGGCGGCCGCGACGAACGCGAGGAACAGCTTGCGGTAGAAGCTCGCCCTGACCTCGCGCATCAGAGCCCGACCCGACGTGGGCGTCCGCGCCGCCACGGTGCCGTACAGCGTGGCCGCCAGGACCGCCGTGACGAACGCCAGGAAGGCGAGCGACACGAGCTCCGCCATCACGACGAGGTGGCCGAATCCGGTATCGGTCCACGTGCTCAGCACGTAGATCCCGCCGCGGTCGTTCAGCACGTAGCCCTCGGCGGCACGGCCATCGTGCGTCAGCGCCGTCCAGAACGGCACCCGGCCCGCCGATGCGCGGCGGAAGGCCTCCTCGCCGAGCGGCCAGGCGCGCGCCTGCGATGCGTAGAGCACCTTGCGGCTCCAGCCGTACACCGCGAAGGTCACCGCGGTCCTGGGCGGCGGGGCGGGCTCGGTGAACCCCGACCGCAACAGCGCCACATACGGGCTCTGCGCCGACACGAACGAGAGGTTGCCGTAGTCGAGCATCAGGTGCACGACCACCTGGCCGACCAGGCGGCGACGCCCGCCCGGATCGCTCACGCAGATGCCGCGGCCGGCGTGCAGCAGCCGGCGCTCCTCGGCGAAGAACGGTGAGACCTCCTCGAAGATGTCCCACTCGCAGCTCCCCTCGGCGGCCGTCTGGGCGCCGGTGATGTCAGGCAGCTTCAGCGCGAAGCGGCTGACCAGGACGCCGGCGGCGTTGTAGAGCTCGACGCTCGACGTGAGCCGGCGGCGGGCGAGCACGGTCTCCGACCAGACGCGGAATGCGGCGTCCACCGGCGGCGCCCCGGGGGGCATGGGATCGGCGGCGCGGACCAGGTCCTCGAGTCCCTGGATCTGGTCGATGTTGGCCAGGGCCTCGGCGAGCCGCGCCTGCAGCGTCCGCCGCTGCTCGAGGACCTCGGGCGCGTAGATCGTCTCGACGACGCCGCGCCTGGCGCGCGCGGCTGCATCGACCATCGACGGATGGAACGCCAGCGACGGCAGCACCAGGGCCAGGACCGCCGCCAGCAGCCGTCCGGCCTGTGAGGCATGCCGGAGCCGGGCCCGGATACGGCCGATGCGCCATGCGACCGCACCGATGAAGCCCAGGGCCAGGAGTGCAGGAAGCGTCGGGGCCCAGTACGCCGCCAGGCCCGGTGCCACCACGGCGAAGGGGACGACGAACCACGCGGCCGCGGTGAGCAGCCGCAGGGCGGGCGCGGACGTGGCGCCGCGGGCCCACGGCGGGCGCGCCAGCCGCAGCACGCTGACACCGAGCGCCACGACCGACACGTTGAGCGCGATGACACCGCTGAGGACGGCCAGGCGCGCCCAGTCCCAGGGCCGCAGGCCGTAGTGCAGGATGTCGATCGGCGTCCGGGCCACGCCGTGACGGATGAACGCTTCGTAGCCCACCACGAGCGCCGCGACGAGGGCGCCGGCCAGCACCTGACTCGCCAGGAACGCCGTCACCCGCGCGGGTGTGGGCTCGGTGGTTCGGCCCGGCCGGCGGTGCGCCTGCCACCAGCGGTCCAGCGTGGACACGCCCAGGCCCACGAACCCGCCCACCAGCAGGCTGGTGGCGAGGAAGTGCAGCGGGGACGCGAAGAACGCGAGCAGCCGGTGCCCCACCCGCGTGTCCGACGGCACGAGCGGCGCGGCGGCCAGTCCGCCAAGGTCGATGGACTTGCCGAAGAGCCAGTGGGCCGTCGCGAGCAGCAGCGCCACGGCGAGCGTTGCCCCCGCCACGGGGCCCGCGGCACGGGCGCGGCGCCGCCAGTCGAGCAGCGGCCCGGTCCCGAGCAACAGGATGATCGCCACGGCGGCCAGCAGCGTCGCCCGGACACCACGGCGGAGCGACAGCCTCGCGCGACCGAGAGAAGCGGAGGGCACGCTGACGGACGCCAACGGCTCACCGGAGGCGGAGCGCAGCGAGAACTCGTCCGGCGCGGCCTCGCCGCCGCCTTCGAAGTGCGGCCGCACCGCCACGCCCACCAGGCCGGTCGGCAGGACATAGTCATCGGCCCGGCCGGTACGATCCGCCTGCGCCAGCGGCGCCTGGAGGACGAGTGCGCCCGCACGTCGGGCTGGTTCGGCGGTGTCGAACAGGGGCTGCACGCGCACGATCCGGAGTCCCTGCGCGTCCGGGGCGAGGAAGACGGCGGCGGGGCCCAGGACGCGCGCATCGGGCAGCTCCACGGGTCTCCCGGTCCATGCCACTGGATGAGCCGTGACCCCATGCAGCGAGGCCGCCACCTCCGCGGGCGCGTCGCGTGTGGCGGCCAGCAGGGCCTCGAACAGCCGTCGCTCCGCCGAGGCCTCGCCCTGCGCAGCGAGTTCCAGGTCGTCGAGGTCGACCGTGGTCCGGTCGACAACGGCCTGCAGCCGGCTTTCGATCCGGCGAACCGTCGCCTCGACGGCCGTCGCGACCCGCGCGCGGGTCGCGGTCTCGTCGGCGCCGAATCGGTGCCGTTCGAGCGCGTGTCCACCCAGCCACAGGCCGAGCACCATGACGAGACCGCCCGCCGCCAGGCGCGTGGCGGATCGGCTCACGTAGGAGGATCGCCGCATCGGGTGACGCCATTGTATCGGGGTAACATGGAGCGCTCACCGATTCATGGACCAGCCACGCGCGCTCAAGCTGTTGCTCAAGCGGGGCGCCCTTGTCACCGCGGCCAACTGGCCCGTCGTGGTCGTCCAGTTCGTGGCCGACACGTTCTTCAAGGCGCTCCTGGCCGTGCCCATCGCAGGCGGCGCCGTGCTGGTCATGCTGCTCGCTGGCGCGGAACCGTCCGACCTGTGGCGACTCGGGTATCGGGAGATCGTGCCGGCGCTCATCGGCGCCCTGCTGGCCCAGCCCGTCGCCCTGGCCGCGTTCCTCGGCGCGCTCGGCCTCATCGCGGGTGGCGGCTCGGTATTCATGGTGGCCGTCAAGGCCGGGACGCTGACGGTGCTCGTGGCGGGGGAGCGCGCCGCCGGCGCCATCGAGCACCCGCCGTTGCACCTCGCGGCACTGGCCCGAGCCTCGCGCTTCTCCGTTGATCGGTTCACGGCCGGCGGCCGCCGGATATTCGGCCGGTACCTCGTGCTGGTGGCCGGGCTGGCCGTGGCCTATGCGCTCACGCTGGGCGCCTACGGGCTGATCGTGCTCGGGCCGCCCCTGGCCGACGTGTTCGAGGGGCCGATGGCGGTGACGCTGGCGTCCCTCTGGTTGATCGGATTGATCACGCTGGTGAACTTCCTGTACCTCCTGACGCAAATCGTGGTGGCCGCCGATGGCTGCCCCGTGCGCGACGCCCTCTCCAGGGTCGCGCAACTGCTGGTGGCGGAGACGCGGGCCATCCTGGGCGTGCTGGGCGCCATCCTCGCGCTGATGGTGCTGACGACCGCGGCGTCCGTGCTGGCAACAGCCGCCCTCGGCCTCATCGCCTTCGTGCCCTTCGTCGGGCTGGCGGCGCTGCCCCTCCAGGTGATCGCGTGGCTGCTGCGCGGCCTGGTGTTCCAGTACATCAGCCTGACGGGTGCCGCGGCGTACCTGCGGCTCCATGAGACGGTGAAACGGGAGAGGTGAGAAGCGGTCGGGCCTTGGATCCCGGCTGCGCGGCCCTTATGGCTCCTCGGGCGGGACGGCCACGCCCGGGAGCGCGTCGAGGGCGGCGGGCGGTGCTTCGAAGCGCTCGCCGAACCCCTGGAGGCGCCCATCGCGCGTCATCGCGACCAGGCGCGCACCGGTCGGCCGCGGTCCGGTCCGCACGTGCGGCGCCGTGCTGAGCTCGCCCGACGCGGGTATCGACCCGAGCGGCTTGCCCGTGACGGGATCGAACGCGGCGATGCTCGTGGCCAACGACACGAACACGGCGCCCTGGAACACCTGCGGCCCCCCCAAGGGCCGCGACGGCAAATCGGCGGTCCAGCGCAGGCTGCCGCCCCCTCGGGCCACGGCGCGCAGGACGTTGTCGCGGGCCACGAAGTAGATGTGGCGGTCGTCGCTGCTGGCCGGACCCGACGCGTCGGCCCCGACGCGCCATCGCCAGCGCTGCCGGCCGCTGTCGAGATCAAGGCTGAAGACTGCATTATCGGTCGTGCCCACGATCAGCTGCCGATCGACGGCGGAGACGCCGGTGATCCGTCCCGACAGCGTGCGCGACCAGCCCCGCGCGCCCGTCGCAAGGGCGAGTGACACGACCTCGGCGCCGTCGAGGGCCAGGTACACCCGGTCCAGCGCCGCCGCCGGCGGCACGACGAGCGCCTTGCCGAGCGTGGTGCGCCAGACGAGCTGGCCATCACTGGCGCGGAGCGCCGCCAAGTCCCCGTCCTCGGTCGAGCAGAGCAGCCAGCCGGTGTCCCACGTGACCGTCACCAGGCGCCCGGGAAGCGAGGTCCGCCACCGGGTGGCCCCGTTCGACGACGCCACGGCTTCCAGGCGCCCGTCGGCCGCGAGGAACACGAGGCCATCGCCGGTGGCTGGCGCAATGGCCGTGGCGAGCTCGCGGCGCCAAAGGACGGTGCCGCGTTCGAGGTCGACGGCCGCCACCGCTCCGGTGCGCAGCGGCACATAGGCGGCGCCGGCATCGTACGCCGGCGCGGCCGACGGTGGCGCGTCGAAGGCCACGAGCCAGCGCAGGTCCAGCGTGGAGAGCGTGGCCGCCGCGGCCTGCGCCAGCGCGGCCAGGAACAGGAGCATCGCCAGTTATAATAGCGTCCTTACCTCGACGCTCCGTGGCACACGACACCATCCTCGTTCTCGATTTCGGGTCGCAGTTCACGCAGCTCATCGCGCGCCGCCTGCGCGAGCTGTCCGTGTACTCCGAGATCCTGCCGTTCAACACGCCGATTGGCGCCATTCGCGCGAAGCGTCCCCGAGGCATCATCCTCTCGGGCGGGCCGAGCAGCGTTCGCGAAGAGGGCGCGCCGCGCCCGGACCCGCAGGTGCTGCACCTGGGCCTGCCGACGCTGGGCATCTGCTACGGCATGCAGCTGATGACCGACATGCTGGGTGGCACGGTGGGCAGCGCGCCGCACCGCGAGTTCGGGCACGCGGTCATCCACCGCGAGCACGACGACGCGCGGATGCTGCAGGCGGTGCCCGGCGAGCTTCGCGTCTGGGCCAGCCATGGCGACTTCGTGGCCGCGGCGCCGCCGGGCTTCCAGGTGACCGCGACCAGCGCCAACGCGCCGGTCGCGGCCATGGAGGCCCCGGACCGCGGCTACTACGCGCTGCTCTTCCATCCCGAGGTGGCCCACACCGAACAGGGCACCGAGATCCTCCGCAACTTCGCCTTTGGCGTCTGTGGCTGCTCGGGAGACTGGACGATCAAGTCGTTCATCGACGAGTCCACGGCGCGCATCCGGGAACAGGTGGGAAACGGCCGTGTGGTGTGCGCGCTCTCGGGCGGCGTGGACTCCACGGTGGCCGCCACGCTCATCCACGCCGCGATCGGGGACAAGCTCGAGTGCATCTTCGTGGACAACGGCCTGCTTCGGCTCAACGAGGCCAGGCAGGTGATCGAGCGCTACAAGAAGCTGCGGCTGCCGGTGAATTTCGTGGACGCGTCCGCGGCGTTTCTCGGGCGGCTGACCGGCGTCACCGATCCGGAGCAGAAGCGCAAGGTCATCGGCGCGACGTTCATCGACGTGTTCGAGGAGGAGGCAAGGAAGCTCGGTCATTTCGACTTCCTCGCCCAGGGCACGCTCTATCCGGACGTCATCGAGTCGGTCTCGGTCCGCGGACCTTCGGCCACCATCAAGAGCCACCACAACGTAGGCGGCCTGCCGGAGCGGATGCGCTTCACGCTGGTCGAGCCGCTGCGCGAGCTGTTCAAGGACGAGGTTCGCGCCGTCGGCCGCGACCTCGGCATCGACAAGGAGTTCCTGGTTCGCCAGCCCTTCCCGGGTCCCGGGCTGGCGGTCCGTGTCATCGGCGAGCTCACGCGCGAGCGTCTGGCGCTCCTGCAGAAGGCCGACGCCATCGTCGCGAACGAGGTGCGCGGCGCCGGCTGGTACGAGCGGCTCTGGCAGAGCTTTGCCGTGCTGCTGCCGGTCCAGAGCGTCGGCGTCATGGGCGATGCCCGGACCTACGAGTTCACCGTGGCTATTCGCGCCGTGGAGAGCCTGGACGGCATGACGGCCGACTGGGCGCGCCTGCCGCACGATCTGCTCGCCACCATCTCGTCGCGCATCGTCAACGAGGTGAAGGGCATCAACCGGGTGGTGTACGACATCAGCTCGAAGCCGCCCAGCACGATTGAGTGGGAATAGCAGAAACAGGGTTCGGGGGTTCGGGGGTTCTGAGGTTCTGGAGTTCGGAGGTTCTGGAGTTCGGAGGTTCGGAGGTTCGGAGGTTCGGAGAACCAGAGAACTTCAGAACCAGAGAACCTCAGAACTCCAGAACCCGAGATCCTCAGAACCAGTCGTCGTAAGCCATGCCGGATTTCGTCCACCTGCACCTCCACACGGAGTACTCGCTGCTCGACGGCGCCTGCCGCATCGACGAGCTGCTCGACCAGGTCCAGAAGCTCGGCCAGAAGTCGGTGGCCGTCACCGAGCACGGGAACATGTTCTCGTCGGTGGTGTTCCACGACGCCGCGCGCAAGCGCGGCATCAACCCCATTCTCGGGTGCGAGGTCTACGTCGCGCCCGGCAGCCGCTTCGACAAGAACGGCACGGCGGGGGAGACGGCCAACCACCTGGTGCTGCTGGCCGAGAGCGCGGTCGGCTTCAGGAACCTGATCAAGCTCGTCTCCGCCGGCTACACCGAGGGGTTCTACTACAAGCCCCGCATCGACAAGGATCTGCTCGCCCAGCACGCGCAGGGCCTCATCGGCCTCAGCAGCTGCCTGAAGGGCGAGGTCGCCACCGAGGTGCGCGGGCCCAATCCGCACAAGGCCATCGCCGCCGCGTCGGCCTTCCAGGACATCCTCGGCAAGGGGAACTTCTTCCTCGAGATGCAGTACCAGGGCATCGACGAGCAGCGCATCGTCAACAACGGCCTGCTGCCCATCGCGCGCGACCTGGGGATGCCGCTGGTGTGCACCAACGACGTGCACTACCTGAAGCACGGCGATCACAAGCCGCACGACATCCTGCTGTGCATCGGCACGGGCAAGGGCGTGAACGACGAGCACCGGCTGCGCTATCACGGCGACCAGTTCTTCCTGAAGTCGGCCGAGCAGATGGCGCAGGTATTCGGCGACTACCCCGAGGCGATGGCCAACACGCTGCTCATCGCCGAGCGGTGCGATGTCACCATCCCGAGCGGCGAGAACCACCTGCCGAAGTTCGACGTGCCCGAGGGCTTCACGCTCGAGGGCTACTTCGAGCACCAGGCGCGGCTGGGCTTCGCCCAGCGCCTGGAGCGCCTGCGCCAGCTCGAGGCCGAGGGCAAGCTGCGCCATACCATCGCGGAGTACGAGGAGCGCCTCACGTACGAGATCGCGATGATCGAGAAGATGGGGTACCCGGGCTATTTCCTGATCGTCTGGGACTTCATCCGCTACGCGCGCGAGCACGGCATCCCGGTGGGCCCGGGTCGCGGCTCGGCGGCCGGGAGCCTGGTCGCGTGGTGCCTGCGCATCACCGACGTCGATCCGCTCCACTACGACCTGCTCTTCGAGCGCTTCCTGAACCCCGAGCGCGTGTCGCTGCCCGACATCGACGTGGATTTCTGCGAGCGCCGGCGCGGCGAGGTCATCGAGTACGTCACCCGCAAGTACGGGCGCGAGAACGTCTCGCAGATCATCACCTTCGGCACGATGAAGGCCAAGGCCGTGGTGCGCGACGTGGGCCGCGCCATGGACATGCCGTACGCCGAGGTGGACCGCGTCGCCAAGCAGATCCCGGCGGCGCTCGACATGACGCTCGAGAAGGCGCTGGCCGAGAACCCGGTGCTCAAGCAGATGCGCGACCAGGACCCGCGCGTCAGGGACGTGCTCGAGATGGGGCAGCGCCTCGAGGGCATGTCGCGCAACGCGGGCGTCCATGCGGCGGGCGTGGTCATCGCGCCCGGCCCCATCTCCGACTACGCGCCGCTCTACAAGAGCAACCGCGACGAAATCACGACCCAGTGGGCCATGAAGGAGGTCGAGCGCGTCGGCCTCCTGAAGATGGACTTCCTGGGGCTGAGCACCCTCACGCTCATCCAGGACGCTCTGGCCGAGATCAGGCGCACCGAGGGTGTCGACCTCGACATCGACGCGATTCCCCTGGACGACGCGAAGACCTACCAGCTCTTCGTGGACGGCCAGACCTACGGCATCTTCCAGTTCGAGAGCTCGGGCATGCGCGAGATCCTGCGGAAGGCCCGGCCGCAGCGCCTCGACGACCTCATCGCCATGAACGCGCTCTATCGCCCCGGCCCGCTCAAGAGCGGCATGGTGGAGGACTTCATCGCGCGCAAGGCCGGCCGGAGCGAGGTGAAGTACGAGCTCCCGCAGCTCGAGCCCATCCTCGCCGACACCTACGGCGTCATCGCCTACCAGGAACAGGTGATGCGCATCGCCTCGGTGCTCGCCGGCTTCTCGCTCGGCCAGTCCGACGTGCTCCGCAAGGCGATGGGGAAGAAGGACCCCAAGGTCATGGCGAAGCAGCGCGAGGCCTTCATGGAGGGGGCGCGCGCGAAGGGCATCAGCGAGAAGAAGGCCACCAAGATCTTCGACCTGATGGAGTACTTCGCCGGGTACGGCTTCAACAAGTCGCACTCGACGGCGTACGCGTACCTCGCGTACCAGACCGCCTATCTCAAGGCGAACTACCCGAGGCACTTCGCCGCGGCGCTGCTGACCATCGAGGCCGCCAACACGGACAAGCTGGCGCTGTACATCGGCGAGTGCCGGGACCGCGGCATCCAGGTCCTGCCGCCCGACATCAACGAGAGCCAGCTGCACTTCGCGGTGGTCCCCGAGGGCGTGCGGTTCGGGCTCACCGCCATCAAGGGTCTGGGGGAGGGCGCCATCCGCTCGGTCCTGGACGTCCGCGCCGCCACGGGGCGCATCACGTCGCTCCACCAGCTGTGCGAGTCGCTGGACCTGCGCCTCGTCAACAAGCGGGTGCTCGAGGCGCTGGTGAAGTCGGGCGCGTGCGACACCCTCATCCCGCACAGCATCCCGCTCACGGCCGGGCGCGCCACGCTCCTCGGCGCCGTGGACAGCGCCATCGAGCATGGCAGCCGCACCCAGCGGGATCGCGACCTCGGCCAGCACTCGCTCTTCGGCGGCGACGAGGAAGCCGGCGGGGTGTCCATCATCAAGCTGCCGGACTCGCGGCCGTGGACCGAGATGGAGCTGCTCGGCTACGAGAAGGAGGCGCTCGGGCTCTACCTGAGCGGCCATCCGATCGACCGGCACGCCGACGACCTGCGCGCCTTCGGGGCCCGCACCGTCGGGGACCTCACGCTGGGGGATCTGCCGCCCTCCACCGACGGCTCGCCCGGACGGCTGCTCGTGGACGATGTCCACGTCGGCGGCATCGTCTCGGGCCTGCGCCCTCTCAAGACCAAGAAGGGCGACCCGATGTGCGTCTTCTCGCTCGAGGATCACCAGGGCAGCGTCGAGGTGGTGGTCTTCCCCGAGACCTACGCGAAGTACCGTGCCGCGTGCGAGAACGGCGCCCTGCTGCTGGTGCGCGGCAAGTTCGAGCGCGACGAGGAGTCGGCCCGGCTGCAGGCCACGGAGGCGCTCCCCCTGGCCCAGCTCCGGGAGCGGCTGTCCCGCGGTGTCCGGATCCGTTTGAAGGCCGGCATCCCGCGTGAGACCATAAGCCAGCTGTGGGACCTGGTCGCCGCCTTCCGCGGGGACCGGCCGCTCGCCATCGAGGTCGTCGTCAACGGCGGCGCGGAGCACACGGTCGTGCGCATGGACATCAACCCGTCCATCCGCGTCCGCCCCTCGGAGCAGTTCGTCACCGCGGTCGAGCAGCTCTGCGGCCAGGGCACGGTGGAGGTTCACTAGTCTCACCATGGCTGATCTCCTCGAATTCGAAGAACCCATCGGCATCCTGCTGAAGGAGATCGAGGCGCTCTCGATGCTGCCCACCACGCAGGAACGCAATCGGGAGATTGCGCGCCTCGAGGCGCGGATCGACTCGATTCGCGGGGAGCTCTACAAGAACCTCACCGCCTGGCAGCGCGTGCTGGTCGCGCGGCACCCCGCGCGCCCCACGACGCTGGACTATGTCGAGCGGCTGTTCACCGACTTCGTCGAGCTGCACGGCGACCGGCGCTTCGCCGACGATCACGCCATCGTGGCCGGCATGGCCGACTACAAGGGCAGACCGGTCCTCGTCGTCGGGCACCAGAAGGGCAGCGATACCAAGCAGAAGATCTTCCGGAACTTCGGCTACGCCAGGCCCGAGGGGTACCGGAAGGCCCTCCGGCTGATGACGCTGGCCGAGAAGTTCGCGCGTCCCATCGTCTGCTTCGTGGACACGCCGGCAGCCTATCCCGGCATCGAGTCGGAGGAGCGCGGCGTGGCCGAAGCCATCGCGCTCAACCTGCGCGAGATGGCCATGCTCGAGGTTCCCGTCGTTGTCGTGGTGCACGGCGAAGGCGGCAGCGGTGGTGCGCTGGGCATCGCCGTGGGCGATCGCGTGCTGATGCACGAGTTCGCCATCTACAGCGTCATCCCGCCGGAAGGGTGTGCCGCCATCCTGTGGCGCGACGCCAACCGGAAAGTCGAGGCGGCCGAGGCGCTCAGGATCACCGCCCCGGACCTGCTGGCGCTCGGCGTGATCGACGAGATCGTCTCGGAACCCGTCGGCGGGGCGCACACCGACCCCAAGCAGGCAGCGGCCCTGCTCGACGTGGCCCTCGACCGCGCCCTCCAGCAGGTGTCGGCCATGGACACCGACACCCGGCTGGAGGCGCGCTACCGGAAGTTCCGCGCCATGGGCCAGGTCGGCATCGAGAACCCCGCGTGATCCCGCGCATCTGGGAAACCCACGCGTGCGAGCCCGCGACGGCGGACGTCCTCGCCCGGGAGCTGGGCGTCTCGTCGGTCACCGCTCGGCTGCTGGCCATCCGAGGCCTGCACGACCTGGACGAAGCGAGGCGGTTCCTCTCGCCCTCGCTGGATCAGCTGCTGGATCCGTTCCGCCTGGCCGACATGGAGCGCGCCGTCGTACGGCTCGAGCGCGCCATCGCGCAGCGCGAGCGCATTGCCGTGCACGGAGACTACGACGTGGACGGCATCACGTCCACCGTCATCCTGCGCCGCACCCTGGAACTGCTCGGCGGCGACGTCGTGCACTTCGTGCCCGAGCGGCTGCGCGACGGCTACGGCCTGCAGCCCGCCACCTTCGATCGCCTCAAGGCCGAGGGCGTGCAGCTGGTGGTCTCGGTGGATTGCGGCATCCGGGGCGCCGAGGCCGCGCGGCGTGCCCGCGCGCTCGACATCGACCTCATCATCACCGACCACCACGAGCCGGACGATGAGCTGCCCGACGCGGTGGCGGTGGTCAACCCCAAGCGGCACGACTGTGGGTACCCCGACAAGAACCTCGCCGGGGTCGGCGTGGCGCTCAAGCTGGTCCAGGCGCTGTGCACGCGGGCGGGCCGCGCCGCGTGGGTGCCGGGCTTCGTGAAGGTCGCGGCCATCGGCACGCTCGCCGACGTGGTGCCGCTCGTCGGCGAGAACCGGGTCATCGCCAAGCTGGGCCTCGAGATGCTCTCGAAGGGCCCGCACAAGGTTGGACTGCGGGCCTTGCTGGAGGCCAGCAGCCTCGCGGGCAAGACCATCGACAGCTACCACATCTCGTTCATGCTGGCGCCGCGCATCAACGCGGCCGGCCGCATGAGCACGCCGGACATCGCGGCCCGCCTGCTGCTCGCGTCAGACGAGGGCATGGCGGCCGAGGCGCGCGCCCTGGCCGGGCAGCTGGAGCTGGAGAACACCCGCCGTCGAACCGAGGAGCAGGACATCGTCTCGAAGGCGCGGAAGATCGTCGAGACCGATCCGGAGGTCGGCGCGCGCAGTGTGCTGGTGGTCGCCGGCGAAGGCTGGCATCGCGGCGTCATCGGCATCGTCGCCTCGAAGCTGGTAGACGCCTTCTACCGGCCCGCCATCGTGCTGTCCATCGAGGACGGCGTCGCGCACGGGTCGTGCCGCAGCATTCCCGGCTTCGACATGCTGGCCGCCCTCGAGTCGTGCGCGCCCCTGATGTCGCGCTTTGGCGGCCACACGCAGGCCGCGGGCCTGCAGATCGAGGCATCGCGGATCCGCGAGCTCCGCCAGGCGGTCAACGCTCACGCGGACAATCGACTCGAGCCCGATGACCTGCGCCCACGCCTCTGGCTCGACGGACCACTCTCCTTCGGCGCCATCTCGGACCGCGTGGTGGCCGAGCTGGCGTCGCTGGCCCCCTTTGGCCCGGCCAACCCGCGCCCGAAGTTCTTCACGGGGCCGGTCGAGGTCGTGGATGGTCCCAGGCGCCTCAAGGAGCGCCACCTGAAGATGACCTTCAGGCAGGACGGCCGCCTGCTGCGCGGTATCCACTGGAACGCCGCCGAGCGCGAGGAGGCCCTGGCCACGCAGCGGACCGGCGTGGAGCTCGCCTATACCCTCGAGGAAAACGAGTTCAGGGGCGAGAGGTACCTCGAACTCAGGGTCGAGGACTTCCGGTAACACGGAGGGCCTCGACGCCGATGACGCAGCGAAGCTGACGTGGGGCCGCAGATGGCGCTGATGACGCAGCGGACGCGGAGGAGCAGGGCTCGGGCCCGCACGTGAGCGCGAATGGCGCACGCCGGCTGGCTCAGCGCGCGCAGAACACGCACGTGCGCGACAGGGCGGTGTAGCCGAGGACATCCACGTGCGGCGACTCGTAGTCGTCGCGCACGGGCTCGGTTCTGAGCAGGTCGGTGCTCAGGTACTTCTTGTTGCTGTCGGCAAACACCGTCACCACGACCGCATCGTCGCCCAGTTCGTTCTGTACCTTGAGCGCGCCGACGAAGTTCGCACCGGACGAGATGCCCACGGCAAGGCCGTGCCGGGCGAGTGCCTGCGCCATGAGGATGGCGTCGCCATCGTGAACCGCCATCACCTCGTCGAGCTCGTCGAGTTTCACGATGGGCGGGACGAACTCGTCCGAGATCCCCTGGATGCGATGCCGGCCGACCTTGTGGCCGGTGGACAGCGTTGGCGACTCCGCGGGCTCGAGCGGGTGGACCCGTACCGAGGGTCGGCACGACTTCAGGTACCGCCCCACGCCCATCACGGTTCCCCCGGTTCCCACGCCCGCGATGAAGGCATCGGGGGTCAGGCCTGCGCCGGCCAGCTGCACCCAGATTTCCTGTCCGGTCGTCTGCATGTGTGCACGAACGTTGGCCTCGTTCGAGAACTGGTGGGGGAGGAACACGTGCGGATCCCGCGCGCCCAGGGCATCGGCCTGCGCGATGCTGCCGACAAAGCCGCCCTGCGCATGACTGACCGGCGCGATCTCGGCGCCGAGACTGGCGATGAGCGACATCCGCTCGGCGCTCATCCAGTCGGGCATGAAGATGGTGACCGGATGACCGAGCGTCCGGCCGAGTGCCGCGAACGAGATACCCGTGTTGCCGCTGGTCGCCTCGGCGATGCGGTCGCCGGGCGAGATCTGGCCCTCCTGGTACGCCTGCTCGAGCACGAAGAGCGCCATCCGGTCCTTGATGCTCCCGGTGAGGTTGAGCGACTCGTGCTTGGCGAAGATGCGCCGCGGGCGGCCCCGATACCGGACATCGATGCCCAGGAGCGGCGTGTTGCCAATCAGGCGATGAAGGGAGTGAAACCGCTCGCGAAGGGCTGACACAGAGGGATTGTAGCCGCAGATCGGCCGCAGATGGACGCAGATGGACGCCAGTCGGCCGCAGATGCGCAGATGGGCGGGGAAGGCCACAAACGCGAAGGACCGGCGGGGCCCGGTGTCCGCAGTTCCTGCGCGCTCCGGTGCGGCCGACGCTGGCAGGTCCTGCTCGGTGGTGCGGCACGCGTCAGAATGCAGGCGATGTCAGTGACTGACGGCCCTGGGGCTTTCGCACGCCTGCGCCTGGACGGAGGAACGGATCACGCCTTGCTGCTGTGGTCGCCATGCAGGACGAGCTTCCGAGCAGCGGCGACACCCGCACCTTCTCCATCATTGGAGCCGCGATGGCAGTCCACCGCACGCTTGGGTGCGGCTTCCTCGAGGTCTTCTACCGCGACGCACTCGCCATCGAGTTCGGCCTTCGGTCCATCCCTTTCGACTCCGAAGTCGCGTGCGGCGTGGATTACAAAGGCCACCACCTCCGCGGGCACTATCGCATTGACTTCGTCTGCTACCAGGCGGTCATCGTCGAAGTGAAGGCGCGAGCCATCACGGGGCCAGGCGAGGAAGCCCAGGTCCTGAACTACCAGGCCACGACGGGCCACCAGGTCGCCCTGCTGCTGAATTTCGGCGGTTCCACGCTCGACTACCGGCGCTTCGTGCGGTCGAAGACGCGGGCTCACAAGCCGTGAGGCCCCTCGCGTCCAACGCCCGACCAGCGGCGCTCGCCGCCGTACCGGCCGGGAACGACCCTGTCTGCGCCGGCCGTGGGCATCGGCGGCCCCGGCTGGCTCTGCGACATCTGCGGCATCTGCGCCATCTGCGGTATCTGCGGCCCATCTGCGGCCCCGGCCTCATCTGCGTCCTCGGCGTCCCCCCACGGCTGGTACAATCGATCTCATCTATGTGGCGGAAGCGCCTGCGTCTGGGCATCGCGCTCTTCGGCATCGGCGTCGCCGCGTTCATCCTGTTCGCCATGCGGCCGCGCGAGACGCGTGTGCCCGTGGCGCCCATCGAGCGGATCGACCCCAGGGCCACCGTCGAGACGCGGGGCTGCGATGTCGTACAGCTCAAAGGCTCGACGCAGGACCTCCGCGTCGAGTGCGAATCCCAGGTGACCTACGAGGACGGGCACACCACGCTCCTGGGCGTGAAGCTCACCGTGGACAACCGTGCCGGGCGGAACTTCGTCGTCACGGGCAGGGAGGCGAAGATCGGCGCCAATCAGTCCACGTTCGACATGAGCGGCGACGTGAGGCTCGAGGCCAGTGACGGGCTGGTGGCCACGGCGGGTTCCGCCAGCTTCGCGGACACGGAGGGCATCGTCCGGGCGCCGGGGCCCGTGCAGTTCACGCGCGGGCGCATGGCCGGCGCGGGCATCGGGTTCACGTTCGATCAGCAGCGCAACACCCTCTGGCTGCTGGACCAGGCCGTCGTGCGCATTGCGCCCGAAGGCGGGGCGGGCCCCATGGACGTGGCGGCTGGCGCCGCGGGCCTGGCCCGCGGCGAACGGTATCTGCGCTTCGAGCGCGGGGTCCGGATGACGCGCGCGGGGCAGATCATGGAGGCTGACGAGTCCACCGTCTACCTGTTCCCGGATCGCGACGAGCCGGATTCCATCGAGCTGCGCGGCAACTCGCGCATCACCGGCGGGGAGGGCATGGGCGCTTTGCGGCTCATGCGCGCGCGCGACATCAACCTCGACTATGCGGAGGATGGCCGGTCGCTGCAGCAGGCGACGCTGGCCGGGCGGTCCGCGATCGACCTGGCGGGATCACCATCGTCCGCGGGCCAGCGCCTGTCCGGCGAGTGGATCGACGTCCTGCTCCAGACCGACGGATCGGTGAAGTCGCTGGCGAGCCGCGAGAACGTCGTGGTCACGTTGCCGGCAACGAAGGATGCCCCGGCCAGGACCATTCGCGCCCAACAGCTGAATGGCACCGGCGCGCCGGGGCAGGGCCTCACGGCCATGACGTTCCAGGAGGGCGTCGAGTTCCGCGAGGCCGCCGCCCGGGAGGGCGCGGCGCGCGTGGCCCGGGCCCGCCGTCTCGAGGCGCGGCTGGACCCGGCCACGGGCACCCTGAACGAGGCACGCTTCACGGGCGGCTTCCGCTTCGAGGACGGCCAGCTGCGCGCGGGCAGCGCCGACGCGATGTATCGCGTCGCGGCCGGCACCCTGGCCCTCGCCGGGAAGGAAGGCAACACGCCGCCCACGGTGGCCGACGAAACCGTGCGCATCGACGCCGACAGCATCGACATCACGCTCTCGCCGCGCCGGATGGCGGCGAAGGGCAGCGTCCGGAGCGTCCTCCAGGCCGCGAAGCAGGAGCCGGGCGTCACGGCCGCGCGGCGCCCGGGACTGCTCGGCGAGTCGGACCCTGTCAATGTCATCGCGGCCGCGATGACCTACGACGAGCAGGCGCGGAAGGGGGTCTACACCGGCAGCGCCCGACTGTGGCAGGGGAGCACCACGGTGCAAGCCGACTCGATCACCCTCGACGAGGCCCGCGGCGACCTCACCGCCAGCGGCGCGGTCGTGACTCAGCTCGCCCTGGCATCCGATCAGGCGAAGCCGGCCGGCAGGACGCCCCCCACGATCGGGCGCGCCGGCACGTTCCGGTACGCCGACGAGGGCCGTCGCGCCGTGTACGACACCGCCGCGCAGTTCAACGGCGAGCAGGGCGACCTTCGCGCCGATCACATCGAGCTGCTGCTCGCGGCCGACGAGAACCGGCTGGATCGGCTCGACGCGCGGGGCAGCGTGGAGGTGGCGCTCGACAAGCGCCGCGCCTCCGGCGCGGCGCTCACGTATCGCCCGGCCGATCAGCGCTACGAGATCACCGGCACGCCCGGCCGCTTCATCGACGAGTGCAACGAGTCCGCCGGGCGCACTTTGACGTTCTTCCGGTCGTCCGATAGAGTCATCATCGACGGCAACGAGGAAGTGCGCACCGAGACCCGCGGCGGCAAGTGCGCCGCCAGGCCCCCCAACTAATGGAGCGTATCCACCGTTTCGACAGGCCCAGGCAACGTGCTCGGGGACCGTGCCCCGGCCGTTCCTACGGAACGGCCGCCGTGTGGATCGACCATTCATACCAGTAGATGTCCAGCCTCCGGACCCAGGAACTCACGAAATCGTACGGCGGTCGGACGGTGGTCAAGGGCGTCAGCCTCGAGGTCAACTCCGGAGAGGTCGTCGGCCTGCTCGGTCCCAACGGCGCCGGCAAGACCACCACCTTCTACATGGCGGTCGGCCTCACGGCGCCCGACTCGGGACGAGTGCTGCTCGACGGGGCCGACATCACGGACGCCCCGATGTACGTGCGTGCGCGCAAGGGTCTGGGCTACCTCCCGCAGGAGCCGTCCATCTTCCGGGGCCTCACGGTGGAGCAGAACCTCCTGGCCATCCTCGAGACGCTCCCCCTGGGCGCCGCCGAGCGGCGGGAGCGCGCCAGGAACCTGCTGGCCGAGCTGGGGCTGACGGCCCTGGCCGCCTCGCCGGCCTACGTCCTTTCGGGCGGCGAGCGCCGGCGGGCTGAGATCACACGAGCCCTGGTGATGTCGCCCCGCTTCATGCTCCTGGACGAGCCTTTCGCCGGCATCGATCCGATTGCGGTCAGCGACATCCAGAAGATCATCTTCCACCTGAAGGAACGGGGAATTGGCGTCCTCATCACCGACCACAACGTGCGCGAGACGCTGCGGATTACCGACCGGGCCTACATCGTGACCGACGGGGCCATCTTCCGCGACGGCACCCCGGCTGCCCTCGCCGGGGACGAGGAGGTCCGGCGGATTTATCTCGGGCAGGATTTCAGGCTGGACTAGTATTTAGAGGGTTCCGGCATGGCCATTTCGCAGAGACTCCAGACCAAGCTGGCGCAGAAGCTCATCCTGACGCCCTCGCTGCAGCAGGCGATCAAGCTGCTGCCGATGTCGACGCTCGAGCTGGCCGACCTGCTGACGCAGGAGGTGGTGGAGAACCCCCTGCTCGAGGAGATCCCCACCGAGGACCTGCAGGCCGCCGACGTGCAGCCGGCCACCGAAAAGGAGCCGGAGGCGCCCAAGCCCGAGAACAAGAACGACACCTGGGACGACGCGGATTACGAGTATTTCTTCGGGGAGTATCTCGAGGACAGCTACAAGCCCCGCGCTCCGCAGGAGGTGCGCGAGCTGCCCCCCATCGAGAACACCCTCTCGACCTCCAGCTCGCTCACCGACCATCTGGAGTGGCAGCTGTCGCTGCAGACCAACGACGACCAGGTCCGTGAGATCGGCGAGGCCATCATCGGCAACCTGGACGACGACGGCTACCTCGTCGCGTCCGTGGACGAGATCGCCAACATGGGCCCGTGGCCCGTCGCCGAGGTCGAGAACGTCCTGCGCCTCATCCAGGGCTTCGACCCCATCGGCGTGGCCGCGCGCGACCTCCAGGAGTGCCTCACGCTGCAGGTCCGGCACCTGGGCCTCGAGGGCACGCCCGCCGAGAAGATCGTCACCGAGCACCTCCGGCTGCTGCAGAACCACCAGATCCCCGAGCTGTCGAAGAGGCTGAACCTGTCGCTCGAGGAGCTGAAGCACCACATCGAGATCATCCAGCAGCTGGATCCGAAGCCGGGCAGCCGCTTCAACCCGCGCCCGTCGCAATACGTCATTCCCGACGTCTACGTCGTGAAGGTCGAGGACGAGTACGTCGCCGTGCTGAACGAGGACGGCCTGCCGCAGCTGCGCATCAGCCCGACGTACCGCCGCCTGCTGGACAAGGGCGCCGCCGAGAACAGCGACGAGACGCGCGCCTACGTGAAGGACAAGTTCCGCTCGGCGCTGTGGCTCATCAAGTCGGTGGAGCAACGCCAGAAGACCATCCACAAGGTGGCGACGAGCATCATCCGCTTCCAGCGGGACTTCATGGACCACGGCATCGAGCACCTGCGCCCGCTGGTGCTGCGCGATGTCGCCAACGACATCGGCATGCACGAGTCCACCGTCAGCCGGGTCGTCACCAACAAGTACATGCACACCCCGCAGGGCGTGCACGAGATGAAGTTCTTCTTCCACAGCGGCATCAGCAGCTCGTACGGCGAGTCGGTGTCGTCGGTGACGATCAAGAACCGCATCAAGAAGATCATCGAGGGAGAGGACCCCCGCAAGCCGCTCAGCGACTCGAAGATCGTCAGCATCCTCCAGCGCGAGGGCCTCATCCTCGCGCGGCGCACCATCGCCAAGTACCGCGAAGAGCTGAAGATTCCGACGTCCAACCAGCGGAAGGTCCTCTTCTAGCGCGTGCGCCGATGACGACGGTTCCGGCCGTCACCGTCGAAGGGCTGCTGGGCGCGCGCCCCGAGGCTATCGGCCTGCCGGTGGAACTGCTCGCCGGATCCGCGGGCCTCGACCGCCGCATCACGAGCCCCTACATCCAGAAGACCGGCCTCGCGCTGGCCGGCTTCCACGAGTACCTCCAGCCCGGGCGCGTGCTCATCTTCGGCGACAGCGAGATCCGCTTCCTCGAGTCGCTGCCGCCCGTGGCGCGCCAGTTCGCCCTCGCCAAGGCATTCGAGCAGAACGTGCCGTGCCTCCTCGTGACCAGCGGCGCCGCCGTCCCCGAGGACGTCGTGACCGAGGCGAATCGTGCGGGCCTCCCGCTGCTCGGGACGACCGTGCCGACCGCGGCCGCCATCGGCAAGATCACGGCCCTGCTCGAGGACCGGCTGGCCGTCCGCGAGATCATCCACGGCGTCCTGCTCGACATCCTGGGCCTGGGCGTCCTGCTGGCCGGGGAGAGCGGCATCGGCAAGAGCGAGTGCGCCCTGGATCTCGTCTGCCGCGGCCATCGGCTCGTCGCCGACGACACCGTCGAGATCCGGCGCCGCGCCGAGTCCATCGTCATCGGCAGCTGCCCGGACCTGACGCGGCACCACATGGAGGTGCGGGGCCTGGGCCTCATCCACATCCGCGATCTGTTCGGCGTGGCATCCACCCGGACGTCGAAGCGCATCGAGCTGGTCGTACAGCTCGAGCGGTGGGACGAAGCGCGCGAGTACGACCGGCTGGGCCTGGACGAGGAGCACCTCGAGCTGCTGGGCCTGAAGATCCCGCTCGTCCGCATGCCGGTCGCGCCGGGGCGCAACCTCGCCACGCTGGTCGAGGTGGCCGCCCGCAACCAGCTGCTGCGGGCGCGCGGCATCAACGCCGCCCGCCGGCTCGCCGCGCGCCTGGACGCCGCGCTCGTGTCCGCGCCGGGCGCCCCCGACGACGAGCACGACGAGGACGAGGGCGACGTGGGAGACGTGCCATGACGCGTGAGCGCACGCACCGGTCCACGCGGTTCATCGTCCTGACGGGCCTCTCCGGCGCCGGCAAGTCGCAGGCCATCCGCGCGCTGGAGGACCTCGGCTACTACTGCGTGGACAACCTGCCCGTCACGCTGCTGCCGTTCATGGCCGAGTTCGCCCGCAAGCACGGCAACGAGCACGACCGTATCGCCGTGGTCATCGACGTGCGCGAGCCCCGCTTCGTCAGCGATTTCCCGCGCGTGTTCCGCGCGCTGCGCCAGTCGCGGGAGACCTCGCCGTTCCTCATCTTCCTGGAGGCGAGCCAGGTCGAGCTCGTCCGCCGGTTCTCCGAGACCAGGCGCCCGCACCCGCTGGCCGCCGACCGTCCCGTCACCGAGGGCCTGGCCGAAGAGCGCGCTACGCTGCGCGCCATCCGCGGCATGGCCGACACGGTCATCGACACCTCGTCCATGAACGTGCACGAACTCAGGCAGCGGCTGCTCCACATCGTCGCCGGCCGCCGGCAGGCCTCGACCCTGGTCCTCACGTTCCTGAGCTTCGGGTTCCACTACGGCGTGCCGCCCGAGGCCGATCTCGTCTTCGACGTGCGGTTCCTGAAGAACCCCCACTGGGTGCCGACGCTCCGGCCCAAGACCGGGCGCGACCGCGCCGTGGCCGCCTACATGCACCGCCAGCCGATGACCGGGCGCCTCCTGGCGCGCCTTGCCTCGTTCCTGCGGTTCCTCGTGCCGCAGTACGTGGCGGAGGGCAAGGCCTACCTGACGGTCGCCGTGGGGTGTACCGGCGGGCGGCACCGCTCCGTGTTCATCGCCGAGTCGCTCAAGCGCGAGCTGGCGAACCTCAGGAACGTCACCACGAAGGTGCGTCATCGCGACATGGGGAGGCAGGCATGATTGGCATCGTGGTCGTGACCCACGGCCAGCTGGCCACCGAGCTGGTCAATGCGGCCGAGACCATCGTCGGGGACCTGCCGCAGTTCGCGGCGGTCTCCATCGGCTGGCACGAGGACGTGAAGGACGCCCGCGACGACATCCAGTCGGCCATCGCGCGCGTGAAGAGCGGCGACGAGGGCGTGCTGATTGCCACCGACATGTTCGGCGGCACGCCCTGCAACCTCGCGATGACCTTCCTGGAGAAGGACCAGGTCGAGGTCGTCTCGGGCGTCAACCTCCCGATGCTCATCAAGGCGGCCAGCCTGCGCGACGTCGGCGCACTCGCCGACGTCGCGCGGCAGCTCTGCGAGCACGGTCGCAGCGCCATCTGGGTGGCCACCGACCTGCTGGAGGGCTCGTCGCCCGGGGCGGCCGGGGCCACGGGTGCCGCGGGATGACCTCGCGCGATGTCGTGGTGCCGAACCGCCTCGGCCTCCACGCCCGGGCCGCCGCCAAGTTCGTGCACGCCGCCACGCGGTTCCACTCGCGCATCCTGGTGAGGCGCGACAGCCGGACCATGGATGGCAAGAGCATCATGGGCGTGCTGCTGCTGGCCGCGGCGCGGGGCACGACCATTGTCATCTCGGCCGAAGGCCCGGACGAGGAGGCGGCCGTGGACACCCTGACCGGGCTGGTCTCGTCGGGGTTCGGGGAGGACACGTGGAGCGCCTGACCGGCATTGGCGTGTCACCGGGGGTGGCCGTGGGCCGCGCCGTGGTGCTCACGCAGCCGTCGGAGGTCGTGTGCTTCCCCATCCCGCCCGAGCGGGTGGATCGCGAACTGGCCGCCATCGCGCACGCGGTGGAGCAGTCGCGTCGCCAGCTGCAGGACATCCGTGCCCGGCTCGCCTCGGGGCCCGCGCGCGACATGGCGCCCCTCTTCGACGCACAGCTGCTGATGCTGGACGACCCCCTCCTCGTCGGGCGTGCCCGGCAGATCGTGGGCGACGAGCGGGTGAACGCCGCGTGGGCCGTGCACCGGGCCTACGAGGAAGTGCGGCAGCACTTCGCCGCGATGGAGGACCCCTACCTGCGGGAGCGCGAGACCGATCTCGCCGACGTCGCCGGGCGCCTGCGGATGAACCTTCGTCATCGGGGTGTCGGCCTGCGCGAGCTGCTGCGCGAGATCGACGGGCCGTCCATCCTGGTGGCCGACGAGCTGACGGCCTCGCTCGCAGCGCAGCTCGACTGGACGCGCGTGCTGGGATTCGCCACCGACGCGGGAAGCCGCACGTACCACACGGCCATCCTCGCCCGCTCGCTCAAGGTACCCGCCGTCGTGGGACTCCACGACCTGTCCAGCCGCATCGCCGCGGGCACGCCCATCATTCTCGACGGCAGCACCGGCGACGTCACGGTGGACCCGGACGCGGCCGCCATCGACACCGCCCGGCACCGCGCAGCCCGGCCGCGGCGCAGCGTGTCCACGCCAGCGCCGGTCCAGACACCGGTCTCCACCGCCGATGGCGTGCGGATCCGCATCGACGCGAACATCGAGCTCGTCGAGGACCTGCCGTTCCTCCAGGAGTTCGGCGCGGAGGGCATCGGCCTCTACCGCTCGGAGTTCCTCCTGTCGGGCCGCACGCTCGAGGGGGCCACCGAGGAGGTGCAGTACCACGCCTACCGGAGCCTGCTCGAGCAGGTGTCCCCGCGGCCCGTCACGATCCGCACCTTCGATCTGGATGAGCGGCACACGGGGCTTGGCCGCGCGCCGGAGCGCAGCCGTGCGCGCCCGGGGCTCCGCGGCCTGCGCCTGGGCCTGGCGCATCCCGAGGTGCTCGGCACGCAGCTGCGCGCGCTGGTCCGCGCGTCGGCCCACGGGCCGCTGCGGATCATGTTCCCCTTCGTCACGGCCGTGGAGGAGATGCGCCAGGCGCGTGCCATCTTCGAGAGCGTCTGCCGGGGCCTGGGCGCCGCGCCCGTCCCGCTCGGCGCCATGATCGAGACGCCCGCCGCGGCACTCGTCAGTGACCTGCTCGCGCGCGAGGTGGACTTCTTCACCATCGGCACGAACGATCTCATCCAGTACACGCTGGCCGTGGATCGGACCGACGATCGCCTCTCGGACCTGTACGAGCCCCTGCACCCGGCAGTCCTCCGGTTGATCCGGATGGTCGGCCGCGCGGCGCGCCGGCACGGCGTGCCGGTATCGCTCTGCGGCGAAATGGCCTCGGACCCCGCGATGGTGGGGCTGCTCGTGGGTCTCGGCCTCACGGCGTTCAGCATGACACCGGGCGCCATCCCGCTGGTGCGGCGGGTGATCGAGGACCTGCGCGTGAGCGAGGTGCAGCGCCTCGCCCGGCACGCGCTGGCGCTGGCCACGGCGGCGGAAGTGGAGCAGTTCCTGTTCGACGCCCTGGCGGCGTCGGCGCGGGAGTCGTCACGGCGCTAGCGCCGCAGACGAGGACGAGCATCGCGCCCACCGAGGCGCAGGGAGACGGAGAACCCGGTATGCATCGAGTGGAGAAGCCGTGGGGCTACGAGCTGTGGTGGGCGACGACCGACCGCTACGTGGGCAAGCTCATTCACGTGAACAAGGGGCAGGCCCTGAGCCTGCAGTACCACAACCGCAAGGACGAGACCATCTACGTTCACGCCGGCCGCATCCTCTTCGAGATGAGGGAAGGCGACGCGATCACGCAGCGCGAGATGGGGCCGGGCGACGCCGTCCATGTACCGCCGCCCACCGTGCACCGCATGACGGCGCTCGAGGACAGCGACATCTTCGAGGTGTCCACGCCGGAAACCGACGACGTCGTGCGGCTGGAAGACCGGTACGGGAGGTCTTAGCGGTCGCGTCGGGTAGAGCCGCGCGTGCCGGGATCGACGGCCATGGCGATCCCGTCACCGCGGCATGCCCGACGGGCCTGCCCTCCCTGTCGTGGGTCGGATCTCCCGTCTAGAATGGGATATCGTCGTCGGTGACGGCCGCCGGCTCCTTCATCGGATCCTGGTAAGCGCCCAGGTCGCCGCGATCCCCGCGGTCCGCACCGCGGCCGCCGCCCAGCAGGACGATGCGGTCGGCCTTGATCTCGGTGGTGTAGTGCTTCTGGCCGTCCTTCTCCCACTGGCGGGTCTGGAGCCGGCCTTCGACGAAGATCTGCTTGCCCTTCGTGAGGTAGGGCTGCAGGGTCTCGGCCTGCTTGCCCCAGAGCACGATGCGGTGCCACTCGGTCTGCTCGTGCTTCTCGCCGTCCTTCGACGTCCAGTTCTCGGTGGTCGCGATGCTGAAGCTCGCCACCGGCGCGCCGCCGGGCGTGTAGCGCACTTCCGCGTCCCGCCCCAGGTTGCCGACCAACAGTACTTTGTTCACGCTTCCCATGATGGATTCTTCCCCGTTGTGTGCAATGACGCGGACGTGTGGTGGATGACGCAGACGCCGATGGGCCGCAGATCAGCCGCAGATTACACAGCATTTCGCCGATGGGCATCAGGAATTTTCGCCCTCGGAGCCATCTGCGAAATCTGCGGCTCTCGTGAATGTCTGCGGCTCCTCATCATCCGCGGAATCCGATCAAATCCCCTAATCCTGCTTGGCGCGAGCCAGGCGATCGATGTTCTGCTTGGCCAGGCGCGCCACTTCGGCGTCGGGAAACGTCTTGAGCAGGATCTCCCACGATTCCCGGGCCCGATCCAGCTGGGAGAGGCGCTCGAACGTCATGCCGCGCTTGTAGTACGCGTCGGGCACCTTGTCGCCCTTTGGATAGCCGGCGATCACGCGATTGTAGGCGTCCATGGCGTCCGCGTACTTCCCGTCCGCGAAGTTGCACTCGCCGATGTAGAACTGCGCGTCGTCGGCGGCCTCGCTGCGGGGAAAGCTGCGGAGGTACGTGCCGAACCCTTCGATGCAGAGCGTCCACTGGCCGGCCGTGTAGTCGGTCCACGCGGTGTCGTACAGACGCTGCGGCGAGATGCCTGGAGCGACGGGCGTCACCGGCACGGGCACCGCGGCCCCCGGCTCACCCGTGGCGGGGGCTGGCGGGGCCCCGCCAGCCGCGGGCACCGTGCCGGCGTCAGGGGCACCGGGCTCGCCGGCGGGGAGGGTGGGGTCGGTGGTCGGCGTGGGCGGGGGATAGGTGGGAATCGCGAGGCGCAGCGCCTCGATTTCCTGCGACAGCGACGTGATGCGGACGTTCGTCTCGTCCACGCGCTCCTTCACCACGCGCAGGTCGCTCCCCACCTGGTCCACGGTGAGCTTCTGATCGGCGAACCCCTTCCGGGTGGCCGCGTTCTGATCGTCGGTGCGGGCGGACAGCTGCTTGAGGGTCTCGCCGATCTGCGCGAGCGCCGAGGCAAGCTGCTGCTGCAGCTGCTGGGTCTGCTCCTGCAGCATGCGGATGTCGGCCATCATCTGCATCTCACGCCGTGACTGTGCGGCGGCGGGGGAGGCCGAGGCCCACAGCGCGGCCACGGCGATCGCGCAGACGGAGGTGTGCCGTGTCATGCCCACCATGTTACCCGCTTAGCGCGCCGTGATCACGAAGTGCGCACGCCGGTTCTTCGACCAGGCTTCCTCGGTATGCCCGGGATCGAACGGGAACTCTTTCCCATAGCTCACGGTGCGCAGGCGCTCGGCCGGGATGCCCAGCGACACGAGGTACGATCGCGCGGCAATTGCGCGGCGCTCGCCGAGGGCGAGGTTGTACTCCGCCGTGCCGCGCTCGTCGCAGTGCCCCTCGATCGTCACCTGCAACTGCGGGTACTTCCGGAGGACCTGGGCATTCTCCTGCAGGACCGTCTGGCCCTCGGCGCCCACCTCGGCGCTGTCGAGCTCGAAGAGCACCGGCTTCAGGAGGCCCGAGCGGTTCAGGGCATCGAGGTCGCCCGGCAGGTCGCCTGCCGAAATCGAATCCGGCTCCGGCGGCACCGGGATCGGCTCGTCCACCGGGCGCGGCGGGCTCGGCGGCTCCGGGGTGACCGCCGACGTGTCGCCTGGCGGCGGCATCGGCCGCTCCACGGGTGCGGTCTTCTTGGCGCACGCCGTCCCCATGGCCAGCAGCATCACCGCCGCGGCCAGTGTCATCAGTCGAGTCCGCTTCATCATGATTCTCTCCGCGCTCGTCGTGCCCTCGTGCGGGCCCCCTCGAGCTTCTCAGGTCGCGGGTGTCGCCCGCCGCCACCGCCGCTTCCACCACACCTGCGCCATCTGCGTCATCTGCGTTACTGCGACCAGTTCGGGGTGAAGTTGTTGCCGTCGCGCGTGATCTGCCGCACGTTGCGTCCGTCGCGGTCCACCGTGAAGATCTGGCTGCGGCCGGCGCGGGTGGACATGAACGCGAGGTGCCGTCCGTTCGGTGACCACGCCGGGCTCTCGTTGGTCCCCTCGCCGAACGTGATCTGCCGCGTCACGCCGTCGGCCAGGCTCAGGATCTTGATGTCGTAGCCCGGGCCCGTTCGCGCGGCGAACGCAATCTCGTTGTACGGAGCCGGAGACCACGTGGCCCGATCCGCGTACGACTCGAACGACAGGCGCCGCAGGCCCGTGCCGTCCGCGCCGACGACGTAGATCTGCGGCGATCCCGTGCGGTCCGACGTGAACGCGATCTGCGTGCCGGTCGGCGACCACGTGGGGGTCGAGTCGATGGCCGGGTTGTTGGTCAGTCTCCGCACGCTCGAACCGTCCCGGCTCATCACGTAGATCTCCGAGTTGCCGTCGCGGTTCGACATGAAGGCGATCTGCCCGCCGTCGGGAGAGAACACCGGCAGGAAGTTCTGCCCCACGCCCCGGCCCGGCTCCTCCATGGTCCCGACGTAGATGTTGGCGATGAGGATGTCCGGCAGCGTCTTGCGGTAGGACGTGTAGGCGATGGACCGCCCGTCCGGCGACCAGTTCGGCGTGATGTTGAGCGCGCGGTTGATCGTGATGCGGCGCTGGTTCGCGCCGTCGTAGTCGGCGATGTAGATCTCCTTCACGTCGCGCTGCTCGACCGTGCCGGTGACGCGCTCGCGGTTGCGGTCCGACGAGAAGGCGAGCTTCGTGCGTGCCACGCCGCGCATGCCGCGCTGCGACTGGTGGATCTCGTCGGCCATCGTGTGCGCGTAGATGCGCGGGTTCGCCGCCGCGCCGGTGTATTCGCGCCCGTAGGCCTGCTGCCGCGCACGCACGTTGTACAGGCGCATCTCCACGCGGATGCCGGTCGCCACGCGCTGCACGGTGCCGATGACCACGCCGTCGGCGCCCAGCTCGCGCCAGCGGTCGAACGGCACGTCGCCGATCGACACCGCGGCCGGGATCGACCGGTACGTGTCGCGCGGAATCATGTAGAACTCCCGCTCGAAGTCCATGTCGTCCCACAGCACCTGCCCGATGAGCTTCGCCGCCCCCTGCACCTCCGCGTCGGGCGAGAGGGCGAGCAGGTCCGGCACCGCGAGGCGCGGCGGCGTGCCGGGCTCGCCGGTGATGCGCACCTCCACCTCGCTGGGCTGCTGCTGGGACGCGGGGGGCGACGGCGGTGCAGGCGGCTGCTGGGCCGCCAGCGCCACGGCCCCCAGCAGCGCCGCTACGCCCGCGGCCAGCGGGCCAGGTCGGAAGGCCCGCCGTGCACCGGCGAGGCCTCGTTCAATCAGGAAACGTGTCATGCGTCTGGTCCTACCGGACATAGTCGAAGTTCAGGTGCACCGTCAGCCGTTCGCCCGTGTAGGCAGCAGGCAGCGGCGGCAACTGGCGCGTGAGTGACAGCGCCCGCTGCGAGTAGTAGTCGAACGCCGGCGTGCCGCTCGACCGCTCCACCTGGATGTTCGTGAGCCGGCCGTCCCGCTCGATCACGAACTTCATCAGCGTCGTGCCATCCGCGCCCTGCTTCGAGCTCCAGTGGCGCGTGATGAGATCCACCATCGTGGCAAGGTAGTCCGGGCAGCAGAAGTTGGCGACATCGAGATACCCGCCCGTGCCTCCGCCCCCGGCCGAGAGGCCGAAGCCCTGGCCACGCCCTGCCGTCTGCGCGACGGCGCTTCCGGCCTGCACCTCGGCGCCCTTGGTCGGCGTGCGGCTCCGCGGATCCTTCGCCTCCACCTTGGCGGTGGCCGTCTGCTTCTTCGGTGCGGCCCTGGTCCGCTCCACCATCTCGGGCGCCTTCGCGGCCGGCGGGCGCACCGCCTCGATGGCCTTCTTCGTCTCGACGGGCTGCACCTGCTGCACCGGGCGCCCTCCGAGTGTGGACAACCCGCCATCGCGCGGTCCGACGGCGCCGCCGAGGCTGATCTGCATCACGACGGCCGGCTCTTCCGCCAGCCGTGCCCCGAGCCAGCTCGCCGGCACGACGGCCAGCAGCACCGTGAGCCCCACGTGCACGAGCAGCGACCAGCCGAGCACCTTCCCGAGGGGCTCGGCCTCTCGGGCGCGCTGTCGGAGGACGGCCGACACGGCGTCCATGCCTAGCGGGGCCCCCGTCGCCGCGGTGCGGGCATGGTCACGATACCGACGCGCTCGACGCCGCCGGCCTTGAGGCTGTCCATCACCTCCATCAGTTCCTGGAGCTGGACGTCGCCGTCCCCCCGGAGGAACACTTCCTTCTGCTCGCGGTTGACCATCAGCTGGCGCATCCGCTCGGACAGCACGTCCCGGGGCACGGCCTCCTCGTCCATGAACACCCGGCCGTCCTTGCGGTAGGAGAGCGGCACGGTGATGTACATCCGCGTTTCGGACATCTTGTCCGCGCGCTGGGCGACCGGGAGGTTCACTTCCACGCCCTTCTGCATCATCGGCGCCGCCACCATGAAGATGATGAGCAGCACGAGCATGACGTCCACGAGCGGGATCACGTTGATCTCCGACAGCGACGTGGACACGCGCCGGCCACGCTGGCGCCCGCCCCCGGCTTCGGGCTGTGGCAGGACCTTCGGCACTAGGTGAAGTTCCTTTCCGAGATGTTCAGGAATTCCAGTGCGAAGTCGTCCATCTCCGTCGCGTAGACCTTCACCCGCGTCGTCAGGTGGTTGTAGAAGTAGACCGCGGGGATGGCCGCGAAGAGGCCCGCGGCCGTGGCGATGAGCGCCTCCGCGATGCCCGGCGCGACGACCGAGAGGTCCGTCGAGCCCTGCGCGCCGATGCTGGTGAACGCCGACATGATGCCCCACACCGTCCCGAACAGCCCGATGAACGGCGTGATGCTGGCCGTCGTGGCCAGGAACGTCACGCGCTTCTCGAGCTTGTTCACCTCGGCAGACGAGGCACGCAGCAGCGCGCGGTCCACGGCCGCCAGGCTCTTCAAGGTTGGACGCGATGCCGCCGTGCCCGGACTGCCGGACCCGGCCGCGGGGGAGTGCCGCAACTGGGCGTTCAGTTCCGCATAGCCGGCCAGGAACATGCCGACCAGCGGGCTCGCCGCCAGCGAAGCGCACACCGACTGCACGTCGGAGAACTTGGCGGCGCCCCGGAAGACCTGGATGAACTGCGCGGTCTGCCGGTCCACCTTCCGGAAAGCGGCCAGCTTCACGGCGATGATGGCCCAGGCCACGACCGAGAACAGCAGCAGGATGACGAGGACCGCCAGGGATATGGGACTCGCTTGGGCGACGAGCCCAACCACATCTCCCGCAGCGGCCTGAGTAGACGAAGCACTGCCGTCAAGTTGCTGCAGTGCCAGGACAAACGACCCAGGCGTCGGCAACTAGCCCTCCGAATCCGTTCGATTGGGGAGTGCGCTGCTGGGAAGAAGCGCGGTTCCGTGCAACCGTAGCACGCCCCGCGAAATTCTGTCAAACCCATGATAGGATGGGATTTCCGCCCGCTTTCCAGTATCCGGCGCGGGGAGTGAGGGCCAGGCATGATCCGCTACCTCGCCATCCGCAACCTGGCGGTCCTCGAATCGGTGGCCGTCGAGTTTGAACCATCGTTCAACATCCTGACCGGCGAGACCGGCGCCGGCAAGTCGATCCTGGTGGAAGCCGTCGGTCTCCTGCTCGGCGGACGCGCCACCCAGGATCTCCTCAGGACCGGCGAGGATCTCGCCACCGTCGAGGCCGTCTTCGAGGGCTTGGGCGGCGGGGAACTCGTCGTGCGGCGCGAGATCACGAGCCAGGGCCGCAGCCGCGCCTTCATCAACGGGGCGCTGGCCACGGCCGCCGCGCTCAAGGACCTTTCAAATCAGCTCGTCGAACTCCACGGACAACACGAGCACCAGCAATTGCTGGATCCCGGGCAGCACCTCCTGGTGCTGGACGAATGGGCACATCTGGGCGGGCTGCGCGAGCAGACGGGTGGGGCATTTGCCCGTATACACGCCATCCGCCAGCAGATCGACCGGCTCCGCATGGACGACCGCGAGCGGGCCGCCCGCCTCGAGCTCGTGGAATTCCAGCTGGGCGAGCTCCAGAAGGCCGCGCTTCAGCTCGGCGAAGACGAGGCCCTGGCCGCCGATCGGCAGATCCTGCGGAGCGCGGACCGCGTGAAACGCCTGTGCCAGGAGGGTTACGCGGAGCTGTACGATGCCGAGCACGCCGTCCTCGGCGGACTGGATCACGTCTGGAAGCGCGTCGGTGCACTGGCTGCGTTCGACGCCCGGTTCGTGCCGTACATGGAAGCGCGCGACGGGATGAAGGCACAGCTCGAGGACCTGGCGTTCACGCTGAGGGATTTCGCCGAGGGCATCGATGCCTCGCCGGGCCGTCTCCAGGACGTTGAAGACCGGCTGGCGCTGCTCGAGCGCCTCAAGCGCAAGCACGGCCCGACCCTGGCCGATGTGATGGCCCGGCGGGACGCCCTCGCCGCGGAGCACGCCGCGTTGGTAGGCGGCACTTCGAGCCTCACAGAACTGGAGCAAGACCTGGCTCGCGCCTCCGCGTCGTATCTCGACCTCGCGCGGGACCTCTCCAGCCGTCGGTCGCGGGAGGCCGATCGTCTCGCCCGCGCAATGGAAGCCGAGCTGTCTGACCTGGCGATGGATCGCGCGCGCTTCGAGGTGCGGCTCAACACGACCGCAGACGAGGCGCAGTGGACCGAGCGCGGCATCGACCACGCAGAGTTCTTTCTGTCCGCCAACGTCGGCGAGGATCCGCGGCCCCTGGCTCGCATTGCGTCGGGAGGCGAACTCTCGCGCGTGATGCTCGCCCTGAAGTCGTTGGCCGTGGGTCAGGCCCCGGAAGACGGCGCCGCGCGCACACTCATCTTCGACGAGGTGGATGCCGGCATCGGCGGGCGAGTGGCCACGGTCGTCGGTCAGAAGCTCGCGGCGCTTGGCGCGCGACACCAGGTGCTCTGCATCACGCACCTGCCCCAGGTCGCCGCCTGCGGGCGCACGCACTTCGCCATCCAGAAGCAGACGCGCGGGCGCCGGACCGTCACCAACGTCGCGCGGCTGGCCGGAGCCGAGCGAGTGGACGAACTCGCGCGCATGATGGGGGGCGCTGATGCCGGAGACCGCGCCCGGGCCGGCGCCCAGGAACTGCTGGACGCCGCGCAGGCGAAAGGTGAAAGTCGGGCAAAAGCGAAAGGCGAAAGCGAGCGGGAGCGAAAGCGAAAGTGAAGTACTTCATCGAGACTTACGGCTGCCAGATGAACGTCCACGACTCGGAGCGGATGGCGGGCCTGCTCGAGCAATCGGGCTACGACCCCGCCGACTCCGACCGCGACGCGGACGTCGTCATCGTCAATACGTGCAGCGTGCGCGAACGCGCCGAGGAGAAGCTCTACACGCGGCTGGGTGAAATCCGGGAGATGGCTCGGGAAACGGGCCGCGATCCAGTCGTGACCGTCACCGGCTGCGTGGCCCAGCAGGAGGGAGAAAGGCTCCTGGCCCGGTCGCCGGGCATCATCGACCTCATCGTCGGCACGCAACGGGTGAAGAGCCTGCCGATGCTGCTGCAGCAGCAGGCCGCGTCGCGGGCATTCCCGGCCATCGACATCACCACGCCCTACGACGAGCCGTCGTTTCCGCTCGGCATCACGCGGCGGGCGGACCCGGTGAAGGCCTACGTCACGATCATCGAGGGCTGCAACGACTTCTGCGCGTTCTGCGTCGTCCCGTATACGCGCGGGCACGAACGTATGCGCTCGAAGGCCGAGATCCTCGAGGACGTGCGCGAGGCTGCGGCGACGGGCCATCGGGAGGTGCAGCTCCTCGGGCAGATCGTGAACCACTATCATGCGCCGGACGATCCCTCGTGCGATTTCCCTGGATTGCTGGCGGCCGTGCACGAGATCTCCGGCATCGACCGGATCCGCTTCGCGAGCCCGCACCCGAGGCACACGACCGATCGCCTCATCCAGGCGGTGCGGGACTTGCCCAAGGTGTGCAAGCACCTGCACCTGCCCGTGCAGTCCGGCTCGACCCGCGTGCTGGGGCTGATGCGCAGGCGCTACACGCGCGAGCATTATCTCGAGACCGTGCAGGCGATCCGCGAAGCTATCCCGAACGTGCAGCTATCGACCGATATGATCGTTGGCTTCCCGGGGGAGACGGCCGAAGACTTCGAGCAGACGCTGTCGCTCACCGAGGCGGTGCGATACCACGGCATGTTCTCGTTCAAGTACTCGGAGCGGCCGAACACGCTGGCGTCGAAGCGGATGCCGGACGATGTGGGGGAGGACGAGAAGACGCGGCGGATCGTGGCGCTGCAGCAGATGCAGCGGCGCGTCCAATGGGAGCTTCACGCGCAGGCCGTCGGGCGCACCGTCGAGGTGCTCGTCGATCACACGAGTCGTCGACGGGGATGGGAGCTGTCGGGGCGGACCAGCGGCAACACGGTCGTGAACTTCCCGGGCGACCCGGGACTGGTCGGCCGGCTGGTGCCGGTGACCATCCGTCGAGCGGGACCGAACAGCGTGTGGGGAGAGCTCGCCGACGGCACAGGCATCGCGCCGGCGCGTGCGGCTTCGGCGGGCGGCGTCGCCGTGCAGGATTGAGGACAGGGCCATGATCGAGATGAACATCAAGGGGCTGATGGTGGATCCCATCACGAACATGCCCATCATCATCCTGCGCGATCCGGAGGGGCAGAAGGTGCTGCCGATCTGGGTTGGCGTGTTCGAGGCCAACGCCATCGCCTTGCAGATCGAGAACATCCAGACCCCGCGTCCGATGACCCACGACCTGCTGCGAAACGTCATCCAGGATCTGCAGGCCGCGGTGGAAAAGATCGTCGTGTGCGACCTGAAGGAGAACACCTTCTACGCGCTCATCCACCTCCGGACCCCCGGGGGCCCGGTGGCCATCGACGCACGCCCGAGCGACGCCATCGCCCTGGCCCTCCGCACGCGGGCCCCGATCCTGGTGGAGGAGAAGGTCATCGACAACGCCAAGACCGTGGACTTCACCAACGAGAAGCAGGACAACGATCGCCTGCAGCAGTGGCTCGAGTCGCTGGATCCGGATGACATGGGGAAGTACAAGATGTAGATGCTTGGGTTCTGAGGTTCTGAGGTTCTGGGGTTCTGAGGTTCTGGGGTTCTGAGGTTCTGGGGTTCCGGGCTCGCTGCTGGGGGCGTTGTGGACAGCGAGGTGCCCGGTTGGGGCTCGGCATACACCGTCGGCCGGCCGACAATTTCCGCAACCCGCTGCAAATCAGTGATTTAGCATGAACGGCCGCGGAAAATCCCGCACGGCCGACATTGTCTTTTCTTGACGACGCGCGCGGGGCTTCCTACAATGCGTGAAACCCGCACGCTCCCGCGTGATGATTCTCGCCATTGCCAACCAGAAGGGTGGCGTCGGCAAGACGACGACGGCCATCAACCTTGCGGCAGCCCTCGCGCTGCGCGGCCGCAAGACTCTGCTGATCGACCTCGACCCCCAGGGCAACAGCAGCATGTCGTTCATCGACATGCGCACCTCCGCGCGTAGCCTGTACGACGTCTTCGTGGATCCCCAGGTCCACCTGGCCGACGTCATCCTGCCTACGACGCTGCCGCACCTCTCGCTTGCCCCCGCCCGGATCGCCCTGGCGAAACTCGAGTCGCGCATGGTGGGCGAGTTGGACGCCCCGTTCCGCCTGAAGGATGAGCTCGCGGCCGTTCTGCCGGCGTACGACCACGTCATCATCGACTGTCCACCGGCGCTCGGGCTGCTGACGGTGAATGCCCTCGTCGCCTCGACGCACTTGCTGATCCCCATCCAATCGTCCTACTTCGCCCTCGAAGGCACCGACGACCTGCTCGAGACCTTCGAGAAAGTCCGGCAGCGGCCGAATCCCGAGCTCCAGATCCTCGGCGTCGTGATCACGATGCACGACAAACGCACCGCGCTCGGCCGCGACATCCAGGATCAGATTCGAAAGGTGTTCGGCGACAAGGTGTTCCGGACCGTGATCAGCAAGAGCGTGCGCCTCGAGGAGAGCCCCGCCTACCGGGAGTCGATCTTCACCTTCGCTCCGGAGTCGAGCGGCGCCACCGAGTACTACAGCCTGTGCGAGGAGGTGATGGACCGTGTCTAAGCGAGGCTTGCCCGAGACCCTGCGCATGCGCCACGACGCACACTACGTCGAGACCCTGGCCGCCCCCTCCGGCACCCCGGTGGGGCGGATGGTTCCGATCGAGAGCGTGGATCCCAATCCTGACCAGCCCCGCCAGGCCATGGGCGACCTCTCCGAGCTCATCTCGTCCGTCTCGGAAAAGGGCATCATCGAGCCCCTGGTCGTCCGCCAGAAAGGCTCCCGCTACCAGATCGTGGCGGGCGAGCGGCGGTATCACGCCGCCGTCCAGTCAGGCCTCACCCAGTTACCGGTGGTCATCCGCGACGTGGACGACACCGAAATGCTCGAGCTCGCCCTCGTCGAGAACATTCAGCGGAAGGACCTGACCCCGTTCGAAGAATCCGAGGCTCTCCAGAGCCTGGGCCAGCGCTGCGGCTACACCCACGAGGATCTTGCCAAGCGCCTGGGGAAGTCGCGTACGTCGATCACCGAGTCGCTCTCCCTGAACGCGATCCCGGCTGACGTCCGGAAGGTGTGCCGCCTCGCCGGCATCACCAACAAGTCGCTGCTGCTGCAGATCGTCCGCCAGGGCGACCCCCAGAAGATGCTGGCTCTCGTCGAGAAGATTGCCAGCCAGGGCGGTGCCACGCGCGAACAGCTCCGGCAGGCGTCACAGCCCCCGAGGGCCGGCCGCCCGAAATCGTTCGTGTTCGCCTTCAGGCCCCCCAGCAAGGCTTTCAACCTCCGGCTCCGTTTCAACAAGAAGACTGCCTCGAAGGACGACATCATCGCCGCGCTCGAGGCCATCCTGGACGACCTCCGAAAGCAATAAGGGTGGCGCCGCAGTCGCTGAGGCATGTGGTGAGATTTCGGCGTGTGCTGCGGGAACGCCGCGGCCTCATCAGCGGAATCGCGGCGGACTTTCGGTCGTTAGTTAACATAATCATTATTATCAGACGTAATCGATACGTCGAGCATTCTCTGCCTGTTGATGATCTGCGGCTCCGTATTCGGGGGTTTGACCTGAGGCTGCCTGGGCCCACCGCACCGGCGCCCACGCGAAGCGCCTGCCCGAAGGGCCCGCTCACTCACTCCGCCGGTTCCATCACGCCACCTGCCAGGGGCGGCGCGGCACCAGTGGTGATGTTGGTCTCGAGCAGCTCGGCGGGCGCCACCAGCCCGAGCGCCTCGTAGGCATGCCTCAGGTGGCGGCGGAACTGCTCGTCGAACTCCCGGTCCTGCGGCGACGAGTGGTCGTCGCCGTACCACCAGAACCAGTCCGACCCCTCGGCAATCAGGAGTTCCTCGTAGGCCCGGTCCCGGGCCGCAGCCGGGACAAATGGGGCCCGCTCATCGTAGGCGGCCCGTGCCCCGCTCAACTGTGACCAGGCCCGCTGGTCGTCGCGATGGCCGGCCCAGATGTAGAAGTCGGCATGAATCCAGGACCCCTGGAACAACGACGGCAGGGGCCGCGCCCCGTCACTCGCGGCCTCGGCCATCGTCACGGTCCGGATGTCGGTGGCGGCCTGGAGTCGCCCGTAGAGCTCCCGCAGGAACAGCCGGCCGCCGCCTTCATAATGTTCCCAGGCGTTCTCCCCATCGAGAACGACGGTGATGACCGGGTCCTGGCCTGGCTCGCGCTCCGAGAAGCGGCGCGCACCCTCGCGCACACGCCAGAGAAAGTCGTCCACGGCATGGGACGCCTGCCACGACTGATAGAGGAAGCCGACGCGGTCCGAGAGCGCATGGTCGCGGAACAGCACGCGCACGCGGGCGCCGCCTGCCTGGACCTCGTAGGGCCGGTACAGCACGTCCGCACGGAGCGGCAGCCCGTCGCCATCCCGAGGCAGGTCCTCGCCCATCGACCGCGCCAGCACGCCCTCGTCTGTTGCCATCCAGCCCAGGCCCTCGGCCGCGACGATGGGCACGACGAGGTTCGAGACCGCGCCCTCCGGCGGCCACATGCCCAGGGGCGGCGCGCCAAACCGGGCGCGGTGGAAGCGAACGGCGCGCGCCAGCTGCTCGCGCGCGTCGATGGGATGGCGAAACGGCCGCGCGGGGCGGGCGGCATCAGGATGCGCGGCCAGGTGCGCGTCCGTGTCGCACAGCAGCGGCAGGATCGGGTGATAGAACGGCGAGGTCGAGATCTCCACCTGCCTTCGCTCCAGCGCCCGGCGATAGGCGTCGACCGTGGACCGCAGCCACTCCATCTCGGCGGCGTGGAGCGCGGCCTTGTCGTCTTCCGAGAACCCGCGGCCACGTCCCGCCAGGCCGACGAGCCGCGGATCCGTCCTCCGCTGGTCCGGGTCCATCCAGACGAGCTTGTGCCAGACCTGCAGGTCTCGCAGGTCGGTGGCCGTCCAGCCCGCGGCCTGCTCGCGCGCGGCGTGGAGCTCGGCGTAGCGCGGGTGCGGCGCAATCAGGCGTTCGAAGGACGCATGGAAACCGTTCGCCACCAGGAACGCCCGATCGTCCGCGGTCAACATGTCGGCGGGCGTCAAGCCCACCCGCAGCAGCCGATCGGTCCCCGCACCCGCGGCGTAGTCGTCCACCTGGCGCACGAGGGACGGCACCAGGTTGAACGTGGCCCGCACGGCCGGGAAGGCCTCGAGGACGTCCACCATGCCCCGGTAGTCCTTCAGCGCGTGCAGGCGCGCCCACGGCAGCGCATGCTCGCCCGTCGCGAGGTCCTGGTAGAAGGGCTGGTGCATGTGCCAGAGGATGGCGAGGCGAGTCATCGGTCGGGTGGGAGGTTCAGGCGATAATAAGCCGGGAAGGCATGAAGACCCTCGATCGGTACGTCATCCGGGAAATCCTCCCGCCGTTCGCGATCGCCCTGCTGGTCTTCACGTTCATCCTCATCATCCCCTTCATCATCGAGCTGGCCGAGCAGATGATTGCCAAGGGAGTGCCCTGGCCCATGCTGCTGCGCCTCATGGTGACGCTGCTGCCCTCGGCCCTGGCGCTGACCATCCCGATGGCGCTGCTCATCGGCATCCTCGTGGCCTTCGGGCGCCTCTCGGCGGACCGTGAGGTCGTCGTGATGATGGCGTGCGGCATCAGCCCGTATCGCCTCCTCCGGCCCGTTGCCGTCCTCGCCGTCGTGGCCTGGGGCGCCTCGTCCTGGGTGCTGCTCAAGGCGATGCCCGACGCGAACCAGAACTTCCGCGAGCTGACGATGCAGATCGTCGCGGATCGCGCCGAGGGCGAGGTCCGGCCGAGGGTCTTCTTCGAGGACTTCCCCAACACCGTGCTCTACGTGCGCGAGGTCCCGCGCACGGGCGGCTGGCAGGACGTCCTCGCGGCCGACACCAAGAACCCGGTCCAGCCGGTCATCTTCCTGGCGAGGTCGGGGCGCATGCTGGTGGATCGCCAGGCTCGCACGATCCAGATGGTGCTGCAGAACGGCTCGCGCCACACCACGACCCTCGACAACCCGGCCGCCTACGAGGTGCTGCGGTTCGAGCAGATGGTCGTGAGCCTGGATCCGGAGAGCGTGTTCCCGAGGAACGGCCCGGCGCGGGGGGACCGGGAGCTCTCCATCGCCGAGCTCCGCGCGCGCGTGGCCGAGCTCGAGGCCAACGGCGTCTCGCCCCACAACGCCATCATGGAGATCCACAAGAAATTCTCCATCCCGGTGGCGTGTTTCGTGTTCGCGCTGCTCGGCCTGGCCCTTGGCGCGAGCAACCGGAAGGACGGCAAGCTCGCCAGCTTCGTCCTGGGCATCGGGGTCATCTTCGTCTACTACGTGCTCATGTTCACGGCGCAGGCCATGACGAAGGGCCACCTCATCCCGGCCTGGCTGTCGATGTGGGTGCCGAACATCGTGCTGGGCGTCGTCGGCGTCGCCCTCCTGATGTCGCGCGCCCGATCGGCGGATCAGCCCATTCGCATCTCCCTTCCCCGCCTCGCGCTCCCCCGCTGGATGACGGCCCGGTGGCGGCCGGCGAGCGAGTCGCCACAGGCGGGCGCCGAGCCGGCATCGCCCCCAGGCGACCGCGTCCTCGTGGTCATCCGCATCCCGCCACTGGAGCTGCCGCGTCCCAACCTGCTCGACATCTACGTCGCGCGGCAGTACCTGCGCATCCTCGGCATGACGGTCATCGCCATGCTCGGCCTGTTCTACATCTCGACGTTCATCGACCTGTCGGACAAGTGGTTCAAGGGCCAGACCACCCTGGGCCAGCTCCTCGCCTTCCTCTGGTGGTCCACGCCGCAGTTCATGGCCTACATCATCGCGCTCGCCGTGCTGCTGTCGGCCCTCGTGACGATTGGCCTCCTCACCAAGAACAGCGAGCTCATCGTGATGCGGGCGTGCGGCATCAGCCTGTACCGGACCGCCGCGCCGATGCTGGTGTTCGCGCTCATCGCCAGTGCGGTGCTGTTCGGCATGGAGGAGCGCGTCCTGGCGCTGGCCAACCGGCGCGCGGATGAACTGAAGCACCTCATCCGAGGGGGATCGGCGCAGACCTTCGACGTGCTGAACCGGAAATGGATCGTCGGCCGCAGGGGCGAGGTGTACCACTACCAGTACTTCAACCCGCGAACCCGCGAGCTGAACGGGCTCTCGGTGCTCGAGTTCGATCCGGACACGCACGCTCTGACCCGTCGCGCGTACGCGACGCGCGCGGTCTTCACGGGCCCGGGTGACGCCCCTGGCGCGCCAGCCCGCTGGCGGGCCAGCCTCGGGTGGACACGGTGGTTTGGAGCGAAGGACGACATCCAGGCCTTCGAGCCCTTCGATGAGGCGACGCTGACCATCGAGGCCGCCGACTACTTCGTGACGGAGGTGCCCGAGCCGCGCCGGATGACCTACCCGCAGCTGAGCCGCTACATCACCGAGCTGCGCCAGAGCGGCTACGAGGTGCTCGAGCACGAAGTGGAGCTGTACCGCAAGGTGGCCTTTCCCTTCGTCACACTCGTGATGACCTTCATCGCGGTACCGTTCGCGGTCACGACCGGCCGCCGTGGCGCCATGTACGGCATCGGCGTAGGCATCGTCCTCGCACTGGTCTACTGGACGACGATCTCCGTCTTCGCGGCGTTCGGCGCGGGGGGCCTCATCAGCCCGCTGCTGGCGGCCTGGGCGCCCAACCTGCTGTTCGGCGCCGCGGCCGCCTACCTGCTGCTCACGGTGCGGACCTGATCATGCCGCCCACACGCAGCCAGAAGTCGTTCGTCCGCGCCCTGCTCGGCGTCGTGGCCCTCATGGCGTCGCTGGTGGTGATTGCGGGCGGGTTCGCTCTGCTCATCGTCGCCATGCAGGCGGGCGAACGCGGGACTCCGCCATTCTTCAACGCGCTGGCGGTGCTCGCCGTCGGCGGCGGGCTGCTCGCGACGGGCATCGCGGTCCTCATCTGGGAGATGAGTATCCGGTACGACATCCCGAAGTGACGCGGTCCGGCCACCAGGCCGGGCGCGCCGGCGGCCGCCCGGCACCTCCCGGGGGCCGTGCCGAAGCGGCAGGTGCGCTGAGCCACCGATACTCCGCGGCCACGCGCGCCAGGCCGGCACGCACCGGCGTGTCGGCGAGGTAGCGCACCGCATCCCACAGCTCGGTGGCATCCCGCAGCGCGTGCTCCGCGCACCGCGGACGCCACAGCGTGGTTCCCGACCGCCGCCGGTGCGCGGCCCCACTCACCTGCTTCCAGCGCCGGAGGGCGGTCCGGGTGTCGCCGCCGGGGGCCAGCGCGGCTAGAACCAGCTGGACGTGGTCGGGCATGACGCAGTACGCCACGGCAACGACCTCGAAGGGTCGCGCAGTACGCAGCAGCGTCATCACCACCGCCCGTGCGACATCTGCCCTCGCCAGAACGGGATACGAGGGCTCGGCCTCCACGCGGGCGTAGAGGGCTGGCCAGTGAACCTGGTCGAAACTGAGAGCCGCAGGGGGAACGGGCATGACTCGGCAAGGTCCTGAGCAAGTCTGGTGCCCCTCGCCCACGGCGACCTCCCGGGCCGCCCCTACTGCCCCAGCGACAGCGCCGCGATCTGGAGTCGTCCGGCGAAACCCGGGCGCGTGTTGAGCGTGTCCACGACGAGCAGCACCGCATCGACCGCATCGAGCGGCGGCGCCTCCGTCGAGGTGACGCCCAGCGGCTCGAACTCGTCGAAGAACACGTCCTCGGCCCGGAACACGTCGTCCAGGTAGACGGTGCGCCCCCATCGCTCGCCGCCGCGCGTGCGCACCTGCAGCCAGACCCGCATCGGGCGGTCGGCCCTCGCCCGCAACTCGAGCCGGTCGTGTCCCGTGAGCCCCTCGAGGGGGAATCGGATGGCCGCGTACTGCCCCGCGGGCACGCCGCCGGCGAGCGCGACGTGCCACGGCCACGCCACCTCTCCATCGGCGGGGGCCGCCGCCTCCAACGAGCTGCTGGAACCCGGACTGGCCTCGCGTGTCCACGTGGCGATGTCGATGCCGTCGCGTGCGCGAATCGCCGGGCGCCGGGCTGTCGGCCGCCCGCGCTCATGGACGTGGCGCAGCCCCACGTAGATGGGGTTCGACACGAGCCATGGGACGGGCGGGTTGCCCGAGGCGCCCGGGACGTGGACCTCGATTCGATACACGGCCGGCTCGGTCGTGACCCCGAGGTGCGTCTCTGGCTCCGTGGTGTCGAAGATCGACACGCCGTCCTTGAGGACGACCATGCGCGCGCCAGGAGGCCCGGCCATCCGCACATGGAGCATCACATCCCCGACGACGTCCAGGTAGTCACCCATCCGGGCCGTGCGGTCCGCGCTGGTCGCGGTGAACTCGAACGTGCCGGGCGTGGCAAGGCCGTCGACGATGGTGAACGTGCGCCCGCCACGGAGCCGCATGATGATGTCGGCCGCATCGCGCCGGGCATCGCCGGAGAGCGGCACGTCCAGCGGTACGCGCAGCGCGAACGTGCGGAAGGACGCTTCGTACGAAGGGATCCTCAGGTGCCACCCCTCGTACGGCTCGGTCTGCCGGCGGAACCCGAGCCGGGCGTGCGCATCGGCGCCGGCCAGCCCCACGACGCGTGCGTGCCTGGTCAGCGCGTCCCACCGGCTCATCACGTCGGCCGGGCGGTCCAGGATCGACGCGAGCGTCTCCGCCGGGCGCAGCGCGCCGGTCAGGAGCAGGCGCCCGAGCGAGCCGAGGAGCTCGTCGCGCCACTCGCTGTCGGCGTTCAGCCACTCCAGGCCATCGATTGGCAGGTCCCACGCCGTCCACTTCAGCGAGTCGCGGGGCGAACCCGGGTGAGCCGCCACACCCGTGCCTCCCAGGCGATGGACATCCTCGAGCACCGCCCGCCCCGTGCCCGCCAGCGGGTAGGCCGACGGACGGGCTCCAAGCGCGACGAGGTGACCGGCCGCCGTGTTGATCTCCACGGCCTCGATGCAGAGGACGCCGGAGCGGTAGTGCGGGGCCGCCGGGGTCCGGGTGCCGTCCCCGTGATCCGTCAGGATGACGAACTGCAGCCCGGCGCGGGCGGCTGCGCCGGCGATCTCATCGAGGTCGCCGGTGCCATCGGAGGCGGTGGAATGGATGTGGTAGGCGCCGCGGATGACCGGGCCCTCTGGACGCCAGTGCGGGGCGGGGGTGGCCGCAGCCGGAGGGGGCAGGAGCCGCGGCGTGACAGCGGCGAGTGCCGCCAGCGCGAGCAGCAGTCCCAGGATGGTGAGGCGGATCGAGCGAGTCACCGGCGCGGGTGGTACCGATCATACAGCGTGCGAAGGCGGGCATCGAGGATGTGGGTGTAAATCTGCGTGGTGGACAGATCGGCGTGGCCCAGCATCACCTGGATGGCTCGCAGGTCGGCGCCGCGCTCGAGCAGGTGGGTGGCGAAGGAGTGTCGCAGGACGTGCGGGCTGAGCCGCCGCGCGAGCCCGATCCGGGCGCTGTACCCGCGCAGCACCTTCCAGAACCCGATGCGGCTGATCGCGGTCCCGCCCCGCGCGTTCACGAACAACCGCGAGGACGACCGGCGGCCCACGAGCACCGGGCGCGCCTGGTCCAGATAGCGGCGTACCCACAGCGCGGCCTCGTCGCCAATCGGGACGATCCGCTCCTTCCGGCCCTTCCCCACCGTGGTCAGGAAGCCCTCCTCCAGGTTCACGTCCGCCGGCCTCAGGCCGACGAGTTCCGAGACGCGCAGGCCGGTCGCGTACAGGAGTTCGATCATGGCGCGGTCGCGCGTCCCCCTGGGCGTGGTCACGTCCGGCGCCCGCAGGAGCGCCTCGACTTCGTCCCCGGTCAGGAACGTCGGCAGGACGCGAATGGCGCGTGGGGCGCGCACATCGACGGCCGGGCTGGCCGACAGCTGACCGCTCACGACGAGATAGCGATAGAACGCGCGGACCGTCGCCACGACGCGCGCCACCGAGCGTGGCGCCCGGCCTTCGGCCATGAGCTGGCGGATGAAGGCCTCCACGTCGGCCCGGCCGAGCGCCGAGGGCCTGCGCCCGCGACCCGCGGCGAAGGTGCCCAGCATCTGCAGGTCGTGGCCGTACGCCTCCACCGTGTGCGCCGACAGGCGGCGCTCGGCGGCCAGGTGCGCCAGGAAGGCATCGACTCGCGCGTCATCCATGGGTGCCCAGATTAGCTCAAGCGTGATTGACAGCCCGCGGCGGCGCGACTAGCATCAAGGTTTTGTCGAAAGCACGTGCGCGATGCCCATACGTTCCAAGTGGCAGTCCCTCCCGACCGAAGCGATTAACCCCGCCTCTCTCAACATCGACAAGCTGCCGGCAGCGGCCATTGTCGATCTGATGCTGGCGGAGGACCGGAAGGCCCTGGCCGCGGTCCAGAAGGAGCGGGATCGCATCGCGGTCGGCGCGGATCTCATCGCGAAATCCCTGCGAAGGGGCGGGCGCGTCGTCTTCGTCGGCGCGGGCACGAGCGGCCGGCTCGGCGTCCTCGAGTCGGCTGAGATGCCGCCGACCTTCGGCACGGATCCCCTGCTGGTACAGGCCATCATGGCCGGCGGCAAGGGCGCCATCTTCCGCGCGAAGGAAGGCGCCGAAGACAACTACGAGGAGGGGGCGCGGGCGGTGAACCGGCTGTCGCCGACGAAGAAGGACGTCATCGTCGGTGTCTCGGCCAGCGGCATGACGCCGTTCGTGCGCGGCGCGCTCACGTGCGGGCGCAAGGCAGGGTCGCGCGTCCTCTTCGTCACCTGCGACCCGCGCACGGAGCTGCAGACCTTCGTGGATCTCACCATCGCGCCCGCCGTCGGCCCGGAGGTCATCGCCGGATCCACGCGGCTCAAGGCCGGCACGGCCACCAAGCTCGTGCTGAACATGCTCACCACGGCCGCGATGATCCTGGTCGGCAAGACCTACGGCAACCTGATGGTGGACGTGCAGATGGGCTCCGAGAAGCTGCGCGATCGCGCGCGGCGCATCCTGCACATCGTCGCCGACCTCGACGCCGCCGAGGCGGAGAAGCTGCTGAAGAAGGCCCACTGGAACGTGAAGGCCGCCATCGTGATGCAGAAGACCGGGCTGCCCTACGCCCGGGCGCTCGCGCGGCTGCGGCGTTCGAACGACCTGGTGCGCGAGGCCATCGGCGAGGACATCGAGCCGCGCCTGCGCGCGCTCATCGAGGGCTAGCCGCCAGGTCCGCCATCACCGTCACATCCGCGTGCAGCTGCAGGAACGACGCCGGCACCCGGGTCGTGATGGGCCCGCGGACCATGGCGTCCACGGCGGCGGCCTTCCCGGCTCCCGTGGCCATCAGGATCACGGATCGGGCCTGCAGGATGGTGGCCATGCCCATCGACAGTGCCTCCTCGGGCACCTGCGAGACATCGCCGCCAAACAGCGCGGCGTTGGCCGCGCGAGTGCCCGGCTGCAGCCGCGCCCGATGCGTGCGCGCGCAGAGGGCCGGGGCCGGCTCATTGAAGCCGATGTGGCCGTTGGTGCCGACCCCCAGGATCATCAGGTCGATGCCGCCCGCGGCGGCAATGGCCTCCTCGTAGCGCTCGCATTCGCGGTCGGGATTCGCGGCGCGGCCATCGAGGAACCCGACGTGCGCGGCCTTCACGCCCACGGCGGCAAACAGCTCGCGTTCCATGTACGCCCGATAGCTGCACGGATCGGCGGCGCCCAGGCCGACGAACTCGTCCAGGTTGAACGTGCGGACCGCCGACCAGTCCGTGCCGGACGCCGGCGTCTGCTCGCGCAGCGCCGCGTAGAGCGGGAGCGGCGTGCGACCCGTCGGCAGGCCCAGCACGAGCCGGGGCTGTCGGCCGATGGCGGCAAGGATGCGAGCGGCGAGCTCGCGGGACAGGGTCCGCCCGTCCGGGAAGCGCTCGATGTTCACGATTCGGGAGTGGTGTCGGCGAGATAGGCTGGCACCCGCGCGCCGCCCGACGCCTCGGCCAGCGCGAGCGTCACGGCACCCGTGGCCGGCTCGGCCGCGAGCAGGGATGTCGTGGCGCGCGGCGCCACGTCGCGGAGGCGCCCGGCCACCTCGCGTCCGAGCCAGGGGATGGATCTGAACATCCCGCCGGAAAGAAAGATCTGGAACACGTCGCCTCGCATCCCGAGGCGGGTAATGACCGAGCCGGCGGCCTGGACCAGCTCCGCGGCGGCTTCGCGAAGGATCTCCGCCGCCACCGCGTCCCCGGCCGCGCGAGCCGTTTCGACCAGCGGCCCGAGGGTCGCCACCAGCGGGCGACGTTCGGCTCCCTCGTACACTTCGTGGACGAGATCGTCGGGCCGCGAGAGCCCCAGGGCCTCGAGGATCATGGGCGTCAACGCCGTGCGGGGTCCTCGGCCGTCGGCATGGCGCATGATGGCGACCAGCGCCCGCCGGCCAATCCAGTAGCCGGAACCCTCATCCGCCAGGACCGGTCCCCATCCCCCCGACCGCGTCGCCACGCCGTTCTGGTTCACGCCGTAGGCAATCGACCCGGTTCCAGCCACGAGGACGACGCCGGTCGGCTGGCCGGCCCCGGCGACGAGCGCGATGAGCGCGTCGTTGACGATGAGTGTCCGCTCGCGGAAGCCAAGTCGGCGCATCACGCCGCGAATCGTGGCCCCGTCGTCACCCCGATCCACGCCGGCGATACCGAGGCAGACGGCCGAGGGCCGCAGGCCCTGCCCATCGAGCACCTGGTCGATGACGTCGTGCAGCGTCTTCTCGACGACGAGCTCCCCGTGGGTACGGAGGTTGGCACCGCCGGCACGTGCCTCCGCCACGACCCGGCCCTCGGGCGTCGCCAGCAGCGCCACGGTCTTGCTGCCCCCCGCGTCGATCCCCAGCACGAGCATCGTCCTAGCTTACGACGCCGCGGCGGGGCTTCGCGTGACTACGCGTTGACGGATGACCGGTGCCGGGCTACATTGCGGTGTTGCCCGTGATTGCGCTCCGCTTCCCAGCCCGCGTCGGCCGCGCGCTTGCCTGCGCCCTGGCCGCCATGGCCATCGCCACCATGGCCCCTCGCGCCTCGGCCCCCGACACGCCGGCCGACGACGTGCGGGCGCTGTGGGTCACGCGGGCGACCCTCAGCTCTCCCGACGCCGTGACCCGGATGGTCAGCTCGGCCCGGGCCGCCGGCTTCAACGCGCTGGTCGTGCAGGTGCGCGGCCGTGGCGACGCCTACTACGAGAGCAGCCTCGAGCCCCGCGCCGCGGAGCTCTCGGGCCGGCCGGATTTCGATCCCCTGGCCCGGACGATCGAGGAGGCGCGCGCGGCGGGCATCCAGGTACATGCCTGGGTGGCCGTGAACCTGGTCTCGAGCGCGGCCACGCTGCCGGCCTCCCGGGAGCACATCGTCTACAAGAACCCGGAGTGGCTGATGGTGCCCCGGGACCTGGCCGCCGAGCTGCGCCGCGTGGACACCCGCAGCCCCGAGTACCTCGGCCGCCTGGCGCGCTGGACGCGTGCGCGGAGCGACGAGGTCGAAGGGCTCTATGCGTCACCTCTGGTGCCGGCGGCCGCGGCCCATGTGACGGCCGTCGTGACCGAGCTGGTCGAGCGCTACGCGCTGGACGGCGTGCACCTCGACTACGTGCGCTATCCGGGCGCGGAGTACGACTTCAGCCCGTCGGCGCTGCAGGAGTTCAAGCGGGCGCTGCACCCCGACATGTCTGCCGATGAGCGCCGCACGGCCGATGCCCGCGAGCGCCTCGATCCGCTGGCGTATCCCAACCTCTATCCGCAGCGCTGGAACGCCTTCCGCCGATCGCGACTCACCGCCCTGGTCATGCGCGTGCGGACCGCAGTCAAAGCGGCCCGCCCGTCGACCGTCCTGAGCGCGGCGGTCATCCCCGATGCGCAGGAAGCCTACGACGTGCGGCTCCAGGACTGGCGGACGTGGCTGGACCAGGCGCTCATCGACGTCCTGTGCCCGATGGCCTACACGCCCGAGCCGGGCCTGTTCGAGCACCAGGTGAGCCTGGCCAGCGCGTTCGCGTCGGGCCGGCCGGTCTGGGCCGGCATCGGCGCCTATCGCCTCTCATCCGCCGAGACGCTGCGGTTCATCACGGCCTCGCGCCGGCTGGGCACCTCGGGCGTCATCCTGTTCTCGTACGACGCGCTGGTGGCACCGCCCAACACCGCCTCCACCCTGACCGCGCTCGGCCGCGCCGCGTTCGGCGACGGATCGCGCTGAGACGGACGGGGCGGGTGATGTCGCTCTCCCCCCTCGACTACGCGGTCATCGGCGCCTACCTCGTCGCGATCACCGCCTTCGGATCGTGGTTCGCCCGGTTCCAGCACACCACGCGCGACTACTTCCTCACGGACCGCAGCGTGCCCTGGTGGGCCATCTGCTTCACCATCGTGGCCACCGAGACGAGCACGCTCACCTTCATTGGCATCCCGGCCACGGCGTACGCGGGAAACATGACGTTCCTGCAGCTGGCCGCCGGCTACGTGATCGGGCGCATCATCGTGAGCGCCCTGTTCGTTCCGGCGTACTTCCGGGGCGAGCTCTTCACGTCGTACGAGCTGCTGCAGCGGCGCTATGGGCCGCGGGTGAAGACACTCTCGGCGGTCATCTTTCTCATCACGCGCTCGCTCGCCGACGGCATCCGGCTCTTCACCACGGCGCTGGTGATCGCGGTGGTGACCCAGGTGCCGGTGATCGCGGTGGTCATCGTGCTGGGCGCGGCGATGATCGTCTACACGATGCGCGGCGGCGTGTCAGCCGTCATCTGGACGGACGTGGTCCAGATGTTCGTCTACGTGGCGGGGGCGGGGATCATCGCCTGGTCGCTGCTGGGCGCCATCGACGGGGGGTGGGACACGGTCGCGCGGGTGGGACGGGAGGCCGGGCGCTTCACCGTCCTCGATCTGTCGCTGGACCCGGGCCGCGTGTACACGCTCTGGGCCGGAGTCCTGGGGGGCATCGCGCTCACCCTCTCCACGCACGGGACGGACCAGTTCCTCGTGCAGCGCCTGCTGTCGGCGCGGAGTGCCGCCGAGGCCTCGCGGGGCCTCGTGCTGAGCGGCTTCATCGTGTTCGCGCAGTTCATTCTGTTCCTGCTGATCGGCGCGATGCTCTACGCGTACTACCGGCAGGCCCCCCTGCCGCAGCCCCTCGTGCGCACCGACGAGATCCTGCCGGTCTTCGTGATCCACACCCTGCCGTCGGGCGTGGCCGGGTTCATCGTGGCCGCCATCGTGGCGGCCGCGCTGTCGCCGTCCCTGAACGCCATGGCGGCCACCACCATCAACGATTTCTACCTGCCGTACGTGGACCCGTCGGCGGACGACACGCAGCGCCTGCGGGTATCGAAGCAGGCCACCGTGGCCTGGGGCCTCGTGCAGCTCCTCGTGGCGCTGGGCGCCCAGTTCATGGCGCGGTCCGTCCTCGACGCAGGCCTGTCGGTGCTCTCACTGGGATCGGGCGCGGTGCTCGGCGCGTTCCTGCTCGGGACGCTGGCGCCGTCCACCTCGGAGCGCGACGTGTTCCGCGGCATGATCGCGGGCCTGCTGGTGATGGCCCTCGTCTGGTGGGGCACCCCCATCGCGTGGACGTGGTACGTGCTGATCGGCGCCGTCACCACGGTGGGAGTGGCCTGGGCGTCCGCCCGGGCGAGGCCGGCCGCGGCCGGGGCACCGGCGCCGTGAGCACCTTCGAGTGGTCCCGGCGCGTGCTCGCATCGGCCGTCGAGGCACGCGTGTTCCCGGGCGCCGTCCTGGAGGTGGGGACCAGGGAGCGAGCCCTCACGTGCCTCCCGACCGGCTGCCTGTCATACGAGCCCGGCAGCACGGAGGTCGCGCCGGACACGATCTACGACCTGGCCTCGCTCACCAAGGTGCTCGCGACCGCGGCAGTGGCCGCGAGCCTCGTGACGCGGCGGGCGATTGGCCTCGACGATCCGGTGCACCGATGGGTCCCGGGCTGGACGGGCGCCGACCGGCAGGCGGTCACGTTGCGACACCTCCTGCTGCACGCCTCGGGCCTGCCGGCGCATCGGCGCTACTACGAGCGGCTCGAGGGCCGCGCGGCGTTCGAGGAGGCCATCTGCGCGGAGCCCCTCGAGTACGAGCCGGGCACGCGGAGCGTCTACTCCGACACCGGGTTCATCCTGCTGGGCCTGGCGCTCGAGCACGCGGCAGGACGTCCGCTGGACGCGCAGTTCGACGCCTGGCGGGCCGCGGCCATCGACGCGGCCCTGCCGCTGCGGTTCCTGCCGCCGCGCGACTGGCGCGCGCGCATCGCGCCCACGGAGATGGATCCATGGCGCGGGCGCGTCCTCGTGGGCGAGGTGCACGACGAGAACGCCACCGCCCTCGGGGGCGTCGCCGCGCACGCCGGGCTCTTCGGCACAGCCGCGGCGGTCGGCGCCTGCGCCCGCTGGTGGTTGCGCGCCGCGGCCGACGAGACGAGGCCGATCTACCGCGAGTTCGTGTCGCGGGGGCCCGTGCCGGCCAGCTCGCGCGCGCTCGCCTGGGACACGATGCGGCCCACCTCGTCCTGCGGCACGCGCATGTCGCCCGGTGCGTTCGGGCACACCGGCTTCACGGGCACGTCGCTGTGGATCGACCCGGTCCAGGACCACTACGTCGTATTGCTCTCGAACCGCGTGCACCCCACACGCGCGGGCGATGCCATGGCGCGCGTGCGTCCCGAACTGCACGACGCCGTGGCCGGCGACCTCGCGCACGTATAATCCGCGCGTGATCCTCACGCCCCTCGACTGGGCCTTCATCGCCGCCTACTTCGTCTGTTCGGCGTCGCTTGGCCTGTGGCTCTCGAAGCGCGGGGGCCGCAGCGTCGCCGACTTCTTCCTCGGCGGCCGGCAGCTGCCCTGGTGGCTCGCGGGGACCTCCATGGTGGCGACGACCTTCGCCGCCGACACGCCGCTGGCCGTGGCCGGCATCGTCGCGAGGAACGGCATTGCCGGCAACTGGATCTGGTGGAGCGCGGCGACGGGCAGCGTGCTCACCGTCTTCTTCTTCGCCCGCCTGTGGCGCCGCGCGGGCATCCTCACCGACGTCGAGTTCGCGGAGCTGCGCTACTCGGGGCGGCCGGCTGCCGTGCTCCGCGGTTTCCGCGCGCTCTATCTCGGAATCCTCATCAACTGCGTCGTCATGGGCTGGGTCAACCTGGCCATGGCCAAGATCCTTGCGGTGACGCTCGGGTGGGACACGCTCACCGCGGTCCTCATCAGCCTGGCCATCACCGGCGTCTACAGCGCGGTCGGGGGACTCTGGGGCGTCGTCGCGGCCGACTTCTTCCAGTTCACCCTGGCCATGACCGGCACCATCGCCCTGGCGTGGTTCGCGCTGCGCGTGCCGGAGGTGGGCGGACTCGAGGGCCTCGCGCGCTCGCTCGACCCCCAGGTCCTCAGCGTCCTGCCGTCGTTCGAGGCCACGGACATCGCCGGCGCCGTCGCCGGCCTGCCGCTGGGTGCCTTCCTCGCCTATGTCGGCGTGCAGTGGTGGTCCAGCTGGTACCCGGGGCAGGAGCCCGGCGGCGGCGGCTACATCGCGCAGCGCATGATGTCGGCGAAGGACGAGCGGCATGCGTTCTTCGCCACGCTCTGGTTCACCGTCGCGCACTACTGCGTGCGCCCGTGGCCCTGGATTCTCGTCGGCCTCGTGTCGACGGTGCTCTACCCCACCATCGCCGACAGGGAAGCCGGCTACGTGATGGTGATTCGCGATCACCTCCCGCAGGGCTGGCGCGGCCTGCTGCTCGGTGCGTTCTTCGCCGCCTACATGTCCACGATCTCCACGCAGCTCAACTGGGGCACGTCCTACATCGTCAACGACTTCTACCGCCGATTCGTGCGGACCGGCGGCGGCGAGCCCCACTACGTGCTCGTGTCGCGGGTGACCACGCTGGCGTTGATGGTGGCGAGCGCCGTGGTCACGTTCTATCTCGAAAGCATCCGGCAGGCGTGGGAGTTCGTGCTCGAGAGCGGCGCGGGCATCGGGCTCGTGCTCATCCTGCGCTGGTACTGGTGGCGCGTGAACGCGTGGTCCGAGATCAGCGCCATGGTGGCGGCCGCCGTCGGATACGCCGCCGTCAAGCTCACGATGGACGTGACCTTCCCGGCCACGCTGCTGATCGTTGTCGCGTGGACCACGGCGTGGTGGCTGATGGTGACCGTCCTGACGCCGCCCGAGTCGGACGCGCAACTCGCCAGGTTCTACACGCTGACCCGACCCGGCGGACCGGGGTGGACACGCATCGCCGCGCTGGCCGGCGAGCCGCCGCCCGACGCACTTGCGCCGCTCTTCGTGAAGTGGATCGCGGGCACCGCGCTGGTCTACGCCGTGCTGCTGGGAATAGGCGCGCTGCTCTTTGGCGGTCCCGGGGCTGTTCTGCCGTACGTCACCGTGGCCGGTGGTGCCGCCTGGCTGATCGCGCGCCGTTGAAGCCCGGCCACTGGGCCGGCCGTGGCGTCTCTACCTTCCGGGAGGTCGGGATCCGAATCCCCCGCCAGGAGGCCGTTATTGTCCACCGCTGCCGGGGGTACCCGGCGTGAACACCGAACCGCCAGGCCCCGCCGGAGGGACGCCACCGCCAGGCGCCCCGAAGCCACCGGGCGAGCCGGCCCCCCCGGGCACCGGCGGGTACTTCGGCTGGGCGGGAACGCCCGGCTGGCCAAACCCTCCTCCAGGCTGACCGAAGCCCCCGCCTGGCTGACCGAACCCGCCTCCCGGTTGCCCGAAACCCCCTCCCGGCGGCCCGAAGCCTCCGCCAGGCTGGCCGAAGCCCCCACCCGGCGGCCCGCCGGCGCCTGGCGGGCGGCCACGCATGCCGGGCTGCACAAACCCCGCTCCGCCCGCGCCCGCCTGCGTGGACGCGGCCAGATACACGAACGCCCACTGGTTGTAGCGGTCCATCCCGTTATAGAGCTTGATGGACTGGTCCTTGCTCTTCGAAGTGACGCCCTGGATGCCCATGGCGGGCTGCGTGGCCTGGCCGAACGAAGACGAGGTCGCCGCCCCTGCCGGCGTGCCCGGCTGCGCCGCCCCGAACCCACCCGCGCCTCCCTGGCCGCCGGGGACGTTGGCTGGCCCGCCGGTCGCAGGCATGCCGGGCCGGCCGCCCGGCATCGCGCCGCCGACCGGAATGATCTGGAAGTCGTCGTTGGCGATCGGGTCCTTGTATTTCTTCCGCAGGAACTTCTGCTCGACGAGGACGTCCAGGGTCGGCGGGAAGGTGTTCGCGTAGCGGCGCTGGAACAGCATGATGGCGCGCCGGTACTGCTCGCCGCGCCAGATCAACTCCTCTTCCTTCTCGCGCTGGGCGACATGCGTCCACACGGGCAGCGCAGCCGCCATCATCACGGCCATCACGCTCATTCCGACGAGCAACGCGGCCATGGCGTAGCCGCGCGCGTCAGCGCGACAGCCTTGACCCGCTAACCCCATGCGCCTATTATCCTTATTGGCCTTGCCCGTGTCACGTTCCCGCTCGTCGCTTTTCGCGCTCCTGTTCGCGGCGGCCACTCTGTCGGCCTGCGACAAGGTGCCCCTGCTGGCGCCAACCGAGTCCACCATCACCCTGACGGTCAGCACGACGGTCGTGCCGGTCAACGGCACGGCAGAGGTGTCCGCCTCGGTGACCGAATCGGCGGGCACGCCGGTGCAGAATGGCACCGTCGTCACGTTCACCTCCTCGTTCGGCACCATCGACCCGACGGAGGCTCGCACGGAGGGCGGCAAGGCCACGGTGCGCTTCATCGCGAGCGCCCAGTCCGGCACGGCGAAGATCGGCGCGTTCTCCGGCGCGACCCGCGCCACAGAAGTGGAGATCCTCGTCGGCGGCGCCGCGGCCGCGCGCATCATCCTGCGCGCGGATCCGCAGACCATCCCCGCCACCGGCGGCAGCACGGACGTCATCGCCACCGTCGTGGACGCGGCGGGTAACCCACTGCTGGGCGTGCCCGTCACGTTCACGACGACCGCAGGACAACTCTCGGCCGGCCAGGCCATCACCACCGCCAGTGGCGAGGCTCGCACGACGCTCACGGCGCCGCGGTCCGCGACCGTGACGGCCACGGCCGGCGGCCAGAGCGCGACCGTCGACGTGACCGCCTCATCGCCGGCGGTGACCATCGCCGCACCGACGACGGGCCTCGAGGCCGGGGTCGGCGCGACCTTCACGATCACGCCCGTCGCCGGGACGGGCACGAATGGCATCCGGGACGTGGTCATCGACTGGGGCGACGGCACGGCGGTGACGCGCCTGGGCGCCATCTCGGGTGCGACGCCGGTCGCGCATGCCTTCCCGCGTGCGGGCGTCTACACCGTGCGGGCGGCGGTCACGGACACGCAGGGCATCACGGGCACGTCCTCGATTGTCGTGAACGTGAACGACCAGTCATCCGTCCCGCTGACGATGACCGCGACACCGAACCCGGTGTCAATCGGCAGCCCGCTGCAGCAGGGCATCGTCGCCTTCTCGGCGTCGGCCGGCGGCCTGGGGTCGTCGGCGGGAATCGTGTCCTACGACTGGAGCTTCGGCGACGGCCGGGGCGCCGTCACCACGGGCTCGACGACGAACCATCGCTACACGGCGCCTGGCACCTACATCGCGACCGTCACCGTGCGGACGACGACGGGGACGTCCGGGCTCGCCCAGTTGACGGTCCGGGTGAACCCGTAGGCGCATTCGGCGATTGCCGATTGGCGGCTGGCGAGTGCGTGTTTGGCGGGTCGGCCGTCGCACGACCATCGCCGCCCGCCCGCGGCTGATGATCAGCTATTCCCAGTCCGCGTACCGGGTGCCGTCGAGCGCGGTCTGATCCGATCCGCTCTTCACGTCGTAGACGCCCGGCTGCGCCGTGGCATCGTTGACATTCGGCTCCTGGTTGACCACCTGCCAGGTGTCCTTCGACTGGGTGATGGGGTCCACGGGGATCTCGCGGAGGTAGCCGTCCGTCACGAGATCGTCCAGCGACGAGGGGTACTTGCTCTTGTCGGCGTAGTACTGGTCGATCGCGTCGCGCATGCGGAAGAGGTCCTCCTTCAGCACCGCCTCGCGCGCGCGGATGACGCTGTTGCGGTACTGCACCATCCCCAGGCTGGCCAGGATGACGATGATCGAGATGACGACGAGCAGCTCGATCATGGTGAATCCATGGCGCCCGGTACCGGGACGCGCGGGCGGCACACGCCCGCCGTCCCGCCATCTGGCGGCGAACGCCCGCGCGTCGGCGAGCCAGGCGCTGCACTGCGTCACCAGCACTCCGCACTCTCCCCCTGCTACCAGTCCTTGTACTTCGACCCGTCGAGCGCCGTACCCTCGCTGAGCGAGCGCACGTCGAAGACGTTCTGGCCGCCCCAGCTCGTGGTGTCCGGCTTGTCCTGGTAGGATCGGAGGCCCCATTCGGCCTCGCCCGTCATCGGATCCTTGGGGATGCGGCGCAGGAACTTGAGCTTGCGTCCGGAGGCGTCGTTGGCGACCGAGACCCCATCGACGAGCACCTCGAGATCGGGCGGGTAGCCTTCGCTGTTGGCCTTGAGCTCGGTGGTCGGGATCATCCCCTGGTCGGCGGCGTCCTTGAACTTGTCGATGGCATCGCGCATCTCGCGCAGCACGCGGCGCAGCTCCACTTCCTTCTGCCGCTGGATGGTCACGCGCGCCAGCGGCTGTACGGCCGAGGCGAGGATCAGCACGATGGTCGTGACCACCAGCAGCTCGACGAAGGTGTACCCGTGGGCCGCGCGGAGGCGCCGCATGGCTATCGCACCACCACTCCCGCGGGAGCGAACCGGAGCGTGGCCGCCCCGCCACCCGCGACGGTCCCCGAGCCGCTGATGGAGAGCGTGCCCGTGCCCGCGGCGACCGGCTCGAGGAGAATGGCCGCGAGCAGGCCCGTGGTCGATGCGCCCACCTGGTCCCCGGGCCGCACGATGGCGATGTCGATCCGGCCCGCCGCAGAATCCACCTGCTGCGTGAAGGTCGGCGTGGCCCCACCCTGGCGCATGAACGTGCCTTCCGACACGCTGCGCACGCGCAGCAGCGCCGGGTTGAACGTGATGGACACCGTCACGGCGGTGAGGCGCGAGGCGCCGCTGATGGACACCGGCACGGTGTACGGTCCGCTGCTCACTCGCATCTCGCTTGGCGGGCTGAGCGAGATCCGCGCGGCGTCGGCGGCCGCCGGGGCCGCGGGCGGGGCGCCAGGGGGCGGCGGCGGAGCGGGGACCGACACGCCCGGTGCGACCGCAGCGCCTGGCGCGGGCGGTTCCGTGGGCGTGACGGGCGTGCCGAACAAGCCGGTCGGCGGCGGAGTGGCGGCGGGTTGGGCCGGGGCCGGCTCGACCGGCTGGAAGACCGTCACGCCGCTTGGCGGCGGCTGCGCCGGCTGGGCCGGCACCCCGATGGTTCCCGGGATGGGCGATGAGCCTGGCGGCAGCATCGGCGTGACGCCGGTGGCGCCGGGCGTGGTGACCGGTGTGCCGGTCGTCGGCGGCAGATCCCGCGGCGCCGGGGCGGTCGTTGGCGTCGCCGGCGTGCCCGGCGCCGGCGCCCCGGGGGCCGCGCCCGCCGCAGGCCCGGCGGCCGGCGGCGGCTCGGTGCCGCCGACGCTGATGAGCGGCGGCGGGCCGCCCAGCGCCATGTTGCTCTGCGTGCCCACGTAGATGGGGCTCAGGTCCGTCGCCGTCAGCTCGTGCGTGCGGATGATCCGCGGCGTCAGCAGCATCACGATGTCCGACTGCCGAATCGACTCGTCGTTGGCCGAGAACAACTGCCGGACGAGGGGCAGCCGGAGGATGCCCGGGAAGCCGCGCAGCGAGCGGCGCTCGTCCTCGCGGAGCAGGCCGGCCAGCAGGTTCGACTCGCCGTCGCGCAGGCGCAGCTTGGTGACGACCTTTCGCGACAGGAACGACGGCAGGTTCTGCCCGGCGATGTTCGTGTCCTGCCCCCGGGCGCTGCTCTCGACCGACAGCTCGAGGATGATTTCGCCTTCGTAGGTGACGCGCGGTGTCATCTCGACGATGACACCGACCGTGCGGTAGGCGAACGAGGTCAGCGGCTGCGTGGCCACGCCGCCCCCGGCGATGGGCGTGAACGTCGTGCTCGGCACGGGCACGTCCTCACCGAGGTTCAGCGTCAGCTTCTGCCCTTCCACGCCCCGGAGCTGCGGCTTGGCGAGCGCCTTGGTCGACGAATCGCTCTCGAGGAACTTCATCACCGCCGCGGGCACGGAGAGGTAGAAGTCCGCCGTGCTGATGCCGGTGGAGATGGTGTTCAGGTTGAACGGCGCGTCGCCCGGCGTCGTCTCGGGCGAGAAGATGCCGCTGACCTGGTAGTCCGCGAGGTTCAGGCCGTACTGCTTCGCACGCTCCCGGTTCACCTCGAGGATCTGCACGTCGACCACGACCTCGGCCCGAGGCTTGTCGTTGGCGGCGATCATCCGCTCGACGATCTCGACCACTGCGGCGGTGGCGCGCACGGTGATGGTGTTGGTCGTCTTGTTCGCGACAATCGTCGGCTGGATGGCCACGCCCGCCACCCGCACGATGCCGGTGAGCAGCTGCGAGATCTCCGTCGCGTCGGCGTGCGAGATGAAGAACGTCCGGATGACCTGCTCCTCGTACTGCGTCCGCTTCTGGGTCGTGTCGGCCGCCACGATGATGGTGCGCTCGTCGAGCACCTTGTAGAAGAGCTGGTTGGCAATCATGATCTGCCGGAGCGCCTGCTCCAGCGTGACGCCCTCGAGGGTCAGCGTGATCGAGCGATCCTGGAAGTCGCGATCGTAGGTGACGTTGATGCCCGTCGCGTTGCCGATGAAGTTGAGGACGTCGCGGATGCTGGCGTTGGTGAACCGGATGCTCAGCGGATCGCGGCTCGACGGGTTGAGGATGGGCTCGGCCGACTGGCGCCGCGCCTGCTCCCGGAGCTTCTCGATCTCGGGCCGCGGCGCGGCCGCCTCGAGGCGATCGCGGAGCATCCGCTCGATCTCGGCGGCCCGCTGCGCCACGGGCCGGTTCGACGGCTCGAACTCGAGCGCCTTGCGATAGGCCCGCGCGGCCTCTTCGGGCTGGTTCGCGGCCTCGAACGCGCGGGCGCGGGCGACGTACATCTGCGCCGCCGCCAGCATGGCGCGCTCGAGCGCAATCTTGTAGTCCGGCCGGTCGGGATCGTCCTGCAGCGCCTGGCGGTAGAAGCCCACGGCGGAGTCCCAGTCGCCGGCCTTCGCGGCCTCCTGCCCGCGCGTGTAGGCCCGCCCGGTCGCGCAGCCGGCGACGAGGGCCGCGAGGGCCACCACGACCAATGTTCGCCCTGCCAGTGTCAACGTCATGCCGCTCTCAGACAAGTGGGGTCCCCATCCCGTCGGTTCCGCCTCCGGCGTCCGGTCTCGCGTCCCACGACTACTGCCCGGTGAGCCGGATGGTCTGCCGGCCACGCCCGTCGAGGTGCGCCATTTCGATCGACTCGGTCCCAATCCGCAGGATCCGGTACCGGCCGTCGATGATATCCCCTTCCTTGCCGTGCATCGGTGCACGGCCCTCCCCCTGGCTGAGCACCGCCAGCTTCAGGCCGCCCGCCGTTTCCACCACGCCGATGAACTTCAGCGTGATGGGCGGCGGCGGGGGCGGGCCGGCGGGCTCGGTCGGCCCTGCGGGTGCCGTCTGCACCGGCGCGAACACCGGAGCCGCGCCGGGCGAGGACACGCCGGCCTGGGACGCGCGCGCCTGGAACCGGAAGGGGTCGCGCGTGGCTTCGGACGGCTTCGCCCGCGGCGCGTCCAGGTCCGCGAGCCGCACGGCCTCCGCCGACGGCAGCGGCGCTCCCGCCAGCGTGTTCCTCCGCCCGTCGGCCTGGGCGACGGAGGCCGGCGCCGGGGTGGACGGCCCGAAGAATGTCCACGCCACCGCGCCCAGCACCACGACCAGGGCCGCCGCGGTCAGCAGCGTGCGGCGGTCAGGGCGCATCGCGGGTCACCCGGTAATACGTGGAGAGATCGAGTGTCAAGGTCAGCGGCGCCTGGTCGCCGGTCCCCTCCGCCAGAAAGACGTTGTCGATGACCAGGAAGTCTGGCGCCGTCTCGATTTCGTAGATGAAGGCCCGGATGTCCTCGTAGTCGCCGCTGAGCGCGTAGCTCACGCGGAGCCGCTCGAGCGATGAGTCGCGAAGCTCCTCGGGCGCGGCGGAGCTGCGCTGGAACGTCACGTCGTGCTCGCGCGCCATCTGGCTCAGCCTGAGATGCGTCAGGCGTCGCGCGGTGGCGACATCCGTGGGCAGGATCTCGCCGTAGAAGCGCTCCAGGTCGCGCGCGGCCTGGGACTGGCCATCGCGCGTCTGTTCGGCCGCCCGCAGCTCGGCCTCTGCCGCGGCCCGGTCCTCGACGGCGGCCGCCGCCCGGCGGGCGCCGGCATCGGTGGACGCCGACAGGGGCAGCACCACGAGCAGCAGCACGCCGAGGTTCGCGACGAGCGCCACGGCCAGCGTCACAATCCACGGGCGGTAGTCGCGGATCACCCGCGAGATCGGCACCGCTTCGGCCATGCCGAACTGCGCCTTCATCGCGGCCCCTCCGCGCGCACGTCCGTCGGCGCGGGCAGTGCAGCGGCAGCCTCCGCGGCGGCCGGCGGGGTCGCCGAGGGCCGGTAGTAGCCCTGAATGATGGACATCAGGGTCCCATCCTCCTGCGCCTCCTCCTGCCGCGACAGCACCTGACTGAACCGGCCGGTCTTCTCCAGGGCCTCGATGAAGGCGTCGAGGTCCTCGACCCGGCGGGACACCACGGACACGGCCACCATCATGCGCCCCCCGGTGTCGAACTGCGGCGTCACCGCGGCGATCCGGGCGCCGGCGGGCAGCGTGCGCTCGAACTGGTTGAACAGATCGGTCCACGAGAACGCGCGCCGGTCGATCAGCTGGTTCGCCTCGTGCGCCGCGGCCTGCACGGCCGCGAGCTGCTCGCGGTTGATGGTCTGCCGGATGCGGAGCGCCTCGGCGCGCAGCTGGCCCGCCTCGCGCGTGGCCCCCTCGGCCTGCCCGCGGGCCTCGGCGCCCTGCGACCGGAGCGCGAGAATCCTGGCGACGTTGTAGCCGGTCAGGCCGATCGCCACCAGCGTGATCAGGCCGAGCACCGCCCGCACCAGGCGCTCGTTGTAGAACGGTCGGGTCGAGAGGTTGGCGCGCACCACGTCAGGCCGCCTTCCCGTCGCGCGCGAGCACGCCGATCAGCGGGGCCAGCGGGCCGGCCGGAATGGCCTCCACACGCGTGTTCAGCCGCGCTTCCACGTCCCGCTGCGCCTCGGTGGTCATCGCGCCGGGGCCCGCCAGCCACACGTGCGAGAGTCCCGTGCCCTGGAGCCGGTCCTCGTAGTACATCGCCGTCTGGTGGATGAGGTCGCCCAGCGTCCCCTCCGATTCGTCGGATCGGGTCCGGAAGAAGATCAGCCGCTCGCCGCGCATGACGGCCACGGTCGTGAACGACTCGGCCACGTGGACCACCAGCCAGTCCCCGGAGGGCACGCCGCCCGTCAGGATGCTGCTGACGACACCGAAGGTCGCCAGGTCGACGACGCCGGCATGGGCCCGCGCCATCGCGCACGCCTGCTCGTACTGCCGGATGACATCCTCACGGGCGAGCGCCACGACGAACTCGCGGCCGCCGTCGGGCAGATCCTCGCCGGGGCTGATGCTGAGCACCGCCTGCTCCACCGGGAAGGGCGAGCTCTTCTTCACCTGCCAGCGGACGATCTCGCGCAGGTCGGCGGCGCGCTGGGGCACCTTCTCCAGGCGGATCAGGGACACCTTCACCACCGGGTCGGGCACGACGAGCGCGACGCGCGAGGCCCGTCCGCCGAGCTCGCCCAGCACCCGCGAGACCACGACACCGACGGCGCCCGTGTCGGGCATGTTGGCGACGGCCAGCGCCGGCGTCACGGTCCCCGCGGGAAGGGCCTCGCATGCTTCCGCGGCCACGACCGGCCGGCCGCCGCGCCAGTCGAGGCGCGCGGCCGAGACGTGTCCCCGATCGATGGCCACCGCCACGTCGGGCGGGGCCGCTGCCAGCCAGTCGAGGAGGCTCATTCGACGAAGGTCACCTTGTTGATCTCGCGCAGCGTGGTCAGGCCGTGCATCACGCGCTCGACCGCCGACTCGCGCAGGAAGCGCATCCCCTGTTCCTTGGCCGCGCGCTTGACCTCGGAGATGGGCCGCCGGTCCAGGATGATCTCGCGGATGTTGTCGGTGAGGTCCAGCAGCTCGCAGATGGCCATGCGGCCCTTGAAGCCGGTGCCGCTGCACTCGATGCACCCGGCGCCCTCGTGGAACACGTGCGAGGTGGCCAGCGCCGGGTTCAGTCCCGACTCGATCAGCAGGTCCGTCTCGTACCGCGCCTCGCGCCTGCACGACTCGCAGATACGGCGGACGAGCCGCTGGGCCATCACGCAGTTGAGCGCCGAGATGAACTGGTACGGCTCCACGCCCATGTTCAGGAACCGCCCCAGCACGTCGAACACGTTGTTGGCGTGGACCGTGGTGAAGACCAGGTGGCCCGTCAGCGCCGACTGGATGGCGATTTGCGCCGTCTCGGGGTCGCGGATCTCGCCCACCATGATCTTGTCGGGGTCGTGGCGCAGGATGGACCGCAGCCCGCGCGCGAAGGTCAGTCCCTTCTTCTCGTTGATCGGGATCTGCGTGATGCCGCGCAGCTGGTACTCGACCGGGTCCTCGATCGTGATGATCTTGTCCTCGATCGACTTGATCTCGGCCAGGGCGGCATAGAGCGTCGTCGTCTTGCCGGACCCCGTCGGTCCGGTGACCAGCACCATGCCGTACGGCTCCCGGATGTACTTGCGGAAGCGCCGCAGTTCCAGGTCGGGGAACCCGAGGATGTCGAGACGCAGCTCGGTGAACTGCTCGCTGATCGACTGCTTGTCGAGGATGCGGATGACCGCGTCCTCGCCGTGCGCGCTCGGCATCACCGACACGCGGAAATCGATGGTCTTGCCCGGCACCTTCAGCTTGAAGCGGCCGTCCTGCGGCACGCGCTTCTCGGCGATGTCCAGCTCGGCCATCACCTTGATGCGCGAGATGATCGAGCTGTGGAAGCGCTTCGCGATGGGCCGCATCGCCGGCTGCAGCACGCCGTCCACCCGGTACTTCACGTGCACCGCATCGTCCTGCGTCTCGATGTGGATGTCGCTCGCGCGCCGCTGGATGGCCGTGAAGATGGTCCGGTGCACCAGCTTGATGATGGGGCTGTCGTCGCTCGTCAGGCGCTCGAGGCTGAGGTTGTCCTCCCCGCCCTCGTCCTCGCGCAGGACCTGGATCTGGAACTCCTCGGTGGCCTCGTCCAGCAGCCGCTGCGAGCTCTCGCTCTTCTTCAGGATCGACTCGATCGCCGAGCGCGCGCCCACCATGACCCTGATCGGCGTCCCGAGCAGCACGCTCAGCTCGTCGATCATCGGGAGGTCCGTCGGGTCCGAGACCACGATGACGATGGCCTTCCCCTCGCGGCGGCTGGGCACGAACCCGTAGCGCAGCATGAGATCGGCCGGGATCGACCGGAAGAGCTCCTGGTCGATCCGGAAGTCCGCCATGTCCAGGAACTCGAGCCGGTAGCGCTCGGCCAGCCGCCGCGCCTGCTCGGCCTCTGCCGACCGCGCCGCGAGGGCAGCCGCCGACTCGGCGGGTTCCTCGATGAGCGACTCGGGATCGAGCGCGTCGGTATCGGGATGCTGGGTGGCGTCCATCAGCGGTTGCCCAGGACGGAGGTCAACTGGAAGAGCGGCATGTAGAGCGCCAGCACGATGGCGGCGATCACCACGCCCATGATGACGAGCAGCGCCGGCTCGATGAGCGTGACGAACCGGCTCACCTCGGTTTCAATCTCCTCGTCGTAGAAGTCCGCCAGGCTGTTGAGCATCTCCTGGAGCGCCCCGGTGCTCTCCCCGACCTCGATCATCTTGATCGCCACGTCCGGCACGGTCTGCCGATCGAGCAGGGTGGTCGCGAACCCCTGCCCTTCGCGGACCTTCTGCGCCACCAGCTCGAGTTCACGGCCCATGTGGCGGTTGCCCGTGGACTTCGAGGCGATGTCGAGCGCGTTCACCAGCGGGATGCCGCCACCGAGCAGCGTGGCCAGCGTCCGCGCCAGCTGCGACGTGGCGAACTTGTGCATGCTCGGCCCGATGCCCGGCAGCCGCAGCACGATCCGGTCGAAACGCGCCTGCTGTCCCGGGCCCTTCAGCCAGGCCCGGAACACGACGACACCGATCACCACCGCCCCCAGCAGCGGCCACATCTGCGCGCGGACGACGTCCGACACGGCCACGATGACGCGCGTCGACACCGGCAGCTGCGCGCCGAAACTCGTGTAGAACTCCGAGAACGTGGGCACCACCTTGATCACGATGATCCCCACGAGCACGAGCGCAAGCGCGATGAGGATGGCCGGGTACACGAGCGCCGAGATCGACTTCGTCCGCACGGTGTCGATGACCTTCGTGTAGGCCACGTAGCGCCGCAGGACCGCGTCGAGATTACCCGACCGCTCCCCCGCCATGAGCGACGCGGTGTACACGCTCGGGAAGTGCTCCCCGTGCGCCATGAACGCGTCCGAGAGCGCCGTCCCCCCCCGCACCTTCTCGTGCACGTCGTCCAGGACGGCCTTGAACACGGGGTTCGACAGCCTCATCCGCAGGATGTCGAGCGATTGCACCAGCGGCATCCCGGCCTTCAGCAGGGTTGCCAGCTCCTGGTTGAACACCAGGAACTCGTGCCTCGCAATCTTGTGGCGGCGCCCGCCGAAGGACAGGCCGATGAGCTGCCCTCGCTCCCGGAGCGACAGGACGTGGAGCCCCTTCTCCTCCAGCTCGCGGCGGAGCGCGGCCTCGCTCTGGGCGACGTAGACGCCCTCGATGATCTCGCCCGACGGGGTGCCGAGGCGGCAGCGGAACTCCATCCCTAAAAGGTTGTCCTACAAGATGTTACACGAAAATGGGCGAAATCGTCCGCCCGGGCCCACCAGGTTAGACCGAGACGGGGCGCGGACAGTCGAGCGTGAGCCCCTATCGACCCACCCGCTGGAGGATACGGGCGACGTAGCTCCGCGTCTCGGCGAAGGGCGGGACGCCCCCGTGGCGGCGAACCGCCGCTTCCCCCGCGTTGTACGCCGCCAGCGCGAGCCCGAGGTCAAACCGGCCGAGCAGGTCCTTCAGGTGGCGCACGCCGGCGTCGATGTTCGTCCGCGGGTCGTACGGGTCCCGCACGGCATACTGCCGTGCCGTCGCCGGCATCAGCTGCATGAGCCCCTTGGCGCCCTTCCGCGATCGGGCGCGCGGCTGGTAGTTCGACTCGGCCTCGACGACAGCGTGCACGACGCGGGCATCCACGCCATGGGCCGCGGCCGCGGCGGCGATGATGTCCGCAAACGGCCTCGAGGCGAGGGCCGCGTCGGCGACACCCGGTGCGGGGACCGCCCCCACCTCGAGGGGCGGTGGGTCCGCGGGCGCCGGATAGGGCGCCTCGTCAGCCTCCACGCGGGCGACCACGCCAGCCGGGAAACTCGCCTCGCCCCCGTCGCGCAGGGTCACCGTGAGCCGGTTGCCCTCTACGCGGGCCGCCGCCACCGACATCGTCCGCCCGGTCGTGAACACGACGATGTCGGCAGACGCCACCGTTGGAATGGCGAGCGGGCAGAGGGCAACAGGTCCGAAGCAGAACGCGAGTCGGACGAGCGGCGGGCACACGCGCCCCGTCCCCCGTGTCCCAACCGCGCCCATGGTCACCCGCATCGGCCTCCCGCTGCCTGCTCTACCGTCTGCCGTGCAACTCTGGCTCCCCTACTGCACGGCTGCGTGAAACACGCGGGCGCCCAGCTCGCGGGAGTCGCCCGCCGCCCCCCCGGGCTCGAGCGCCGGGACAATGGTCTTATCGGCGATGAAGCGCAGTTCCACCATGTCCGCCGATCCCATCTGGGCGGCCGTGATGGGGATCTTCTGCACCACGGGACCATCGCGGCGGAGCGGCACGGTGCCGAGCACCTGGTCACCCAGGCGGACTTCCAGCTGCTGCGCGGCGTTGGCGCTGCCGCTGGGGTTGTCGGCCTGAAGGTAGAGCACGACGTCGCGCGCCGGGTTCCGGAACGCCACGGTGGCCTCCTTCTTCGTCCACTGCCACTCGACGCGCGACGCGCCCTCTCCCACCATTTCCGCCGGGTGCCAGCCGTCCTTGAAGACGACGAACACGCTCTCGGTCTGCGGGAGCAGCTCGAAGGCTGCCACCGCGTACGAGCGGTCGCCGCGATCCTCGTTGGAGAGCATCAGGCGGTCGCCGGACTCGGGCGAGTAGAGGCCGGCCACCACGCTCGCCGCGCCGACGTAGGGATGGCGCCCCACGAACATGGTCCGCGTGTACTCGATGGTCTGGCCCGGCTTCCATTCGGCCGTCGGCGTCGGCGGCTCGTGGTCGTCCACCCACATCAGCTCGTCGTTGGCGTCGAGGAAGTGGACGAACACCTTCCGCGTGCCGAGCGCGGGTGCATCGGGTGCGAGGGTGAACGTGTAACTGACATCGACGGGGCTGCCGAGCGCCACGCGCGCGCGCGACAGCGACACGGCGAGGCGACCCACGGCGGGCGCGGTGTCCGCGCCGCCCCCGCAGGCGGCGCAGAGTGTGGCGAGCGCGAGGGCCACGCACGCGCGCAGGACGGGCGGCACTCTTCGTTGCATGGCGAACGCATCGAGAATATCATGCGGGTCACTCGATGGACATCCCTCGCGACGCGCTCGGCATGGTGGAAACACGCGGGTTCATCGGCTCGGTCGAGGCGGCCGATGCCATGGTGAAGGCCGCCAATGTCCTGCTGATCGGCACCGAATACATCGGGGCCGGCTACGTGACCGTGCTGGTGCGCGGCGACGTCGGCGCCGTGAAGGCCGCCACCGACGCCGGCGCCGCGGCCGCGCGCCGCGTGGGCGAGCTCATCTCGGTGCACGTCATCCCCCGCCCGCACGCCGAGGTCGAACGCATCCTGCCGAAGGGCTAACGCGTGGCCACCGGGGCTCCCGCACAGACCGACAGGGATCTCGCCTCCATGGCCGAGGCGCGGGCGCTCGTGCGCCGCGCGAGCGCCGCCCAGGCCCTCCTGGCGGAGTTCACCCAGCCGCAGATCGACACCATCGTGGATGCCATGGCCGCGGCCGTCACGCCTCACGCCGAGGCCCTGGCGCGGCTCGCCGTCGAGGAGACCGGCTTCGGCGTCGTCGCCGACAAGGTCCAGAAGAACCTGTTCGCTTCCGGACGCGTCCACGCGTTCATCAGGCCAATGGCCACCGTCGGCGTGGTCCGGCGCGACGAAGCGAAGAGGATCGTCGAGATCGCCGAGCCCTTCGGCGTGGTGGCTGCCATCGTGCCGTCCACCAACCCGACGTCCACGGCCATCTACAAGCTGCTCATCTCGATCAAGGCCCGGTGCGCGGTCGTGCTGAGCCCGCACCCCGCCGCGGCCCGCTGCATCACCCGCACCGCCGAGATCATGCACGAGGCCGCCAGGCGTGCCGGCCTGCCCGACGGCGCCATCGGGTGGATGACGACCGTCACCCTCGAGGGCACGCAGGAGCTCATGAAGGCCCGCGAGGTCTCGGTGATTCTCGCGACCGGCGGCATGGGCCTCGTGCGCGCGGCCTACAGCGCGGGCAAGCCGGCATACGGCGTTGGCCCGGGCAATGCCCCCTGCTACATCGAGTCGTCGGCCGACGTGTCGAAGGCCGCACGCGACATCGTCGCCGGCAAGAGCTTCGACCACGGCGTCCTCTGCTCCTCGCCGAACTCGGTCGTCGTGGATCGCGCCATCGATGAAGAGGTCCGGCGGGCGTTTGCGGCCCACGGCGGCCACTTCCTGTCCGCCGCACAGGGCGAGGCGCTGGCGAAGCTGCTCATCACGCCGCAACGCCTGCCCAACCCGGCGCTGGTCGGCAAGTCAGCCGCCGCCATCGCGGAGCGGCTGGGCGTAGCCGTGCCTGCGGGCACGCGCGCGCTCCTCGTGGAGCTGGCGGGCGTCGGGCGTGACTTCCCCCTCTCCATCGAGAAACTGTGCCCCGTCCTCTCGTACTACGTGGTGAAGGACTGGCGCGAAGGATGCGAGCGCTGCAAGCAGATCCTGCGCTACGGCGGGATGGGCCACACCATGTCCATCCACTCCCGCAACGAGGCCGTCATCCTGGAGTTCGGGCTCCACAAGCCCGCCTTCCGCATCGTCGTCAACACGCCGACCACACACGGGTCGATCGGGCTGACCACCGGGCTCGACCCGGCCATGACGCTCGGGTGTGGCGGCTTCGGCGGGAACATCACCTCCGACAACATCTCCCCACGGCATCTGTTGAACATCAAGCGGCTCGCCTACGGCATCCGCGATGTCGACGCGCCGGCACCCGACCCCGACGTGGCGGTGACCGGTCGTGCCTCGGCGACCTTGCCCCCATCGTCGGCGTCAGCCGTTCCCGGCGGGAGCACCGGCTCGAGCCAGCCACCTCTCCCGAAGCCGCCGGCCAGGCCGGTGGCCGACCCCGTCCCGGCGGCGACCCTGGCGTCCCGCATCGACCAGTTCCTGGCGACCAGGGGCATGGCCAGGCCGGGGAGCGTGCCGGGGGCTTCGACGCCCCCGGCGGGCCCGGGTGTCGCCACACCGGCGGCGCCCGCCCAGGCGCCGGCCGCACCAGTGTCGTTCGTGTGCGAAGACGATGTCCGCACCGCCGTCAAGGAGGGCCGGAAGATCCTCGTCGGCGAGCGCACCATCATCACGCCCGCCGCACGCGACGCGGGCGAGGCGGCCCGGGTGTTCACGTGGGAAGGGTGGCGGTTGTAAAGGCTTGATAGCGCATGGGTTGACCCGCTGAAAGGGGGCGTGCTACGCTGCCGACTCCGACAGTCGGGGTGGAATGACCAGCCAGATGCTTCGGCGATCGCTCGCCTGCGCCTCCACGGCGCTGCTGCTGACCGGGTGCGCAGGCAACTCGGCTCAGAAGGGCGTGCAGGTACAACCGGTCGCGCCCGTGCCCGCCGCCGATGCCGAGGTCTCGGCCACTCCGCTTCCCGATCCAGTCGATGCCCTCATCGCCCAGTCGAACCTCTACTTCGAGCGCGGCCAGCAGCAACTGACGCTCGGCCATCTGGAACAAGCCCGCCAGGAGTTCGACCGGGCGCTCGACACACTGCTCGAAAGCGTGGACGGGGCCCGTTCCACCCCCCGGATCCGCGCCCACTTCGACGGGCTGGTGGACCGCATCAGCGTGCTGGAGCAGGGCGCACTCGCACAGGGTGACGGGTTCACCGAAACCCGCACCGAGCCGGCGTCGATCGACCAGTTGCTGGCCATCGAGAGCTTCGACACCACGCCGCCGCAGCTGGCCACGGTTGAAGCGGTCGCGGCAGACCTCGAGGCCAACACGCCCGACATCCCCATACCGAACAACAACCGCGTGCTCTCCTGGGTCGAGGCGTTCCAGGGGCGGCTGCGGGAGTTCCTCGAGGAGGGCCTGGCGCGCGGCGCGCAGTACCTGCCGATGATCCAGAGCGTGTTCAGGGCCGAGGGGCTGCCGCTGGACCTGGCCTACGTCCCGCTCATCGAGAGCGCGTTCAAGCCCACGGCGCTTTCCCGGGCGAAGGCGCGCGGCGTCTGGCAGTTCATGCGCGGCACGGCCATCGAGAACGGCCTCAAGGCCGACTGGTACCTCGACGAGCGTGCGGACCCGGAAAAGGCCACCCTCGCCGCGGCCAGGTACCTCAAGACCCTGCACGGCATGTTCGACGACTGGCACCTCGCGCTGGCGTCGTACAACGGGGGGCCTGGCCGCCTGCAGCGGGCCCTCCGGGCGAGCCGCAAGGACGACTTCTGGGCGCTCACCTCGACGACCCGCTACCTGCCGCGGGAGACGCGCAACTACGTCCCGATGATCCTGGCGGCCATCATCATCGCCAAGAACCCGGCCCAGTACGGGTTCGACGTCGTGCCGCACGAGCCGACGCCATCGGAGACGGTGACGCTGCCGGCCGCCGTGGATTTGCGCCGCGTGGCCGAATGGGCCGAGGTGCCGGTGGACGACATCCAGCGCCTCAACCCCGAGTTCCGGCGCTGGACCACCCCGATCCGCGAGGGAGCCTACGAGTTGACCGTCCCCCTGGGAACGGCCGAAAAGGTCCGGGCCGGCCTCTCGGCGTCGGCGCCGCACCAGCTGAACGCGCTGCAGTGGCACACCGTGAAGGCGGGCGAGTCGATCTCGTCCATCGCGCGCAAGCTGCGCGTCAGCCGCAGCGATCTGGCCGAGGCCAACTACCTCCGCGTGAACGCCCGCGTGCGCGCGGGCCAGCGGCTCGTCGTCCCGCGCATGCCGACCGCAGCCTTGCTCGCGCGGGCGGCCGGTGCCAGCGAGGAACCAGCCTCCGTTACCGTGGCCGTGGCGGACGCCGGTGAGTCCGACGAGGTTCCGGCCACCATCTACCGTGTGCGGCCGGGGGATACGCTCTACGCCATCGCGCGCCGTCACGGCACCACCGTGAACCAGCTGAAGGCCTGGAACAACCTCAAGGGCTCCGCGCTCAGCATCGGCAAGCGGCTGGTCATCCAGCCGTCGCGGCCGGCCAACGCGCAGCAGTAGCCCGGCCAGCGCGCCCGCGCGGGCGCGCCTCTCCCTGACGAGGCTCGAGCCGTCGTCGCACCACGTCGCAGCAAGCGCGCACCTCCACGGGCGCGCGTCGCGCAACTCCTGCGATCCGCAGGCCGCCATCCGCGGCCCACCCGGCGATTTTGCGCGGGAACCTGCGCGCGTCAGCCGGGGCACATTGGTTGCTCTCGTCGGAGCGCATGCTTGCCAGCCTCGAGAGCGCGGCCGTCATCGGCATCGAGGCCAGCCCGGTTCACATCGAAGTGGACCTGTGCTTCGGCCTCCCGAGGTTCCAGCTGGTCGGCCTGGCCGACACCAGTGTCAAGGAGAGCCGCGACCGCGTGCACGCCGCCATCCGCAATTCCGGCTTCGACTTCCCCCAGCATCGCATCGTCATCAACATGGCGCCGGCGGACGTGCGGAAGGCGGGGGCCTCGTTCGACCTGCCCATCGCGCTCGGCGTCCTGGCCGCCAGCGGCATCGTCCTTACGCGCGACATCCGCGACATCGTCATCGTCGGCGAACTGTCGTTGGACGGGACCATTCACACGGCGCGCGGGATCCTGCCCATCGCGGTGGCATCGCGCCAGCAGGGCGCTGCCGCGCTGTTGCTCCCGGCCGGCAACGCGGTGGAGGCCTCGGTGGTGAACGGCCTCCGCCTCTTGCCGGTGCGGACGCTGGCCGAGGCGGTCGGGCTCCTGAACCAGGCCCGCGAGGCGTGGCCCGAGCCGCCGCGGCCGGACGCCCGACCGATGCCGGCATCCGGCGACGGCCTGGACCTGGCGGACTTGCGCGGCCAGGCCTTCGCCCGCCGCGCGCTCGAGGTGGCGGCGGCAGGCGGCCACAACCTGCTGATGATTGGCCCCCCGGGGGCCGGCAAGACCATGCTCGCGCGGCGCCTGCCGGGCATCCTGCCACCGCTCGAGTTCGAAGAGGCGCTCGAGGCCACGGCCATCCACTCCGTGGCGGGGCTCATTCCGCCCGGGTGCGGCCTGCTCGCGGACCGCCCCTTCCGCGCACCGCATCACACGATCTCGGACGCGGCGCTGGTCGGCGGCGGATCGCAGCCGCGGCCTGGCGAGGTCAGCCTGGCGCACCACGGCGTGCTCTTCCTCGACGAGATGCCGGAGTTCGACCGGCGCGTCCTCGACTCGCTGCGGCAGCCCGTCGAGGAGGGATGCATCACCGTGTCGCGGGCCGCGCGGTCGGTGGCCTTCCCCGCGCGGTTCATGCTGGTGGCCGCGATGAACCCGTGTCCCTGCGGGTACGCCGGCAGTTCCACCCGCGCGTGCCGCTGCACGCCGCCGCAGATCGATCGGTACCGTGCGCGCATCTCGGGCCCGCTCCGCGATCGCCTGGACCTCATCGTGGAAGTGGAACCCGTACCCGTCGGGGCCCTGGCCAGCGGCACGCAGGGCGAGGCCTCATCTGCCGTGCGGCGGCGCGTCCTCGAGGCCCGCGAGCGGCAGGCGCGACGGCAGCCGCTGCTGAATGCCCGCCTGCCCGCTCGAGGCCTGCAGAAGGCGTGCGCCCTCGACACGCGTGGGCGTGAGCTGCTGGACCGTTCGGCCGAGCGCCTGTCGTTGTCGGCGCGGGCCTACCACCGGGTCCTGCGCGTCGCCCGCACGATTGCCGACCTCGAGGGTACCGCCCGCATCGTCGAGGCGCACCTCGCGGAGGCCTTGCAGTATCGGTTCGTGGAGCAGGCCTGACAGCGATCAAAAGACGAATGTATTCCTGGCCTGGCAGTTTCCTGTTCAGCTGATTGGATCGCCGTGCTACCCTTCAGCGTCGGTCGGTTCGCGAGCCCCTGGTGAACCGGCTCCCCGGCTGGCGCCTGAAGGGCCGGGGCCGATACACAATCTCAGATGCTGTCGAATCGCTACACTGTTGTCGTCGCCGATCGCCGCACGGGTGTTGTGCGACGTTTCACTATCGGGCTGCGGCCGCTGCTGTCGGTCGTGGGGACAGTGCTCACCCTGCCCATCCTCATCGGGCTGGGCGCGGCGTGGAAGGCGAAGGCCGAGGTGGCGGATCTGTACGCGACCCACGTTGCGCTCGAGCTGGAGAACAGCAGCTTCCGCGGCGCCACCGAGGCGCTCACCGGCCAGATCACCGCGCTGCAGGCGGCCGTTTCGGACCTTGGTGGCCGTGCCGCCCTCGACCCGGCGCTGCAGTCGGCGATGGACAAGCTGCCCGCCATCGTGAAGAACCGTGCGATGGGGGGTGGATCGAGCGAGACCTCTCTCGCGGCGCTCACGCCGGCCCTGTCCTCGCCGGAGGATACCTTCGGGTTGCTGCGCGACCTCCTGCAAGGCATCGAGAGCCGGCTGCGCCTCGTGCGATCGGACGTGGATCGCCGCAACGCGCTCGCCGCGGCCACGCCGTCCATCTGGCCGGCGCACGGATGGCTCTCGTCACGCACGGGCGGACGGGCGGACCCGTTCACGGGCGAGGCCGACTACCACCCCGGCCTCGACATCTCCGCCGACCGCGGCACACCGGTCTACGCGACGGCCGACGGCACGGTCACGCAGGCGTCGTTCTCCGGCGCCTACGGTAACCTCGTCGTCATCGATCACCAGTTCGGCCTCGAGTCGCGCTACGGGCACCTCTCGGCGTTCCGCACCCAGCGCGGCCAGGCCGTGAAGCGGGGCGACCTCATCGGCCTGGTCGGGGCCACGGGGCGTGCCACGGGACCGCACCTGCACTACGAGGTCCGCGTGAACGGACGGATCCTCAATCCCCTGCAGTTCCTGCTCAACGCGCGCCGCGGCAGCAGCAGCGCGAACTGACAAGCCTGTATACTTGTAGGAATAGGCACCCCGCCTTCACTCCTACATGTTTGGTCAGCTTCTCGCCAAGGTCATTGGCACCCAGAACGATCGCGAGCTGAAGCGCCTGCGCCCGCTGGTCGAGCAGGTCAACGGCTTCGAACCGACTATCAAGGCCCTCAGCGACACGGAGCTGAAGGCGAAGACCGTGGAGTTCCGGGAGCGACTGTCCCGCGGTGAAACCCTGAGCGATCTGCTGCCGGAGGCCTTTGCCGTCGTCCGGGAGGCAGGCCGCCGCGTGCTCAACATGCGGCACTACGACGTGCAGCTCATCGGCGGCATGGTGCTCCACAACGGCACGATCGCCGAGATGAAGACGGGCGAGGGCAAGACGCTGGTAGCGACCCTCCCCGCCTACCTGAACGCCCTCGAGGGCAAGGGCGTGCACGTCGTCACGGTGAACGACTACCTCGCCCGCCGCGACTCGGAGTGGATGGGGCGCGTCTACCGCTTCCTCGGCCTCACCGTCGGCGTCATCCAGCACGACCTGAACGACGAGCAGCGGCAGGTGGCCTACGGGTGTGACATCACCTACGGCACCAACAACGAGTTCGGCTTCGACTACCTGCGCGACAACATGAAGTTCGAGCTGGGCCGGATGGTCCAGCGCGGCCATCACTTCGCCATCGTGGACGAGGTGGACAGCATCCTCATCGACGAGGCGCGGACGCCGCTCATCATCTCCGGCCCCGCCGAGGAGGTCACGGACCTCTACTACGAGGTGGACCGGATCATCCCGAAGCTGAAGAAGGGCGAGGTCCACCAGGGCCAGGTGAAGGCCGAGGATCGCGATCGTCTCGAGGCGTCCGGCGACTACACGGTCGACGAGAAGAACAAGACGGTGACCCTCACCGAGGCGGGCATGGCGCACGCCGAGCGGATGCTCGCGCACCGGCTGCAGCCGGGCGGCCTCTACGACCCGGTGAACATGCCCGTCCTGCACCACGTCCAGCAGGCCTTGCGCGCGCACGTGCACTACCACCTCGACGTCCATTACATGATCAAGGACGGCCAGGTCGTCATCGTGGACGAGTTCACGGGCCGCCTCATGCCGGGCCGCCGATGGAGCGACGGCCTCCACCAGGCCGTCGAGGCCAAGGAAGGCGTGAAGATCGAGCGCGAGAACCAGACGCTCGCCACCATCACCTTCCAGAACTACTTCCGCAAGTACAAGAAGCTCTCCGGCATGACCGGCACGGCCGAGACCGAGGCCGCCGAGTTCGCCAAGATCTACAGCCTGGACGTCATCGTCATCCCGACGAATCGGCCGATGAGACGCCTCGAGGAGCCGGACCTCGTGTACCGCACCGAGGGCGAGAAGTGGAACGCCATCGTCGAGGACATCATCGCCCGGCAGAGCGAGGGGCGGCCCGCGCTGGTGGGCACGGTGTCGATCGAGAAGTCCGAGCGGCTTTCGGGCATGCTCAAGAAGCGCGGCATCAGGCATATCGTGCTGAACGCGAAGTACCACGCGCAGGAAGCCGAGATCGTCGCGCAGGCCGGCCGGCGCGGCGCGGTGACCATCGCCACCAACATGGCGGGCCGCGGCACCGACATCCTGCTCGGCGGGAACGCCGAGCACATGGCCCGGCAGCAGGCGATCGCCGAGGGCGTGGCCGAGAGGGTCGCCCGGGGCGAGGAGAAGTACGTCGACGACGACGAGTTCGTCAACTTCTTCATGGTGGACAGCTTCTACCGCGTGCCGACCGCGGACTGGGAGCGCATCTTCGGCCACTTCAGGCAGCTGTGCGGGGACGAGCACAAGGAGGTGGTGGCGCTCGGCGGACTCCACATCATCGGCACCGAGCGCCACGAAGCCCGCCGCATCGACAACCAGCTGCGCGGCCGCGCCGGCCGCCAGGGGGACCCGGGCTCCTCGCGCTTCTACCTGTCGCTCGAAGACGACCTGATGCGCATCTTCGGGTCGGATCGCATCTCGGGCCTGATGCAGCGCCTCGGCATGGAAGAGGGCGTGCCGATCGAGGCGGGCATGGTGACGCGCGCCATCGAGCGTGCGCAGAAGCAGGTCGAGGCCCAGAACTTCTCCGTCAGAAAGCACCTCCTCGAGTACGACGACGTGATGAACAAGCAGCGTGAGAGCGTCTACACGCTGCGCCGCGAGATCCTCGAGGGAAGGGTCCACGTCGCGGAAGAGGACATCACCGACACGCGCGGCTACCTGATGGCCACGGCCGAGGACCTGCTGGACGAGAAGCTGGATCTCTTCGCCGGCACCGAGATGGACGTCTCGGAATGGGACGTGCCGGCACTGCAGCGCGACCTGACGCAGCTCTTCGCCCTCACCGAGGACGACTACCGGGCCGTCGCATTCGACGCGCTGAGCGCCGTCGAGCTTCGCGACGCGCTCTGGGAGAAGGTGCAGGCCCGTTACGCGGAGAAGGAGGCGATCGTGCCTCGCGAGATCCTCGCGGACGTCGAACGCAACCTGATGCTCCAGATCGTGGACGCGCAGTGGAAGGACCACCTCTACTCGCTGGACCACCTGAAGGAGGGCATCGGCCTGCGGGGCTACGGCCAGCGCGACCCCCTGGTCGAGTACAAGAAGGAGAGCTTTCAGCTCTTCCAGGACATGCGACGGCGCATCGAGGAAGAGGTCGTGCGCTACCTGTGGTGGATCAAGCCCGTGCTGCAGGCCGAGGGCGGTGCGCCGCCGCCGGTGGCGCCGGCACGCCAGCCCGTCCGGCGGCAGGCCCTCAGCTACAACAACCCGGCCGAGGAATCGGCGTCGGTCTTCGCGCCGCGCCGCGCCGCGGCTGCGGCGCCCGTGGGCGAGCTGACCCGCGCAGCCGCCGCCCCCACCCCCGCGCGCGTGGGCGGTGACGATGCGCCCATCAGGACGGTGAAGCGCGACGAGCCGAAAATCGGGCGCAACGACCCCTGCTGGTGCGGCTCGGGCAAGAAATACAAGAAGTGTCATGGGGCAGCGTGAGCGATGACCACACAACTCAGGGACGAACGAACCCTTGCCACGCGCCTCGACACGGCGCTCACGACCGCCCTCACGTTCGACGACATCCTCCTGGTCCCCCGCCACTCCACCGTCCTGCCGGCGCAGGTGGATGCCAGCACGCGCCTCACCCGCAACATCCCGCTGAACGTCCCGCTCCTCAGCGCCGCCATGGACACGGTCACCGAGTCCGAAATGGCCATCGCCATGGCGCAGCAGGGCGGCCTGGGCGTCATCCACAAGAACCTGTCCATCGAGCAGCAGGCCTCCGAGGTGGATCGCGTGAAGCGATCGGAGAGCGGCATGATCGTCAACCCGATCACGCTCGCCCCCACCGCCCGCATCTTCGAGGCGCTGGAGCTGATGCGGCGCTACCGCATCTCGGGCGTCCCCATCACCGAGGACGGCAGCAAGGAGGGCCGGCTGGTCGGCATCCTCACCAACCGCGACCTGCGCTTCGAGACCAACGTGGACCGGCCGGTCTCGGAAGTGATGACGAAGGACCGCCTGTTCACCGTGCCCGTCGGCACGACGCTGGACCAGGCGCGCGAGATCCTGCACGAGGCCAAGGTCGAGAAGCTCCTCGTCGTGGACCAGGACTATCGGCTGAAGGGCCTCATCACCGTCAAGGACATCCAGAAGGCCATCAAGTACCCGAACGCCTGCAAGGACTCGCTGGGCCGGCTGCGCTGCGGCGCCGCGGTCGGCATCGCGCGGGACACGGTGCAGCGCGCCGAGGCGCTGGTGCACGCGCATGTGGACGTGCTGGTCATCGACACCGCGCACGGCCACTCGCAGGGCGTGCTGGACATGGTGAAGACGCTCCGGCGCGCGTTCCCCGGCGTGGACCTCATCGCGGGCAACGTGGCCACGGCCGAGGCGACCGAGGCGCTCATCGCCCTCGGCGTGGACGGCGTGAAGGTCGGCATCGGCGCCGGCTCCATCTGCACCACACGCGTGGTCGCCGGCATCGGTGTGCCGATGATCACCTCCGTCGCCGAGTGCGCCGCCGCCGCGGCGCGGCACGACGTGCCGGTCATCGCCGACGGCGGCATCCGCTTCTCCGGCGACGTCGTCAAGGCCCTGGCCGTGGGCGCCAGCTCGGTGATGATCGGCAACCTGTTCGCGGGCACGGATGAGAGCCCGGGCGAGCTCATCCTCTACCAGGGCCGCACCTTCAAGGAGTACCGCGGCATGGGCTCCATCGGCGCGATGCGCAAGGGCTCGCGCGACCGCTATTTCCAGGACGACTTCGAACTCGAGAGCGGCACCAGCCCCGCCGGCAAGGGCATGGAGAAGCTCGTGCCCGAGGGCATCGAGGGCCGCGTGCCGCACAAGGGCAGCATGGCCATGGTCATCCACCAGCTGATGGGGGGCCTGCGCGCCGGCATGGGCTACTGCGGCACGCCGACCATCCCCGACCTGCAGCGCGACGCGAAGTTCATCCGCATCACCAGCGCCGGCTTCCGCGAGAGCCACGTCCACGACGTGACCATCACCAAGGAATCGCCGAACTACCGCATGGAGTAGCGGCCCTCGGGAACACGAAGGACGCGAAGAAGCACACACGAAGGCGAAGGAGAATCAAGGAACTCGGACCCTGCTGTGGCCGCGTCCCAGTCCCTGCGGCCGTTCTTCCCTCATGCGTGCTTCGTGCGTCCTTCGTGCCCTTCGTGTTCCCCTGACACCCTCACGATACGCGCGTCGCCGCCGGCGTCCTCGATGGTGACGCGGATGGCGCCGGGCACGCCACGCGTGAGGCGCTCGGGCCACTCCACCGCAATCACGCCCTCCGCGGCCAGGTCGGTGTCGAGGCCGATCTCGTCGAGGTCCGCTGTCTCCAGGCGATAGAGGTCCACGTGGAGGAGCGGCAGGCGCCCGCCCCGATACTCGTGGACGAGCGTGAAGGTGGGGCTGGTCACCTCCGCGGGATCCAGGCCGAGCCCTTCGGCCAGGCCCCGCACGAAGGCCGTCTTCCCGGCTCCGAGATCCCCGGAGATGAGCAGCACGGCACCGGGCTGGAGGCCGGCGGCCAGCCCGGCGGCCATCGCACGGGTCTGTGCTTCCGAGCCCGAGCGGAAGGTCCCGGTCATTCCTCCTGCGCGCGGCGCACGGGCACGCGCCGACGGGCGCTCAGTTCGAGCACGGCGTCGCCGATGTGCTCCGCCAGATCCCCGGCTGTCATCGACACCTCGCCGGTATCGGCGTCGGCCAGCTCGCCCGCAGCACCGTGGAGGTACACCGCCAGGCGGCAGGCGGCCTCGGCGTCGAGCAGCTGCGCCAGCCATGCCCCCAGCATGCCCGCGAGCACGTCTCCCGTGCCTCCGGTCGCCATGCCCGGCGAGCCCGTGGGATTGACGAAGACGCGGCCCGACGGCGTGGCGATCAGCGTGCGATAGCCCTTCAACACGACGTACAGCCTGTGACGGCGCGCGAAGTCGCTCGCCATGCCAAGCCGATTCGCCTGCACGTCGTCGGCCGTGCATCCCGCCAGCCGCGCCATCTCGCCGGGATGCGGCGTGATGATGATGTCCCGCCCATCCCGTCCGACGAGCGCCGCCGGTTCGTCGGCGAACGCGTTGAGGGCATCCGCGTCGAGGACGAGCGGCGCCTCGCTCTTCTCCACCACCTCGCGCACGAAGGTGGCCACCCCCTCGCCGCGCCCCAGGCCGGGGCCGGCCACCAGCACGTCCGCGTCCAGCCCCAGCACGCTCTCCGCGGCCGAGAAGTGCACCGTCCCGGCGGGTGTCTCGTCGAGCGGCTCGGTCATGTACTCGAGCCCGTGGGCCGCGACAACGGGCTGGCAGGACCGCGGGCACGCGATGGTCACGAGCCCCGCGCCGGAGCGCAGCGCCCCTTGCGCCGCCAGCGCGGCCGCGCCGGTCTTCCCCACCGAACCCGCCACGATGAGCACGCGGCCGAAGTCGCCCTTGTGCGCGTCCGGCGCGCGAGGCGCGACCAGCGGCCGGAGGCGCTCGCGCGTGACCAGCTCGATGTGGGGCCCCTCGAGCTGATCGATGACCCCCATCGGGATGCCGATGTCCGCAATCACCACCTCGCCCGACTTCTGTTCCGCCGGCGGCAGGATGAGCGGCAGCTTCGGCGCGCCCAGCGTGACCGTCACCGACGCCTCCACACAGTCCCCGATGAGGTCCGGCGTATCCGCCGACATCCCGGAAGGCAGGTCGATGGACACGATGGGGATGCCACTGCCGTTGAGGTCGGCCACGACGGTCTGGTAGAGGCCCGAGAGCGCGGTCTTGAGGCCCGTGCCGAACAGCGCGTCCACGAGGAGATCGTGCCGGCTGATTTCGGAGAAGTGCAGCTCCCACGCGCCCTCGTCCGCGACCTCGACGACGGTGACGCCGAGGCGCCCGAGGATGTCGAGGTTCGTGCGGGCGTCGCCCTTCACCTCGGCGACGCGCCCGACCAGGAACACGGTGGTGTCCACGCCGCGCTGGTGCAGCGTGCGCGCCACGACGAACCCGTCGCCGCCGTTGTTGCCCCGGCCGGCGATGACGGCCACCTGCCGCTCGGCGAGGTCGTCGTAGAGCGATTCAACGGCGGCCACGACCTGCCGGCCCGCGTTCTCCATCAACACGATCGCGGGGATCCCGACGTCGTGGATGGTGGCGCGATCGGCCTCCCGCATCTGGTCGGCGTTCAGGATCCGCATCGCCGGGCCTCGGGTCTTGGGACGTGGGTCTGGAGTCCTGGGTCTGGGCGTCGCGTCGTCGGTGCCGTGGATCCTACGGGCGACGGCTCACGGCTCACGGCTCACGCGTAGCTCTCCATCGGCGGACAGACGCAGACGAGGTTGCGGTCGCCGTACGGGTTGTCGATGCGCCCGACGGCCGGCCACACCTTGCCGGCCTTGACCCACGGCAGCGGGAAGGCGGCCTTCTCGCGCGAGTACGGGCGCGTCCATGTGTCCGCCGTGACCACGGCGGCGGTGTGCGGCGCGTTCTTCAGGACGTTGTCCTTCGGATCCGCCGCGCCGGTGATGACCTCCTCGATCTCCTGACGGATGGCGATGAGCGCGTCGCAGAAGCGATCCAGCTCCGCCTTCGGCTCGCTCTCGGTCGGCTCGACCATGAGCGTGCCCGCGACCGGGAACGACACCGTTGGCGCGTGGAAGCCGTAGTCCATCAGGCGCTTGGCCACGTCGATCTCGTCCACGCCCTTCGCCTTGAAGGCCCGCAGGTCGAAGATCAGCTCGTGGGCCACGCGCCCGTTCTCGCGCGCGTAGAGCACCGGGTAGTGCGGCTCGAGCCGCGCCTTGACGTAGTTCGCGTTGAGGATGGCGTGGCGCGTGGCGTCGGTCATGCCCTGCGCGCCCAGCATGCGGACATAGCCGTAGGAGATGAGCAGGATGCTGGCGCTCCCCCACGGCGCGGCCGACACGGCGGGGATGGCCTTCGTGCCGCCGACGGCGACCAGCGGGTGGCCGGGAAGATACGGGGCCAGGTGCGCGGCCACGCCGATGGGGCCCATGCCGGGGCCGCCGCCGCCGTGCGGGATGGCGAAGGTCTTGTGGAGGTTCAGGTGGCACACGTCCGCGCCAATCGACGCGGGGCTGGTGAGGCCCACCTGCGCGTTCATGTTGGCGCCGTCCATGTAGACCTGCCCACCGTGCTCGTGGATGACCTCGCAGATCTCCGTGATGGTGTCCTCGAACACACCGTGCGTGGACGGGTAGGTGATCATCAGCGCCGCCAGCGCGTCGGCATGGGCGGCGGCCTTGGCCTTCAGGTCCGCCACGTCGACGTTCCCGTTCGGCGCCGTCGCCACGACGACGACCCGGAAGCCGGCCATGATGGCCGACGCCGGGTTGGTGCCGTGGGCCGACGCGGGAATGAGCACCACGTCCCGGTGCTCCTGCCCGCGCGCCCGGTGGTGGGCGCGGATGACCGCCAGGCCCGCGAACTCGCCTTGCGCCCCGGAGTTGGGTTGCAGCGACACGGCCGCAAAGCCGGTGACCTCGCAGAGCGCCGACTCGAGCTCCGCGCAGATCTGCCGGTAGCCCTCGGCCTGCTCCGCCGGAGCGAAGGGGTGCAGCCGCGAGAAGGCCGGCCACGACACCGGGGCCATCTCGGTCGCGGCGTTCAGTTTCATCGTGCACGAGCCGAGCGCGATCATCGACGTGTCCAGCCCCACGTCCTTCCGCTCGAGGCTCCGGATGTAGCGCATCATCTCGGTCTCCGAGCGATGGCGGGTGAACACCGGGTGCGTCAGGAACGCGCTCGTGCGCCGGAGGGGGGCCGGCAGGTCCGCGAGTGGATCGTCGGGCGTGGCCAGCGGCACGGCGCCCTGCCTGTCGGCGGCGAGCGCGAAGGCCTCGACGAGCGCCACGAGGTCGGGAAGGGTGACCGTCTCGTCCAGCGCGATGCCGATGGAGGTGCCGTCCACGCGGCGGAGGTTGATGTGGTGTGCCGCGGCCCGGTCGAGGATGGCCGTCGTCTGTGCGGCGTCGGCCGTGGTGAGGCGCAGCGTGTCGAAGTAGTGCGGGTTCTCCTGCGTGTAGCCCAGCTGCTCGAGGGCGGCCGCCAGCGCGTGCGCCAGCGCGTGCACGCGCGACGCGATGGCGCGCAGGCCGTCGGGCCCGTGGTACACGGCGTACATCGCCGCCATGTTCGCCAGCAGCGCCTGAGCCGTGCAGATGTTGGACGTGGCCTTCTCGCGGCGGATGTGCTGCTCGCGCGTCTGCAGCGCCATGCGGTAGGCGGTGTGCCCCTGCGCGTCCACCGACACGCCGATGATGCGGCCGGGCATGTGCCGGACGTGCTCCTCGCGCGTGGCGAAGAACGCGGCGTGCGGCCCGCCGTAGCCCAGCGGGACCCCGAAGCGCTGCGAGTTGCCGAAGACGATGTCGGCGCCCATCTCGCCCGGCGGCGTCACGACGGCGAGGGCCAGCAGGTCCGTGGCGACCGCCACCAGCACGCCCGCCTCGTGCGCGCGCGCGATGAACGGCCGCAGATCGTCCAGGCGCCCCGCCTCGTCTGGGTACTGCACGAGGGCCCCGAACACGGGGCCGTCGAACGCCATCTGGTCCGCTGGGCCCACGCGCAGCTCGATGCCGAGCGGCTCCGCGCGGCTCTGCAGCACGGCGAGCGTCTGCGGGAAGACCCGATCGGACACGAGGAAGACGCCCGCGTGGTCGCCGAGCTTCTTCCCCTGCACCCGGTGGAGCAGGGTCATCGCCTCTCCGGCAGCCGTGCCCTCGTCCAGCAGCGACGCGTTGGCGACCTCCATCGCGGTCAGGTCCGTGACCATCGTCTGGAAGTTGAGGAGCGATTCGAGGCGGCCCTGCGCGATCTCGGCCTGGTACGGCGTGTACGGCGTGTACCAGCCGGGGTTCTCGAAGACCATCCGCTTGATGACGCCCGGCGTGATGGTGTCGTGGTACCCGAGGCCGATGAAACTGCGGAAGACCGTGTTCCTGGCAGCGATGGCCTCGAGCCGCGCGAGGTACGCGGACTCGCTCTCGGCGGGCGGCAGCGCGAGGGGCGCCGACAGGCGGATGCCGGCCGGAACCGCCTGGTCGATGAGCGCGTCGAGCGAGGGCGCGCCCACGGCCTTCAGCATCGCCTCCCGATCCGCGCCGCGCGGACCGATATGACGGGGCGCAAACGTGTCGAGCGGATCGAAGGTGCTCACTTGGCCAGCAGCGCCTCGTAAGCCGCGGCGTCCATCAGCGCGCCGGCCTCGCCGGGAGTCGAGAGCTTCACCTTCACCATCCACGCCTCGTGCGGCTTGCCGTTGACGTCCTCGGGCCGGTCCTTGAGGCTGGCGTTGACCTCCACCACCTCGCCGCTGACCGGCGCGAAGAGCTCGGAGACCGCCTTCACCGACTCGATGGTGCCGAACACCTGGCCCGCCGTCAGCGTGGCGCCCACCTCGGGCAGTTCCACGTACACGACGTCGCCCAGCTGCTGCTGCGCGAAGTCGGTGATGCCGACGGTGCCCGTCTCGCCTTCGAGGCGGATCCACTCGTGCTCTTTCGTGTACTTGAGGTCGGTCGGGTAGGACATCTGGGGCTCTCGGGTTCTCGGGGTTCCGGGGTGCTCGGCGTTCTGGCTTCTCAGGGCTCGGGGCGACTAGGCCGGCTTCTCGCGCTTGTAGAAGGGCATCGGCACGACGACGGCCCGGGCGCGGCGGCCGCGGATGTCGATGTCGAGCGCGGTGCCGGGCGCGGCGAGACCGGGCGGCACATAGGCCATGCCAATGGCCTTCTTCAGGTACGGGGTCTGCGTGCCGCTGGTGACGACGCCCACCTGCGATCCGTCGTGGAACACGGCGTGGCCGTGCCGCGCGATGGCGCGGTCCCGCATCTCGAAGCCCACCAGCTTCTTCGTCACGCCCGCGGCCTTCTGCGCGTGCAGGGCATCGTGTCCGAGGAAGGCGGGCTTCTTCCAGCCGACGATCCAGCCCAGATCCGCATCGAGCACGGTGGAGGTCTCGTCCATGTCGTTGCCGTACAGGCGCATCGAGGCTTCGAGGCGCAGCGTGTCGCGTGCGCCCAGGCCCGCGGGGACGAGCCCGAGGGGCCGGCCGGCCGCGAGCAGCGCCTCCCACACGCGCACGGTCATGGCCGACGGCACCATCACCTCGAAGCCGTCCTCGCCGGTATACCCGGTGCGTGACACGGTGGCGCGCACACCCGCCACCTCGCCGTGCGCGAACCAGTAGTACTTGATGGCGGACAGGTCGACGGCGGTGAGCGTCTGCAGGATGTCCTGCGCGCGGGGACCCTGGATGGCGATGAGCCCGTAGCGATCGCTGGCATTCACCACCGCAACATCCGGAACCACCTCCTTCGCGCGAGCAGTGATCCAGGCCACATCCTTGTCGATGTTGCCGGCGTTGATCACGAGAAGGTAGTGGGCGGGGCCGAAGCGATAGACCAGCAGGTCGTCCACGAAGGTGCCGTCCGGCGTGGTCAGGGCGGAGTACTGAATCTGTCCCACCTGCAGCTTCGAGGCGTCGTTGCTGGTGATGTGCTGCACCGCCTCGAGCGCGCCCTGGCCGGCGATCTCCACCTCGCCCATGTGGGACACGTCGAACAGGCCGGCGGCGGTGCGCACTGCCAGGTGCTCGGCGGTGATGCCGGAGTACTCGACCGGCATGTCCCAGCCGCCAAAGGGCACCATCCGCGCGCCCAGGGCGACGTGCGCCGCGTGCAACGGGGTCTTCTTGAGGGGGGCCGGAGCCGAGTCGGTCATGGGGTGTCGGAGGGCCGCGTCGTATTCGCGAAGGACACCACACGGTACTATGCCGCCCCCGAGGAATCAAGAATCTCGGGGGGCCTCGGCGCCGGCCTGCCCGGGCGGCAACGCTCGAGGCCGCAGGGCGGCCAGACGCGCGCCCGGATGGTACGCCAGGTACGCGTTGAGCGTGTGGTACGAGATGCCCAGCGTGCGGCAGGCCTCGCGCTTGTTGCCACGCGACCGCTCGAGCACGAGCCGCGCGTAGCGGCTCCCCCAGGCGCGCATGGTGTGCTCCTCGGCCGCCGACGGCATCAGCACTTCGGCATATTCGCCGCGCAGACTCACGGGCAGGTCGTCCAGCCGGATATGCCCCGACTCGGCAATCGCCACGGCCCCCTCGATCATCCGTTCCAGCTCGCGCACGTTGCCCGGCCAGTCGTAGCTCATGAGCGCGTCGACCGCCGCCGGCGTCATGGTGTAACGCCCGCGCGCGTGGTGGCGCGAGAGGAAGTACTGCGCGAGTTCCAGGATATCGCCCTTTCTCACCCTGAGCGGCGCCACCATCACCTCCACGCCGCTCAGCCGGTAGAACAGATCGGCGCGGAACAGCCCGTGCGTCACGAGACCACCGAGGCTGCGGTTGGTGGCCGCCACGATGCGGACGTCCACGCGGCGGCTGCCATTGCCACCCACGCGCTCGACCGTGAGGTCCTGGATGGCGCGCAGCAGCTTGGCCTGCGCCGACAGGGACAGGTCCGAGACCTCGTCCAAGAACAGCGTGCCGCCGTCGGCGTGCTCGAACTTGCCGCGCCGGCCCCGGACGCCCGTGGCTGTACGCTCCTCGATGCCGAACAGCTCGGCCTCGAGCAGCGTCTCGACCAGCGCGGCGCAGTTGATGGCGACAAACGGACCATGCCGGCGACGGCTGCACGCGTGAATCTGCCGCGCCACCAGTTCCTTCCCGACGCCGCTCTCGCCTTCGATGAGGATGGTGAAGTCCGTGGCGGCCACACGGTCCACGCGATCGCGCAGCGCCTCCATCACCTCGCTCGACCCGATGAGGGGTACCACCTCGTCTCGCGCGGGGGCCAGCATGACGCCGCCTCGCGGCAGCCCGCCACGCTCGGCTTCGAGCACCAGCGCGGCCAGGCTCGCGGCGCTTTCGAGCAGCTGGCACGTCCACTCGTCGGGCCGCGTGTCCGGCTCGAAGCTCGCCTCGAGCAGGACGTGACGGCCGCCCGACCGGAGGGGGACGGCAAACGCGGCGTAGTCGCGCGCGAGGACCGGGTGCCCGGGCCGCACCGGCGGGCCGCCCAGCCCCTCGGAGAGCCGCACCAGCCGGACGTGCGCCAGCGCCGAAAGACGAGTCGCCAGCGCCGTCGACACGTCGGACACGCGCCGGGCGTCAGCGACGTCGGATGCCATCTCGCGCACCAGAGCGTGAAGCCCAGGCCGGCGGTCCGCGCGGCGCGGCTGGCGGCGGACGGGAACGACGACCGACGATTCCATGCTGTGCATCGGTTCCTCCCTGTGACGAGTGCAGGGACTGTCTCCAAGCACAGTGCCACTCCGTTCACCCCGTCTTTTGGGCCTGATTTCAACGAAGACCGCTGGAGCCCCTCCACGAAATCCCGGTGGCTCGGGTAGTAAGTGCCCGCCATGATGAGGCGGCTCTACGAAGCGGGTAGTTTCTACCCGTTTCGACTCCTGGGCTCGGCCTCGAACTCGATCACGCCTTCGAAGCTGAGGGGCATGAGCCGGGTCACCCGGCAGCGCGCGATCTGGCCCGACACCAGGCATCGTTCCTCCGTGTCCTGTGTCATCAGCTGGATTTCCGCCCGTCGCCCAGGGCGAAGGCGCGCGGGCGAGGACACCCGCACCCCGTGAGGCGCGAGATCGATAATTAGCACCGGGACACCGGGACGCAGCACGGCCTCGGCCTTCCACGGCCCCTGCTCCGGCCCGGCGCGAGCCGCCCGCCGCCGCTCGACCTGCCGAGGCCCTACGGCTGCCATGTCCCGGTTCCCGCGTCGAAGCGAAGCACTCTGACTCGGCCGGTGCTCCCCAGGATGCGCACGGCGAACTGGGGCCCGCGCGCCGCACCGACGTACAACGTGCCCGCGGTCGCCGAACCCGTCGGGCTGAACGACACCAGCGAGGACCGACCGATGCGGACCGGATCGCTGCCGGTACCGAGCGTGCCGTTGCCGCCGACGTCGGGGACGGGCTGATTCACCCGGAAGGCGACGCCGTGGGCGTGCGAGGCCAGGCGATCCACAGGGCGTAGCGGCGCATCGATCCCCTGCTCGATTTCGCGCACCAGTACGCCGTTGCCATTGCGGTCGACGAACATCTGGGTCTCGCCCTGCTCGGGGTCCGTCCCGATACGAACGGCCACGGACGTGCCGCGGCGCAGGGCTTCGAGTTGTGCCTGCTTCAGCCAGGCGGCCAGGTAGTGGGCGCCGGCCGTTGCGCGCTCGTGCTCCATCGCGCCGGCGACCACCGGGATGGCGGTCGCCGACACGAGGGCCGACAAGGCCGTCACCGCCAGAGCATCAACGAGGGCGAGCCCCCGAGCGCTACTGGCCGCCACCCGCCTTCTCTCCTTTCGAGGCCACGGCGATGAGCGGCTTGAGCCGAAGGAAGCTCTTCTCGCCGATGCCCTTCACGTTCATCAGCTCCTCGATCTTCTTGAAGCCGCCGCTCTTCTGCCGGTATTCGAGGATGCGCTCCGCCGTGCGGCGGCCGATGCCCGGCAGCGACTCCAGGTCGGCGATGCTGGCACTGTTCAAGTCAATCGTCGCGCTGCGCGAGGCTGCCGGCGGCTGTTGCGCGAGCACGGCGGGTGCCGTGGCCAGCACCACCATCGCTCCAACCAACACGAACCCGATCATGTACTTCGCCATTGGATCCTCCTGTCGCACGAGCCTTTCGTGCGGAAGGACCGGACGTCCCAGTCGGTGGACAGCGGAGGTCTGGGGCGCCAGCCAGGGGCCGGGAGTCGTCCGGTCGCCCGGGAGTGCAGCAACGGGCGCGCCGCAACCATGTGACGGCCGTAAGTGACTGAAGGCGCGTCGCTTGTCGTCAGACTGGGCGCGGGCTCCGACCGATGGTGCAGAGCCTGACGGCAACCGTGGTTGACGGGGCGGGATGGGGGATGCCCGAAACCGGCGAAATTTCGCGCGAGAGAGATGGTAACCGGGGTTGCACCGCCGCAACCGCGGTTACCCGGCGTCGCGCCCGGGCCGATTCAGGCCGAGATCGTGCTGGCGACGAACGGCTGGAGGGCCTCCATCGACAGTTCCCGATCGAACTCGAGCGCGCCGCGATACATCAGGGGATTCAGGCCTGCGACGTGACACCGCCGTACGCGCCCGGCCATCTGCAGCCGCTCCTGCGTTTCGTTGACGGTGAAGACGATTTCCACCGGGATGCCGATGTGAAGCCGGATGGGCGATTCGATGAGGGCACCCCTGGGGCCGATGTCCACCACGCGGACATCCGTCCCGAGCCGCAGCCGCGCCGTGTCCGAGAGCCCCGTCAACTCCGGGCTGAGGCGCGCCGAGCCGCGCCGGTCCTCCGCGGGCCTCGGTGCCGGCGCGTTGCCCGAACTCGCATGCAGCAGCCGAATGCGCGACCCGGCCCGCCGCCCCAGCGTGGCCGACGGCTTGTCGGGGTTCAGTCCCAGGAGGGCCAGCGTCGTGGCGTCGATGGCAGCCATGTCCGTCAGAGTACGTGAGACAACTTCACGGTGCAATGCCCAGGAAACCGCCAGTCTGCCCTGCAGAGGCCTTCCAGCTGGCGGCCGGGCACGCCTGCCGTTCAGCAAAGTCCGCGCCAGGGCGACCCTCCGCTCTGCCCGGACTTCTGGTAGTCTCGTTATCTCAATGCCCGTCAAGCCCTTAGCCATCGTCGCCCGGCTCGCCCTGGCCGTGCTGGCCGCGGTCGCACTGCACGCGCAGGTGCCACGAATTGTCGCCATCGGTGACATTCACGGCGCGCTCGAGCCTTTCGTTGCCATCCTGCGCAGCGCCGGACTCGTGGACGCCCGGCAACAGTGGAGCGGAGGCGCCGCCACGCTCGTCCAGACCGGCGACTACACCGACCGGGGCCGCGACGTGCGAGCGGTAATGGACCTGCTGATGGCGCTGGAGCCGCAGGCGGCTGCCGCCGGCGGGCGCGTCATCACGCTCCTGGGCAACCACGAGGTGCTGAATCTCCTCGGCGAGCAGCGCGATGTCACGCCGGAGATCTACGCGACGTTCGCGGACGCCAGGTCCGAAGCCCGACGCGAGGCGGCCTTCGCGCAATACGCGGAATTGGGCTCGGCTCGCGCAAAGGCCCGTGCAGTGGTTCCCGAGGTCTACACGCAGGCGCGGGACGCATGGATGGCCGCGCACCCTCCTGGCTGGCTCGAGTACCGCGAGGCCTTCCGCCCGAAGGGACGATACGGCGCATGGCTCCGCCGACGAGGCATCTCCGTACAGGTGGGCGGCACCTTGTTCATGCACGCCGGCCTGGACCCCACCGCACCCGGCAACGACCGCGCATCCGACGCGGATGCGCGCGTGCGGGCGCAGATCGCCCGGATGGATCGCTTCCTCGAGCGGCTCGTGGAGGCGAAGCTCGCGCTTCCCTTCTTCACGCTGAACGAGGTGCTGCAGGTGGCGGCAGGAGAAATCCGCGCCGCCAACGGCCTCATCGTGGACGCGAAGGAAAAGGGCACGGCACCCGACCTGCGCGGGTTCGATCTCGCCCTCGTCCGCGAGGGCGCGGAGATCGTCACGATCGGCGAGTGGGACGTGCTGGCCGAGCAGGGTCCGCTCTGGTATCGGGGCTACGCGCTGGCCACCGAGGACGCCCTGGCCGCTCCCCTCAAGGCCCTGCTCTCCCGCCACGATGCCACGCGTGTGGTCGTCGGGCACTCGCCCCTGCAGGCGCGCCGCATCACGACGCGCCTGAACGGCACCATCGTGCTCATCGACACGGGCATGCTGGCCAGCACCTACAAGGGTCGAGCCTCGGCGCTCGAGATCGTCGGCACCCGGCTCACCGCCATCTACGAGGACGGACGGCAGCCGCTGGCACAGGCCACCGCAGCGCAACCCTAGGCCGCGGGTTCCATGGCCAGGGCCAGCAGGCCCGTCGCGTTGGCCACCGCGAAGCTCACCCCCTTCAGGTTGCGCTCCGGCGACACGCCGGGGACCGGCCGCGGAAAGCCGGACGCGCGGATGCGGATGCCGTGCGCGCCATCGGGTCCGGTCTCCAGCACGCACGTGTCCCTCGACAGCGACCAGTCCAGGCGCACCGACACCACGTCGTCCAGGGTGCCGGGCAGCCACCTCACGCCGTTCTCCTCTCCCGCGGCCACGATCCAGGCGCCGGCGGCACGCGCCCGCGCCACGGCGGCTTCGAGTGCGGGCCGGTGCTCGGGCTTTGCGGTCCCGAGACTCAGGTTGACGAAGTGCGGCTGCCGCGTCAGCGCCCAGTCGATGGCACTGACGAGCGCGGCAACGGGCGCCTCGAGCCGCCGCTCGAAGACGCGCGCCACCCAGACGTCGGCGCCCGGCGCCTTCTCGCGTATGACGGCCGTCACCGCCGTGCCGTGGCCCAGGCGGTCCACGAAGTCCACGCCGATGGCGCCCTCTGCGTCCACGCCGACGCCGCCGGCCACGCCTCCCACGTGCGGATGCGACGAGTACACGCCGCTGTCGATGACGACGATGCGCACGCCGCGGCCCGTTCGAGGCCTGAGGCTGTGCAGGTGCAGGGGGCCGGTGAGCGCCAGCATGGGTGTCGTGGTCCGGCGACTCGCGCGGTCAGTGAGCGACACCCGGCCGGGCCGCCGTGGCGAACAGGCGGGCAAAGGGGCCGGGCTGCTCGATGAGGTCCTCGGGGCGGCCCGCCTGGGCTACGCTCGCCCCATCGAGCACGATGACCCGGTCCGCGCTCATCGCCACGTCGCGGCGGTGCGAGATGATGAGCGTCGTGCGTCCGCGCATCACGGCGCGGTAGCCCTCGACGACGGCCCGCTCGGAGATGGGGTCCAGCGCGGCGGTGGGTTCGTCGAGGACGAGGATGGATGGATTGGCGAGAAACGCGCGCGCCAGGGCCAGGCGCTGCCGCTCGCCGGCGGAGAGCTGGAGGCCGCGCTCGCCCACGACGGTCTCGTACTTCTGCGGCAGGCTCTCGATGAACGACGCCACGCCGGCCGCGCCGGCCGCCTGCCGGATGGCCTCGTCGATCCCCGCTCCCGTCTGCGGCACGCCACCGGGGCCGTCCGACAGCCCGTACCGCATGTTCTCGGCGATCGTCGCGTGCAGGAGTGTCGGCTCCTGCTCCACCAGCACCACGTGGCGCCGCACATCGGCCAGGCGCAGCGTGCGCAGGTCGTGGCCATCCAGGCGGACGGTGCCGCGATCCGGATCGATCAGGCGCAGCAGCAGCGCCGCGATCGTGGACTTTCCGCTGCCGCTCGCGCCGACAACGGCCACCGAGGTTCCGGGCCGCACCTCGAAGCTCACGTTGTCCAGCACCGGCAGGCCGCGCTCGGTCGCCAACGACACATGGTCGAAGGCGAGCTCACCGCGGACCTCCCGCACGGCCGCGGCCGAGAGCGACTCCCGCACGTCCACGGGCGCGTCCAGCAACTCGAGCACGCGGCGCCACGACACCCTGGCGGTCGCCAACGCCGTGTACAGCCCCATCAGCGCCTGGACCGGCGCCATCACGCGCATCTGGTAGGCGATAAACGCGGCGAAGGTGCCGAGCGTGAGCGTCCCTTCCACCACCCGCCACCCCCCGTACAGGAAGACCGCCGACGCGCCGAGCGCCAGGAGCATGCCGGGCAGGCCGCCAGCGAGGTAGCTCACCCGCTGCATCCCCATCAGCGCGTCGATGAACCGGTCGTTGAACTGACGGAAGCGGCCCGACTCGCGCTGCTGGGCGTTGGAGGACACCACCAGCGTGTGCGCCTGCAGCGTCTCGATCAGGAAGCTGCCGATGTCGGCGCTCCGCTGGCGGAGCACGGCGACACGCGCCTCCAGGAGGCGGCGGTAGTAGACGAGCGCCCACAGGCTCACCGGCATCACGGCGGTGGTCAGCAGGGCGAGCTTCCAGTCCAGCCACACCAGCATCGCCGCGCATCCGACGAGGAACAGGATGTTGCCGACCCAGGCCAGGGCGGCCTCCGCCGCCACGCGCTGGATTTCGCCGATGTCGCTGTTGATGCGCGCGACGATGTCGCCCAGGCGGGTCCGCGCATAGAAGCGGGGCGACAGCCGCTGCAGGTGCTGGTAGAGGGCGAGGCGCATGTCGAAGAGGATCTCCGCCGACACGCGCGTGTAGCGCAGGCCGCTCACCACGTTCAGGACGTAGCTGAACACGCCAAGACCCGCGAAGAGCAGGACGATGCGCCGGAGGGCGGCGAGGTCGCGTCCGAGCAGGGCGCGATCGACCAGGTCCTTCGTGAGATAAGGGGTGACGAGCGAAACGCCCGTGCTGACGAGGCTGATGATCATCACCAGCACGAGGCGGCGCCAGTAGGGCGCGAGGTAGGCGAACGCCCGCCGCAGATCCGCGTCGGCGGCGGGCCGGGAAGTCACGACGCCCTCAGCGCGCGGACGAGGCGGGCGCCGGAGGGACGACGAAGAGCTCGGTCGTCTGGTCCGCACCCATGTGGATGGTGCGGAGCAACCGGTACGTCGCCGCGTCGTACAGGTCGATGGTGTCGCCGGCGATGTAGACGTAGATGACCTTGCCGTTCGAGCTCACGCGCGGCACGATGCGGGGCCGCCCCTTGAACTCCTGACGGCTGACGACGGTGGCCTTCTCGAGGTCGAACGTCCAGAACTCGTAGCGCCCGATGTCGCTCTTGATGCCGTACGCGCGCTTGCGGTCCGGCGCCTGCGCGAAGGACACCTGCTCGGCGGGACCAATCGGGCGAAAGTCGATCCTGCGGGCCGCCAGGTCCACCTTGCCGATGCCCATGATCCGGCGCTTCTGGATGGGGTCCTGCATCGTGAACAGGCCGGTGAAGGTGCCGGGCTCGTCGTAGAAATCGTGGACGGGGCCGAGATTGATGCGGCCCCCGCCACCCTCGGCCGGCTGCGCGTAGGGCCAGGTCTCCACTTCCGTGAACTTCTCGGTCTCGAGGACGATGACCTCTTCGCCAAAGAAGTAGAGGAACTTCCCATCCGGGGAGAAGCGCAGGTTGGCCGACTCGCGCTCCTCGTTTCGCGGCCACGGGATCTGGCGGGTGATCTGGCCGCTGGCCAGGTCGAACTGCTGGAGCGTGGCGGGACCGATGTCCCAGCGGTCGATGAGCTTGGTGGCCGTGCGTGTCAGCAGGACGAGGTAGCGGTTGAGCGGGTCGGCGTGCAGGTTGCTCACCCGGACGCGCTTGTTACCGCTGCTGAGCGACCAGGTGTTGAGCGTCCTCCGCGTGGCGATGTCCACGACCTCGATCTGCTCGTAGGTCGAGTTGAGCACGTAGAACCGCGTACGATCCTGCGAGGGCGTCAGCGATCGCGCGATACCCGTCTTGAGGAGGATGCGGTCCTCGAGCTTCTCGGTGGCCTCGTCGTAGATCCGGATATCGCCGGTGTAGGTGCCGATGTAGATCTTGCCGCTGCCCGCGCTGACCGTGGGCGCCACCGGCCTGCCCTGCGCGGACAGCGTCAACGTGCCGGCAACCAGCGCCGCGAGAGCCATCCCGGCGGCTCCGGCGCCCGTTCCGTATCCCGACGTGTCTTTTTTCACTCCCGACACCTCTACCCTGGGAAGACCAGATCGATTTTCCGCCAGTCCTTCTGGGCGGCCGCGCACTTGGCCGTCCAGTCGGGCGCGTGATTGAGCTGATCCGGCACCTGCGCCGGCCAGTAGCAGCCCATGTGGCAGTCGAAGAGATCGCGCTCGACGGGCTGGCACAGTCCGGCGGTGCCGCCGGTCCGGTCCGCCTCCCACCCGGGCGAGAACACGATCGAGCATCCCGGGGGGATGTGCGGCCCCTCGGGCTGCTGCGGCGGCTGTCCCCCCTGCTGCTGCAGGGCGACGACGTCCCCGGTCTGGCTCGCCTCGGCCGGAACGGTGGGTGCGGCGGTGACGGATTCCACGCGCCGGGCCTTGCGGTTAATGGCGTTGAGATGCTTCATCGTCTGCTCCATCGAACTGCCGAAGGAAGCCGGGGTTCTTCACCGCCAGCTCGCCGTAGATCTCCAGGCACGTATGTGTCCAGCCGCGAATCCACTCACAGTAGTGCAGGTTGGGCCCCTCAGTCGACCCGTAACGGGTGTGGGCCTCGTGATAGCAGCCGCCGGCGCAGATGGGGCGGGCCCAGCAGGCCTGGCAATCGGTCTTGTGGTTGATGTGATGCGAATCCAGGAAATCCGCCTGCCTGGCGCGATCCACGCCCCCGGTGACCGACCCGAAGCGGTGCGTCTCGGAGCCGGCGAAGCGGTGGCACAGCGACACCTGGCCGTCCGTCGACACGCCGAGCAGCCCGATGCCGGCCCCGCACGGATAGGCCTTGGCGTGCCCCTGATGGAGCTCCTGCAGCGTCTCGCGCACGTTCGAGAAGCCATGGTGGCGGTTTTCCAGCGCCGCCTTCAGGAAGTCCAGCGCGAGCGCGCGGAACTGCGCCAGCAGGCGATCGAAGCCCGCGTCGCTGATGGCGTGCCCCCGCTGCGGCGCGGTGGTGACCGGCGCGAAGCCGACCTCCCAGAACCCCATCTCGTCGTGCAGGTGCCGGTAGATCGTCATCACGTCCAGCGTCTGGCGCGTGAGCGTGACGCGCGCCCCAATCGGCCGCGACGAGTGCCGCGCGAGCAGTGCCTTGATCTTCGGCGCGGCGATGTCGTAGCTGCCACGCCCGTTCTGGAACACCCGGAACCTGTCCTGGATCTCCTGCGGCCCGTCGATGGAGATCGTGACGCCGATGCGCTCGTCGGCGAGGAAGTCGATGACATCGGGCTTGAGCAGCGTGGCGTTGGTCGTGAGGCTGAAGTCGATGTCCTTCCCCACTTCGTTCGCGCGCTGCCGCGCGTAGGCCACCGTCTTCTGCAACACGGGGAAGTTCATCAGCGTCTCGCCGCCGAAGAACGTCACCATGGCCGTCCGACCGCTCTCGCGCAACGCGAAGTCGATGGCCTGCCGGGCCGTCTCCTCGCTCATGAACTTCGGCTGCTGGCCGTTCTCGGTGTCGACGATCTTGTCCTCGCCGAACTCGTAGCAGTACTCGCAGCTCAGGTTGCACTGGTTGGTGACGTTCACCACCAGCGTCTGGAGCGGGATGACCGTGAGCGGAAGAATCTTCGGTGCCGGAGCCGGCGCCTTCGCCTCGTTGATCGCGCGAATACGGTACAGCTCGCCGAGCGTGTCCCAGACCTCGCCAGGCTGGAACCGGGCCTCGAGCGCGGCGCACAGGTCGCCAACCGAGCGCGGGCCCCCGGCCAGGGCATCCACGACGGCCGAGGCGCAGGGGTCGAATGCGAAAACCGCGGCGCTCGGGACCATGTAGCCGAAGCGCTCTCCCGCCGCCTCGAAGGCGTGGAAGTCCCCGAGACGTACGACCGTGTCCACACCGGGGGTGATCCCGGGAACCACCGGGCCGGCCGGCTCGACCGGCACCGCCGGATGATCCGACGCCGGGGTGCTGCCGGTTGCGCTCATCGGGAAATGACCGACGCGTCGAACCGCATGTAGACCGGCGGCGAGACCAGCAAGTGCGCGCGGCCCTTGAGCGGCGTGCCGTCCGCGTCGTAGGTGGCCACCACCCAGACATCGCCGATGTTGTTGCGCTGGCCGCTCCTCAACTCGTTCGGTCCTTCGAGGTTCGGCGTGAACATGCCGGTCTTCGCATCCACGTCGCCCACGAACTTCACGTCGTCGTCGTCGAGCGTGGCGGTGTACTCCTCCATGCTCCACGTGGCGTCCACCACGTCGATCCTCACGTCGTCTGCAGTGTTCGGCCGCTTGTCCGGGCCGTTCATGTAGGCCACGGCATCGAAGGCGGCGTACATCTTCGGGTAGTTCACGCCGCCCGTGCGGGCCAGGTTCCAGTCCGGCGACACGCGGATGTGATCCACCTTGTCGTAGACCACCAGCGAAGCGGGCCTCACCGCGCCGGCGATGACCATGTCGCGTGGGCCGACCCTGGCCGCGTCGGACACCGACACCGTGGCGGTGATGACGTCGTTGGCGACGCTGGCGGCCGTGACACTGACCCCGGGCCCGAGGTCCAGGTCCGCCGGCTGCACGCTGGCCGGGGCGTTCATCGCGTAGATCTTCACCGTCTGCCCCGCGACGCCCTTCTTCAGGCCGGACCGGTCCACGCCCAGCAGCGTCGTGTCCGCGCCGGCCCGGCGAAGCTGCACGTCCATGCCAATCTCATCGTAGCCGCCCGTGAACCACCGCCCGTCGATCCCGCGCCAGTCGCGATCCACGAACATCACCTCGCGGTACGCCGGCGCGTTGGCGCCACCCGTCGTCGATCGCCCGCGCCACTGGAAGCCGGTGTAGATCATCGTGCGGCCGGTCCGCTTCACCTGCTCGCCGGTCTTCGCGTAGGTGAACGTCGTCTCCGTGGTGAACTCGTCCGGGGCGTTCGGCACGGCGGTCATCACCACGCGCCCGAACACCGACCCCTTGCCCACCTCGTAGCCGCTCAGCGCCCAGGTGCCCTCGATGCGGGGCGACCGCTTCGTCGCGGCCCACGACGCCCACTCCGGGGTCTGGAACGGATAGGCCTTCGACAGGTAGTCGACGGCCTTCTCCGACGGGTGGCGCGTGTCCGGCGGTCGCCCGTCCGGTCCGCGGTCCCGCGGGGGCGGCCCCATGCGCCGGAAGACCTGGCGGTCGACCAGCGGGTACCAGCCCCGGTGCATCGCAATCAGCAGGTCCCACTCGGTGCGGGTCCGCCGCTGCGAGATCACCCGGCCCAGCGAGTGGCAGGCATTGCAGAGGCCCTTCACCTCCTCGGTGGCGAACTGGCTCTCGTCCACAACCACGCGGCGCTCGGCCTCGTAAGCCGCGTTCCTGGCCTCGTCTGGCGCCAGCCCGAGGTTGTCCGACAGGTACTTCACGACCTCGCGGCCCACGGCCGGATCCAGCTTCACGCCGTTGAGGGCGACCATGCGCTTGATGGTGTCCTGCCAGCCTTCAGGCGTGTTGCGCTGGAAGGAGATGCGCGACATCTGCCCCTTGTCGTCAGGGCGATGGCACGAGCCACATGCGCTTCGGACGGCCTCGCTGGTGATGGGAATGCCGATGTCGGTGGGTGCGGGGGTGGCGGGCGGGGCGGCCGGGGGCTGCTGTGCGCGAAGGCCGGTGCCGAGTGCGAGAGTACAGGCAACCGCCGCGAGGACCGCTCGTCCGAAGGCGTGAATGTGCATGAATTTCGCTCCGTTTTATCACAGATCCGCGCCCTACGGACGCGGTGGCGGCTCAATCCCGGGGGCGAACACCAGCCAGCCCCGTGCCAGCGCCGTCGCCAGCGCCGTGAGGAAGGCGGCCAGGTCCATCGGGCCCGCCCGACCGACACACGTGTCGAACAAATCCGGGACCTGGCGGAGCGACGGCGCCAGGTCCACCATCGTGACCACGTCGACATCGTGCAGGAAGCGGACCCCGGCCGGATCGCCCGGGGTGACCAGGCGCGGCTCGAGCACGATCTCGTGGCCGGCGATGGCCGGCCGCATCTCGAGTCGCACGTCCGGGCCCCGTTGCACGCGGAGCTCGGGTGCCAGGCGGAGGCGCTCGTACGCGGCTTCGACTCCGGCGCGCTCCTGCTGTTCGCGGTCCCGCCGCTCGTCCCACTCGCGGATCTCGGCTCGCTCCGCCCAGAAGGGGTGGGCCTGCCCTTCAGCCGCCTGGTGGAGGAAATGGCGAGTCAACAGCAGGAAGCGGGCGTAGACCTCGGCCTCGCGCGCCGCGAAGAACCCGAGCGCCGCGGAGGCCATCGACGGGTTCGTGAGCGCCGTGTGCGTGGCGATGGCGGCCAGCCAGCCGGACGCCAGGGCCTTCTTCACGCCGCCCGACGAGAGGGGATCCACGAACGACGCGGCATCGCCCGCGACGAGCCAGTCGGAGCCGGCGTAGGTCGTCGAGGCGTACATCGACGCGTCCCAGCCCGTGGGCCCGGACTCGAGCGTCGCCGGTGCCAGCAGGGCCCGCAACCGGGCCGTCTTCCCGATCTCGCCAAGGTAAGTGGCCCGAGCGCCGTCACCGCGAGCCAGGTCCGTCGTGCGCGGGTCCACCATGACGGCCACGGCCCGCCGTTCCTTGTCCAGCGGCACGGACCACGCCCATCCGTCGGCATAGGACTCGATGAGCGTGTGCGTGGGGTCCGGCAGCGGCCAGACGCCAGCGCTTCGCCACGTGGCGGCCAGCGCCACCGTTCGATGGCCTTCTTCCATCCGCCGGCCCGCGCGCGACCGGGCCAGGAGCCCGGCGCGTCCCGTGCAGTCCAGGCGGTAGATGGCAGGCAGCGCGGCGGCGTCCTCAGGGGTGAGCAGGCGCCACTCCACCCGCGCGCCCGCACGCTCCGCTTCGGCCAGCATCACCCGCTCGAGCACAGCGGACACGGCCTGCCATCCGCGCGCATCGTGGGCGAACATCTCCACGCGCGGCTCGCCGCTGCCCCACCACACGGTATTGCCGGTCGTGCGCACGAACCCGGCCCCGTCGATGGCCTCGCGGATGCCGAGCAGATCGAAGAACTTCCCGCAGCTGGGCGTCAGCGATTCGGCCAGCGAAGCGCCGGTGCCCGCCGGCCTCGTCACGATGGTCACGGCATGGCCCCAGGACGCCAGGAGCCTCGCGGCCGTGCAGCCGGCCGGGCCAGCACCGACGATCAGGACCTCAGGGCGCGTCACGTCGCATCATTATCCCTTCGCGGGCGGACGAAGGCAGCAAACGACGCCACGCCCCGCGGAGACGCGCCTGTCGTGAGCTAAGCTAACATGCGCCGCACGCGGCCCCGCGGTTCCGGCCGCCCGAGGAGATACCCCGCATGCGCGTGTCCCGTCGTACGGCGCGCTGGTCCGCCCTGCTGATCGCGGGCAGCACCGTCGCCGCCTTCACCCTCTCGGCGCAGGCGCCGCGTGCGGTGGACGATGCGATGCTGCTGAATCCACCGCCAGGCGAGTGGTTGACTTACGGGCGGGACTACGCCGAGACCCATCACAGCCCCCTCACACAGATCGACCAGTCGAATGTCACGCGGCTGGGCATGGCGTGGTCGGTCGAGGTCGGCTCGCAGGGCAAGCTCGAGACGACGCCCATCGTGCACGACGGCGTGCTGTACGGCACGTCCACCTGGAGCGTCGTGTACGCCATCGACGTCGGCACGGGCACGCTCAAGTGGCGCTGGGACCCGGCGCTCGTGAAGGGGGGCTTCTCGCAGGGCGGCGCGCGCTTCTGCTGCGGCCCGGTGAACCGCGGCGTCGCCCTCTACAAGGGCAGGGTCTACGTGGGCCTGCTGGACGGACGGCTCGTCGCGCTCAATGCGCAGACCGGCCACGTGGAATGGGCCGTGCAGACCACGCCGGTGGGCAGCGACTACTCCATCACCGGCGCCCCGCGCATCGTGAAGGGCAAGGTCCTCATCGGCAACGGGGGCGGCGAGTACGGCGTGCGCGGGTACCTCACCGCGTACGACGCGGAGAGCGGCACACGGGTGTGGCGCTGGTATGTCGTGCCCGGTGACCCGTCCCTGGGGATGGAGGACGCGTCGATGGAGCGCGCCGTCAAGACGTGGCGCGGCGAGTGGTGGAAGTACGGCGGTGGCGGCACACCGTGGGACGGGATCGCGTACGACCCCGAGTCGGATCTCGTCTACGTCGGCACCGGCAACGGGTCGCCGTGGAGCCGGGATCACCGCAGCCAGGGCTTCGGGGACAATCTCTACCTCTCCTCGATCGTCGCGCTGCGCGCCGATACGGGCCAGTACGTCTGGCACTACCAGACCACGCCCGGCGACGACTGGGACTACAACGCCGCGCAGCCGATGATCCTGGCGGACCTGACCATCGACGGGAAGCCGCGCAAAGTGCTGATGCAGGCCCCGAAGAACGGCTTCTTCTACGTGCTGGACAGACTCACGGGGGCGTTCATCTCGGCGGCGCCGTTCACCACCGTCACGTGGGCGACGCACATCGATCCGAAGACCGGCCGGCCGGTGGAGACACCCGAGGCGCGGTACGGCAAGAAGGGCGCGCGGCTGTCGCCGTCACCGGTGGGCGCACACCACTGGCCGCCCATGGCGTACAACCCGGCGACGGGGCTGGTGTACTTCCCGGGGCAGGACACGGCTTCGAACTTCCAGGCCGTGGACGCGTTCGACTTCAAGGCGGGCCGGTGGAACACCGGCACCCGGCTCGGCCAATCCGCGGGGGCCCCGGCCTCCGCGGCGGCGCCGCCGGCGCCCGCGGCCCTGCCAGGGCGTCGTGGATTCCTCGTCGCGTGGGATCCCGTCGCGCAGAGGGAGCGCTGGCGCATCGACTTCAATCCGAGCGGCGGCGTGCTCTCTACGGCCGCGAACCTGATCTTCGTCGGCGACGGCAGCGGCAGGTTCATGGCGCTCGATCCGGCCACGGGCAAGCTGTTGTGGGAACGCCAGCTGCAGCCTGGCGGTGTGGCCACGCCAGTGACCTACGAGGTGAACGGCAAGCAGTTCGTGGCGGTGATGTCGGGCACCGCCAACGGGCGGGTGTTCGGGTTCGGTCTCGATGCGATGGGGGGAAAAGGGTTCTGAGGTTCTCGGGTTCTGAGGTTCTCGGGTTCTGAGGTTCTCGGGTTCTCGGGTTCTCGGGTGCGCAGGTGCTCGGGGGATAACGATGCCCCCAGGGGCCGAACCCATGCCATCGCGAGCCTGAGCGTGAGGGCATGCGTTTACCCCGAAAACGCGCGCGGAAAGAGACTTCCCACCGGGACCGCGGACGTGAGGGTGTCTCCGTTCGAGTGCAACCCGGCCGTGTCGGCGGGCGCCCTCAGGCGCCACGGAACCACGCCACCGTGCGGCGCAGTCCCTCTTCAAAGGGGACGATGGGGGTATAGCCGAGCAGGCGCGCGGCCTTCTCGATGGAGGCCTGCGAGTCGCGCACATCGCCCACGCGCGGCGGCCCGTAGACGGCGGCCAGGTTCGTCCCGATGATGCCCTGCAGCACGCGCAGCAGATCGTTCAGGGACACGCGTCCGGCCGTCGCCACATTGATGGCTTCGCCCGATGCGTTCGGCGCCTCGCACGCACGAAGCACGCCGTCCACCACGTTGGCCACGTAGGTGAAGTCGCGCGTCTGCCCGCCGTCGCCGTGGACGGTGGGCGCCTGCCCGGCGAGCAGCCCCTTGATGAAGAGCGAGATGACGCCGGAGTACGGCGACCCGGGATCCTGCCTGGGGCCGAAGACGTTGAAGTAGCGGATGCTCACGGTTTCCAGGCCGTAGAGGCGAGTGAACTGTTTCAGGTACTGCTCCCCCACCACTTTCTGCAACGCGTACGGCGAGAGCGGATCCGTGGGCATGTCCTCGTGCTTCGGCAGGGTCGGCGTGTCGCCGTACTCGGACGACGAGCCGGCGAAGACGACCCGCTTGACGCAGGCATCGCGCGCGGCCACCAGCACGTTGAGCGTAGCGTCGATGTTGGCGCGGTTCGACGCGATGGGGTCCTGCACGGAACGCGGTACCGAGGGGATGGCGGCCTGATGCAGGACGTAGTCGACGCCGGCACACGACCGGCGCGCCACGTCGAGGTCCGCCAGATCACCCTCGACGACCTCCAGGCGGGACGTGACATCCGGCGCGCCATCGCGATCGGCGCCCGCCAGAGCCGCGCCGATGTTCTCGCGCCTGCCGGTGCTGAAGTTGTCGGCCACGCGCACCTGGTGCCCGCGTCGCAGGAGTTCCTCGACCAGGTGCGATCCAATGAACCCCGCCCCGCCTGTCACCGTGTAGCGCGCCATCCGGTTCCTCGACACCATCCTCATCGGCGCGCGCGACCGGCGTCTCCAGCCCGCCGCCGCGCCCCCGTGCTTCGAACCTTCGTGCTTCGAACCTTCGTGCTTCGAACCTTCGTGCCTCGAACCCTCGTGCCTCGAACCCCCGTGCAAAAGCGCCGCAGTGAGCCGATAAGCCGAATTCTGTTCCGCCTTCGCTCCCGGCCCTTTCGGGCCGCGAGCTACGGCGGACGACGACCATTCCTCTAGTCCCGGCATTGCTGACGGGATCCAGCGACCGACCCGGAGGCCTCGAGTGGACCACTCGTGCGGCCGAAGCCGCGCGCCTCCCTATTTGGTCTTGCTCCGTGCGGGGTTTTGCCTGCCACCCCTGTTACCAGGGGCGCGGTGCGCTCTTACCGCACCATTTCACCCTTACCCTTCGACTCACCCTTGCGGGCTCGCTTCAGGGCGGTATCTTTTCTGTGCCACTCTTCCGTCGGGTCGCCCCGCCCGGGTGTTACCCGGCGCACTGTCCTGCTGGAGTTCGGACTTTCCTCTCCCGGCGCCGGTTCCGCACGCGACCCGCCTCTTGCGAAGCCGGCCACGCGAGGCCTGTCACCGGCAGCGATCGCCTGGCTCACTGCGGCAAGTTCAAGTGTAGCAGGTAGATTGCGTCGGGAACCGGGAACCGGGGGCCGGGAGGTGGGAGCCGTGTAAACGGGCAACAGTTGTTGCGCTTCCGTCCTCGCGCAACTAACGTTTCCGAGGCAACGCGCGCGACCTGTCAACCGTGGGTGACCTGGCGCGTGTCGCACGTCACGGGTCGAGAGCCTGCCTTCCCTCGGCTCCCAGCCTGCGGGGCAAACAGCGGCGACGAGTCGATTCGAGCGGCACGCACTATGCTGTGCGTCGCGCCATGGGCCCAATCAAGTCATTCCGTGACCTCGACGTCTGGCGCTCGTCGATGAACCTCGTTGATCTGATCCTCCCGATGACGCGCCGAATGCCGCGGCAGGAATTCGACCTGCGGAGGCAGATCTGCGATGCGGCGACCTCCATTCCGGCCAACGTCGCCGAGGGGTGGCGGCGCAAGAAGCGCCGTGGCGCGTACCAGAACCACATCTCCATCGCGATGGGCTCACAAGGAGAGGTGGAGACGCGCCTGGAGATCGCATTCCGAAACGGGTTCCTGAAGCGCGAGGACTGCACGGCCATCGTGGAGTTGCTCGACAGGGTGGGCGCGATGCTGAGCCGCCTCCACGACGCGCTGGACGGATAACTCGAGGCACGGTCTTCGCGCGATCCGGCTCCCGGCTCCCGGTTCCCGGTTCCCGGTTCCCGGTTCCCGACACGATCTACCGCCCGTCCCTCTCTTCGCTGATCTGATACTGCTCCAGCTTCTTGTAGAGATTGCTGCGCGGCGTCTCGATCACCTCGGCGGTCTTCGAGATGTTCCAGCCGTTCTCGCGCAGCTTCGACACGAGGTAGGCGCGCTCGGAGACGCTCTTGAACTCCTGCAGCGAGGCGGCGGTGGCCCAGGCCGGCTCGGGCGCCGGCACGGGCGCGGCGCCGGGGGCCGCGGCGGCGCCGGGCAGGCTCGCCTCCGCGCGCGCGGCGCCCTCCTCGGGCACGTCCCGCGCATCGATGGCGTCGCCGGTCGTCATGATGAGGAGCCGCTCGACGGCGTTCCTGAGCTCGCGGATGTTGCCCCGCCAGTGGCGCTGCTTCAGCTTCTCCATCGCCTGCATCGAGAACGTCTTCCGCCGGAAGTTGTTCTCGCGGGCGAGGAGGTCGGCGAAGTGGCGGACCAGCGTGGGGATGTCCTCGCGGCGTTCGCGCAGGGGCGGCACGTGAATCGGCACCACGTTGAGGCGGTAGAACAGGTCCTCTCGGAACGAGCCGTTGTCGATGGCCTCCTCGAGGTTCTTGTTCGTGGCCGCAATCACGCGCACGTCCACCTTGATGACGCGATTGCTGCCGAGCCGCTCGATCTCCTGCTCCTGGAGCACGCGCAGCACCTTGGCCTGCGTCTTCAGGCTCATGTCGCCCACCTCGTCCAGGAAGATGGTGCCCTTGTCGGCCTGCTCGAACTTGCCGATCTGGCGATCGGTGGCGCCGGTGAACGATCCCTTCTCGTGCCCGAACAGCTCCGATTCGATCAGCTCGTCGGGAATGGCCGCGCAGTTGACCTGCACGAAGGGGCCGTCACGGCGCAGGCTCTCGCGGTGGATGGCGCGCGCCACCAGCTCCTTCCCCACGCCGCTCTCGCCCCAGATGAGCACGGTGGCGTTGGTGGGCGACGCCTTGTGGATGGCATCGCGCACGGCCTGCAGCGGCGGCGAGTCGCCGACGATCTGGTAGCGCTTCTCGATGTCGCGCTTGAACGAGCGGTTCTCGCTGCGGAGGCGCGAGGTGTCCACCGCGTTGCGGACCGTCACCAGGATACGATCCCGCGTCGGCGGCTTCTCGATGAAGTCGCGCGCCCCCAGCTTGATGGCCTGGGC
>CAUJDN010000060.1 GCA_963169195.1 Acidobacteriota bacterium | reverse complement strand
AACCTCGCGCTCGCTCGGCGGGCCGGTACGGGTGAACGCGTCGATGGCGCGTCGGACGAGCTCGGCGATGGAGACGTTCTCGCTCCTCGCGCGCCGGCGAAGCACATCGGCCTGCTCGTCGGTCAACTGGATCTGCGTGCGAATCATGCCATCATGATTACACAGACGGCATCATGCTGCAATCGGCGGCGTCCGCTCGATCATTCGCGGACCTCCCCGAGCGCGACGTCTACGAGTCGGTCGGCGGGGCGATCACGCTGCTGAGCCACGGGTCGGCGGGCTGCACGGTCCCCGCCAATATCGGCACCTGCGACGCCTTCTTCGCGGGCGCCTCCACGGACGGCACCAGGGTGTTGATCGCGTCGAACGAGAGCCTGACCGGCGACGACAGCGATGGAGGCTACAGGGACTACTACGAGGCGGCAGGCGGCGTGCTCACGCTGCGCACGCCGGGCGGCGCCGTGGCCGGAGCGCAGCTGGGGGCCATCGGCTCGGCCGACATGAGCGTCGTGGTGTTCGGGACCAGCGACCGCGTCACGAACGCCGACCAGGACTACAGCGCCGATCTCTACCGCTCCGTGGCGTCCGCCCCGCCCCCGGACGATGTCACGGCGCCCTCGATCGCCTGCGACCCGGCCGATGGCGCGTGGCACGCCACCAATGTCACCCTGGCGTGCACGGCCAGCGACGCGGAGTCGGGTCTCGCCGACCCGACGGATGCCTCCTTCACGCTGTCGACCAGCGTGGCGGCGGACGTGGAGGACGCGAATGCCGTCACCGACGCCCGGGAAATCTTCGATGTCGCGGGTAACAGCGCGGTCGCCCAGGTGGGCGGGAACAAGATCGACCGAAAGGCGCCCACGGTGAGCGTCACGACGCCCGCGGCCGGCGCCGTCTACGTCCAGGGCCAGACGGTGCTCGCGAGCTACAGTTGCGTGGATGGGGGCTCGGGCATCGGGAGCTGCACGGCACCGGTGGCGTCGGGACAGGCGATCGACACCGCGTCCACGGGCGCCGCGAGCTTCAGCGTCACGGGAACCGACACCGTCGGGAACAGCGCGGTGGTCCCCGTCGCGTACTCGGTTGTGGCCGCCCCGGTCGCGGTCACGCCCGTCTTCGCGGGATTCCCGAGCCAGCTGCTTCCCGTCCTGATTTCGAATTGCGGCACGCTCGAGTCCCCGACGCCCTGCCCGGGCGATCAGTTCGACCCGCACGTGGACAAGGATCGCGCGTCGTACACCTCGGACACCACCGTGCGGTACTACGACTTCTTCTCAGGGATCGATCAACCGATCGACGGCTTCTTCGCGGCCGGCTCTGGAATGGACCAGCTCAGCGACGTTAGCGGCGGCATCATCGTGTTCGCCCGGTCCTTCACGGCAGACGGACACCTCGGGATCATCGTCTATCAGGTGGAGAAGCAGTACGGGATCGAGCTCAGCACGCAGCCGGGACCTGGCGACCTTCGGACGAGCCCCGCCATCGGGGGCGATGGTGGTACCGTCGCGTTCATCGATCTGGCGCTCACGGCCGGCGGCGAACTGCACGCATGGCGTCGCGTGAACGAGCCGGTGCGGCTGACCAACGACACACGTCTCGATCTGCAGCCTGCGGTGGCCCCCTCTGGCAACGTCATCGTGTATCAGAGCTGCGAGATTAGCGCTTCCAACTGCGATGTCCATCAGGCAGCCTGGAACGGCTCAGCGTGGGTGGTCACGGTACTCACCCGCAACACCGACCACGAGTCGAACCCGGACAGCGACGATGTCGTGGTCGTGTACGACGCGGTTCGCGGCGGCGAGCGGGACATTCACTGGCAGCCGGTCGGCGGCGGGACCGAGCAGCGGCTGGCGCTGCCTGGTGAGCAGCGCAACCCCTCGGTGCGCGGCGGCCTGGTGTCCTTCGAGAGCCTCGCGCCCAACCAGACACAGGCCGACCTGTTCGTCTACCAGATCGCCACGAACCGGCTGTTCCAGATCACCAGCACGCCAACCGACGACTCGCTCAACGACGTCAGCACACTCGCGGACGGGCAGTTCCGTCTGGTGTGGAGCGAGGGAGCCATCGGCCAACGCGACGTGCTCGGCGCGACGATCGCACTGCCGGCGCTCGACGACCACGAGTTCGGCGGCTTCCTCGCGCCGGTGGATCCCTTCCCGGTGTTGAACGCGATGAAGGCCGGTGGGGCGGTGCCGGTGAAGTTCAGCCTCGGCGGCGACCGCGGCCTCGACGTCTTCGCGGCCGGCTACCCGCAGTCGTCGGTCATCTCGTGCGACGCGTCGGCGCCGTCGGACGCGGTCGAACAGACGGTCACGGCCGGCGGGAGCGGTCTCACGTACGACGCGGCGACGGACACCTACGCGTACGTCTGGAAGACCAGCCGGGCCTGGGCCGGGACGTGCCGGCAGTTCGTGATGCAGTTCAAGGACGGAGACGTGGCGCGAGCCAACTTCTCGTTCAGGTGAGCGAGGCCGGGCCCGACTGTGGCCCCGGAGCGGGCCCGGCGGAGTATCATCCGCCGTGTGCCCGCTCCGGTCCTGTGCATCTCCACGCGCGCGCGACACGCGGTGCGCGTCCGGTTCACGCAGGCGCACCTGGTTCTCCGATTGGCTGCCCACGGCGGGCGGCGAAGGTGCGTCGGCTCATGACCCTGTCCCCGGGCACGCGCATCGGCCCGTACGAAGTGCTCGCCATCCTCGGGACCGGTGGCATGGGCGAGGTGTATCGGGCCACCGACACGCAGCTCAAGCGCCCCGTCGCCGTGAAGGTGCTGCCCGAGGCGCTGGCCACCGACGCCGACCGTGCCGCGCGCTTCCAGCGCGAGGCGGAGCTGCTGGCCACGCTCGCCCATCCCCACATCGCCGCCATCTACGGCCTGGAGACGAGCACCGCCACGCGCGCGCTGATCCTGGAGCTGGTCGAGGGCGAGACCCTCGCCGACCGTCTCACGCGCGGGCCGCTGCCGGTCGACGAGGCGCTCGCGCTGGCGCGCCAGCTGGCCGACGCGCTGGACTACGCGCACGAGCACGGCGTGCTGCACCGCGACCTCAAACCCGCCAACCTCACGGTCACGCCCGAGGGTCGGCTCAAGGTCCTCGACTTCGGGCTGGCCAAGGCGATGGAGACGGGAACCGGGAGCCGGGAGCCGGGAAGCGCCTCGCTGGCGAATTCACCGACGGTGACGAGCCCTGCGATGACGCAGGCGGGCGTGATTCTCGGTACGGCCGCCTACATGAGTCCCGAGCAGGCGCGCGCGCAGAAGGTGGACAAGCGCGCCGACGTCTGGGCGTTCGGCTGCGTGCTCTTCGAGCTGCTGACGGGCACCCGCGCCTTCGGCGGCGACACGCTGGTGGAGGTGCTGGGGGCCGTGCAGCACACCGAGCCCGACTGGGCGCGCCTGCCCAAGGCGACGCCCCCGGGTGTGCGCCGGCTGCTCGAGCGGACGCTCACGAAGGACCCCGCCAGGCGCCTGCGCGACATCGGGGACGCCGCGCTGCTGCTGGATGTCGAGTTCTCCGCGCCGCAGGGCCGCGCGCCGCGGCCGCTGCGCCCATGGCAGCGCCCGGCGCCCGCGCTCGCCGGAGCCGTGCTGGTCGCCGCGCTGGGCACCGCGGCCGGCTGGGGGCTGCGGCCCGCGCCAGGCGTCGCCGATCCGCACGCCACGCATCTCACGATCGATCCCCCGCCGGACGCGCCTCTCTCGAATCGCGGCGGTCTGGATCTCGCGGTGTCTCCGAACGGCCGGCTGATCGCGTTCCTGGCCGATGGCCCGAGCGGCCGGCAGCTCTACCTGCGGGATCTGTCGGCGCCCGCGTCTGTGCCTCTGCCCGGCACCGAGGGCGCGGACGATCCGTTCTTCTCCTGGGACGGCCGCTCGATCGTGTTCGAGTCGCGCGCCGAATCGAAGCTCATGCGCATCCCGGTGAGCGGCGGCACGCCTGTGCCGATTCCCGGTGCGCACGCGCAAACGCGGGGCATCGTCTGGACTCCGGAGGACGTGCTGATCAGCGCCTATGACGACGCGCTGTGGCGGCTGCCGATCGCCGGTGGCACACCGGAGCGCCTGCTGGATGGCAGGACGGTCGTCGGCATCACGAGCCGCGTGCTGCCGGGTGGCCGCGGCCTGATCTTCGACCGCGTGAAGCCCGCGCGGGAGATCCTCGCGCTCGACCTGAGGACCGGCGAGACGCCGGTGCTCCTCCAGGGCCAGAACGCGTCGTTCGTGCCGTCGGGCCATCTGGTGTTCACCAGGGACACGTCCCTGCTGGCCGTCGGGTTCGACGCCGAACGCCTGCGCGTCACCGGCGAGCCGGTGACCCTTGTCGAGGGGCTGCGCGTCGTGACCGGGGCGGCATCCGATTTTGCCGTGTCGGACACGGGCACGCTCGCCTACGTCGCCGGGGGCACGGCCGCCACCGATCGCACGCTGCAATGGGTGGACCGGGATGGACGGGTCAGCGACCCGGCCGCGCGCCGCGCCGGAGTGTTGCCGCGCCTCTCGCCCGACGGACGATGGCTGGTGCTGATCACGCGGAGCGGGACGCTGTGGACCGTGGACCTGCAGCGCGGCACCGAGAACCGTCTGGCCACCGACGCCATGACCGCGGGTGTGGCCTGGACAGCCGACAGCCGCGAACTTGCCTTCGTGCGCCGCCTCGACGCCGGCTACGCCGTCGATGTCATGTCGCCGGAGGGCGAGGGCGCCCCCACCCGGCTGCTGACGACCCCAAGAACCGTCTTCATCGGGTCCTGGTCCCCGGACGGCCGGGTCCTGGGGCTCACCGTCGGGGTGACGGAGGGCGGTCGGGACCTGGCGTTTCTCGATCGGAACACCGGCGCACTCGACGTGCCCGCGGCCTCGCCGTTCGACGAGAGCGCCCCGAGGTTCTCGCCCGACGGCCGGTTCATCGCCTACGCCTCGGAAGAGTCGGGCCGGCCACAGATCTACGTGCGGGGCCACCCCGGTGGAGCCCGCCTGACGGTGTCGGTCGACGGCGGGCAGGCGCCCGTCTGGTCGCGCGACGGCCGCACGCTCTACTTCGCCGGGCCGGTCGTGTCCGGGCTGAGCTCGTTGATGGCGGCGACCATCGACGCCTCGGCCGGCCTGCCCCGCGCGGGCGTCCCCTCGGTCGCGCTGGCGATGCCGCTCGAGCTGGCGCCGTCGTCAGGAGGCATTCCCCTCTACGACGTCGCGGCCGATGGCCGGTTCGTCACGCTGCGATCGGATGCCGACGACGCGGCGGCCAACAACCGCATACACGTGATCCTCGACTGGACCGCGATGCTGCGCGACCGGGCGCGATAGGGAAGCGGTGCCCCGGGCCCTGGGAACGGAGGGTGGCACACCTCTCCCAGACAGCAGCCTCGTCGTCGCCCCGACCGCGGGTGTGGCGTCGCCCAAACGCCCGGAGGCGCTCGACGGCGGCCAGCTTGTCGGCGGCCGACCGTGGCTGCGATTGCTCGGCCTCCGCGGCGCGGACGAGCCTCCAGCGTGCGTGCCACGCGCGGATGAGGACGGGGTCGACCACGCTCTTCAGCATAGGCCGGACCGAGCTGAGCCATGGGCGCTCTACCGCTGCGCCTCACCTGACGTCGTGCACTTCCCGTTTCCACGACACCTGCCAGTTGCCATCTGGACTATCGTCACTCTCCACGATGAGCCCCTGAGCGGCGACCCGGCGTCGCTCCTGCTCTTCGTGTTGCCGCGCGAGGGCTTCAGACTGAAACACGCCGGCAATTGAGGTGTCGATGTACCCGTGTTCGTTCTGGTCTTCTCGGATTAGAACGCACACCGTCATGGCGACCCCCGCAGTCTCGGCCGCGCTTCCTCAATGGAGCGCACGGCCTGCGCAAAGTATGGCGATCGGTGAACGTTGGCTTGCCAGTTTCTACCTCGAGTATCCTGGCGCGTCAATGCCCCCTCCCGATCGCCCGCCGCTCCCTCCTGGCCTCTACGAGCGCCTGGTGACCCGAGCGGTCAAGTCCGAGCTGGACCGCCTGGCGGCCGAAGGCACGGCGGTCGCTCACACGGCGCCCGTCGATCCCACGGAGGCGCACGCAACGCTTGCGCGGCACATCCAGGTCGTGGTCGCACGCGCTCTGCACGGCCTTCCGGAGAAGGAGCGTCGTACACGCCAGCCGGAGATCGCCAACCGCATCATCCAGTTGCTCGCGGACGGCGACGAGACCAAGGCTGCCGTCGCAAGTGCGGACGCCGTGGTGCTTCCGCCCGAGGAGCTCCACGCGGTCCGTCCTCCCACTGGCGACCCGGCACATGACCGCGACCTGCCACGCCCGCTGGTGCCCCTCTCCGCCGCGGATCTGCTCGTCAACGCTCGCGGCGAACCGGCCCTGGCCCACGCGCTTGCGCGCGAGATCCCCTCGGCCGACAGTATCGATCTCGTGTGCGCCTTCGTACGATGGCACGGCCTCCGCGTGCTGATGGATCCACTCGCGGCGCACTGCCGCGCGGGCAGGCCGCTGCGTGTCATTACCACCGTGTACACGGGGTCCACCGAGCGCAAGGCACTGGACTGGCTGGTGGGCCTCGGCGCTCAGGTGAAGGTGAGCTACGACACCGAGTCCACGCGCCTGCATGCCAAGGCGTGGCTGTTCCGCCGCGAGACGGGCTACTCCACCGCCTACATCGGGTCGTCGAACCTGTCGAAGACGGCGCTGCTTGACGGCGTGGAGTGGAACGTGCGGCTGTCGGAGGTGGCCTCGCCTGATGTGCTGAACAAGTTCGACGCCACCTTCGAGGGCTACTGGTCAAGCCCGGAGTACGAGGACTACGAGGCCACGCCCGAGCAGACGATGCGGTTTGACCGCGCCATCGCGCCAGCCCGTGGCGGCGAGGGACTGGATGCGCCCCTGGCCTTCCTGGAAGTGGAGCCGTGGCCGCACCAGCGCGAGATTCTCGAGAAGCTTGACGCTGAGCGCAAGCGGCATCACCGCTGGAAGAACCTGGTCGTGGCCGCAACCGGCACCGGCAAGACCATCGTCGCGGCGCTGGACTACAAGCGCGTGCGCAGCGAGAAGATGTTCGGCCCGGATCCGCGCCTGCTGTTCGTCGCGCACCGGCAGGAGATTCTCAGGCAGAGCCTCTTTGCCTTCCGCCAGGTGCTGCGCGACGGCGACTTCGGCGAGCTCTACGTTGCTGGCGAGGTCCCGGAGCAGTGGCGGCACGTCTTCGGCTCGGTCCAGTCCCTTTCCCAGATGGACTTCGACCGGCTGCCACCCGACGCCTTCGACGTGGTCGTTGTCGACGAGTTCCACCGCGCCGGTGCGCCCACCTACCGGCGCCTCCTCGGGCATTTGGAGCCAAAGCTGCTGCTCGGGCTCACCGCCACGCCCGAACGCACCGACACCGAGGACATCCTTCATTACTTCGACGGGCACATCGCCGCGGAGATGCGGCTCTGGGACGCGCTGGAGCGGAACCTCGTGTGCCCGTTCCAGTATTTCGGCGTCCACGACAACTCCGACCTGAGCGGCCTCCGCTGGTTCCGCGGCAGCTACGACGTCGGCGAGCTGGATAACCTCTACACGGGTAACGACGCTCGCGTCCGAATGGTGCTGCAGCAGGTGACCGACAAGCACCGGGACTTCCGGACGATGAGGGCGCTGGGATTCTGCGTGAGCATCGCGCACGCGGCGTTCATGGCGAGGAGGTTCACGGAGGCCGGACTGCCGTCGATCGCCGTCTCCGCGGGCACTGACCTCGACGAACGCAGCGACGCGATCAAGAAGCTCCGCGCCGGAGAGGTCCGCGCGCTTTTCGCTGTGGACCTGTTCAACGAGGGCGTGGACCTGCCCGAGGTGGACACGCTGCTCTTCCTCCGGCCCACCGAGAGCGCGCTGGTCTTCCTCCAGCAGCTGGGCCGCGGCCTGCGACGGCAGGAGGGCAAGGACTGCGTGACCGTCCTGGACTTCATCGGCCAGGCACACCGGCAGTTCCGCTTCGACCTGCGTTACCGCGCGCTGACCGGCGCCACGCGCGCCGAGGTGGAGCGGCAGATCGAGCAGGGCTTCCCGTTTCTGCCCGCCGGGTGCTCGATGCAGCTTGACCGCACAGCCACGGACATCGTGTTGCGGAACATCCGGTCGGCGATCCCGTCGCGGCGGACGGCGTTGGAGCGGGAGTTGCGGGCGCTGCTGGCGTCGGACCGGTTCCGGGGCCGCGTGCCTCTGTTGCGGGAGTTTTTGGACCAGACCGGTCTGGAAGTGGGCGACATCTACAAGTCGGGCTGCTGGTCCGGCCTGAAGCGGGCCGCGGGTGTCCCGGTGGCGGCGCGCGGCCCCCATGAGGGGAAGCTGGGAGACGGCATCGCGCGCCTGCTTCACGTCGAGGACCCGCTGCGGATCGCCGCCTACAGGCTGGCGTTGTCGTCGCCATCAACGGCGGGACTCGACGAGTCGATGCGACGATTGCTGGTTGGTCTGCACTTCAGCCTCATGCCGTCGAACCCTGCTTCGGACACGCTGGATGCCTCACTGCAGCAGCTTCACCAGCATCCGGCTATCGTCGAAGAACTTCGGGAGCTGCTGCCACTCCTCGACGACCTCTCCGACCACCTCACCTACCCGCTGGACGAGGAGGTGGGTTGGGACCACCGCATCCCGCTCTCGGTGCACGCGCGCCACAGCCTGCGCGACGTCCTGACGGCCTTCGGGAAGCTGACCATGGGCGGGTCGGTCTACGAGCAGACCGGTGTCTTCCGCGACGACCGCACGAACAGCGACCTGTTCTTCGTGACGCTGGAGAAGTCGGCGCGCGACTACTCGCCGTCCACGTTGTACAAGGACTACGCCATCTCGCGGGACCTGTTCCACTGGGAGTCGCAGTCCGGGACGTCGCAGCACTCGCCGATGGGCCAGCGTTACATCCGGCACACGGAGCGTGGCGGACACATCCTGCTGTTCGTTCGCCAGCGCCGGAAACAGGACGGCCGCGCGATGCCATACACGTTCCTTGGACCGGCGGACTACGTCTCGCACAAGGGAGAACGGCCGATTGCCTTCGTGTGGCGTCTGCGGCGGCCGATGCCGGCGGGGATGTTCAGGGAAGCGAAAGTCGCCGTGGGCTGAGAGGACGGTGCGACCGACACAGCCGTCGGACCTCGTGCAGCGGTCACCCGGCACTCCCCTCCCTTTGGTACGCACTCACCTGGGCGGAGCCGCGGACGTGGCGAAGCGGGGTGCTGCGCGACGTGACAGACCGGCGGATCCCCGGCACAACCGCAGGAGCCGACCGATGGCGGCGGGATGGTCGTCGCGACGCCTCTCGTTCCAGGCGACCGCCGTCACCACTGGGCCCGTGCCATTCTCTCCAGGGCCGCCAGGAACTCCCCCGCGTGCGTCATGAACGCGAAGTGCCCCGCACCGTCGATGAGGACGAGCGCCTTCTGCGGCGCCTGCACCCGCTCGAAGTACTCCACCGCCGCCGCCGTCGGCGTCGTGATGTCGTCGCTCCCCTGGATCACGAAGAACGGGACACGGATGTCGGTCGCGGTCGCGGGCAGGTCCGTGGCCATTTGATCCGGCAGGAGGCTCCGGCCGCTCAGCTCCATGCCTTCCACGAGATCCCGGAGTTCCTTCGGGTCCACGCCAAGCGAGTCGGGCGTCATGGACCGCAGGCCCTTCAGCCATTCTTGGTCCGCAGCGGGCATCGCAGCGAACAGGCGGTTTCGTGTGAAGGCGAAGTACTGCGTCGCGTTCGACGGGTCGGGGCGCCCGATGGCCTCCAGGTCGCGGAGGGCCTCGGCGTCGTTGTCTCGGCGCGCCTTGTCCACCAGGTGGTCGAACTGCAGGTTCACGCTCGCCCTCCAGCTCGCCACCTGGCCGGTTCCGGCATATGCGCTGAACAGATCCGGCCGGCGCTGAACCATGCGGATGGCCACAATCGACCCCCATGAGTGGCCGAGCACGATCACCTTCTGCTGGCCGAGCGTCCGCCGCAGGTGCTCCACGACCTCGATCCCATCGCGCGTGATGCGGTCCAGGTTCACTTCCGGCGTCGCGGCGCCGTTGCGGCCGAACGTGCGGCCGGCGCCCCGCTGATCCCACTGCACGACCGTGAAGCGCCGTTCCCATGGCGCGTACTTCGAGGCAACGGGCCACTGTGTCTCGCCCGGCCCACCGTGCACCACCAGGATCACGGGGTTCGCGCGGTCGGCGCCCCTCGCGCCAACCCACTGCTCGATGCCGCCGATGGGCACGAAGCCGGCTTCCTCGACCGGGCCCGATGGGCGCGGCGCCTCGCCTCCTGCCGGCGGCGACGAACAGGCCGAGCACCCAACCCACGCCGCTGCGGCACACGAAAGGAACACGATGCGGGTCGCTCTGGTCATGCGCTTTTTTGACGGCCGGCGCGCGCGTTTGGATGGAAGCGCGCGGGTCCGACCGAGCTCTTCGCCGGGCATTCGCCCGCCCCGCCGCAGCTGCACCACCGCCGGCCGACCTGACGCGTGTCAGGATACTCCGCACCGCCCACGGCGGACTCGCCGTGCGAAGTCACAGGGGCCTTGAAGTCGCCGCTGCGGACCGCCTTTTGCCTCGTGTCCGACCTCACACCGGAGGAGCGTACGTTCGATTCGCTGTGCGCGCCCGGCGAGCAGCGGCACGACAGCCCGCCCCTCCAATCGCCACTCGGGCCGAAGCGTCACGCCGGCGTGCACACCGACGCGTTCGCGTAGAAGTCGGTCAGCCGCACCCCTTCGCGCGCGAGGCGCCTCGAGGAGATGTGCGCGTGTCGCAGTCCGGATGCGGACGCGCATGGCGCACGTGGTTGCGTGCCGCACGCGACTCACCTGCGACAATGGCAGCGGCCATGAAGTCCAACGTGGCACTCGAGGTCGACGCCGACCTTCTCAGGGCGGCCCGCGTCGTGACCGCCGAGGAAGGGCGGTCGCTGAGCGCGCTGCTGACCGACCGGCTCGAGGCGATGGTGCGGGAACGGAAGGCCTTCGACAGGGCCCGCCGACCGCCCACGACACGGCCGCGGTCGAAAAGCACCGGCGCGCCAGGGCCATCGTGGAGAATCTGTGGAACTCGGGAGCGGGTGTCGTCAGCACGCAGGCGCTCCAGGAACTGGCCGTCAACCTCCGTCGCAAGGCGAAGAACCCGCTCGACGCGAGGGCGACTCGCGAGGTGGTGTCCGACTATCTTGCCTGGCAGGTGGTCGTGAACGGCGGCGACGCCGTTCTGGAGGCGCTCGACCTGGAAGCGCGGTAAGGAATCTCCGTTCTGGGACGCCCTGGTCGTCCAGGCCGTACACCGCGACAGCGTCGCCCTGGTCCGCCGGGACGACGCCGCCGCGATCCGTGTCTTTGGCCTCACAGGGAACCGAGGGCCTTCTTCAGGTCGTCGGCGTTCATGACCGGCACGAACTCGACGGACGCGTCCGACCCGCGAAAGAGGACCTCGGCAATGCGCGGGATGTCGGATGGCTCCTTCATGTCGAAGAACACCATGCCTGCGCGCTTTCCGCGCTCGGCGAGGAAGTAGGCCGCCTCGGGCTCGAGCTTGCCCATCAGTGTTTCGATCATGGTGCCCATCGACCCATCGTCGACCATCGCATTACCCTTTTCCACCGGTACGGTCCACCGAAGCATCATGCGCATGACGTGTCTCCTGTGAGGGGTGAACGGACGCGAGAACCTCCGGCCGAACGGACGAGACAAGGACGGATGCGACGGCGAGACGATGCCTGTCGCGCGCGGGAACGCGTGGACGATCTGGTACGTGGGGGGCGGGCGTGGGAGCGGACTGGGTCGACATGGGGGACTCGACTCCTGCCGCCGCGGCGTTGTGCGGGCCCGGGAAGCCTAGCACAGAAGGTGAACCCCGGTCTGGTCGATAGCGACGGGCGAGACTGTCGAGGCGGCGCGAGGGCGGGCCCGCCGCCTCCTGCGTTACACTCCGCTCACCACGGAGCCCCACATGACGCGAACGCTGCCGGCTGCCGCACTCCTGGTGACCCTCGCTGCCGTCCTGGCCTCCGCGCAGCGGTTTCCACCCGGTTACGTGGACCCCGCTCCCATCCTCGCGGCCGCCGCGGCCGAGATCGGCGAGGCGCACTTCACCTGCGTCACGTTCTCCGGAACCGGCTACGGCGCCGCCGTCGGGCAGACCTACGAGAACGCGGTCAACGTGGACTGGCCCCGCATCGACCAGCTGGCCAACTACACGCGCACCATTAACTGGCAGGCCGGCACGAGCGTCGAGACCTTCGACAGAAAGCCCGGCCTCAACCCCGCGTCGTGGAAGTACGGCCTCGGCTGGCAGGGCGGGACGCCCACGCAGACGGCCCTGCGCCAGACGCACATCGTCAACGGCCGTCACGCGTGGCACATCGACGGCGACGGTCCGCCGGTGGCGGTGCCGCCGGAGCTCGCGGAGCTGTACCAGCTGGATCTCTGGCTCAACCCGCCGGGCTTCCTGAAGGCCGCGCGGCTGCCGGGCGCGGATCCCGTTGCGCTGTGGCGATGGGAGCAGATCGAGAAGGGCCGAGACGGCAACGTGGTCGCGCCCGAGAGGGTGCACGTGGTGGCGATCACCATGCTCGGCAAGTACCGCGTGGATGCCACCGTCAACTCGAAGAACCAGATCACGCGCATCAAGGCCACCGTGAACGAGCCGGCGCTCGGCGACTTCAACATCGAGCACGAGTCCACCGAGCAGACGACGGTCGGGAACGTGAAGTGGCCCATCGCGTGGCACTCGCACCACGGCTGGGACGACAACTGGCAGTTCTACCGCCAGAGCACCGGCCACAACGGGTATGGCGGGAAGTTCCCCGACGTGAAGCCGAACGCGTGCGGCGAGCCCGTGCCCGTTCCCCCGGCGGTGGCCGACGCAACCGCGGAGCCACCGGCCGTCACCGTCGAGAGGATGGCCGAGGGCGTGTACCTCATGGGCGGCGGGCCGGCCAACAGCTACATGGTGGAGTTCGCGGACTTCGTCGCGGTGTTCGAGGCGCCCACCAGCGAAGAGCGGAGCCTGGCGGTCATCGACGCCATCGCCAGGCTGGCGCCGGGGAAACCGATCCGCTGGTTGATCAGCTCGCATCCGCACTTCGACCACATCGGCGGCCTTCGCACCTACCTCCACATCGGCGCCACCATCGTCACGCACATGAAGAACCTGGCGTTCCTGAACCGCGACGTCCTGAGCTACGAACCCCGCACGGTGAGGCCGGACATCGTGGCGAAATGGCCACCGACCGAGGTGTCGGAGGGCTACAACTACGAGGCCGTGCAGGAGAACTACGTCATCACCGACAACTCGCGCATCCTCCGCGTCTACTACGTGCAGCCGCTGCGGCACGCGGACGGGATGCTGATGGCATACCTGCCTGCGGAGCGGATCGCGTTCCAGGCGGATCTCTTCGACACGCACGAGGCGCCGCGTCCCGCGCAGCTGCCATCCATGCGGACGCTGGCCACGCAGGTGGAGCGGATGAAGCTGGACGTGACGACGCTGGCGCCGGTGCACGGAAGGCCCGTGCCGTGGAGGACCTTCCAGGCGGCATTGACGGCCCTGGCCGCCGGAAGCCGGTAGGGACGGCGGCCGTTTCCGGCATCGCAACACCAGGGCCCCGGATCGAGTCGATTCAGCGACGCCCGGTCCTTGGCGCGCCTGACATGGGGTGCGCCAGTTGGAGATCAGGAGAAGGCGCTCTTCGACTCGGCGGTAGTCGCCGGCGCTAGGTTTTGAGAACCGACACCTGCGCTGTCCGGCGCGGAGGGACGCTTCCAAGCCAGTTCACACTTTCATTCAGTCGCCCGCCTCCGCGTGCCGTGTGTCAAACGCAGGCTACGGCGAGGCGAGCTGATTCGAGGTGCCGCGGCTTCAGGCCGCGGCGGTCACACGGGCCGCTGTGTGGGCCACAACCGAACGATCAGGGCGCAGGCTCATGCCTGGCGAGCGTCGCGAGGTCCAGCCGATCCTGTGGCCGACCCGCAGCTTGCTTGTTCGCCACGAGATCCCGTCGGCCAATGAGCCAGATCGGCTGATCGCCAAACGTGGACTCGGTCCGGTTCGGCCACGCCGACTCGAACGCCACGCCGTCGATCCGGGTCGTGACGTCGATGCGGTTCGGCGCCACGCCAATCTGCAGCGTGATCTCCGGCCTGATGAAATCGGCCTCGGTGGCGGCTGCCATGGGCGCGCCGAACGCCCGAAGGGCCGACATCACCCGCGGCGCGTTCGCGGGCGACGCCTCGACCCAGACATCCAGGTCCTTCGTGAACCGGGGCTCCGCGTAGAACGCCACCGCATGGGCGCCGACGACGAGATATCTAGCTCCCGCGTCGTTCAACGCGGCAAACAGATCTCTGAAGTCGGGGTTCACCATGGGCGGGCTCCCTCCAGGCGAGCCATTCGACGACCATGTCCCACATCATCTCCGGGCGCGCGGACGGCGGCACGGTCTGCCAGAACTCCCGGTCGAAGGCACCATCGTCAGGGCGACGCAGGAGGCGGGAGGACCCGGCAAGGCGCTGGGTGCGACGGTCCGTGGCCACCGCTCGATCCTATCCGATTGGCCGGCAGAGTGAGTCCGCCTGTCGCGCGGCCCGACGTTGACACACCTGTCCCGTGGGCGTTCCGCGACAAGACGTTCCGGGAGCAGCCTGGCCGCAAGAACGAGGGTTGCCGCTGATGGGATAGGGTAATGGGCACATGTCCCTGCCCATCAGCAGCCACGACGTCCTGGCCGCGGCCGAACGGCTGCGCGGCGTAGCCCACCGCACGCCCGTCCTCACCTCCCGGACGGCGGACGCCCGCACGGGCGCCCGCCTGTTCTTCAAGTGCGAGAACCTGCAGCGCATGGGCGCCTTCAAGTTCCGCGGCGCCTACAACACGCTGGCGCAGTTCACGCCGGAGCAGCGCGCGCGCGGCGCACTGGCGTACTCGAGCGGCAACCACGCGCAGGCCGTGGCGCTCTCCGCGCGGCTCCTCGGCATGCCCGCGCTCATCGTCATGCCGGGCGACGCCCCGCCGCTGAAGATTCGCGCCACGCGCGAGTACGGCGCCGAGGTGGTGCTGTACGACCGCTACACCGAGGACCGGGAGGCCATCGCGCGGCGGATCGCCAGCGAGCGCGGCATGACCGTCGTGCCGCCGTTCAATCACGCGCACGTGATGGCGGGGCAAGGCACGGCGGCGCTGGAACTGGTCGAGCAGGTGCGCGAGATCGATGGCGGCGGGCTGGACCTGCTGCTGGCCTGCGTCGGGGGCGGCGGGCTCATCTCGGGCTGTGCGGTGATGGCACGCCATCTGCTGCCGGACTGCCGGATCGTCGGCGTGGAGCCGGAGGCCGGCAACGACGTGCAGCAGAGCCTGCGGCGCGGGGAGATCGTGACCATCCACGTGCCGCGCACCATCGCGGACGGCGCGCAGACCCAGCACACCGGCGACCTCACGTTCCCGGTCATGCAGGCGCTGGTGGCCGAGATCGTGACCGTACGCGACGACGACCTCGTCGCCGCCATGCGGTTCTTCGCCGAGCGGATGAAGCTCGTGGTGGAGCCCACGGGCGCGCTGGCCGCCGCGGCCGCGTTCACCGGCGCGGTGGGCGTCCGGGGCCTCCGCGTGGGCATCGTCATCAGCGGCGGGAATGTGGACCTGGCGCGGTACGCGGAGTTCCTGGCGGGGACGCCGATGGGATGAGGCCGCGTCGGCCCTCCGTGCGCCTGCCCGCATTCGCTGGACTTCGTTCTCGCCGTGAATGACAATGCCCCGCCTGCAGGCTGGAGGCGAACCGTGAGCCACAAAGTCACCCGTCGGGACTTCCTGAACGGCACCCGCATCGCCATCGGTGCGTCCGTGTTGTCGCCGTACATCGAGCTCTTCGGGGCGGAAGCATTCCAGTCCGCCCCTGGCTCCGACCAGTACCCGCCGGCGTTGACGGGCCTGCGGGGCAGCCATGAGGGATCCTGGGAGGTCATGCACGCGCGCGTGGCCGGCCGGAACTGGCCCGCCGGCGCCCCGGACGAAGAGTACGATCTCGTCATCGTCGGCGGCGGCATCAGCGGCCTGGCGGCGGCGCACTTCTTCACCCGGGAACGGCGCGGCGCCCGGGTGCTCATCCTGGACAACCACGACGATTTCGGCGGGCACGCCAAACGTAACGAATTCCGCGTCGGCGGCCGGACGCTCGTCGGTTATGGCGGCACGGAGTCGATCGACACGCCGTCGTCGTACAGCGACGTGGCGCGCGGCCTGCTTCGCGAGATCGGCGTCGATGTCCAGCGCTTCTACGAGTACTTCGATCAGAAGCTCTACGACCAGCTCCGCCTGAGCCACGCGATTCTCTTCGACGAGGAGCACTTCGGCCAGCGCAAGCTCGTCACCGGCTACGGCTCGCGACCCTGGCCCGAGTTCGCCGCGGACGCGCCGCTGAACGACAGGGCCCGTGCGGACCTGGTCCGGGCGTTCACCGACGAGCGCGACTACCTGCCGGGCATGAATGCCGGGCAGAAGCGGACGCTGCTCGCCAGGACCAGCTATCTCGACTATCTGAGGGACTACGTCAAGGTCGACGCTCAGGTGCTCGAGATCTACCGCCGCTGGGGCATGAGCTTCTGGTGCGTCGGGATGGACGAAGTGCCCGCCTTGTCGGTGCCCTCCTACGACGATGGCGGCGGCATGCCGGGACTCAGGCACACGGTGCCGCGCGAGGGGTACCGCGGCAACGAGCCGTACATCTTCCACTTCCCGGACGGGAACGCGTCCGTGGCGAGGCTGCTGGTCCGTTCGTTGCTGCCCGATGCCGTGCCCGGGTCCACCATGGAGGACGTCGTCACGGCGAAGGTGGACTACTCGAAGCTCGATCGCGACGGCGCCTCGACGAGGATCCGACTGCGCAGCACCGCGGTCAACGTGGCGCACACCGCCAGGCAGGAGGCGGTGCTCGTCACCTACGTCCATCAGGGCAAGGCGCGCACGGTGCGCGCCGGCCACTGCATCCTCGCGTGCTACAACAGCGCTATCCCCTACCTGTGCCCGGAACTGCCCGAAGCGCAGGCGAAGGCCCTCGCCTACAACGTCAAGATCCCGCTGACCTACACGAAGGTGGCGCTCCGGAACTGGCGGGCGTTCGCGAATCTCGGGATCCGCTACGTGTATTACACCAGCGACTTCTTCAAGCAGGTCGAGCTCGACTACCCCGTGTCCCTCGGGAAGTACCGGTTCGGCACGTCACCGGACGAGCCCATGGTGGTGCACATGTGCCATGTGCCGTTCTTCGCGGACATCCAGGGCCCGGAGCAGTGGCGGGAGGGGCGGCGGCAGCTGCTGCGCACGCCCTTCGCCACGTTCGAGCGGCACGTGCGCGACCAGCTCGACGCGGCGCTGTCGAAGGGAGGGTTCGACGCGGACCGGGACATCGCGGCGATCACCGTCAATCGATGGCCGCACGGCTACTCGTACAGCCCGGGCCTGCTCTGGGAGCCCGAATGGCCGAACGACGAGAGCAAGCCGTGGGTCATCGGGCGCCGGCGGCACGGGCGCCTGGCGATCGCGAATTCCGACGCTGGCGCGAGCGCCGACACCAACTCGGCGATCGCGCACGCGCATCGGGCCGTGCGGGACGTCCTCTGAGCACGGCGCCCCTCGGCAGGTGCGCGGCAGCAGCACGCCTGGCGGCAGCGGCAGGACGCGCCTGGCGCTTCAGGCCTTCAACCAGTCCTCAACCGGCCTGGCCAGGAACTCGTCCAGCGAGATGCCATCCCCGCCGACGAGCAGCGTGCGCGTCGGATTGAAGGCCTCCGCGAAGGCCCCGAGGCCGGGGAGCACATCCTGCGCGCGGCCGTTTTTCACCTCGATGGCCACGAGCGTCCGCGCGCGGCGGCGGCGTTGGCGAGATGTGCGCCCACGGCGGATTCGACCAGGCGCCCGCGATACTCGGTGTCGGCCCGCGCCTCCCCGGGAGAGAGGCCGGACTGCGCCGTCATGAGGGCCGTGTTGAACACCTGCAGCTTCGGACTCGAGCCTCGCTGCCGCACGGCCTTGCCGGCGTACTTCTGAAGGGCCGTCAGCATCCCGGCCCCGCCGAGCAGGTCCAGGCAGTGCGCCAGCGTCGTGGCATTGCCAGCGTCCTGCAACCGGCCGAGCATCTTTCGAACGTCCGGGTGTCCGGACTACTCATTATGTTGAGTCAAGTTGCTCAATGCGCTGGGTAGCGTCGACTCGCGCCGCGACCCGATGGACTGACGGCCTCGTCAGCAGATCCGCGGCAGCAGCTCGCCCAGCGGCAGCGGCACGACGCGCGTGGCGCCGATGGCCGTGCGCGTGGCCACCATGCCCGCGCGGTCCGCGCGCACCTCGCCGATGATGGCGGCATCGCGGCCCAGCTCGTGCGCGCGCAGCCACGCCAGCACCTCGTCGGCCGCCTCCGGCGCGACGACGGCGACCAGCTTCCCCTCGTTGGCGACGTTCCACGGATCCAGGCCCATCAGCTCGCACGCGGCCTGCACCTGCGGCTTCACCGGGACCTGCCGCTCCTCGACGATGATGCCGACCTTCGACTGGCGCGCGATCTCGTTGAGCGTCGCCGCGAGGCCGCCGCGCGTGGGGTCGCGAAGCACGTGCACGCGCCCGCTGGCGTCGACGATGGATTGGGCCAGCGTGGCCAGCGGCGCGCAGTCGGTCTCGATGACGGTCTCGAACTCCAGGCCCTCGCGCACGCTCATCACCGCGATGCCATGGTCACCGATGGTGCCGCTCACGATCACCTTGTCGCCCGGCCGCGCGCGATCCGGCCCGATCCGCGGCACGCCGGCCGGCACCACTCCCACGCCGGAGGTGTTGATGTAGAGGCCGTCGCCGTGCCCGCGCTCCACCACCTTGGTGTCGCCGGCCACGATCTGCACGTCCGCGCGCCTCGCGGCGGCCGCCATGCGCTGCACGATGGCGCCGAGCGTGGCCATCTCGAGGCCTTCCTCGACGATGAAGCCGGCGGTCAGGAACTGCGGGACCGCACCCGCCATCGCCAGATCGTTCACCGTGCCGTTCACCGCCAGCTCGCCGATACAGCCGCCGGGGAAGAACAGGGGCCGGACGACGAACGAGTCCGTCGTCATGGCGACGTGGCCGGGCGGCAGCTCCACGAGGCTCGCGTCGCCGAGCACGTTCAGCGTGGGATTGCCGAAGGCCGGCACGAACAGGTGCTCGACGATCTCTTCGGAGAGCTTGCCGCCGCCACCGTGCCCGAGCACCACGCGCGGGTAGTCGCGGAGCGGCAGCGGGCAGCTCCAACCCTCGAAATCCAGGGGATCGGCCATCGTCGGACGCTCAGGCGGTCGTCACCGGCGCCGCGTCGCGGAACCGGCCGTGGTGATAGTACGCCGCGCACGCGCCCTCGCTGGACACCATCGTGGCGCCCAGCGGCGTCCGCGGCGTGCACTCCCTGCCGAAGGCGGGGCACTGGTTCGGCTTGAGCGCGCCCTGCAGCACTTCGCCCGCACGACAGAGCGGCGACTCCTCGGTACGGATGCCGCTCACGTCGAAGCGGTGTGCCGCGTCGAACTCGCGGTACGCCTCGGACAACCGCCAGCCGCTGGCGGGGATGGTG
>CAUJDN010000059.1 GCA_963169195.1 Acidobacteriota bacterium | reverse complement strand
TCCCGCTGGCGTCGGTGGTGATGAACCTGCCGCGCGCCGAGGACTTCAAGACGGTCGAGATCTCGGCGAACCGCCGCTACAGCAACAAATGGTCGGGCCAGGTGGCGTTCAGCCACACGTGGCTGAACGACTACCCGGCGGCCGCGTATCCCACCTACCCGAACCAGCCGGGCCGCCTGCCGCGCACGACGTGGCAGCTCAAGGCCACGGGCAGCTACGACCTGCCGTACGGCATCCGCATCTCGCCGGTGCTGCGGCATCAGTCAGGCGAGAACTACGCGCGGGAAATCAGCGTGCCGGGGAGCGCGGCGACGCCGTTCGGCCTCGTCCTGCCCGCGTCGACCGTCTACGCGGACAACCCCTCGGACAACCGGCAGGACAACATCTGGGTGTTCGACGTCCGCCTGGAGAAGACGGTGGCGATCACGTCGCGGGCCCGGGTCCGCGGCTTCCTCGACTTCTTCAACATCACGAACAGCAGCGCGGCGGAGACGATCACGCGGACGACCGGCGCGAACTTCCAGCGGCCGGCCGCCATCCTCGCGCCGCGCACCGCGCGCCTCGGCGTCCGCTTCCTCTGGTAGGACAACGCTGAGACTGGTCCGGGGTTCTGAGGTTCTGGGGTTCTGAGGTTCTGAGGTTCTGAGGTTCAGAACCTCAGAATCCTGAAATCGGCTCCTGTGGGGGCATCTGTGGCGAGAGCGGGCTGCGCCGGCCCCTCTCGCCATTCTTTTTCACGGGGGCAGCACGGCGGGTTCGAGGCACGGGATTCGGGGCAAGGGGGCCCTCCGTGCTTCGACGACATTCTCGGGAGCGTCCTCCGCCGGCCCCGCGCGCGATCCAGTGAGTCGAAATCGACGATTTCAACTGATTGGATTTGGTCCCTGGTTCCGCGACGGCCTCAGGCGCGACTGCGGTTTTTCTCTCAGGAATTTCACGATCACCGACGCCTTCGATTTCGGCACATCACTTGCATTTTTGTCGTCGGCGATTGAAACGGCTTGTGCACCTCCACAGGAGCAAGCCAGGTTTGAGCCAGGCCGATTAGGCCACTGGCTCGAGGGGCCCATGTTGATGGGCCCCTTTTTTGTTATCTTCAGGGCGCTATGCGGTTCGGCCCCGGCCTGATGGTAACGGGCGTTCTGTGCTGGAGCGTCCTCGTCGCCACGACCGCCGGCACGTCCCGGTCCGTGCCACCAGGCGGGTTCCCCTCGTCGCCTGCCTCCCTCCCGGCCGTGTCGCCCGGCAGCCCTCGCTCGCTGTCCGACTACCTCGGTTCCGAGTCGTGCCGCCGCTGCCACGTGAAGGAGATGGAGCAGTGGGAACAATCGCTGCACGTGAAGATGACCGCACCGGTCGCGCGGGCGCTCATCGTTGGCGACTTCAGTGAGGGGACGCGGCTCTCGGCCCACGGCCGCTCGTATACGTTCGGCCGCAGGGACGGCAAGCCCTACGTGTCCATCGCCTTCGGCGGTCGGCTGCCCGAAACCTTCACGGTGGACTACACGCTGGGCGCCAAGCGCTACCAGGGGTACCTTTCGACGCTGCCGGACGGGCGCATCTACGTGCTGCCCGTGTTCTGGCACGTCGAGAGCCGGCGCTGGCTGGACTGGAAGGAGATCACACCCGTTCCAGACGGCGCGCACGACCTGCGGCAGATCTGGAATGCCAACTGCTTCAACTGCCACGCCACCAACCTCGCCCAGGACTACGACATCAGGGGGAGGCGCTACGACTCCACCTGGACGGAGATGGGGATCGGGTGCGAGGCATGCCACGGGGCCGGGCGCGACCACGTGGCGCTGATGGATCAGTGGGAGACCAACCCGGCCCTCAAGCCCGCCTACGACGACAGCTCGAACAACCGCGAGCTCACCGACATCCTGAAGACGCTGTCGACGCGATCCGCGGCGCCACGGCGCACGTTCGACACCTGTGCCTACTGCCACGGGAACAAGACGAACCTCTTCGTCGACTTTCGCGCCGGGGATCGCTACGAGGACTTCGCGCTGCCGTTCCTCCCGAGCGGCGAGATTCCTGCCAACGACCTGCAGGGCGAGTTCTGGCCCGATGGACGGCCGAACCGGTTCAACCGCCCGCAGGCGCTCACGCTGAGCGGCTGCTTCCAGGCGGGCGCCATCACCTGCACGAACTGCCACGCGGCACACAGCTCGAGCAACGAGCACTCGCTGAAGGTGAACATCTACCAGGGGCGCAACGGCGACGGGCTGTGCACGCAGTGCCACCAGGAACCGCGCCGGGAGTCGGCAGTCGGGAGTCGGGCGTCGAGCACGAGCCCGGGCGTCACGCCGTCGTTTACCGGAGCGGGATTGCAGGCGCACACGTTTCACGCTCCGGAGGGCGCGGGCAGCCGGTGCATCAACTGCCACATGAGCGACGTGAACTGGCGGCTGCTCACCCGCCGTCGCGACCACACCTTCAGGGCGCCGGTCCCGGAGATGACGGCGCGGTACGGGGTCCCGAACGCCTGCACGACGTGCCATGACGACAAGACCCCCGAATGGGCCGTGGAGCAGATGGACGCCTGGTGGGGCGACAGCGGCCGCCGACGCCAGGACCTGGCGGCGGCCGACGTGATGTACCGGGCTGGCTCGGGCGATGTCTCGGTAATGCCGGACCTGGCGCGGATGGCCGTGGACCGCTCGCAGGGCTGGATCCTGCGCGCGAGCGCGGCGGACTTCGTCGCCCAGATGCTGCTGGGAGGTGCGGCCTCCGCGTCAACGGCCCAGAGCCAGACATCCTTTGCCTCGGGCTCGGCCTCCGGCAACCGGCGACCTGCTGGCGCCCCTGTCGAGGCACCCCAAACGGTACTCAACGCGTTGATGGGCGCGGCCTCCGACCCTGAGGCGACGGTGCGGGCCTCTGCCGTGAAGGCCCTGGCCGCGTCCGGGCAGTTGGAGCGCGTGGCGCCCGCTCTGACCGCGAGGCTGGTGGACCCGGCCCGGGTGGTGCGCGTGCGCGCGGCCGAGGCGCTGCTGTCCCTGGGTGTGGCGGCGCTTCCGGGCCCGGCCGGGGAGGCGCTGGCACGGGCCCAGGACGAGTACGCCGCGAGCCTGCGCGCGTTCCCGGACATGGCGTCGAATCACGCGGCGCTGGGCTGGCTCGAGGCGTCGCGTGGGCGCACGACCGAGGCGCAGCAGGCGCTGGACGCGGCCCTGCTGGTGGATCCGCGCTTCGCCCGGGCGTTCGTGGTGAAGGGCATCATCGCCGCGCGCGCGAGCCGGTACAGGGAGGCCATCGACCTCTGGAAGAAGGCCCGGGACATCACGCCGGACGATCCCCGCCTGGCGGACCTGATCGCCGAAGCCCAGAAGCGGCAAAAGGCCGGCGCGCGGTAGCGCCCGGCCTTCTGGGATTTGGGACTTGGGGCTTGAAGCTCGGTTCCCGACTCCCGGTTCCCGATCCGATCGTTACGGCTTCTTCAGCTGCTCGATCAGTCCCTTGGCCTGCGCGGCCTCGGCGGAGTTCGGGTCCACGGCGATCACCTTGTTCATGATCTCGAGCGTGCCTGCCGTGTCGGCCTTCTGCAGCTTGGCGAGGCCCAGCTTGAAGAGCGGCTTGCCCCAGTTGGGGTCGATGTCCGAGGCGCGCTGGTAGTACTTCACGGCCTCCTCGGTCTCGCCCTTCGCGAACTTCACCTCGCCGAGGTTGTAGAAGACCTCCTTGTTGGCGCTGGTGGACTGCGCCACGCTCTGCAGCGTGGTCTCGGCGCCAGCGAGGTCGTTCATCTCGAGCTGGGTCATGCCGATCTCGATGGTGGCCTTGTCGGCGTTCGAGTCGCCCGCCGGGACCTTCTTGTACGCCTCCATGGCCTTGTCGTACTGCTTCTGGTTGCGGTAGAGGGCGCCAATCTGCAGGTGCAGGGCCGTCAGTGCGGGCACCTTGGTCAGCATGGCCTCGTAGATGCCGATGGCGCCGGCGTAGTCCTTGGCCGCGACCATGGCGTCGGCCTTGGCGAGCTCGGCCTGAAGTTCCTTGGTGTTGACGCCCGCGAGGGCCGCGGGCCCGCCGGAGGCGCCGGGGTTGAGGGTGAAGTCCACGGGCGGCATCGGCGTGCCCAGGGTCTTGATGGGCACATTGCCGGAGGCGGCCTCGAAGCCCGGGGCGGATGCGGTGACCCTCCACGAACCGGCCTTGAGGCCGATCATCGAGTAGCGGCCGCGGTCGTCGGTGGTGGCGGTGAACGACGACGGCGCAGACGCCGGGTTCTCGGCGACGACGGTGGCGCCCTTGATGGGCTGGCCGTTCACGTCCTTGACGGTGCCGCCGATTCGGCCGGTCTGCGCCGCGGCGGGCAGGGCCATCACCAGCGCCATGGCGGTCGCGCTGAGCAGGGTCTTGAGATCACGCATTGCTTGAGTCTCCCATGTGGCGTCCCACGACGCCCCTAACCAATCAAGTATATGTTAACCGCGATGACCGCTCCCCGCCCGTCTCGGTCCCTCCCCTTGGCCCTGGCGGCCGTCGTCGGCCTGGTCGCCACCTCGACGGCTTCCGCGCAGGCCCGAGGGGCCGCGGTGCCCTCGCCCGTCGGGATTTCGGGCATCGACTCGGCTGTCGAGGCCGCCGTGGCGGCCGGCCAGCTGCCCGGTGCCGTGATCCTGGTCGGGCGTGGAGAGCACGTCCTGCACCTGCGGGCCTACGGCGACCGCGCGCGGGTTCCCACGCGGGAGCCGATGACGGTCGATACGGTGTTCGACCTGGCCTCGCTCACCAAGGTCGTGGCCACGACCCCGGCCGTGATGTCCCTCGTAGAGCAGGGCCGCATCCGCCTCAACGACTCCGTGTCCACCTACGTGAAGGGCTTCGAGCGCTATGGCAAGGGGCCCATCACGGTCGGACACCTGCTGGCGCACATCTCCGGTCTGAGGCCCGACGTGGACCTCGCCGACTCCTGGACCGGCTACGATGCCGCCATCGAGCTGGCGCGGGACGAAGTGCCCACCTCGCCGCCGGGGGCGCGCTTCGTCTACAGCGACATCAACTTCTTCCTGCTCGGCGAGATCGTCCGCGTAGTGAGCGGGCGGCCGCTGGACGAGTATGCGCGCCGGACCATCTTCGAACCGCTGGCCATGGGCGACACGGGCTTCACGCCGCCCGACCGCCTGAGGCCGCGCATCGCGCCGACCGAGCGGTGCGAGGCGATGGACCAGTGGCCGTGCAAGCGGCCCTCAGCCCCGGTGCTGCGCGGCGTGGTGCACGACCCCACGGCCCGACGGATGGGCGGCGTGGCCGGCCACGCGGGGCTGTTCGGGACGGCGGCGGACCTCGCACGCTACGCGCGGATGCTGCTCGGCGGCGGCGTGCTCGACGGGCACCGGGTGCTGTCGCCCGCCACGGTGTCGCGCATGACGTCGCGGGCGACCCCGCCGGGAATGGCCGCCGTGCGCGGCCTCGGCTGGGACATCGACACGACGTTCTCGTCGAACCGGGGGGAGCTGTTCCCGCTCGGCTCCTACGGGCACACGGGCTTCACGGGGACGAGCCTCTGGATGGACCCCGCATCGGGCGGCTACGTCGTCTTCCTCTCCAGCCGGCTGCATCCGGATGGGACCGGCGACGTGACGCCGCTGCGCGCGCGCGTGGCCACGCTGGCCGCGGCGGCGATGCTGGACGTGAGCCACGCGCCGCGCACGGCGTCGCCCGTGCTCGCCGCCGCCTCGGTGCCAGCGCCGCGGCCCGCGGCCCCGGTCCTGGCCGGCGTCGACGTGCTGGCGCGCGACGGCTTCAAGGTGCTGCAGGGCAGGAAGGTGGGCCTGCTCACCAATCACACCGGCATCGATCGTCACGGCCGCAGCACCATCGACGTCCTGCACGCGGGCATCGGGGAGAACCTCGTCGCGCTCTTCAGCCCGGAGCACGGCATTCGCGGGACCGAAGACCGGGAGGACGTCGCCTCGGAAAAGGATGCGAAGACCGGGCTGACGGTGCACTCGTTGTACGGCGCCACGCGGCGCCCGACCGACGACATGCTGAAGGGCCTGGACACCATCGTCGTGGACCTGGCTGACGTGGGCGCGCGCTTCTACACGTACCACGCGACGATGGGGTACGTGATGGAGGAGGCGGCCAAGCGGAAGATCGGTGTGGTCGTGCTGGATCGGCCGAACCCGATCAACGGTTGGCAGGTCGAAGGCCCCCTGCCGGAGCGTACGGGCACGGCCCTGGTGGATTATCACCCCATGCCCGTGCGGCACGGACTGACGATGGGCGAGCTGGCTCGACTCTTCAATGGCGAGCGGCAGCTGGGCGTGGACCTGGCGGTGGTCCCGGTCGAGCACTGGGTGCGCGACGCGTGGTTCGACCAGACGGGCCTCACCTGGATGAACCCGTCGCCCAACATGCGAAACCTGAACCAGGCGACCCTCTACCCTGGCATTGGCGCCATCGAGTTCTCGAACATCTCCGTGGGCCGCGGCACGGACCAGCCCTTCGAGCAACTGGGCGCGCCCTGGATCGACGGCCCGCGGCTGGCCGACGCGCTCAACGGGCGCGGGTTGCCGGGCGTCCGTTTCTATCCCGTCGTGTTCACGCCGGCCAGCAGCCAGTACGCGAACGAGCGCTGCCAGGGCGTGTTTCTCGTGGTGACGGATCGGGCGGCGCTGTCGCCGGTACGCGTGGGGCTGGAAGTCGCGGGTGCGCTGGGCCGCCTGTTCGGGTCCGCGTACCGGCTGGAGAACACGGCCCTCCTGCTCGGATCGCAGAGCAGCCTCGAACGCGTCGTGCGCGGTGAGGACCCCGTCGCGGTCGCTGCGGACTGGGCCGCGAACGAGGCCCGCTGGCGCCAGACCCGGGCGAAGTACCTGCTGTACAGATGATGGCGCGCCGTCTGCGGCGTCGCGTGGGCCTCGCCGCCGTGCGGCTCGGCAGGCGGCGCGATGCGCCGCCCACGCGCCGAAGGCGCGCCTACATCCTGTACAGCATCACGTAGATCACCACCCCCGTCACCGAGACGTAGAGCCACAGCGGCAGCGTCCACCGCGCGATGCGGCGGTGGCGATCGAAGCGCTGGCTGAGGGCGCGGGAAAGCGTGAGAAACACCAACGGCACGATGGCCGCCGCCAGCACGATGTGCGTGAACAGGATGGAAAGATAGACCGTGCGGATGAGCCCCCGCTTCTGGAAGGGCACCGAGCCGACGTTGTAGTGGTAGACGAGATATGAGGCCAGGAACGCCGCGGACGCAGCGCACGCGGCAAGCATGCACGCGCGGTGCGCGTCCCGCCGCTGCCGGCGAATGAACAACCATCCCGTGACCATGAAGACCGTGGCCAGGGCATTCAGCGACGCGTTGAGAGCGGGCAGATCGGTGACGGACATCGGGGGTCTGGGGCTTGGGGCTTGGGGCTTGGGGCTTGGGGCTTGGGGCTTGGGGCTTGGGACTTGGGACTTGGGACTTGAGGTCTTGGGGGCTCGCCACCCCCGGCGCCCGTGCACCCTTGCACCCCTACCGTACGTGATCCCACACCAGCAGCCCCCACAGCATGGGCAGGTAGAGAATCGACGCGAGGAACAGCCGTCGCGCCGCGTCGTTGGTGCGCATGACGGCGAACTCCAGGCTGAAGACCATCAGGATGGCGCCCAGGACGATGGCGCCGGCCAGGTAGTACGGAGACGCCAGGCCCATCAGCGTGGGCATCAGGGTGATGGGGATGAGGCCCGCCGTATAGAGCACGGCCTGCCGGCCCGTGGACCCGCCGTCGGGCTGGATGACGGGCAGCAACTGGATGCCGGCGCGTGCGTACTCGTCGCGGTACATCCACGCGATGGCCAGGAAGTGCGGCATCTGCCACATGAAGACGATGCCGAAGAGCACCCAGCCTCCCATCGACAGCTCGTTGGTGGCTGCGCTCCAGCCGATGACCGCCGGCAGCGCGCCGGGCAGCGCCCCGACGATGGTCGAGAGCGACGTGCGGAACTTGAGGGGCGTGTAGAACCAGATGTAGCTGGCCAGCGTGACGAGCGCGACGAGGCTCGACAGCACGTTGACGAACACCGCGAGCTCGGCCAGGCCCAGGAGGCTGAGCGTCCACCCGAAGGAGCGCGCCTGCGCGGGCTCGAGCCGGGCGTCCGGCAGCGGACGGGTCCGCGTGCGGCGCATGAGCCTGTCGGAATCGCGCTCCCACACCTGGTTGAGCGCGGAGGCGCCGCCCGCCACCAGCGCCGTCCCCACCAGCGTGTGCATCATCGTCAGGGCCGGGGTGCCGTCCTGAACACCCAGGCGGTAGGCGGCGGCCGTGGTCAACAGCACCAGGAAGTTCAGGCGCGGCTTCGTGAGGGCGAGGAAGTCGGACCCGCGCGAGCGCGTGGCCTCGCGCGCGCCCACCGTCGCGTCCGCCGGAACCTCAGCGTGTGAAGGTGAAGACGACATCTGTCGATTCCTTCGTCCCGACGGTCACCTGGCGCTCCAGCGCGCCCAGCCGCTCATGCGACGCCGCAGGCCACCGTACGCGGGCGCATCCCGCCATTATGGCATCCGCCCGGCCTTGACCGGGCCGCGATGCCCCGGTAACATTGGAGGTTCGTTGCCCCCGAGTGCCGGTATCGTCTAGGGGTCAGGACGGGTGGTTCTCAGCCATCAAACCGGGGTTCGAATCCCCGTACCGGTACCACCCCTTTCCCACGGTCTTCCGTCATCCGGTCCGGCGCTGTTCGTGTCGTGCGTCGAGTCGTTCGCGCGGGGTCGTGTCCTCGTGGCCACCAGTTGACTGGGCGGCGAAAACTTGAAACGCTGCACTCCGCATGCGCCGCCTGCTGATAGGCGCCGCCTTCGGCCTCGCGGCGGCCGTCCTGGCGCTTCTCCTCGGACTTACCCCGCTGCTTCGCACCGCGGAGCTCAAGTTGTACGACTGGCGCATCCGCGTGACGGCCCCCGGGACCGCAGTCCCGGCGGACGACGCCATCGTCCTCGTCCAGATCGACGATGACAGCCTGAAACGGATGGAGCCGCTCGTGGGACGCTGGCCGTGGCCGAGACTGGTCCACGCCGCGCTCATCGACTACCTCGCGGATGGCGGCGCGAGGGCGGTCGTGTACGACGTGCTGTTTGCCGAGGCGGACCGCTCGACGTTCATGGTTGGCGAGACCGAGTGGACCGGGGAGGAGTCGGACCAGGCGCTCGTGGACTCGACGGCGCGCGCGGGAAACGTGATTCACGTGGCCGAAGCCGCCAGCGCCGAGCTCGTTGACGAGTCGAAGACCATCGTCGCGCCCCTCGAGGGGCTGCCCGCGTTCAATCGGCCGTTTGCGGTGGACCGCTGCGTGGAACGCCGCCCGAACGTGACCCCGCCCTTCCCCGCGCTGGCGGGAGCGGCGCATGCGATCGGGCATTCGTTCGTGGTCTACGACGCGGATGGGCCGCTCAGGCGCGTGGTGCCGTTCGTTCGGGTCGGGCGTCCCTCGACCGGGCTCGGGACGGGGCGGGAGCCGGAAACCGGGGGCCGGGCCGAAACGGAGCGCGTCATCCCGTCACTGTCTCTGGCGGCGATGATGATGGCACGGGGACTGGGGACGGATGCCGTCGGCGTGCGGGACGGCGTGCTGCAGATTGGCGAGACGCGCGTGCCGCTGGTCACCGAGATGGTCCCCGACTACTACGGCCCGCCGACCGCCGCCTGCCGCGCGCTGCTGCCGTGGCGCGGGCCGACACGGCAGCCGGATGGGACGCCGACGTTCCGGTCCTACAGCTTCTACGACCTGTTCTATTCCCAGCAGCAGGTGCTCGAGGGCTTCGCGCCGCAGGTGGCGCCCACCACCTTCCGGGACCGCATCGTCGTCGTCGGCGTCGCCGGCGAGGGGTTGCGCGACGTGTTCGTGACCCCGTTCGCCGAAGGTCGCATGCCCGGCGCGGAGATCCACGCCAACACCATCGACGCCTGGAGCGCCGGGCGGACGCTCGTGCCGGTGTCGGGCCTGCGCGGGGGGATGGTCACGCTGGGGCTGGCGCTGGCCGTCGGCGCGACGGGCGCGTGGCTCTCGGCCTGGCTCACCGGCGCCGTGGCCATGGGGCTCGCGGGCGCGTGGGTCTGGGCCAACGTCGCGTCGTTCGGCGTGGGGCACTGGTGGCCGCTGGCCGCGCCGCTCGTGGCGATGGGAACGGCCTTCGTCGGAAACCTGGCGTGGGCATACTTCGTCGAGGGCCGGGAGAAGCGGAAGGTGAAGCAGCTGTTCTCCCGCTACGTCGCGAAGGACGTCTACGAGCAGCTGATGGCGGACCCGTCGCGCGCCAGGCTTGGCGGCGCGCGGCGCCACATGACGGTCCTCTTCTCGGACATGCGCGGCTTCACGGCGCTGACCGAGAAGGGTGCGCCCGAGGACATCGTCTCTCAGCTGAACGAGTACTTCACCCGGATGGTGAACGTCCTCTTCGAGCACCACGGCACCCTGGACAAGTTCGTGGGCGACATGGTGATGGCGCTCTTCGGCGCGCCGCTGGACGATGAAGACCACGCGGAGCACGCGGTGCAGGCGGCGCTGGCCATGGTGCGGGAGCTGGAGGCGCTCAACGCCGGGTGGGCCTCGTTCGGCGTGCCTCGGCTGGACATCGGCATCGGCATCAACACCGGCGATATGGTGGCCGGCAACATCGGGTCGTCCGCCATCATGAGCTACACGGTCATCGGGGATGCGGTGAACCTGGGTGCGCGGCTCGAGTCGCTGAACAAGGAATACGGGACCCGGATCATCATCAGCGAGGCGACCCGGGCCCGGCTGAAGGGGCAGTATGATATCCGTCCACTGGGGTCGGTGACGGTGAAGGGCAAGAGCCGGCCCGTGGCGATATTCGAGGTCAGGCCAACATGATGCGCGCAACTGCATGCTTTGTCGGGGGCTGGCTCCTGCTGGGAGCCGCGGGTCCTGCCCGGGGGGACCAGCTCGACCAGCTCGGCCGGATCGCCGGGGCCGTGAAGACGGCCAAGGACCTGCGGGAACTGCACGTGACCGACGAGGAGGAGCAGAAGCTCGGCGCCGCGGTGAGCGAGCGCATCCGCACGCGGTACGGCGTGGTTCAGGACGCGGCCGTGCACCGCTACGTCGCGCTCGTCGGCGGCGCGCTGGCCCAGGCGAGCACGCGGCCGGCGCTGCCCTGGACGTTCATCGTGCTGGACACCGACGGGGTGAACGCCTTCGCGGCGCCGGGCGGGTTCGTGCACATCACCCGCGGCACGCTCGCCCTCATCCAGGACGAGGCGGAGCTGGCCGGCGTGCTGGGCCACGAGATCGTCCACGTCACCGAGAAGCACACGATCCGGTCCATCCAGAAGAGCAAGTCCGTGCAGATGGGCGCCTCCGAGACCCTCTCCAGCAGCTTCGGGCTCCTCGAGCGCGCCGTCACCGCCACGTACGACAACATCGTGGAGAAGGGCTTCGGGCGAGGGGAGGAGAACGAGTCGGACGAGAAGGGCATCGAGCTCGCCAACCGGATCGGGTACGCGCCCGCGGGACTCGGCGGGTTCCTCACGCGGCTGAAGGATCGCAACAAGGGCTCGCAGGAGAAGCGCGGCCTGTTTGCGTCGCACCCCGAGATGGACGCGCGTCTCGACAACATCAAGAAGGAGATCGCGGCGAAGAAGATGGCGTCAACGGCGACGCTCGCCGATCGCTACCGGAAGTTCATCACGTACACGCCGACGCCCATCACCGAGATTGCGACCGTGGCGGCGGGGTCCGCGGGCCTGACCGGCGGCGAGGCGAAGGCGGAGCCGAAGGAAGAGGCGCCGAAGAAGAAGAGCCGGTTCGGCATCAGCCGGATGCTCCCGACGGGCGGCGGCGAGAAACAGCAGGCGCAGGTCACCGGATCGGGCTCGGCCCGCGGCGTGGACCCCGAGAAGGACGCGCGTGGTGGCGGCAACCCGAATCCCGTGCCGGTCAAGGTGGCGGCGGCCGACATCGCTGCGTTCAAGCAGGAAGGCGGACTGAAGTAGGTTTGCGCTCGCGGTGGACGCCTCCAACCTGATTCTCGCTGGCCCGGTTGCCCTCCTCGTCACGCTGGCGCTGCTGGCGGCGATCCGCAGCCGCTTCGTGCGCGGGCGGCTGACGTTCAGCGCCTGGCTGTTCCTGGGTTTCATCGGCCTCGAGCTGGCCGTGGCCCAGGGCCTGGGCGACGTCGCCGTCATGCCCGCGGTGGCTCGCCTCGCGTTCGTGCTGGCGCTGGTCAACCTGGTGATCGCGCTGCTGGTGAATCCCTGGCGCGACAGCCGGCCCTCGGACCGTTTCCCCGCCATCGTCCAGGACGTCGCGGTGATCGCGCTGTTTCTGGTGATCGCCACGGTCCTCATGCGCGAACAGCTGCTGGCCACATCCGCGGTCGGCGCCGTCGTGGTCGGCTTCGCGCTCCAGGACACCCTGGGAAACTTCTTTGCGGGCCTTGCCATCCAGATCGAGAAGCCCTTCCGGGTGGGGCACTGGATCAACATCGGGGGCAGTGAGGGCCAGGTGCAGGAGGTGACGTGGCGGGCCACGAAGCTGCGCACGAAGGCCGGCGAGTTCCTCATCGTTCCCAACAGCGTCATTTCCAAGGATCCCATCCTCAACTACTCCGAGCCGACGGTGCCGACACGCATCGAGGTGGAGGTGGGAGCGAGCTACCTGACGCCACCCAACGAGGTGAAGGCCGCCATCGTGCGCGCCATGGCCAACGCGCCGCTCGTGATGGCGGATCCGCCGTCCCAGGTCCTGCTCAGGAACTTCGGCACCTCGTCGGTGGACTATGCCGCGCGGTTCTGGATCGAGGACTACGCCACCGACAACCAGGCCAGGGACCAGGTGCGCACCAACATCTGGTACGAGTTCCGGCGGCAGAACATCGAGATCCCGTGGCCCATCCAGATCGAGTACTCGCGCGAGGAGCAGCCGGCCCGAACCGAGGCGCAGGTGGTGGACGCGGCCGGGCACCTGGCCGGGGTGGACCTCTTCTCCATGCTCTCACCCGAGGCCCGGCTGTCACTCAGCCGCGAGGCCGCAGACCATCTCTTCGCGTCAGGGGAAGCCATCGTGCGGCAAGGCGAGCAGGGCAGCTCGATGTTCGTCGTGCTGAAGGGAGCCGTGAAGGTCGTGCTCGAGCCTTCGGGGCAGGACGTGGCCACCGTGGGCGCCGGCGGGTTCTTCGGCGAGATGTCGATGCTGACCGGCGAGCCGCGCACGGCCACGGTGCGCGCGGTCGACGACGTCCATGTGCTGGAGATTGCCGCGCCGGACATGCGCGCACTGGCCCGGGCCACGCCGGGGCTGATCGAGCACGTCAGCCAGGTGGTGGCCGCGCGCCGCGTCGGCCTGGCGCAGGCGGAAGCCACGGCCGCCGCGGCTGCCAGCGCGCAGGCCCACGCGCCGCAGTCGCTCCTGGCCAGGATCAAGGCGTTCCTGCAGCTCTGACGCAGACGCCGGACGCCGATGTGGCGCCGAGAACTGCGGCCTCGGCCATCGGCGGCCTCTGCGCCATCGGCGTCCGGTATCGGCGTTCAATCCACCCAGAGCAGTGCGCGCTCGTCGCCCCGGCCCGCATCGACGACGATTCCCGGCCCGTAGCGCTCGAGATCCGCGACCGTGAGCGAGATGCGGAGCCCGTCCAGCCCGCTGGCGTACGTGCCGAACCGGATGGGGCCTTCCTTGAGGCGCAGGATCCAGAACGGCAGGTCGAAGCGGGCCAGCCGGCCTTCGTCCGCGTCGAAGGCGAGGACGTGCAGCGCGTTCAGCGTCGTGCGCGCGGCACTGTCCGGAGGGCGATTGGTCCGCGCGCCGGCATCGGAGAGCTCCAGCAGCGGTGCCTTGTCGCGGTAGCGCTGTCGCACCTCGTCGAACGCGGCGTCGGCGCCAGCGGCACTGGACGGCGTGATGTCCAGGTGCTCCCACACCCAGGACACCCCGAACACGGCAGCCCCCAGGATGACGAAGACGACGAACACAGCCACGCCGAAGAGGATGGGCGCCCACCGACGAGCCTTCATAGGACCTCCAGGCGGCACGTTGCCACGACCTGCTCGCTCAGTCTGACGAGCGGCTCAGAGCGAGAGTTCCACCCCGCTGCCGGTCTCGATGGCCCTTCGCAGGGCCAGGTCAGCCGCCACGACGTCTTCCACCGCCATGCCCAGCGACTTGAAGACGGTTACTTCCGCGTCGCCCGACCGGCCCGGTGCGCGGCTCAGCACGACCTGGCCCAGCTCTCCCGCGATATGGGTCTCGTTGAACCGGCCCTCTCGCATGCCCATCACGACATCACCTGATTCGACGAGCGCGGCCGCGCGGGAATCCACGTAGAGGCGCGCTCGCGCGACGAGCGCCGGATCCATCTCCCGCTGGTCGGGCCGGCACGCCCCGACCGAGACGACGTGCGCTCCGGGGGAGACCCACGCGTCCTCGATGACGGGTGTCGGCGACGAGGTGACGAGCACGACGATGTCGGCGCCACGGACGGCGTGCTCCGGGCGGTCTACCGCGCGCAGCCTGCCGGGCAGGTGTGCGGCCATCTCGCCCACGAACCGCTCGCGGCTGGCCTGGCGCGGCGACCAGACGCGGACGTCGTCCAGGGTGCGGACCTCCTTGATCGCCTCGAGGTGACTCCGCGCCTGCACGCCGGAGCCGATGATGGCGAGCGTGGCGGCCTTCGTGCGGGCCAGGTGCCGCGCCGACACCGCGGACACCGCCGCCGTGCGCGCCTCGGTGACGTAGCGGCCGTCCAGCAGCGCGACCAGCGCCCCGGTGTCGGGATCCAGCAGCAGGATCGTGGCAAGGTGCGAGGGCAGCCCGCGCAACTCGTTCTGGTTGAACACCGTCACCAGCTTGGCCCCGAGGCGAGCCGGTTGCGGCGTGTAGGCCGGCATCACGCCGAAGAAGGCCTTCGTCGGGCCCACGGTGAGGACCGTGCGGACCGGCTGGAGGACGTCACCCGACGAAAAGCGCGCCAACGCGTCTTCCATCGCCTGGATCAGGGCGTCCATGGGCAGCAGCGCCTTGACCTGGGCCTCGTTCAGCAGGCGGAAACGTTGTGACATGTGGGCTCCGTGTCCCGGGCCGCCAGGTCGCGGGCGCACAGGGCCGCGGCGGCCGCAATCGTGTTCGCGTGAATCGTGACGATGGCGTCGATATCGTGGGCGTAGCCGCCGCCCATCGAGATGGCCACCGGCAGGCCGAGCGCGCGACATCGTCCGAGCACGAGCTCGTCGCGCGTGCGCAGGCCGCCGATGGTCATCCCGAGGCGGCCGAGGCGGTCGCCCTCGTACGGATCGGCGCCGGCGAGGTAGAAGACGAAGTCCGGGCGATGCCGATCCAGCACGTCATCGAGGTGGCGGGCGAGCCGCGGCAGGTAATCCACGTCGGTGGCCCCGTCCTCGAGCGCGACGTCCAGGTTGCTGGCTTCCTTGCGGAAGGGGAAGTTGCGGGCGCCGTGTATCGAGAAGGTGAAGACCGACGCGTCGTCCCGGAAGATGGCGGCCGTGCCGTTGCCCTGGTGGACATCGCAATCCACGACGGCAATGCGCGTGGCGCCGCGCTCGCGCTGCAGCACGCGTGCGGCCACGGCGACGTCGTTGAACACGCAGAACCCCTCGCCGCGATCCGCGAACGCATGATGCGTGCCTCCGGCGAGGTTGGCGGCGAGCCCGTGCGCGAGGGCCGCGCGTGCGGCCGCGACCGTGGCCCCGACCGATCGGCGCGAGCGTTCGACCATGCCCGGCGACCACGGGAACCCGATGCGGCGCTGGGCCTCGCGCGTCAGGGTGCCCGAGGCGACGGCGTCCACGTACTCGCGCGTGTGCACCAGGCGCAGGTCATCCCAGCTCGCGGCCGGCGCCTCCAGCAGCCTGTCGGCCGCCACGATGCGATGTTCGACGAGGTGCTCGCGCAGCCGGGAGTACTTGGCCATGGGGAACGTGTGGCCCTCGGGGAGCGGCAGGACGAAGTGGTCGGAGTAGAACACGAGCACCGGGGACAGCGTACAACAATCATCGTCGGGAGTCGGGAGGGGAATCCCGCATAATCAGCGCAATGACTCACGCCATCCGCACCGTCGACGCGCATGCCGCGGGCGAGCCTCTCCGCCTGATCGTGGACGGCATCCCCTCGCCGGAGGGCCGGACCATGCTCGAGCGGCGCGCCTGGGCGATGAAGCGCCTGGACCACTGGCGGCGCTCGCTGATGCTCGAGCCGCGCGGGCACGCCGACATGTACGGGGCGCTCCTCACCGAGGCGGCCACCAGCGACGGCCACGCGGGCGTGCTGTTCATGCACAACGAGGGCTGGAGCACCATGTGCGGGCACGGCATCGTCGCGGTGACCACCATCGCCCTCGAGCGCGGGCTCATCGACCCGGGCGGCGACGAGATTCGGTACGACACGCCGGCGGGCCGGGTCGTGGCGCGCGCGCGAAGGCGGGACGGGTCGCGTGGCCGCCGGGTGGAGTCGGTGATGTTCGTGAACGTGCCGTCGTTCGTGTACGAGGCGGGGCTCCCCGTCACGCTGGGCGGCCGCACGATGCCGGTGGACGTCGCGTTCGGCGGCGCGTTCTACGCCATCGTGGACGCGGAAGCTGCCGGCATCCCGGTGCTGGCCGCGCGGGTGCCCGAGCTGCGCGCGCTGGGCATGCGCGTCGCACGCGAGGTGGAGCGCCTGCGGCAGGTCGTGCACCCGGCGGATCCCGGGCTGTCGGGCATCTACGGGACGATCTTCACCGGCCCCGCCCAGGGCGGCGAGGCGCACCTGCGCAACGTCACGGTCTTCGCCGACGCCGAGGTGGACCGCTCCCCGTGCGGCACCGGCACGGCGGCCGTGATGGCCGTGCTGTCGGAGATGGGCCTGCTGGGAGAGGACGCGCCCTTCATCCACGAGTCCATCGTGGGGACGACGTTCACGGGGAGGGTGGTCGGGAGAACGCGCGTGGGCGAGCGCGAGGCGATCGTCCCGTCGATCGAGGGCAGCGCCTGGATAACCGGCGAGCACACCTTCCTGATCGACGGGGACGATCCGCTCGGGGCGGGGTTCAGGATCTAGGTTCTGGGGTTCCGGGGTTCTCAGGTTCTGGCGTTCTCAGGTTCTCAAGCCCCCAAGCCCCCAAGCCCCCAAGACCCCAAGACCTCACTTCAGCGCCGCGAACTTCCCGAAGTCCATCTTCCCGGCCATCTCGTGCAGGACCTTCGTGTCGGAGAGGTCGCGGCCTTCGACGGTCACCAGGAAGCGCTTGTCCACGAGGACGTTCAGTTCGCCGCTCTTCGAGCTGCTGTCCCACTTCTCGAAGCCGGGCTGGCCGTTCACGGTCACGGCCTTCTCGTAGCCGTCGCTCGTCTCGCGGCTGTAGCCGCTCGCGAGCATCATCGACCACGGCGCGATCAGCATCTGCGCGAAGCCGGAGTCCACGACCTTGACCTCGAGGCTCGCGTCGCCCTTCGTGTAAGTGGCCTCGGTGGACGAGAACGGGAACGGCGCGGTCATGCGCTCACCCTCGGGCTTGCCCATCTCCCATCCCGCCACCTGCGGCAGCGTGCCCTGCAGCGCCTGGAAGCTGACGGGCTCCACGGTCTTGCCGTCGCCGCCCATCGCGCCGGCGAGGCCCGCCATGGCCTTGCCGAACTCCTCCATGCCCTTGGCCACGTCCTGGCCAGCGGCCTCGGCGGCCTTGGTCGCGGCGTCCGCCGCCTTCTGGGCCTCGGCCGCGGCCTGTTCGGCCTGTCTCTCGGCCTCGGACTTCCCGCACGCGACTGACGCCACGAGGGCCACGGCCACGCCGACTGTGAACAGCTTTTGCATCTCGACACGCCTCCAGAGGGGAATGAGAATCCATCATACGCCGATGACGCGACGCTGGACGGTCGGGACGCTCGCCGTGGCGCTGGCGGCCGGCGCCATGCTGATGGCCCAGACCCTCGCCGAGCGCAACGGGCCGCTGCCGGGGCCGCTGCCGCTGTTCCCGGCCGACAACTGGTGGAACGAGGACATCTCGCGGGCGCCGGTGGATCCGCGGTCCGGCGAGTTCGTCTCCTTCATCGGACCCGGCGACGGCATGCACCCGGACTTCGGCGGCACCGAGGCGCCGGGCAGCCAATTCATCTACGGCATGCCGTACGTGGTCGTGGGTGACGATCAGCCAAGGGTCGCCGTCCAGTTCGACTACGACGAGGAGAGCGATGGTGTGAACCACCAGACCGGGCAGAGCTATCCCTTCTATCCCATTCCGGCACAGGCGATTACGGAACCGTACTGGATCGAGGGCGGCCCTCCGGGGAGCGCGAACGTCGGCGGCGATCGGCACATGTTGATCGTGGACCGCGACAACCGGCACCTCTATGAGCTGTTCGCCCTGCGATGGACGGGTACCGGCTGGGCAGCGGGCTCGGGCGCGTTCTTCGACATGAACACCAACGCGCGCCGGCCCGAAGGCTGGACGTCCGCCGACGCGGCGGGACTGGCCATCCTGCCGGGCCTCGTGCGGTACGACGAAGTGTTCGGCCCCGAGGAGATTCGCCACGCGCTTCGCGTGACGGTGCACGGCGTGAACGGCTACGTCTGGCCGGCCTCGCACCGTGCGAACACGAACCCGTCGGGGCCGCCGCTCGGCGCACGCCTGCGCCTGAAGGCGAACACGAACATCAGCGGCTACCCGGCGCACATCCGGAAGATCTTCAGGGCGATGAAGACCCACGGACTCATCGTGGCCGACACGGGTTCGGACATGTACGTGAGCGGTGTGTTCGATCCGCGGTGGGACAACGGGCAGTTGAACCCCGCCTTTCAGGCCATCAAGGCCGGCGACTTCGAGGTCGTCGAGCTCGGGTGGCGGGGGACCACGGGCCCGTGTGAAGCACCGGGCGCGCCATCGGGTCTCGCCGCGTCGGTGTCAGGGCTCTCGGCATCCTTCACCTGGTCGGCGCCCGCGTCCGGCGGTTCCGTCAGCGACTACCTGCTCGAAGCAGGGAGCGCACCTGGGGCGTCGAACCTGGCTGCGGTGCCCGTGCCGGCCTCGTCCACGAGCTACTTCGTCGACAGCGCGCCGGCGGGCACCTTCTACGTTCGCGTGCGCGCGCGGAACGGCTGCGGCGGCGCGGTGTCGAACGAAGTCGTCGTGAGGCTGACGCCGCCGTCGTGCACCGTGCCCGGCGCGCCGGGTGCGCCCGACGCCTCGGTGGTCGGCTCGTCGGTCACGCTGTCGTGGACGCCGGGGAGCGGCGCGTCCAGTCACGTGCTCGAGGCCGGCTCCGTGCCGGGACAGGCGAACCTGCTGAGCACCGTGGTGAGCTCGACGACGCTCGCCGCGCAGGCGCCGCCGGGGGTGTACTACGTACGGACGCGGGGGCGGAACGCGTGCGGTACCAGCGAAGCCTCACCGGAGACGGTCGTCGCCGTTGAGTGCAGCCCGCCCGGCTCGGCCTCGCCGCTGACCCATTCGCTGGATGGCCGGCAGGTGACGCTTGTCTGGAACGCGGCGGCCGACGCCATTGATTACGTGGTCGAGGCCGGCACGTCGAGTGGCGCCGCCGACGTGGCCTCGCTTCCGGTTGGTGGCACTACGCTGAGCGTCGCCGCACCGCCAGGCATCTACTACGTGCGCGTGCGCCCCCGCAACGCGTGCGGCTCGGGCGCGTGGTCCAACGAGGTGGAGATCGCGGTGCCCTAGCCTGGGGCCAAGGGTTCTGGGGTTCTGAGGTTCTGGGGTTCTGAGGTTCAAGCCCCAATTGCCAAGTCCCCTACCAGCCGATCGCGAGCCCGTCCTTCCGCATGTCGGAGCCGCCCATCAGCACGCCGCTCTGCGGGTCGATCAGGATTCCCTGGAAGCCGCCCATCGCGCCGCGGCCGTCCGTGAGGGTGTGCCCGCGCGCCTCGAGCGCCCTGCGCACCTCGGCGCCGATGCCGGCCTCCACCGCCAGGCTGGTGCCCGTGTGGCGCACGCGCGCGGCCTCGCCCGCCTGCTGGATGCCCATCCCGAAGTCCACCAGGTTCGCCACCACCTGCACGTGCGCCTGCGCCTGGTTGTCCCCGCCCATCACGCCGAACGACACCCAGGGGCGGCCCTCCTTCAGGATCATCGCGGGCACCAGCGTGTGCAGCGGGCGCTTGTGCGGCGCGATCCGGTTCGGGTGACCGGGCGTGAGGGTGAAGCCCGCGCCGCGGTTGTGCAGCGTGATGCCCGTGTCGCCGGCGACGATGCCCGCGCCGAACGAGGAGAAGAGCGACTGGATGAACGACACGACGTTGCCCTGCCCGTCGGCGGCGGTGAGATAGATGGTGTCGCCGCGATCGCGCCCCGCGAAGTCGAGCGGTGACGACGGGCCGCGCGGCGTGCCGGCCGCGTAGGCGCCCGCCTTCTGCATCGTGATCTCGGGACGCCGCCGGACGGCGTAGTCCTTGGACACCAGCATGGCCAGGAGGCCCTTCGGCATCGCGTCGCGGTCCGCGAGGTACGCCGCGCGATCCGCAAAGGCCAGCTTCTTCGCCTCGCTCAGCAGGTGCAGGTAGTCGGCCGAGTTGTGGCCCATCGCCTTCACGTCGAAGCCTTCCATCAGGTTCAGCATCTCGAGGGCGACGAAGCCCTGCGTGCTGGGCGGCATCTCGAGGACGTCGTGGCCGCGGTAGCTCGTGCGGAGGGGCTCCACCCAGTCGGCCTTGTGATCCGCGAAGTCGCGCATCTCGAGCAGGCCGTCGCGCGCCTTCATGTCGGCGACGATGGCCTGGGCGATGGCCCCGGTGTAGAAGGCGTCGCGTCCCTCCTTCGCAATCAGCTCGAGGCTTCTCGCGAGGTTGGGGTTCGCGAAGATCTCGCCTTCGCGAGGCGCCTGGCCACCCGGAAGGAACGTCCGGGCCGCGGCCGCGTCTTCCGCGAGGCGCTCTGCCGCGTCCTGCCACTGCGCGGCCATGATCTCCTGCACCGGGAAGCCGTCGCGTGCGTAGGCGATGGCGGGCTGCAAGGCCTTCGAGAGGGGGATGGTGCCGAACCGCGCGAGCAGTTGATGCCACCCCTCGACCACGCCCGGGACATCCACGGCGAGCGGGCCGTCCTCGGCCATCTCCGTCAGCCCCCGCCGGGCGAACTCCTCGGGCGTGGCCCGGTAGGCGGAGCGGCCGCTCGAATCGAGGCCGTACACCTGCTTCGCCTTCGCGTCGTGGACGAGCGCGAAGAGGTCGCCCCCGATGCCGTTCATCGAGGGCTCGACGACGGCCAGCACCGCGGCGGCGGTGACGGCCGCGTCGATGGCGTTGCCGCCCTCCTGCAGGACCCGCAGTCCCGCGGCCGAGGCCAGGGCCTGGCTGGTGGCAATCATCCCGTGCCGGCCCACCGCGGCCGACCGCGTGGCGAGGATGTTACCCGACGGGCGATCGCCCGGGCGAATCGCTGGCTGTGCCGCGGACGTGGTCATGATGAGCGCTGCTCCCGAGAGCCCCAGAAGGACTCGTCTCATGCTGAGCCTCCGTGCCGCCCGCGATTGTAGCGGACGGGCGCGCCCGGTTGGATAGAATCGCCTCATGTGGTGGTGCGGCACCTGCGCGGCCTTCCTGGCGGCACTGGCCGTTGCCGCGCCCCTTCGCGCCCATGTGGGCGACGATGACACGCTCGTCCGGGCCCTCGTCCTGGCCCTTCGTCCCGCCCTGCCGTTTCCCGAGGCCGGTCCCGACGGCACGCCCGCCAGCGGCGGGCCCCGGCCAGTGTGGGTGGTCCGGTGGCCCGCGGGAAGTGACGGACAGGTCGAGGTGCTGGCCAATCCACTGAATCCGGAGAACCGCAAACGCGCGCTGGCCGCCGAGGAGGAGATCCAGGAGGCGGCCATGCGCTCGCAGCGACGCTCGCAGGGCGACTACGAGCAGGCGCTCAGCGACTTCGAGCGCACCGGCCGCGTCTCGGGCATCCGCGAGATCTCACTCGACGACGACGGCGTGGCGGGTGAGCGGTACGACGCCGACAGCCATCTCCTCGTATCGGTCGCGCCGCTCGACGACGATCTCTCCTTCAGCGTGGCCACGGGCATCCCGCCTGCGGAGATGGACGGGGTGGCCGGACCCGCGACGGTGATTCGCGTGCCCGCCAATGTCTACCGGGCGGCCGCCGAGGCTGGCGCGCCGGCCGAGGAGCACTACTGCGCGGAACAGGCCTGGCTGGTGTTCGGCAACGCGGGGGAGGCCGCCATCAGCCCTCGGGCGGATGGCCCGCAGGTGGACGTGACGGTGCCGGTCTCGACCGCGTCCGGGGGACGCGCGGGGGCGGTGGTGTCGATCAGCGGGAACCCGGCGCTGGTGGAACAGGCGCTGCGACAGGCTGATTGGCCCGCCTTCCGGCGCGCCGCCCTCAGGGATTAGGGGCCCGGCCCCGGCATCCCCCAACCGTCCCTCGCACCTGGCTGCATCCCTCGTGATCTTCCCGTGCGTGCGCGGCGTGTGCCCCCGGATGGAACAGCCCACCAGCGGGCCACGTCCAACCTTCTGGAGGCACGAGCCATGTTCCGCATCTACGAGTTGAATTTCTCCGCCACGGCCGAAGCCGTCGTCGGGGCGCTCCTGGCCATCACGCTCGTGGCAATGGTGTTCGTCTGAGTCTGGGTCGTGGGACTTGGGAGTTGGGGCCTGAGGCCGGGCCCGAGACCAGTGAATCCTACGATCGGTCGGCGGCGGCCAGGTAGCTCCTTCGCGCGCGGACCGTCATCCCCGGACGGTTCACGCGCACCTCGAGCTTGTGCACCTTGCCGTCCAACGCCGCCGGCGCAAACCCGATCAGGTACTGACTTCGTAGCTCCTGTGCGACCCGGCTGAACGTGGGCGCGAGCTCCGCAGTCTCCTTCAGCTCGAAGTACCCGCCGCCGGTTTCCTCCGAGATCTTGCGCAGGTCGCGTGTCGGCCGCGACCGCACGACGCGCACGCCGTTGAAGTACTCCGACTCGAGCCCGATCGAGTAGACCATCACCTCTTCGTCGCGCGCCCGATCCATCACGGTGTTGAACCGCGCGCGGCTGGCCGTGTCCTCGCCGTCGGTGAAGACGAGGATGACGCGGCGGCCGTCGATGCCCCGCAGCGCGTCGAGGCTGGAGGCGAGGGCGTCGTTCAGCCGGGTCGGGTTGCCGAAGTAGAGATCGTCGAGCGCGGCGATGAGCGCGTCGCGATCGTTGGTGAACTCGCCGCTCAGCTGGATCTTGTCGTTGAACGCGCCCACCTGTGCGCGGTCCACCGGCAGCAGCCGGAGCAGGAACTGCTCGGCCGCGCGGTTCAGCAGCTTGAGGTTCGCCGTCATGCTGGCGCTGGTGTCCAGCATCACGACCGCGGTGAACGGCTGCGGCTCGCTCGAGAAGAGCGCGATCTCGGCGGGCTTGCCGTTGTCGGACACCGAGAAGTTCGCCTGCTCGAGGTCCGGCACCAGGCGGCCGCCGGCGTCGAGCACCGTGGCGTAGATGGGCACCGTTCGGACGGCCGAGCGGAACACCGGTTGATCCTGCACGGCTGGCGCAGCAGCCAGGGCCACCCCGGCCATGGCCGCGATCACCGGTCCGACCGCCGAGAGTCTCATGGATCCATCTTATTACCTGTCCGTGACGCGTAGGATGGTTGACATGGATCCCGAGCCCGGGCTGTGCGGGCGCTGCCGGCACTGTCAGGTTGTCGAAACCACGCGGTCGCGGTTCTACCTGTGCCGTCGCTCGTTCACGGATCCGCACTATCAGAAGTACCCGGTGCTGCCCGTGCGCGTGTGTCGAGGGCACGAGGCCGGGGAACCGACGCGCGCGGGCGGATAGCGCCGGGAGGGAGCACGCCCCTCCCGCCACAGTTCGGTCCCGGCACCGTTCTGGGATATCCTCGTACGATGCACATCGCACGTGTGAGGGCGATTGCCGTGCTGGCGGCCTCGGTGGCCGTGGGCTGTGGCAACTCGCCGACCGCCGCGCAGGCGCCGGCGGCCTCGCCCATCCAGGCGCCCGCGCAGGGGGGAGCCGATCCCGTGGTGGCCGAGGTCGGCAGTCGCCGGATCACGCTGAGCGAGGTGGACGCGAAGTGGCAGGAGTTCGACGCCGCCGAGCGCGCCCGCGTCACGCAGCTCCTCTACCAGAACCGCCGCAACCTGCTCGACGTCATGGTGGGCGACCTGCTGATTGCCGAGGCCGCGAAGACGGCCGGCACCACGCCGGACGAGTATCTGGAGCGGGAGATGAAGCGCCGCGCGCAGCCGGTGAGCGACGCCGAGGTCCAGCGGTTCTACGAGGAGAACAAGGAGCGCGCCCAGGGCCGGACGCTCGAGCAGTTGCGGGGGCCCATCGTCGACTTCCTGCAGAGCCAGAAGCAGCTGCAGGCACGCGCGCAGCTGGTGGACGATCTCAGGGGCAAGGCCGGCAACGTGCGCGTGCTGCTGGACCCGCCACGCGTGCAGCCGGTCGTGTCGCCGGACGACCCCGTCCGCGGAGAATCCACGGCGCCCGTCACGCTGGTCGAGTACTCCGACTATCAATGACCGTTCTGCGCGAGGGTCGGTCCGACCCTCACGAAGGTCCTGGCCGCATACGGCGACAAGGTCCGCGTCGTCTACAAGGACTACGCGCTGCCGACGCACCCGAACGCCCAGAAGGCGGCCGAGGCCGCGCACTGCGCGGGTGACCAGGGCCGGTATTGGGAGATGCACGACCTGATGTTCGCCGACATCAACGCGCTCTCGGTGCCACAGCTCAAGCAGGGCGCCGCGAGGCTCGGCCTGAACCAGGCCACGTTCGACCAGTGCCTCGACTCGGGCAGGCACGAGGCGCGGGTGAAGGCCAGCGCCGTCGAGGGCGAGAAGATCGGCGTGAACTCGACGCCGACCATCTTCGTCAACGGCCGGCCGCTCATCGGCGCCCAGCCGTTCGAGGTGTTCAAGCAGGTCATCGACGAAGAGCTGGCGAGGGTCGGCACCAGGTAGGCCGCGCCTACGCGATCAGCACAATCTTGCCGCGCGCGCCGGGCTCGTGGACGTGCCGGTGCGCGACGGCCGCCTCGGCGAGCGCCAGCTCCCGCCCTACGACCGGGCTGAGCGTTCCGTCCTCGAACCCCCTCGCCATGTCCCTGTGGATCTGCGCGACGGCGGCGTCGGACAGGTTCCAGAACGCCGTGCCCCGGACCGTGGCCTCCTTGCCCATGATGCGCCGCGGATCGATCTCGATGCGCCCCCGGTTGCCAACGATGACGATGCGGCCGTTCTTCGCCAGAACAGCGAGGTCGTTGTCGAGGTTGTGGTTGGCGAGCATCTCGATGATGATGTCGGGCCCGCCATCGGTGAGCAGGGCGAGCTGGTCCAGATAGCCCGCCTCGCGGTGGTTGAGCACATGGGCGGCGCCCTGCGCGCGGACAAGGGCCGCGCCGTCCTCGGTGCTCGCGGTGCCGATGACGGCGAGCCCGGCAGCCCGCGCCATCTGCACGGCGGCCAGCCCGACGGCGCCGCTCGCGCCATGGATGAGGATGGACTCGCCCCGTGAAGCCTCCGCCCTCTGGAAGACCGCACGCCACGCGGTGGCGTAGGGCACGTTGATGCCGGCGCCCTGGGCGAAGGACAGCCGTTCCGGCAGCGGGTGTACCTGGTCAGGCCTGCAGACGACGAGCGTGGCATACGCGCCCCAGGCGCGGCTGGCGGCCGTGCCGCCGATGTAGACGCGGTCGCCCTCCCGCACACCCGTCACCTCCTCGCCCACTTCCTCGACGATGCCGGCGGCGTCCGCTCCGGGGATGTAGGGCGGCTCCGGCGAGAGCGCGTAGCCGCCGACGCGCATGTAGGTGTCGTAGGGATTCACGCCGGCGGCGTGGACGCGGACCAGCACCTCGGAGGGGCCCGGTGTCGGGTCGGGCAGCTCCTCGAGGGCGAGCACTTCGGGAGGGCCGAAGGTGCGGGCTACTACTGCCAACATGCAAGGGATTCTAGATCGTGTCCATTGATGATTGGTGATTGGTGATTGGGGCATTGGGCATTGGATTGGCGATTGGGTGATCGGGCGATTGGGGCATTCCAGGGCGCCGCGTTCGTCCCGTTTCGGTCGGTGCCAGGAAGCGGCAGTCGATTCTGCAATGCGCTAATGCCCCAAGGCGCCGATTCCCCAATCGAAATGCGCAATGCGCAATCGCCAATCGCCCAATGAATCGCTCAATTGCCAATCAGCAATCGCCAATGAGCAGCTGTCGTATAGTCAGCCCCATGGACTGGCTGGCCAGGCTCGAGGCGCCGCAGAACGCACTGGCGGTGCTGACCGCGATGATCACGCCGGCGGTGCTCATCTCCGCGTGCGGCGCGCTCATCTTCTCCACCAGCACGCGCATGGGACGCGTCGTGGACCGCGTGCGATCCCTGTCGGAGCGGTTCGAGAACCTGGCCAAGCACCCCGAGCAGGACGACATGTTCGAGGAGCGGCGCGCGCTCATCTTCCAGCAGCTGGATCGGCAGACCTCGCGCGCGCGGTTGCTGCAGCGCGCGATGCTGGCCTTTTACGTGGCACTGGCGGTCTTCGTCGCCGCCAGCGTCGCCATCGCCATCGTCTCGGCGATCGCGCGCGACTTCACGTGGATGGCGGTCGTCCTGGGCCTGGCCGGCTCGTTCCTGATGCTCTACGCGTCGGTCCTGCTGGTGCTCGAGTCGCGCCTGGCGCTGGGCGCCATCACGAGCGAGATGGACTTCGTATGGAAGGTCAGCAAGAAGTACGCGGGCCAGGAGCTGGTGGAGCGGAGCGAGGCCGGAGCATTCAAGTGGCTGGGCAAGCGTGGCGAGACGCCCTGAACCCGAGAACCCTGCTGCTCCCTCAGCGCCCTGTCCGGCGTTGGTGTCCGGATGCTCGCGCGCGGGGCGAGCGATGATCGCCGCCGTCGCGGGCCGGACACCCGCTGTCGGGTAGTAGAATCTCAGACTCCGAAAGGCCGGTTCATGCGCTCACGAGCCCTGCTGTTCGCCCTCCTCGCCCCTGTCGCCATGCCCGCGTGGGCACAGTCGTCACAGCCCGACGCGATGGCCGCCGCCATCGATCGCACGGCCGCCGAAGTCCTTCCGCAGGTCGTCGCGTGGCGCCGCGACTTCCATCAGCATCCCGAGCTCGGGATGCAGGAAGTGCGGACGTCGAAGATCATCGCGGACCACCTGCGCAGCCTCGGCATGGAGGTGCAGACGGGCATAGCCGGGACCGGTGTCGTCGGCATCCTGATGGGCGCGAAGCCGGGCAAGGTGGTGGCCCTGAGGTCCGACATGGACGGCCTGCCGGTGACCGAACAGGTGGACGTGCCCTTCAAGTCGACGCAGAAGGCGATGTGGAACGGCGTGGAGACCGGCGTGATGCACGCCTGCGGCCACGACAACCACATGGCCGTCCTGATGGGCGCGGCCACCATCCTCGCGCGCATGAGGAACGACCTGCCGGGCACCGTGAAGTTCATCTTCCAGCCCGCGGAGGAGGGTCCGGGTGGCGCGGAGCCGATGGTGAAGGCAGGCGTGCTGGAGAACCCCAACGTGGACGCCGTGTTCGGCCTCCACGTCTTCCCCTACACGGCCGGCACCATCGTCTACCGGTCGGGCCCGTTGATGGCGAGCGCGGATGAATTCACCATCGAGATCACCGGCCGGCAGACGCACGGCGCCGTGCCGTGGGGCGGCGTGGATCCCATCGTGATCGGCGCGCAGATCGTCGTGTCGCTCCAGAGCATCGTGTCGCGCGCGGTGAACATCGCGCAGGCGCCGGCCGTGGTGACCGTCGGGAAGTTCGCCGGAGGCAATCGCTCGAACATCATTCCCGACAAGGTCGAGCTCGTCGGCACCGTGCGCGCGTTCGACGAGGGCGAGCGCACGAAGATCCGCCAGCGCATCACCGACACCGCGACGAAGTACGCCGAGGCCGCCGGCGCTACCGCGAAGGTGGACTTCGGGCTGGGCTACCCGGTGACGACCAACGATCCGGCGCTCACCGACAAGATGGCGCCGACGCTGCAGCGCGTCGCCGGCCCCGGCAAGGCCATCGTCGGGCCGCTCACGGGCACGGCCGAGGACTTCTCGTACTTCCAGCAGCAGGTGCCGGGGCTGTTCTTCTTCCTCGGCGTCACGCCGCCGGGGCAGGAGGCGACGGCCGCGCAGAACCATTCGCCGCTGTTCTTTGCCGACGAATCGGCGCTGCCCGTCGGCGTGCGCGCGCTGACATCCCTCGCCGTCGACTACCTCCGCGCACCCTAGCGCGGCCGGCGCCCATTGGCGATTGCCGATTGACGATTGAGCGGACCGATAGGAGAGATGCGCATGAAAGGTCGGAACTGGACAGCAGTCGGGTTGGCCGTGGTGCTGGGGAGCAGCCTGCTGGCACAGGCCCCGCCGCGGCCGACGATGGTGTTCACGGCGGACTCACCGGGCACGGGCCCGCTGGACCGCCTGGCCTTCCGCGCCGTTGGCCCCGCCACGCCATCCGGCCGTGTCGACGACCTTGCGGTGCTCGAACGCGACCCGTCCACGTTCTACGTGGGCACCGCCACGGGCGGCGTCTACAAGACGACGAACAACGGCACCACCTTCACCTCCGTCTTCGATCACGAGGGCAGTTCCTCCGTGGGCGACCTGGCCATCGCCCCGACGGACGCCAACCTCGTCTGGGTGGGCACCGGCGAGAACAACAACCGCCAGAGCAGTTCCTGGGGCGACGGCGTCTACAAGTCCACCGATGGCGGCCGCACGTGGAAGAACATGGGCCTCCGCGACAGCCGGCAGATCGCCCGCATCATCGTGGACCCCGTGGACTTCGACGTCGTCCACGTGGCGGCGCTCGGCGACCTGTGGGCCGCGGGCGGCGAGCGCGGCGTGTACAAGACCACGGACGGCGGCCTCACCTGGAAGCGCACGCTCCACGTGGACGACGACACCGGCGCCACCGAGCTGGTGATGGATCCGTCGAACAACAAGGTGCTGTACGCGGCTACCTACCAGCGCCGGCGCGCGCAGTGGGGGATGAACGGCGGCGGTCCCGGCAGCGGCATCTGGAAGTCCACCGACGGCGGCGAGACCTGGGTGAAGCTCGAGAAGGGCATCCCCGAGGGGCCGAAGGGCCGCATCGGGATGGACATCTACCGGAAGAACCCGAACGTTCTCTACGCGCGCATCGAGCACCCGACTGAAGGCGGCGTGTACCGCACGGACGATGGCGGCGCGAGCTGGCGGAAGCTGAGCGACGTCAATCCGCGCCCGATGTACTTCAGCCAGATCCGCATCGACCCTCAGACCGACTCGCGCGTCTACGTCCTCGGCGTGCAACTCCACGTCTCGGACGACGGCGGGCGCACGTTCCGGAACGACGGCGCCGCGCGCCTCCACGTCGATCACCACGCGATGTGGATCAACCCGGGCAATCCCAGCCACGCCATCATCGGGAACGACGGCGGCGTCGGCATCACCTACGACCGATCCGCCACGTGGGTGTGGCTGCCCAACCTGCTGCTGGCCCAGGCCTATCACGTGGAGTTCGACATGCAGTCGCCCTATCACGTGTGTGCCGGCCTGCAGGACAACAACACGTGGTGCGGGCCGAGTGCGGTGCGCACCAACAGCGGCATCCACAACGACGACTGGTACGTCATCAGCGGCGGCGACGGCTTCCAGCCCCTGATGGACCCCACCGACGCGCGCATCGTCTACGGCGAGTCGCAGGACGGGCGCATGAGCCGCATCGACCGCAACACCAACGAGCGGACGGTCGTACGTCCCGAGCCGCCCGAGCAGAAGCCCTTCGAGCCGAGCACGACCTACCGCTTCAACTGGGACACGGCGATGCAGCTGTCGCCCTTCGACCCGAAGACCATCTACATCGGCGCGAACGTCGTGCTGAAGTCGTCGGATCAGGGGCGCTCGTACCAGCCCATCAGCCCGGACCTCACGACGAACACGGACCGCGAGGCGCTGTCCATCATGGGCGTGCCCGGCAAGGACATCCGCATCGCCAGGCACGACGGCGTCGGCAGCTTCGGCAACATCGTCACGCTGGAGGAATCCGCGGCGCGTCAGGGCGTGGTCTGGGTGGGCAGCGACGACGGCGTGGTGAGCGTGACGCAGGATGCGGGCAAGACCTGGGCGAACGTGACGTCGAAGATCCCCGGCGTGCCGAAGTTCACCTACGTCTCCGACGTCGTGCCCTCGCGCGCGGCGGCGGGGACCGCCTACGTCACCTTCGACGGCCACCGGGGCGGCGACTTCGCCACCTACGTGTTCACGACGGCGGATTTCGGCAATACGTGGCGGTCCATCGTCGGCAACCTGCCGAAGGGCGAGGTGGCGCGCACGATCGCCGAGGACCGGAAGAGCCCTGACGTGCTGTACCTGGGCACCGAGACCGGCCTGTGGGTGTCGTGGAACAAGGGCGAGCAGTGGACGCGCGTGAAGGCGAACCTGCCGACCATGCCCATCTACGAGATCAAGACGCACCCGCGCGACAACGACATGGTCCTCGCGACGCACGCGCGCGGCGTGTGGATCCTGGACGACCTGGGCATCATCCAGCAGTGGGCGAAGAGCGAGGGCGGGGAGACCTATGCGTTCGAGCCGGACCCCGCGGTGGCCTTCAACCCGGCGAACGACCAGATGAAGGGTTTCGAGGGGGACCGCCTGTTCCTCGGCCTGAACCCCGCGCCGGGCGCGACACTGGCCTACCGCCTGAGGGCCGACGCCAAGGACGTGAAGTGGACCATCCGCGACGCCGGCGGCAGCGTCGTCCGCGAGATCTCGGGCGACGACGTGCGGGACCGCAACAAGGCGGGATTGAACATCGTGAAGTGGGACCTGCGCGTGCAGCCGCTCCGTCCGCTGCCTCCGCCTCCAGGCGCGCCCGCGGGCGCCGGTGGCGGCGGCGGTGGTTTCTTCGGTGCCGGCGGCAACAACGGGCCGTTCGTGCTGCCGGGCACGTACCGCGCGACGCTGACGGTGGACGGGCGCGATGCCCAGTCGGTGAGCGTGGCCGTGAAGGGCGATCCGGAGATCGCCATCAGCGATGCCGACCGCACGGTCTGGCACGACACGGCCATGGACCTGCACCAGGTGCAGGCCAAGGCCAACGAGGCCGCGGAGCTGGTGCAGAACGCCTACGGGCAGTTCCAGCAGCTGCAGCAGCAGTCGAAGGGGCAGAAGCTGACGTCAGGCGTGCAGCAATCCGTGGACGGCCTGCAGAAGGAGTTCGACGTGCTGCGCCGCCGGCTCGGCCTGGCTGGCGGCGGCTTCGGGGCGAACACCGAGAACGTCCGCGGCCGTATCGGGCAGGTGAAGGGCCAGGTCATGGGATCCACCGCGGTGCCCACGAACACCCAGCTGATGCAGATCCGGGAGGTCAAGGCCGCGCTGCCCATCGTGATCGATCAGGCCAACGCAGCGGCGGCGAAGATGCCGGGGCTGGTGAAGGAGATGCTGGGCGCCGGGGCGATCTTCCCGGCGCTGAAGGCGGTGCCGAAGTAGGCGGCGCTCCGTGCCGAGGGCGGGGCTGCGCCCCGTGGGCGGCTGGGGCGGTGGGCCGCGCGACGCTGGTTGCGCGGCAGCCTGAAACGGTAGGATGGAGGGTCGTCCTTCAAGGAAAGGAGTACACATGAGGCGGTTGATCCTGTTGTCGACCCTGTTCACCCTGGCACTTGCACCCCTCGCCGCGCAGTCCACGGCGGGATGGAAGATCCGTCCGGATCGCAGCACGAGCGCGTCGGATCCCGATGGCGCCGGCGAGATCAAGTTCACGGCCGAGGGCAAGGGGTTCCATGCCGTGAATCCGGCGGCGGCCGTCTACTGGCACCCGTCGAACACCGCGACGGGCACCTACACGCTGAAGGGCACCTTCACGCTGAACAAGCCGAGCGGCCACAACAACTACTACGGCCTGGTGTTCGGCGGGAGCGGGCTCGAGGGGGCCGACCAGGCGTACCTCTATTTCCTGATCGGGCAGAACGGGACGTTCATCGTGAAGCGGCGCCTTGGTGATCCCAAGACGGAGGACGTCGTGGGCCGGACGCCCAGCGATGCCATCAGGAAGCCCGATGCCGGCGGCACGTCCACGAACACGCTCGAGGTGCGCGTGGGTGGTGACACGGTGGACTTCGTCGTGAACGGCACGTCGGTGCACTCGGCGCCGAAGGCCAGCCTGAAGACGGACGGGATCTGGGGCATCCGCGTCAACCACCAGCTGGACGTCACGATCGCGGACATCGGCGTCACGAAGTAGCGCCTGGAGCACCGGTCGGCCGGGAGCGGGCCGGCCTTCCGGCGCACCGTCACGCTGCGACCGAGACCCGGGCGGGCCGGTGTATGCTTGGGCACCCCGCGGCCGGCCCCAAAGACAGGGGATGCCCATGTTGCTCAGTCGCCTGCCACGCTGCCTGTTGGTGGTGTGCCTTCTCGGCCTGGCCGCCACGGCTGGTGCGCAGACCTTCCGCGGAAGTATTGCCGGGCGCGTGGTCGATGAGAGCGGAGCCGTGCTGCCCGGCGTCACGATCACGGCCACTCACGACGCGACGGGCGTGGCGCGGACGACCGTCACCTCGGGCACGGGCGACTTCTCCGTGCCCGACGTCCAGCTCGGGCTCTACACCGTCGAGGCCGCACTCGAGGGTTTCCAGACCGTGCGGACCAAGGTGGAGGTCAGCGTGTCCCGGGTGGCGTCGATCGAGCTGAGGCTGGGGATCTCGCAGCTGGCCGAGACCGTGGAAGTGACGGCGACGGCGCTCCGGCTCGACACCGCGTCCACGGCGCTCAGCAATGTCGTGCCGCCCAAGCAGGTGCAGGATCTGCCGCTCAACGGCCGCGACTTCCGCGGGATGCTGCAGCTGGCGCCCGGCGTGGCCGGCAACTCGGTGAACGGCGTGCGGACGCGCGGCAACAATTTCCAGATCGACGGCGCCGACAACAACGATGCGTTCCAGAACGCGGCGGCGGTGAACCAGGGCGGCGTCTCGGGCATCGCGGGGACGCTGCTGCCGATCGAGGCCATCGATCAGTTCTCCGTGCAGGCGGGCGGGCAGGCCGAGACGGGGCGCAACGCCGGGTCGACGGTCAACCTGGTCATCAAGTCGGGGACCAACGAGCTGCACGGCTCGACTTTCTACTTCAACCGGCACGAGAGGCTGTCGGCGCAGTCGCCCTTCGCGGCGCCCGGTGCCCCGAAGCGCCCGATTCGCAACAACCAGTACGGCTTCTCGCTCGGCGGCCCGATCGTCCGCAACAAGGCCTTCTTCTTCTCGACACTGGAGATCCAGAAGCTGACCGCCGGCAACACCATCCCGACGACATCGCCGTCGGCGGCGTGGGTGGCCAACGCGACGGCCCTGCTCGGGCGGTTCGGCGTGCCGGTGAACCCGGTGGCGACGCGTCTGCTCTCGCTCTGGCCCGAAGCGAGCCGCACGGGCCCGGCGACGGCGCAGAACTTCGTCAGCACGGACGAGAACGTCTACGACAGCGCCAACGGCATCATCAAGGTGGACCAGCAGTTCACGAACAAGTACGGCCTGTCGGCTCGCTACTTCGCCGGGGGTGGCGACCAGGTGGCGCAGACCAACTCGCCGTTCAAGTCGTACTTCCAGGCGGTGCCGAGCCGCATGCACAACGTGTCGCTCGTGTCGACGGCCGTCTTCTCCCCGCGGCTGGTCAGCCAGCTCGTCGTCGGCTACAACTACTTCAAGCAGACGTTCAACTCGTTCGACACGTCGGCTGATCCGATCGCGATGGGCTTCAACACCGGCGTGACCGACCCCGACCTGGCCGGGCCGCCCAACATCACGATCAGCGGGTTCGCGGCCGTGGGCGGCACGCAGCCGCTCGGCCGCATCGACAAGACGCTGCACTTCACGAACAACACGTCGCTGGCGCTCGGCGCGCACCAGATCAAGTTCGGGGGTGAGGTGCGCCTGGCCGGGCTGCTCGTCTTCTACGACAGCAACAAGCGCGGGACCTTCACCTACGACGGCACCGTGGGGCCATGGGCGTCGCTGCCGTCCTCGCAGGCCAGCGCGTCGCTCAAGGCGCTGGCCGACTTCATGGCGGGCAGCTACGTGACCGGCCTCGTCGTTCGCGGAAACACGCGGCACGACTACTTCCAGAACTCGGCCGATCTGTTCATCCAGGACGTGTGGTCGGTCACCGACAGCATCACCCTGAACTACGGCGTGCGCTACACCCTGCCGGGCGTGCTGGGTGCGCGCGATGCCAAGCTCACCAATTTCCTGCCCGATCGCGGGATGGTGTCGACCGACCAGCTCTACCCGGCGCAGAAGGACGCCATCGCGCCGCGCCTGGGCGTGACGTGGGTGCCCGACAAGGATCGGAAGACGGTCATCCGGGCCGGTTACGGCATCTTCTACGACATGTTCGCCGTGGCCTTCTTCACCGCGAACACCGGCTTCGCCAACGGCGGCGCGCTGGGCGTCGGCAACAATCCGGGCGGCGAGACCCCGGTCTTCTCGATCACGCAGCGCCGGCAGACGGTGGTCGACGGCGTGCCGATCTTCGGGACGACGCCGGTGCCGCCCTACGGCGCCTTCGCGGTGAGCCAGGACCTGAAGCTGCCCTACGTCGTGAACTTCAACGCCAACGTCGAGCGCCAGTTGGGGCCGTCGACCATCGTGCAGGTGGGCTACGTCGGCACCCGGGGCCATCGCCTGGCCCTCATGCGCGACATCAATGCCCCCCCGCCGAGCGCCTCCGGACTGTCGCAGGCGCGCCGGCCTTTCGCGGCGCAGTACCCCGAGCTGGCGGCCATCAACCGGCTCGAGTCCATCGGCCGCTCGACCTACAACTCCCTGCAGCTCTCGCTCATCCAGAGCGACTGGCACGGCCTGTCCGGCCGCGTGAACTACACGCTCGGGCACGCGATGGACAACGGCTCGGAAGCGCGGAACACGCTCCCGATGAACTCGCTGGACATCGACGCCGACTGGGGGAACGCGGCGTTCGACATCCGGCACGTGATGACGGCCGGTCTCACCTACAACGTGCCCGAGTTCGGGTGGGGCCGCCTCGGCACGGGCTGGCAGGTCAATGCCATCGTGACGCTGCAGAGCGGGACGCCCCTCAACATCACGACCGGCACCGACCGGAGCGGCACCGGGATCCGCGCGGACCGACCCAACCTCGTGGGCGATCCCTTCAACGGCATCGAGCAGCCCTCGGGGTCGACGTCGCGCCGGTTCTTCAACCCGGCGGCCTTCGCGACGCCGGACCTCGGCACCTACGGGAACCTCGCCCGCAACGCCTACTACGGTCCGGGGTTCAAGACCGTGGACCTCTCGATCTTCAAGACCACGAAGCTCTCCGGTGGCGTCTCGCTGCAGCTCCGGTGCGAGATCTTCAACCTGTTCAACTTCACGAACTGGGCCAACCCTGGCGTGAACCAGTCGAGCTCGACGAGCTTCGGCCTCATCACGAACACCCGCAACGCCGGCAGCGCGCCCGGCATCGGCGCGGGCGAGCCGCGCAACGTGCAGCTGGCGGCGAAGATCCTGTTCTGACCGGCGATCCCGCCCCGTTCATCCCGGCTGCGGAGGCCCTCGGCAGGCCCCTGCAGCCGGGCGTCTCGAGGATGGCGCGATGATGGACCAATCCAGGCGGCTGTTCCTGCAGGCCCTGGCGGCGACGGCCGCCGTGCGCCCACTCGCCGCGCAGGCGGGTGACGCCCTTGGCGTGCGGGCGGAATTCCCCGCCGCGGCGGACCGGCTCTACCTGAACTCGGCGTACATCGCGCCGGTCCCGCGCGCGGTGGCAGCCGCCGGCCGCGCCTTCGTGGACGCGAAGATGGAGCGGCCCATCCCGCTCGGCGAGATGCAGCGCGCCGCGGACAGGGTCCGCGCCCAGTACGCCGCGCTGATTGGTGCCTCGCCGGACGAGATCGCCTTCCTCTACTCGACCAGCGAGGGCGAGAACATCGTCGCGCGCGGGCTCGGGTTGACGCGCGGCGACAACGTCGTCGTTGACGAGCTGCACTACAACACGACGTTCGTGCTCTACCGCGAGCTGGAGCGCACGCTCGGCATCGAGCTGCGCATCGCCAGGGCGCGCGACGGCGCGGTGGACGCGTCCGACTTCGCGCGCCACGTGGACCGCCGCACGCGGCTCCTGTCGGTGGCGTGGGTCTCGCACCAGAACGGATTTCGGCACGACATGCGCCCCATCGCCGACCTGGCGCACGCGCACGGCGCGTACTGCTACGTGGATGGGGTGCAGGCCGTGGGCATGTTTCCCATCGACATCGGGGCGGCGGGAGTGGACTTCATGGCCGCGGGGACCTACAAGTGGCTGCTCGCGAGCTTCGGCGTGGCGCCGTTCTTCATCCGGCGCGACCTGCTGGACCGCATCCCCCTCGACCGCTTCGGCGCCCTGCACGTCGAGCGCGAGCTGGGCGATCACCGCTACGAGATCTACCGCACCGCGAAGCGGTTCGACTACGCCACGCCGGCCTTCGGTCCCATCTACCAGCTCGGGGCGGGGATCTCCTTCCTCGAGCGGGTGGGTGTCGCGGCCATCGAGACGCACACGGTGGCCCTGGCGGATCGCCTGAATCGCGGGTTGCGCGAGATGGGGGCGAGGGTCGTTACGCCGCTCGGGAACCGGTCGTCGATCGTGTCGTTCATCGTGGATCCCACGCGGGACGCGGCCAGCCATTTCGCGAAGGCCGGCGCGGACGTGAGCATCCGTGAGGGCGGGCGACAGGTGCGCGTGTCGCCGGCCCTCTTCAACTCCGCGGACGAGATCGATCGCTTCCTGGCGCTGGCCCGGACGCTCGTGCTGGCGTGACGGCCACCTGGCAGTAGACCGCTTGCCGACGAACCAGCGATGAGGGCCATGAACAGGCGCCGGTTCCTCGCAACCTCCGCGGCGATGGTGGTCGGACCGATGGCGGCACGTGCCGCCCTCGAGCCCGACCAACCGCCGACCGCGATCCCCGTGGACGACCGCGAGGTGATCGCGCTCACGAAGGCGCTCGCACGCATTCCGAGTTTCACCACGGAAGAACAGAAGGTCGCGGCGTTCCTCCACGAGCTGTTCCAGCGGGAAGGGATGCAGTCCGAGCTGATGGAGGTGGACCCCGGCCGGGTGCAGGTGCTCGCCCGTCTGAAGGGCGCTGGCGGAGGCCGGTCACTCATGCTGAACGGCCACATGGACATCGACCCGCTTCCCTCCGGCATGACGCGTGACCCCTGGGAGCCGGCCGTCGACGGTGACCGTTTCTACGGCGCTGGCATCGGCAACATGAAGGGCGGCCTCGCCTCGATGATCGTGGGAGCGCTGGCTGCCAAGCGGGCGGGTTTCCATCGCCGCGGCGATGTCCTGCTCGCGTGCGTTGTCGGAGAACTCCAGGGCGGAATCGGCACCGTGCGGATGCTGGCGTCCGGCGTGCGCGCCGACGCCGCCATCGTCACCGAGCCCCACGGCGCGGGCCACGTGCTCACCAAGCATGCCGGCGTGATGGAGTTCGCCGTCCATGTGATCGGCAGGACGGCGCACATTTCGCGGAAGGAGGAAGGTGTCAACGCCATTCTCGAGGCCGGCACGGCGGCGGTGGCGCTCGAGGCGATGACGCTGGCCGGCCCGCGCGACCCGGACCTGCCGGGCCTGCCGCGGCTGAACGTGGGCAGCATCATCGGTGGCCGCGGCCGCGACGTCGACCTGCGCGGCCCGAACTGGGTGCCCGATTTCGCGACGCTCTACGTGGACGTTCGGTTCACCCAGGGCATGACGCCCAGCGACATCCTCGCGGACGTGCGAAGGACGCTGGACGCGCGGGCGGGCCTTCGGTACGAGATCGAGTTCCCCATGGAGCCGAAGCGCCGCATCCTGCGGGAGGTCATGATGCCGTTCTCGATTCCCACCGGCGCGCCGCTCGTGCGCGAGGTGGCGGCCTCCGTGCTGCACGTGTCCGGCAAGGCCCCGCACGTCGGCGTCGTCCTGCCCAACGGCTATTCCGGCAATGACACCTCGCACCTGGCGGCGGCGGGCATTCCCTGCGTGCTCTACGGACCCTCCGGCGACATGGACGGCGCGGACCGGTGGACGTCGGTGTCGCAGATGCTCACCTGCACACGCGTGTACGCCGACATGATCCGGCGCGTCTGCGCGTGAGGCGCGGGCGTGAGCCGGTGCTGGCCGCTGGCCGGCTGCTGAACGCACTGGAGGACACGTGCCTCGGGTACCGGATACCCGCGTGCTACTCGGTCCGGAGCGCGCTCATCGGCGCCATGGCTGCTGCCCGCGTCGCCGGGACGACCGACGCGACCAGCGCCGCCACGACGAGCGCCGAGGCCGCCACGCCCAGCGCGACCGGATCCCAGAACGACACACCATACAGCTGCGCCGACAGCAGGTAGCCGGCGCCGACCGCCAGGGGCAGGCCCAGGGTCAGGCCGATCGCGGCTCGACTGAACGCGCCGCCGAGCACGAGGCGGATGACGCGCGCGCGATCCGCACCGAGCGCCATGCGCACGCCAATTTCGCTCGTGCGCCGGGCCACGGAGTAGGCCGTCACGCCGTAGAGCCCGATGGCGGCCAGGATGAGCGCTACCCCGCCAAAGAGCCCCGCCAGGCTCGCCACCGCCCGCTGTTGATCGAACGTGCGCTCCACCTGCTCCCGCAGCGTGCGAACGCCAATGACCGCCATGTTCGGGTCCGCCTCGGCCAGGACGCGCGCCACCTGCGGCTCGAGCACGCCGGGCGGCGTGTCGGTCACGAGCAGCAGGCCACCGACGTAGTGCGAGGAGGTCTCCACGCGCCTCATCATCTCGTTCGCGTAGCTCACCGTCTGGGCGAGCGGGACGAAGAACATCGGACGCGCGGGCCGGTCGAGCTGGAACGCCTGGAACCTGGGATCGCGCACCACGCCAACGATGCGGAACGAGTTGACGTTCTCCGGCATGTTCAGGCCGAAGTGCTGATCCAGGGGATCCTCCTCCGGTTTGAAGAAGCGCTTCACGAACGCTTCGTTCACAACGGCCACATTCTCCGAGGTCTCGTTGTCGGCCTCGGTGAAGTGGCGGCCTCGCACCAGCTCGACGCCGAGGTGCTGGAGGTAGTTCGCGCTCACCCGATCCCACGAAGCCCCGGTCTGTTCACCCGGCGCGGGGAGCGGCCTGCCGGCGATGAGCACGCCTTCGCCCCAGTTGTTGGTGAGCGGGTTGTAGAGCGCCAGGCCGACACCCCGCACGCCCGGGAGGCTGGCGAGACGCGCCTCCACGTCGCGATAGAGCGCCGTGAGCCGCGGGCCCGTGAACGACGCCGAGGGGCGGCCCACTGACACCAGCACGCGGCCGTCCTTCTCGAAGCCGAAGTCCTGGCCCTCGAGGTTGCCGAGGCTGCGGCCGAGCATCGCGGATCCGGCGACGAGCACGACGGAGAGCGCCGCCTGTGCCACCAGGAGCGCCGTGCGCGCGAACGAGGCCCGATCGCCAGCCGTGCGCCCCGCGCCGCGCAGGGCCTCGATGGGATCGGTGCGCGTGGCGAACCATGCGGGCGCGGCGCCGAAGAGCAGGCCCGTCACCAGTGCCAGGCCCGTCGCGAAGGCGAGCACCATCGGCGACGGCATGGTCTCGACGGGCAGCATCGTCGCGGCCGCGAACGCCAGCGACAGCAGGAGCCGCGCCGCGCCCATCGCCACCACGAGGCCGACGATGGCGCCGCCGATGGCGAGCACCACGCTCTCGACCAGCGCCTCGGTGACGATCTGCCGGCGCGAAGCGCCCATCGCCAGCCTGACGGCGGTCTGCCCGCGCCGCGCGACCCCGCGCGCGAGCAGCAGGTTGGCCACGTTGGCGCACGCGATGAGGAGGACGAGCGCGCACACCGCGAGCAGGATGCGGAGGCTGCGCCCGTATTGCTCCTTCATGACACCCACACCGGCGCCGGCGGGTACGACGGAGATGGCCTGCCTGGGCAGCGTGCGCTCGATGTTCGGCATCCAGTTGGAGGGGTAGCCGGCCTCGTGCAGCATCCACTGGCGAAGGATGCCCGTCAGCCGCGCGTCCATGCCCTCTGTCGTGGCGCCGGGACGGAGCCGGCCGATCACGCGCAGCCACGATGAGATTGGCTGGCGAAGCAGCGAGGTGGTGGCTCCCGCAATCAGCGGCTCCTGGTGCAGCGGGACCCACAGATCCGGCGGATCCGGCTTCACCGTCTCACCGAAGAACCCCGGTGGGGCGACCCCCGCCACGGTGAAGGGATGTCCTTCGATCACGATCGTGGCGCCGACCATCGCGGGGTCGGCGCCGTAGATGCCCTGCCACGCGTGGTAGGCGATGACGACCACGGGAGCGGAAGCCGGCGTGTCGTCCTCGGGCGAGAAGACGCGCCCGGCGAACGACCGCACGCCAAGGACCTGGAAGTAGTTGCCGGTGACGTAGATCGAGCGGAGGGGACGCGCTGCGGCGTCCACGGCCTGGCGGCGGGCGCTCAGCCGATTGCCACCGGCCTGGAACGCCGTGAGGGCCTCGAACTCCGGCGCCTCCGCCCGGAGGCGCTCGAACAGCGGATACGAGAACATGCCCCAGCGATCCTGCGGTCCGCCCTGCACGCAGCAGTTGTCGCCGTCGCCGATCCGGTAGAGCCGGGCCGGATCGGCCACCGGCAGGGATCGGAGCATCACGGCGTGGATCAGCGTGAAGATGGCCGTCGTGCCGCCGATGCCGAGGGCGAGGGTGAGGACGGCCGTGGCGGTGAAGGCGCGCGCGCCCGCGAGCGTCCGGAGCGTGTAGGTCAGGTCGCGGAGAAGGGTGCCCACGCCGGTGTTGGACGGAGCTCGGGGCGGGAACGTTGGTGGCCGCCGTCACGTTGGTGGGACGGGCGACCGCCGCACGGATCGCCACTTCGCGCACCTCCGGACGACGCGGAAGACCACGAACCCGCCTGCGCCTCGGCGACTACGCCCGGGACACGTGACCGCACGGCTGTCCACGTGCAAGTCATGAGGCGCGGATCATCCCCGGTGGGGCCTCCGGCCGGGGCGCACGGGACCCGGCGCTAGTTCCAGGCGCCCAGCGCGCGGCGCACGGCCACGATCTGCCCCACATGGTAGGCGGTGTGGTCGGCCGTCAGCAGCAGGGCGCGCAGATACGTCTGCGTGCCCGTGCCGGTGGGCACGAGGACCGTGAGATCCTCGACGTCGCGCGCAACCTGCCTCAGCCGCTCGAGGTCCCTCCGATACGCGGCCAGGCTGTCGGCCCAGGCCGTGTCGCTCGGCGGTGCGGGCGCAGGGGGCCAGTAGTCGCCCGGCCACGCCATGTGGTGTGCGTATCGGGCGTTGACGCAGAAGTCGAGGATGTCCGCCTGCGCGATCCGGATGTGCTCGACCAGCTCCCACACGGAGCATTCGAAACCGTGGGGCCGTACCCCCCGCGCCTGCGCCGGGAGCGCCGCGAGAGCCTTGTCGAAGCTCACGTGGGCGTCCTCCCAATCGAGGGCGCGCACGAGATGTTCGCGGACGACATCGGATGGGTTGCTGCGCATGGGTGTCGCCACGGGACACGCCTCCCTACCGCCCTGCCACGACGAACACGGCCCGCTCAGGGGCGTAGTACTTCGCGGCCGTCGCATTCAGCTGTTCCACCGTGACCGCCCTGATGCGCTCGCCGAACGCACGCAGGCCGTCGGCGCCCTGGCCGAGCGATGCGAGGTCGGCGACCGCGGCCGAGGCGGATGCCGGTGTCTCGAAGCGGAAGAGCAGCCGCCCGAGCGCGAAGCCCTTCGCCTCGTCCAGCTGCGCGGCGGTCAGTCCGCGCGTGGCGAAGTCGGCGAGCGCGGCACGCATGCGCGCCACGGCCTCGCGTGACAGCACCGCGTCGGTCGTGACGAGCAGCGGCCCGGCGCCGCGGTTCGGCCACAGGGACGCGTAGACGGCGTAGGCAATCCCCGTGTCCACCAGCCGCTCGCCGAGGCGCCCCGCATAGCCGGTTTCGCCGAGCAGGTAGTTCAGCAGGCTCAGCGCCGGGTAATCCGGTGAGTCCGGGCCCGCGGCCGGGAGCGCCACGGTGATGCTGGCCTGCTCCTTGTGCGGCATCGAGATGCGCACATCGCGGCCGCCGCCACTGGCCGCGGCCGGCCACTCGGGCATGCCCGGCGTTGCGCGGGCCCTGTCACCGGTCGTGGCAGGCACGGGCTCACCCGGCCAGGCGCCAAACGCCTGCGCCACGGCGGCGAGGGCGTCCTTCTCGCTCACCCCTCCTGCGACCGTGACGATGGTGCGCGCCGGCCGATAGTGCATGCGATGGAACCTGGAGGCATCGTCGGCCGTGATGGCCTTGAGGCTGGAGCCACTGCCATGAACCGGGCGCCCCAGCGGATGGCTGGCCGCGAACAGCGCGCTCCACGCGGCGTCGTTGGCGCGCCAGCGCGAGTCGTCCTGGAGCGAGGCGGCCTCGTCCGCCAGGCCGTCGCGCGCACGTGTGACCGTCTCGGCGCCGAACTCGGGCCGCGCGAGCACATCCGCCAGCGCCGTCAGGACGGTCCGCAGGTCGTCGCTTCGCATCGTGGCGGTCCACTCCACGAACGCACGATTGTCGAACGGCTCGTCGAGCGAAGACGCCGAGCTCGCGATCCGGATGCCGCGTGACCCGAGCGGCGCCGCGTGGGCCTCGGCACCCCTCGCCGTCAGTGCCCGCGCGACAACCATGGCGAGGCCTTCCCCTGCGGCCGGGTCATTCAGCGCGCCGGCCGCGACACGTGCGCGGACGTGGACGATCCCACCGCCGAGCGGCGCGACGCCGACGGTCAGCCCATTGGGTAGCGCGGTCAGCGACACCGATGGCAGCGGCGGCAGATCGAGGCGGGGCGCCGGCGGCGTCACGGTGCCGGGATGCGTCTGCGCAATCCCCTCCGGCGGCGCCTTGGCGCCCGCCTGCGGTGCTGTCGCATCCTGCCCTGACGTTGTCATCGCAGCGTCGGCCTTCGGAACGAACCAGCCGACATTCCGCCGATCCGCGGCGAAGAGCTGCGCCGCAAGCGCGCGCACATCCGCGGCTCGGACCCTGCCCACCGCGTCGACGATGCGGGGCAGGAGCGTATAGGAGCCGATGCCCTCGAAGCGGGCGAGGCGATCGGCGATGGCGCGATTGCTGTCGTCGCGCAGCGAGAACGCCGAACGCACCTGCTGCGTGGCCGCGGCCACTTCCGTGTCCGTCACGTCGCGGGCCGCCGCGATCAGGGCCTGGTCGAGCGCTGCCTCCACGGTCGCGAGGTCCGCGTCCGGGGCGGCACTGACGCCGATGGCGTGCAGCCCGGGATACTCGGAGAGCTCCACCTCCGTGGAGACGCCGTAGGCGAGCCCGGTGCCGACGAGCGCGGCGTGCAGGCGGCTGCCGGGTCGCGCGGATGCACGTCCCTCCGCCTTCCCGCCGGCGAGCACGGCATCGAGCACGAGCAGCGTGGGGTAGCTCGCATCGCTCACCGCCGGAGCGTGCACCAGCAGCTCGAGGTGGCTGGCCGAGCCCGGTCCGCGGTGCACGATTCGGCGTGCGCCCGTCTGCTCAGGCTCCTCCGTCCGCAGCCGGGTCGGGCGTCCGTCGCCCGGCGCATCCCCGAAGTGCTTGCGGACCAGCGCCAGCGCCTCGGCCTCGTCGAACCGCCCGACGATGACGAGGACGAGATTGTTGGCGGCGTAGTAGTCGCGATAGAAGCGCTCGAGGTCCCCGGGTGTGACCGCCTGCAGGTCGGAGACCCACCCCATGATGGGCGAGCCGTACGGATGCGCCACCATGGCGGCGCGCCGGAGCCGGTGCTCCGCCATCGTGTAGGACGGCGAGTTCTCGTACTGGCGGAGCTCCGAGATGACGCTGGTGCGCTCCAGCTCGACGCTTTCCGCGTCGAACAGCACATGGCGCACCCGTTGGCGCTCCATGAAGATGAGCCAGTCCAGGTACGCACTCGGGGCGTGCGCGTTGTAGACGGTCTGGTCGTACGACGTGTAGCCCCCCCATCGGCCACCCCAGCGCAGGACCTGGTTGGTGAGATCCCCCTTGTTGATCCGCTCCGTCCTGCGGAACGCCATGTGCTCGATGAAGTGCGCCGCGCCGGTGACGCCCGGCCACTCGTTGCGGCTGCCCACCTTGTACAGCGCCTGCACCGAGACGATGGGCAGGGTCCCGCGCTGGAGCATGAGGACGGTCAGGCCGTTCTGGAGCGTGACGCGTGTGACGCCAGACGTCCAGTGAGCGGCGGGTGCGGGCGGGTGCGATTGGGTGCGGGCGGGTGCGGGCGCCCCCGCCTCAACGGCGGCCGGCCCGGCCTGGGCCAGGCCAAGGCACGCGATGACGAACGCCGCTGCGACGCGCATGCCCCGCATCATAGCAACTCGCGACTGGTTCCAATCCCTCGGGGAATCGCCTTGTCACCTATGACGCTTGTCATAAGCGTCAGGGGCCTCCTCGTGGGACAAAGACCCGAACGGCCCGCAAGGGGAGGCCACTATGGACGCCATCAGACACCTCCTGGACGAACACGCGCTGATCATGAGCGAGCTGGCCGAGCTCCGGGGGACCGTGGCCGACCTGGCCGCCCGGGGTGAGGCCGGACTGCCCGACGCGTTGCCGGTGCTGGCCCGCGCCGGGGACCTGCTGGGGACCCGGCTGGAGTCGCACGCCCGGAAGGAGGAAGACGCGCTGTTCCCCGCCATGGAGCGGGTCATCGGCGAGCACGGGCCCACGGCCGTCATGCGCATGGAGCACGAGGACATCCATGGCCGTGGCCGCCTGCTGCGCGATACGCTTCGCGAGCTCAACGAGGTGGAGCATCCGCTGATCGACGCGACGCGCGAGCAGCTGCGCCAGTCGCTGGCCGGTGGCGGCAGCGCGGCGACGCTGCGTGGCATCGCCGAGCAGATCCTCCAGATCATCGACATGCACTTCTACAAGGAAGAGCAGATCCTGTACCCGATGGCGCAGCAGTTCCTGGCGCCCGGGGTGCTCGAGGAAGTGGGCGCTGCGATCGCCGCGATGGACGAGGCGGAGGCGGCCGCCCGTCGATGCCTGGACGCCGATCGCTGATTCCCCCGGCGACGCTCCCGATCGCCTACTTCGGCCTGGCGCACCTGGCGCTCGCCGCCGCATTCGCGGTGCTGGCCTTCCGCCCCGATCTGCCGACGGCCCCGGGCGGCGGCACGCGCTTCACCGCCCTCCTGCACCTGGTGACGCTGGGCTGGATCTCGGGCTCCATCCTCGGCGCGCTCTACATCGTCGGGCCGCTCGCGCTCGGCGTGCCGATGCGCGCGCGCGCGGCAGACTGGTTGGCGTGCGGCGCGTTTGGCGTCGGCCTCGCCGGCATGGTTGCGGGATTCTGGTCGGGGCGCTTCGCCATGGTCGCAACCGGCGCGACCGGTGTCCTGGGCGCCGTCACATGGGTCGGAGGACGGACGGTCGCCGGCATCAGGAAGGCGCGGTTGCCCCGGGGCGTCTCGCTTCACATCACGCTGGCGTTCCTCAACGTGGCCCTGACCGGGCTGTCCGGCCTCGTCATGGCGCTCGACCCGCTGGGGCTACAGCTCTCGTCCCGGCCTCTCCGGTGGAACGCGGCGCACGCCCACGTGGGCGTGCTGGGATGGGCGTGCATGATGATCTTCGGCGTGGGCTACCGGCTCGTCCCGATGGTCGTGCCTGCCGCGATGCCGACGGGTGCGTCGCTCGCCATCAGCGCCATCCTGCTGCAGGCCGGCACGCTGGGGCTGTCCGTGTCGCTCCTCGGCGGGTGGGACGTGCGGCCGTGGGGAGCGCTCGCGCTCGCCGCGTTCGCGAGCTTCTTCGCGCACGTGCGGCGGATGCTGCGGTCCCGGCGCCCTCCGCCGGCAGATCTGCCGCGCCCCGACTGGTCCACGCGGCACACGTTCTTCGCGCTCTCGTGCGGCCTGCTGGCGGGCGTGCTCGGTGGCGTCCTGGCGTTTGGCGAGGGCTCGTCGCCACTGATCTGGGCGTACGGCATCACGGGCCTCGTGGGCTTCGTGGCGCAGCTGGTGGTCGGCATCCAGGGCCGGCTGCTGCCGCTCCACGCGTGGTATCGCGAAATGCAGCGTCTCGACGGAGCGCCGCCGCCGATCTCGGCGCACGGGCTCGGCTCCACGGGGGCGGCGCGCGCGACCTTCGTGCTGTGGCTGGCCGGCTTCCCGGCCCTCGTCGGCGGCATGGCGAGCCGGCTGGATCCGATCGTGACCGCAGGCGCGGCGCTGCTGCTCGCGGCCACGCTCGTGAACGCCTGGCACGCCCGCGCCATCCTCGTCAGGGCCAGGCACCGCCCCGCCGGTGCCCGCTGAACCGCCTCCCGACGCCACACCCGTGATGCAGCCCGCTTGACACGGTGTGGCGGGCGCCGCTAGATTAGTTGTTATTAACAACAATTTGTCCGGTGGCGGCCGTGGAGGGCCGCAGCGATGGATGCACGCGACTCGATGTCGAACCCGGCCCCGATCCTCCTCTCGCGCCGGCGCCTGCTGGCTGCCGGCGCCGTAACGCTGGCGGGTGGGACCAGCGCCGCACAGGATGCCGCCCGCGAGCTCGGCCCGCCCCGGAGCCCGTACGGCCAGCGATCGCCGCATGAGACGAGCGCGCGGTGGTTCGCCCCGAGTCCCATGCCCGGTTCGGCGGCGAGCCGGACGCCGCTCCAGGATGCCGTCGGCATCATCACGCCGTCGGCCCTGCACTTCGAGCGCCACCACGCCGGCGTGCCGGCCCTCAGCCCATCGACGCACGAGCTCCTCGTCCACGGGCTCGTGGAGCGGCCGCTCGTGTTCACGGTCGCGGACCTGCGGCGCATGCCCTCGGTGTCGCGCATCCACTTCATCGAGTGCGCGGGCAACAGCAGCAGGGAGCACGAGGGACGCCCGGCCGAGGACGCGCAGCGAAGCCACGGGCTGCTCAGCTGCAGCGAATGGACCGGGGTCCCGCTGGGCGCTCTCCTCCGGGAGGCCGGCGTCCGCCGCGAGGCGGCGTGGGTGGTGGCCGAGGGCGCCGATGCCTGCCGCCTCGCCCGGAGCCTCCCGATCGACAAGGCGCTCGACGACGTGATCGTGGCCTACGGCCAGAACGGCGAGGCGTTGAGACCCGAGCAGGGATATCCGCTGCGGCTCGTGGTTCCCGGCTGGGAAGGCAACATCCACATCAAGTGGCTCCACCGCCTCCAGCTGTCCGACCAGCCGGCGATGTCGAAGGACGAGGCGGCCAGCTACACCGATTTCATGCCCGACGGGCGGGCGCAATGGTTCACGTTCGCGATGGACGTCAAGTCGGTGATCACGCGGCCCAGCGGCGGCCAGCGGCTGGCCGCGACGGGCTTCCACGAGATCAGCGGCCTCGCCTGGTCGGGTCGTGGCCGGGTGACGCGGGTCGAGGTCTCGGCCGATCGTGGCTCCACGTGGCAGGACGCCACGCTGAGCGAGCCGTCGCTCCCGAAGGCGTTCACGCGGTTCACGTTCCCCTGGGCGTGGTCCGGCCGCGACACGTGGCTGCAGTCGCGGGCGAGCGACGACACCGGCGACCGGCAACCGACCCGCGAGGCGCTGGTGGCGGTGCGCGGCCTCCTGGCGGGACCGGACGGGTTCAACCACTACAACGGGATCAAGGCCTGGCGCGTGCGGCCGGATGGGACGGTGAGCCATGTCTAGGACGGCTCCCCTGGTGGCGTGCGTCGGCGTTCTCGGGCTCTGCGCGCTGGTGGCGGCGGAGAGACAGGCCGGGAGCCCGCGTCCCTACGACATCGGCGCCGTCGCGCCGGGGGCCTCGCGGGCAGCGCCCGACATCACGGTCTTCCCCGACGGACGCGGCTTGCCGGAAGGCCGCGGGACCGTGGTCGAAGGGCGGGCCGTCTATGCCGCGCGGTGCGCGGCGTGCCACGGCGCACGCGGAGAAGGCACGTCGAGCTCGCCGCGGCTGGTGGGGGGGCGAGGCACGCTGCGCACCCCGGAGCCGGTGCTCACCGTCGGCAGCTACTGGCCGTATGCGACGACCCTCTGGGACTACAACCGCCGCGCCATGCCGTACCAGCGTCCGGGGTCGTTGACCGTGCCCGAGGTGTACGCGGTGACGGCCTACCTGCTGCACCTGAACGGCCTCGTCGCCGAAGACGCCGCGCTCGACCAGCGCACGCTGCCAGAGGTGAGGATGCCGAACCGTGACGGGTTCGCGGCCGACGCCCGGCCGGACGTGAAGCCTCACCGCTGAGTTCACCGAGCCTGTCGATGGCGCCGTCCGGCGACGCCGCTTCGCCCTGGTGCTGGTATCATCATGCCATGACTACTACCATTGATTCTGCCGGTCGTGTTGTCATTCCGAAGCCACTGCGCGATCGACTGGGCCTGGAGCCCGGGCGCGTCATCGACATCCGCGAGCGGGACGGCCGTCTCGAGATCGAGCCGGCCCCGACGCCGATGACGCTGCAGCGCCGCAAGGGCGGGCACGTCGCCGTGCCCGCCGAGCCGCTGCCGCCGCTGACCGACGCGGTGGTGCGGGCGACGATCGAGGGCACGCGCCGGTGACGGCGGTCGACACCAGCGTGGTGGTGGCGGGCTTCGCCACGTGGCACGAGGCGCACGCCAGCGCGGCGGCGGCCCTGGCGCGCAAGCCCCGAATCCCCGCTCACGTCCTGGTCGAATCGTTCTCGGTGTTGACGCGCCTGCCGCCGCCCCACCGCGCCGCCCCCGGCATCGTGGCCACGTTCCTCGCGGGCCGCTTCGCGAATCCACCACTGGTCCTGCCGGCGTCGGAGTACCTCGCGCTCGTGAAGAACGCGACGGCGGCGGGTCTGGCCGGTGGAGCCATCTACGATGCGCTCATCGCCGCGACGGTCCGCGCCGCTGGCGCCACGCTGCTGACGAGAGACGAACGGGCGCGGGCGGTCTACGATCGACTGGGCGTCCGGTACGAGCTGATCGCATGAAGGGCGGTGCCCGCAGTCCGCCGTCGTGGGGACGTCCCGATCTGGGCGCCTGCACGGGACGTCCGCAGGTCCGATCCCATTGTTGTGGACCGCGTGCTACGGTCGCGGCGACACGGGTCCGCCCGCGACCCAGAGCGTGCCGTTCAGCAGGGTGCCGGCAAGTGTGCCCGGCGAGTCGTCTGCCACCGTCGTGCCCGTCCCTTCGTTGAACCGCCAGTACGCCACCAGGCCCGGTTCGGTCCCCGCCAGCTCCACGGTCCGCTGCGCCTGCAGCTCGGCCGCGGTCCGCACCACGTTCCAGATCCGCACCTCGTCGAGCCCG
>CAUJDN010000058.1 GCA_963169195.1 Acidobacteriota bacterium | reverse complement strand
CCGGCCTGGCGCGCAACCGGACGCGTGCCGTGCTGTCGATGCTCGGCATCTCGTGGGGCATTGTCTCGGTGGTGGTGCTGCTGTCCTACGGCAACGGCTTCCGTGACGCGCTGGCGCGCGGGTTCCGCGGTGCGTTCGGCGATGGCGTGGTCATCGTGTGGCCCGGGCAGACCAGCCTGCAGGCGGGCGGCGAGCGCGCCGGCAGGCGCATCCGGCTGAAGGAGGCCGATGTGCTGGCCGTCCGCGAGGCGCCGCTGGTGAAGTTCGTGAGCCCCGAGTTCGCGCGCGACTTCCCGATGTCCTGGGGGGTGAAGCAGGGCTCCTACATGGTGCGGGGCGTGGCGCCCGAGTACGCCGTGATGCGCAGCCAGTGGGTGGCCTCGGGCCGCTTCCCCGATGCGGAGGACGTGCGCCTGCAGCGCCGCGTGGCCTTCATCGGCAGCGAGGTGGCGCGCAAGATGTTCGGCCACGTGCCGCCGGTGGGCCAGCGCATCCGCATCGGGGGCATGGCGTTCGAGGTGGTCGGCGTGCAGAAGGAGAAGGTGCAGCTCTCCAACTACCTGCGCCCGGACCGCGAGTCGATCTTCATCCCGTACACGACCGCCGGCCAGCTCTGGAACACCGAGTACACGACGGTGTTCGTGTACCAGGCCGTGGACGCCACGAAGGAAGCGCAGGCGACGGCGCAGGTGACGGAGCTGCTCGGCAGGCGACTCGGCTTCGACCCGGAGGACGAGCGCGCGCTCCGCATGTTCGGCTCCACGCAGACCGCCGAGATCACCGCGGGCATCGTCCTCGGCCTGAAGCTGGTGCTCGGGTTCATCGGCGTGCTCACGCTGGCCATCGGCGGCGTGGGTGTGATGAACATCATGTTCGTCTCGGTCACCGAGCGCACCCGCGAGATCGGCATCCGCAAGGCGCTTGGCGCGCGGCGGCAGTCCATCCTGCTGCAGTTCCTCCTCGAGGGGCTCGTCACGGCCTTCGCCGGCGGCGCGGCCGGCGTCGCCCTGTCATGGGTGCTCGTCGTCCTCTTCAGCCCTCAGCCGTTCCTCTCCGAGCTCCTGGACGATGCGAGCCGGACGGCGGACATCCACATGGCGCTGTCGCTGGAGCTGCTGGCGGTGTGCAGCGGCATCCTGATGGTCGTCGGCATGGTGAGCGCGCTGGTCCCCGCGATGCGCGCGTCGCGGATGGATCCCATCGAGGCCCTTCGGTACGAGTAGGGGACCCCCCCTTTCCCGATGACAAGCCGCAACCACGGGCTGTCAGCCGAGGGGCTCGAACGAGGCGGTGAAGTGGCGGAGCACCCGGGGCGCCGAGGTGATGCGGTAGCCCCGGAGCTGCCCGCGCATGCCGGCCACGTGAATCACGACCTCGGCCACGTAGTCGATGTGCGACTGCGTGTAGACGCGGCGCGGGATGGCCAGGCGCACCAGGTCGAGCGGCGCCGCCGCCTCGCTCCCGTCGGGGTGAAGGCCGAACATGACCGTGCCGATCTCCACCCCGCGCACGCCGCCCTCGACGTAGAGCGCGTTGAGGAGCGCGATGCCGGGGTATTCGAGCGGCGGGATGTGCGGGAGCAGGGCCCGCGCGTCGAGGTACACGGCGTGGCCGCCGGCCGGCTGGACGATCGGGACACCGGCGGCCCGGACCTTGTCGGCGAGGTACTCGGTGGACCGGATGCGGTAGCGCAGGTACGATTCCTCGACCACTTCCTCGAGGCCGCGCGCGATGGCCTCGAGATCGTAGCCGGCCAGCCCGCCGTAGGTGGGGAACCCTTCGGTGAGGATGAGCAGCGTGCGGCACGCCTCGGCCCACGCGTCGCGGTTCATCGCCAGGAAGCCGCCGATGTTGGCGAGGCCGTCCTTCTTGGCCGACATCGTGCAGCCATCCGCCAGGCTGAACATCTCGCGCGCGATGTCGCGCGGCGACCGGCCCGCCTGGCCCGCCTCGCGCTGCCGGATGAACCACGCGTTCTCCGCGAAGCGGCAGGCGTCCAGGAAGAACGGCTTGCCGTAGCGGTCGCAGAGCGCGCGCACGCCCCGCAGGTTGGCGAGCGAGACCGGCTGCCCGCCGCCCGAGTTGTTGGTCACCGTGACCATGACGAGCGGCACGCGGTCGCCCTCGGTCTCGAGCAGCGCCTCGAGCGCCGCGAGATCGATGTTGCCCTTGAACGGGTGGATGACGCCGGGCTGGCGCCCCTCCTCGATGACCAGGTCCCGTGCCTCGGCCTGCTCGGCCTCCACGTTGGCCCGTGTCGTGTCGAAGTGCGTGTTGTTCGGGACGATGTCGCCCGGGTGCAGGACGGTGTGGAAGAGGATGCGCTCGGCCGCGCGGCCCTGGTGCGTCGGGATGATGTGCCGGAAGCCGGTGAGATCGCGGACCGCCGATTCGAAACGGAAGAACGACCGGCTCCCCGCGTAGGACTCGTCGCCCTGCATCAGCGCGCCCCACTGCGCCGACGACATCGCGCCCGTGCCCGAGTCGGTCAGCAGGTCGACCAGCACCGCGTCGGCGGCGAGCTTGAAGACGTTGTGGTCCGCCCGGGCGAGGGTGGCGATGCGCTCGTCGCGCGTCGTGAAGCGCAGCGCCTCGACGGACTTGATCCGGAACGGCTCGATGATGGTGTGGAAAGGGTGCATGGCAGGCCGGAGATCAGGCGGGTGGCGCCAGCCTGGCGAGGCGCGCCCGATCGGCGGTCGTCAGGTCGCTGCCGGGTGGCCGGGGGATGCCGACGTCCACGCCACGCGCGCGCAGGCCGGCCTTGATGACCCCCGTGGGATTGCTGGTGTCGAACATCAGATCGACGAGGGGGAGCACGCATTCGTAGTAGATGGCCCGCGCCAGCCGGAGATCGCCCTCGCGCGTCACCGCGTGCAGCATCGCGCGGGCCTCGCGCGGCACGACGTTCAGGATGCCGGTGATCCAGAGGCGGCAGCCGAGGGCCATCGACTCGAGCGCCGCGTTCGGGTTGCCGCAGATGACCTCGAGGCGGCCCTCGCACCTCCGGTGGATGGCGTGCACGCGCCGGCTGTCGCCGGTGCTCTCCTTGACGTACGCGACCCGCGGGACGTCGGCCAGCTCCGCGAGGAAGTCCGGTGTCAGGTCGACGCCCGTGAGCGTCGGGTAGTTGAAGAGGATCACGGGCAGGGGCGTGGCGTCGGCCACGGCCTCGATGAAGCCGCGGACGTCCGATCGCGATCGGCCCGCGTACAGCTCGGGTACGATCGGCGCCGCCATGACGGCGGCCGCGCCCATCGCGTGCGCCCGGCGGGCGAGGCGCACCGCGTCGCGGGTGGTGGTCGCGATGACGGCCGGCGCGACCGGCACGCGCCCCGCGGCGGCGGCGAAGGTCGCCTCCCACATGGCTTCGGTCTCCGCGCCCGACAGCAGCGGGCCCTCGCCCGTCAGGGCGGTCGGCATGAGCGCGTCGGCGCCTTCCTCGAGGAGGTGGGCGACCAGCCGCCCGACCGCGGCGGAGTCGATGCGGTCCAGACCGTCGAACGGTGTGACGAGCGGCACGATGGTGCCTTCGGCGGGAAGCATGGGTGGGTCGCGGGCCATCGTAGCAGACGCGCGCGGGCCGCTGAGCGAACCGCCATACCGGCGTCGGCCAATCCGTGAAAAGGCGGGTAGAATCTCCACTCGTCCCGACCCGCGCTCCAGGAGGTTTCCCATGATTCGCGCACGATTGGCCGCCACCGCCGCGATGGCGCTGCTGCTGACCGCGGGCCCCGCGCTCGCGCAGGCCCCGGAGAACGCCAGGCTCACCGCCCAGAAGGCCGACGCCGTCCGGGGCGTCGACGAGCTGGCGAAGATGGCGCAGGAGATGGTGGACTCGGTGTTCAGCTTCGGGGAGCTCGGCTTCCAGGAGTTCGAGACATCGAAGTACCTGACCGGCATCCTCGAGCAGAACGGCTTCAGGATCGAGCGTGGCGTGTCGAAGATTCCCACCGCCTGGGTGGCCCGGTGGGGATCGGGCAAGCCGGTCATCGCGCTCGGATCCGACATCGACGGCATCCCGCAGGCCTCGCAGAAGCCGGGCGTGGCCTACCCGGATCCCATCATCGCGGGCGCGCCGGGGCACGGCGAGGGCCACAACACCGGCATGCCCCTGCAGATCGTGGCGGCCCTGGCCGTGAAGCGCATCATGGAGCGCGACAAGCTGCCGGGCACGCTGATGCTGTGGCCGGGCGTGGCCGAGGAGCAGCTCGCCACCAAGGCGTGGTACGTCCGCGACGGCATGTTCAAGGACGTCGACATCACCATCTTCGCGCACGTGGGCAACAACCTCGGCGTGTCGTGGGGCGACGGCGGCGGCAACGGCATGATCTCCCTCGAGTACACCTTCGAGGGCGAGACGGCGCACAGCGCCGGCGCCCCGTGGCGCGGGCGATCGGCCCTCGATGCCGTGGAGCTGATGAACGCGGGCTGGAACTACCGCCGCGAGCACCTGCGCCTGTCCCAGCGCTCGCACTACGTCATCACCAACGGCGGCGACCAGCCGAACGTCGTGCCGCGCAACGCGAGCGTCTGGTACTACTTCCGCGAGAGCGACCAGCCGCACATCCAGGAGCTGTGGGACATCGGCAACAAGATGGCCGAGGGCGCCGCGCTGATGACGAACACGAAGTGGACGTCCCGCATCCTCGGCGCCGCCTACCCGCAGCACATGAACAAGACGGTCGCCGAGGTCGTGTACGAGAACATCAAGAAGGTGGGCCTGCCCACGTGGAGCGCGGACGACCAGGCGCTGGCGCGCGGCCTGCAGAAGGAGCTGGGCAACCCGCGGCAGGAAGGCCTGGCCACCCAGCTCGAGCCGCTGCGCGGGCCCGTGCGGAACGAAGACAACTACGGCGGCGGATCCGACGACATCGGCGACATCTCGTGGAACGTGCCGACGGTGACGCTGCGCTACCCGTCGAACATCCCGGGGCTGCCCGGCCACAACTGGTCCAGCGCCATTGCCAGCGCCACGCCCATCGCGCACAAGGGCGTCGTCGCCGGCGCCAAGGTGATGGCGATGTCCGTGCTGGATCTCCTCACGCGGCCGGAGCTCGTGCAGCAGGCGTGGGACTACTTCAGGACCGTCCAGACGAAGGACCGCCAGTACATCCCGCTGATCAAGCCGGACACCCCGCCGGCCACGCACCTGAACGCCGACATCCTGGCGCGGTACCGCGAAGAGATGAAGAAGTACTACTACGACCCGACGAAGTTCGGGACGTACCTCGAGCAGCTGGGCATCACGTACCCGACGCTGCGCCCCGCCGGCAGCCCGCCGCAGTAGGGCGACTCCCAGGAGGCCGCAAATGGATCGCAGAGCAGTGTTGCAGGCCGGGCTGGCCGCGCTGGCCGGCGCGGCGGTGGTGGGAGAACACGCGGTGGCCGCGGGCGGGCGCGTGACCGGGCCGGAGGCCGGATCACAGGCGAAGCCGTCCGGGACCCAGTCGAAGCCGCTCGGCGCACACCCGCTGGGCGCGCCGTTCGAGGGATGGCAGGGGAACATCCTGGAGGTGACCTATCCGCCTGGTGTCGTGTCGGCGGCCCACCAGCATGCGGGACCGACCTTCGGCTACGTCGTGCGCGGCCGCATCCGCTGGGCCCTCGACGGCGGGCCCGCCAGGGTCCTGGGGCCGGGCGAGGCGTTCTTCGAGCCCATGGGCGCGGTGCACAGCACCTCGGCCAACGCCAGCGACACCGAGTCGGCGACGATTGCCGTGGTCATCCTCGGGAAGGCCGGCGAGGCGCTGACGAGGCCCGCAACGCCGCCACAGGGGCGTTGAGGTTCGGGGGTTCGGAGGTTCGGGGGTTCGGGGGTTCGGAGGTTCGGGGGTTCGGGGGTTCGGAGGTTCGGGGGTTCGGGGTTCGGAGGTTCCTTTCCCCTCGTGATCGTCGTGCCCCTCGTGTTCCCGTGATCCTACAGGTGCGCCGTCAGCGCCGCGTGCATCCGCCGCCCTTCGGTGATCGACGTCAGCACGAGGTCCGCCGTCACCGGCGTGCGACGGAAGGTGTCGTAGCCGATCGCATCGCCGATGGCGGCGAGCACCGCGCCGAACCCCGCGCCCACGGGCGGCTCGCCGACGCCGCGCGCCCCCACGGGGCCGTCCGGATCGCGGATGTCGAGCGCCTCGGTGTGGAGGCCCTCGGGCGGCAGATCGAGCATGGTGAGCGGCCGCACGTGGTGGAAGCGCCGCGTGACCGGCAGTCCGTAGTGCTGGTCGAACGCCCATCGCTGCGTGAGCGCGTGGCCGATGCCCATCGCCGCGCCTCCCAGCACCTGTCCTGACAGGCTGCGCGGGTTGATCACCCTGCCGACGTCGGCGATGGCCGTGAAGTCGACGAGGGCGACGACACCGGTCTCGATGTCCACCTCGACCTCGGCGAAGCCGACGACGTACGAGTGCGTGCTGCCGTCGTGCGGATAGGTGTCCTTCGCGACGCCCATCACGCCCAGGCCCGCCAGGGCCGTCGCGGACGCCTTCGTCATCGGGTGGATGTCGTCCGGCAGCGCGTGGCCGTCGAATGCGTCGCCGAGGGCGATGGCGCGGGCCGCCGCCTGCCCGACGTCCAGGCCGCGCCCCGGCGCGCCGCGGCTGAACACCCGCCCGCCGCCGACGTCGTAATCGTCCGCCGCGCCCCCGAGGTCGCGGGCGGCGATGGCCTGGAGCTTCCGTTTCGCGTCCATCGCGGCCGCGTGGTTCGCACGCGACATCGCCTGGGTGGTCTGGCTGCCGTCGGAGGTGCACGTCCAGGGCAGGTGTCGGCCCGTGTGGCCGAAGATGATTTCCACGCGGTCCCAGGGCATGCCCAGGACGTCGGCGGCGACCCGTGCCGCGTCCATCACCGAGTGCGTGCCGTGGTTGCCGATACCGGACTGCACGTACAGCTTCCCGTCAGGGCGAATCGTGAGCAGGCCGTCGTACCCGACGGAATAGCCGCCGCTGTAGGGGCTGACGGCGACGCCGACGCCCCGCCGCTTCGGGCCGCGACGCTCCCCGCTCCGCGCCCGGCGCGTGGGCCAGTCGAAGGCCGCGGCGCCCCGGTCCAGCGCCTCGCGGACGAACGCGCTCGTCACGGCGCTGCGTCGACCCGTGTCGTCGGCCGGCCCGAAGGCCGCCCGGCCTGCCGGCGCGTTCACGCGATGGATCTCCACCTGGTCGATCTTCAGCGCGCGTGCCGCCTTCGCCAGGATGGGCTCCATGATCGCGTTCTGCTGCATGCCGCCTGGCGAGCGCTGGTAGGTGCGCGGCGGCGTGTTGGTCAGCACCGAGATCCCGCGGAACCGCATGGCCTCCGGCTGGTACGCCAGCGAGCAGATGCTGGCCGCCGAGTCGTGGTCCCACTGCTTCTCGTACGGGCCGTTGTCCTGGACGATGAAGAGGTCCACGGCGGCGAGGCGGCCATCGGCCCTGAAGCCCGCCTTGACGCGCGCCAGCAGGCCCGCGCGCGCCCGGCCGATGAAGAGCTCCTCCTCCCGGCTGATGCGCATCATCACGGGGGTGCCGGTCTTCTTCGCGAGCAGCGCCGGGATGGCCATGCTCGGCGAGCCGGGGATCTTGCTGCCGAAGCCGCCGCCGGTGTACTCGCTGATGATCACCACGTCGGCCGCGGGGACGCCAATCCACTGCGCCGCCATCTCCACGGTCTGCGCCACGCTCTGGGTGGAGCAGTGCAGGTACACCTTGCCGTTCTGCCAATACGCCATCGTCGAGCGTGTCTCGAGCGGCATGTGGCCGGACGACTGGGTCATGAAGGTCTCGTCGAGGACGAGCGCCGCGTCCTTGAACCCGGCCTCGAGGTCGCCGTACTGCCAAGTGTCGCCGGCCTCGCCGATCGGCAGCATGCCGTCCGGCGCTCCGGCGAAGTCCTCCGCGGTCCACTTGACGGCCTTCACCTCCTGCCCGACGTATGCGTTGCCCTCGACGCGCGCGTCCGGCCCGCCGGGGCGGAGGCTCTCCAGCGGATCCACCACGAAGGGCAGCGGCTCCAGAACCAGGTGAATGCGGTCGAGGGCCTCGGCCGCGGTGAGCTCGTCCACGGCCGCCACCGCCAGGATGGGCTCGCCCTCGTAGACGGGTTCGTCGGTGAGCGCGACCTCGGGCCGCAGGACCACGGCGTCCGGGCGCCCCTCGAGCGGCTGCGGCGGCGGCGCGGCGGGCAGGTCGCTCGCGCGGAGGATGGCCTTCACGCCCGGCATGGCCAGCGCGGCGCTCGCGTCCACGGCGCGGACGCGGCAGTGCGGGCGCGGGCTCGGGAGCAGCTTGCAGAAGAGCATGCCCTCGGCGCGGAAGTCCTCCGCGTACTTCGCGCGGCCGGTGACCTTCGCGACCAGGTCCGCCGTGGTGTAGTTCCGTCCGAGCAGGCTCTCGTCAGCCATGGGCGTCCCCCTGGAAGTGCGGCGTGGGCGAATCTACCACGACGGCGGGGCCGGGCGCACCGCCGTGCCGCGGCTCAGCGGCCCTGCTCGAAGCCGGTCAGGACGTTGACCGCGTTCACCCCGATGTCCTCGACGGCGTAGCCGCCCTCCATCACGAACAGCGTCGGCACGTCCAGGTCGGCGATGTGCGCGCCGATGCGTGGGAAGTCCTCCGCCCGCAGGCGGAACTTCGAGATCGGGTCGTGCTCGTAGGTGTCCACGCCGAGCGAGACCACGAGCGCGTCGGGCCGGAAGGCGCGCACCTGTCCGCAGGCGTCGGCCAGGGCGGGGCCGTAGCCCTCCCAGGCGGTGCCGTGCGGGAGGGGGTAGTTGTGCGTGAAGCCGAAGCCCGGACCTGCGCCGAGCTCGTCCGCGTAGCCGAGGAAGTAGGGATACTCGATCCGCGGGTCGGCGTGCAGCGAGAGGAACAGCACGTCGCGACGCTCGTAGAAGATCGCCTGCGTGCCGTTGCCGTGGTGATAGTCCACGTCGAGGATGGCGACGCGATCGCACCCGTGGTCGCGCAGATACTGCGCGGCGATGGCCGCGTTGTTCAGATAGCAGTAGCCGCCCATGGCCGCCGCGGCCGCATGATGGCCGGGCGGGCGGCACAGCGCGAAGGCGCTCGCGGCGCCGTCGCCCACCACGCGCGCGCCGGTCAGCGCGACGTCGGCGCTGGCCGTACTGGCCTCCCACGTGCCGGCGGTGATGGGCACGCCGGCGTCCAGCGAGTAGTACCCGAGCTTCCCGTCGATGTACTCCGGCACGCGGTCGCCCCGGAGGCTGCGGACCGGCCACACCAGCGGCAGCGCGTCGTGGGTGCGGCCCTCGGCGGTCCACTCGGCCCAGGCCGTCGCCAGGAAGGCCACGAACCCCTCGTCGTGCACGCGCAGGATGGGGTCCACGCCGAACGCGTCGGGACCCGCCACGTCGCCCAGGCCCACCTCGCGGACGCGCGCCAGCACGATCTCGGCGCGGCGGGGCATCTCGAAGCACGGCAGCAGCTTGCCGTCGATGAGCTCGGCATTGCCGTGGTGCCGGTGGTGTCGGTCGGAGTAGATCGTCAGCATAGGCGTGCTCCATGATCAGGCCGCGTCCGGCGGATGGCGCGTGAAGCCGCGCGTCAGCCAGGCCAGGTAGAGGGCGCCGGCGCCGAGCCAGCGCAGGCCGATCCCCAGGCTCTCGCCGGACAGGCTCGTCCACAGCCACGCCGTCAGGATGCAGCCAATCGCCGGCAGCACGCCATGGCGAAACCACTGCGACTCCCGCGTCCCGACTCCCGCCTTCGCCGAGGCTTCGACGGGCACGCCCGACTCCCGACGCGAGTCTACGAGGTAATGCTTGATCACCGCCAGGTTCACCACCGAGAACGCGACCAGCGCACCGAAGCTGATCATCGACGCCAGCAGCCCCAGGGACAGCCACACGGCGAGCAGGGAGACCGTGGAGACGAGCAGGATGGCCGGTACCGGCGTGCCGAAGCGCGGCGCCAGGCGGCCGAAGAACCCGCGCGGGAACACGCCGACGCGCCCCATCGTGAAGAGGATGCGCGAGACGGAGGCATGCGAGGTGAGCGCGGAGCCGAACGCGCCCGCCACGTATGCCGCGATGAAGAACGCGCCGAGCCACCGCCCGCCGGTGCGGGCCATCAGGTCCAGCGCGGCCGTGTCGGCGAACGTGCAGGACGGATCCACGGCCGGCAGGCACCGGGGCGCGCGCATCACCAGGTGCCCGACGTAGGCGAGCAGCATGAACAGGAACCCGCCCGTGAGCGTCACCCACAGGATGGCGCGCGGGATGTCCCGCCGCGGCTCGGGCGTCTCCTCGGCCATCGTCGAGACGGCGTCGAAGCCGAGGAACGAGAGGCACAGGACCGCCGCGCCGGCGAGCAACGGGCCGAGGCCCTCCGATGGATCGACACCGGCGGCCGCGTACGACGGGTTGCCCACGAACGGCTCCCAGGCTCCGGCCGCCGGATCCACCGCGCCCACGGCCATGGCCACGAAGGTGACGACGAAGACGGCCTGGGCGGCGATGATGGCGAGGTTGGCGCGCGCGATGGACTCGATGCCGGCGACGTTGAGGATCGTGACCGCGGCGAGAGCCACCAGGATGAACACCCACGGCGGCACCCCTGGAAACTGCGTGTTGAGGTACAGGCCGATGACCAGGTAGTTGATCATCGGCAGGAAGAGGTAATCGAGCAGCAGCGACCAGCCGGCGAGAAAGCCGATGTGCGGGCCGAACACCGCCCGGGCGTAGGTGAAGGTGGAGCCGGCCGCGGGGAACACGCGCACCATCGCGCCGTACGAGAGCGCCGTGAAGGTCATCGCGACCAGGGTGATCAGGTACGTCGCGGGCAGCCGCCCGCCCGTCTGGACCGTCACCAGCCCGTAGGTGGTGAACACGGTCATCGGCACCAGGTAGACGAGGCCGAAGAGCACCAGGGCGGGCAGGGAGAGCACGCGGCGCAGCGCCGGGCCTGACGCGTCGGGTCGATGCGTGGGCGGCATGCCTACTCGCAGATCCAGAGCGGCCCGACCTGGGCGCCGTTGGGGCACGGGTCCGGCACGATGTTCACGGAACGCCCGGCCCGCGAGACCTCGCTGTCGTAGATGAGGATGCGCGCGGGGTAGTCGGAAGCCACGCGGACGCGCTCGCGCGTCACGAACGTGACGTAGTGCGCGACCCAGTAGCCGGCGCGCGCGTACTGGATGCCCCGGCGCTCCAGCTCCGCCGCGACCCGCGACTGGGGCGTCTCCGGCGCGCGCTCGAGATACTCGCCGATGACGGCCAGGTGGCGCGCGCCCGACCAGGCCATCCAGGCCACGAGCAGCACCAGGGTCGATCGGCGCAGGGCGCGGACGGGCTCCACGCCGAGGTGCCAGGCCGCCACGGCCACCGGAACGAGCAGCGCCAGGAGGGTGTACCGGATCAGCGTCGGATCGCGCACGCCGCAACCGGCGGTGTAGCCGGCGATCGCCTGGGCACCCACGAGCGCGAGGTACGTGGGGAACCAACGCACCGGCGCGCGCGACCGCCACGTGACCAGCGCCGCGCGTCCCCCCGCGAGGAGGATTCCCATGGCCAGCGCGGCCCAGACGACGGGCGCCGCGGGCGCGGGCTGGCCCACGTAGTACTCATCGAGCCCGCGCTCGCGGGTGCCGGCCAGGGTCGGCAGGTTGTGGCTCACGAGCCATGCGAGGTTCGGCCCGATCTCGCTCGTGACATCGCACCGCGCGCGGGCGGCGACCGCTGCCACGCTCGACGGTTGCGCGGGCAGTTCGAATCGCGGCATCTCCGGGCCGAAGAGGTCGCCGAACCGGATGGCCGCGTTGCCCAGGGCCAGCACCAGCGCGAAGGCCGCCAGGACGGCGAGGGCCCGCGGCAGCAGCGTTCTCCACGCCCGCCATCCGCTTAGCGCCTCCACCACGAGGAGCGCCGTCAGCCCGTACAGGCTGAACTCGCGGTGCAGGACGCCGAGCCCCGCCACGGCCCCGCAGAGGAGGGGGCGCCCGCGCGTCATCCAGATCAGGAGCACGTACAGGAAGGGCTCGACGCTGCCGCCCATGGCCGCCACGAGTGACGCCCCCGTGATGGGCGTGCACAGCGTGAAGAATCCGCTGGCCGCCAGCGCGGCGCCAGGGCGCAGCCCGGCCTGCCTCACGAGCAGGATCACCAGCAGCGCGGCGACGGCGGCGTTGATGCCCAGCAGGGGCAGTTTCAGCAGCGGCACCGACGCGCCGCCGAGGGCGAACAGGGGCGCCGCCAGGTACGCCTCGACCGCCAGCATGTACGTCTGGCCATAGAAGGTGACGGGCAGGGCACGGCCCTCGGCCACGTGCTTGGCCATCAACCCGACGATGGCCTGGTCGGCGTCGAAGGCGGCGTGGGGCCAGACGACGAAGGCTGCGGACCGGCCCGCCGCCAGCAGGGCCGCCGCCATCGCCGCGGCGACGAGGGAGACGGGTGGGAGCGACGCGCGCGCGGCGAAGGGCACGACTGGGGGCGGATTATAATCGCGCGCCATGACCGCACGGACCGCGGCCGCCGCGAGCGCAGGACTGGCGCTCGCCGGCATGACCGCATCCGCCGTGTGGACGGCCCCCGTCTCGCCCGCGTGGCCCTCCGAGCCTCCGACGATTCCCGGCGTGTGGTCCATCGACGTGCTGTCGGAGGTCCCCATCGGGGATCCGCTGCATCGTGCCGCGGCCATGGCTGCGGGCCTGACCGCCGTCACGGCCGCGCTCAACGCACGACTCCTCGTTCGCCTCGGGTTCGGGCCCGTGATGTCCGCAGGCGTGGCCCTCGCCGTCGGCGTGCTCTCGTACGGGAGCCTCGCCGTGGCCACGCACCTGCCCGCGAGCCTCGCGGCCGCGCTCGCGGCAGCCGCCGTCCTCGTCAGCGAGGCGCACGGGCGGGCGCCCTTCGTGCGCGCCTCCGCCGCCGGCGTCCTGCAGGCCGCCGCCGCGCTCTTCCAGCCCGCCGCCATCGCCGCGCTGCCGCTCCTCGTGACCCACGCGCGGGGAGGAACGATGATCGCCCGCGCGCTCTCGGGACTGCTCGGTATCATCGTCGCGGGCTGGTGGGGCGGGACCCCCGCGCCCCTCGCGGATGCCGGGGGCGTCGACCTGCTGAACCGGCCCTGGCTCTGGCCCTTCGCGGCGATCATGATCGGCGGCGCGCTGGCGCCTCTCCGGGGTCGGCATGCGGCGGGCACCGCCCTGGTCGGCACGGCGGTCATGGTGTCGATGATCGAAGCCGGGCGCCAGGCGTCCGCCCTGGCGGTGTTCCCGACCCTGCTGCTGGCGGACGGCCTGACGAGCCTGCCGGATCTGGACCGGAGGGCTCGCATCGCGCTCGTGGCCGGGCTGACGGCCGTGGCGCTCGCCGAGGCGTGGCGCGTTCCGGCGCCTGCGCCGTGGCCACTCGTCGCCTGGCGCGATGCCGTCGAGCGTGCCGTGCCCGCGGGCACGGACATCGAGACCGCCAACCCGGCGGCCGCCGCGCTCGACGGGCCGCTGTTCGAGGGACGAGCGTCGCGGATCGGGATTGTCGGCCCTGCGCGCCCTGCCGGAGCGACCCGGGCGGGACCACGCTACGTCCTGGAGGATCTCGCGGGGACAGCAGACGCGCAGGCACGCCTGACCCCGGTGCCGGTCACCTATGCGAGCGTCGCCGATTTCGTGGCACGGCTGCCCGCGGGCACCATCGCCGGTATCGCGGTGGCGGGTTCGGAGCCCGAGGTCGAGCCCCGGGCCGTGCGCGACGTGCTGGCGCAGCTCGGGCACCAGGATCCTCCAGCCGCGCGCGCGGTGGCCGCCGCGGGCATCGTCGGGAAGGCGCCCGCCGCCGGCCTCGTGCGCGCCGACGGACGGCTGCACGTGCTCATCGGCGATCCGCTCGGCGTCGAGGGCCAGCGCTCCCCGACGGACTTCGAGCTGCGCGCCGGCGCGGAGGGTGTCAGCGTGCGCCTCCGCGGGCGCGTGCTCGCAACCGGCCGCCGCTGGGCGGTCATCGCCCTTCGGCCCGGCGGTCCCCTGATTGACGCGATGGCCGACGCCGGCGGCTCGCCGCACTGGCCGATCGGGCTCCCCGGACTTCAGCTCTACGTCGAGCGCCCCTGACGGCGCGCGCGACCCCGCGATCGCCGGTGCCGATGGGCGGGGTCCCCAGGGACTTGAACGGGTGGACCAGCGCGCCCGAGCGCGTGCCCTCGGCCTAGTGCGCGAGCGCGCCCAGCGCCGACAGCACCTCCTCGATGTCCGCCTCGGTGTGCGCGGCATTCACCTGGAACCGGATCGTCTCGTCGCCCTTCGGCACGACGGGGAACGTGAGCCCCACGGCCAGGATGTTCCGCTCGAACAGGCCGCGCACCATCGCGCGCACCCGGTCCGTGCTCCTGACGAGGAGCGGCACCACCGGGTGCGGCCCGGCAATGGACTCCAGCCCCAGCGCCGCGAGGCCGTCGCGCAGCTGGCGCGTGCGCGCCGCGAGGTTCGCCAGCCGATCCAGCCCCTCCGGGCTGTCGGCGATGTTCACCGCCGCCACCGCCGCCGCGCAGTCGGCCGCGCCGAGCGGGTTCGTGTAGATGTAGGTGTCCGCCTTCTGCCGGACCGCCTCGATGAGCGCCGGGCTCCCCGCGACGAAGCCGCCGTTCACGCCGAAGGCCTTCCCGAACGTGCCCACGAGGATGTCCACGCGCGCGCCCGCGTGCTCCTCGGTGCCGCGCCCCGTGGCGCCGTAGGCGCCGATGCCGTGCGAGTCGTCCATCATCGTGACGACACCGTCGCGGAACCGGTCCTCGTGCGCGGCGGTCACGCGCAGCAGCGCCTGGAGCGGCGCGGCGTCGCCGCGCATGCTGAAGATGCCGTCGAAGACGACGACGACGCGGCCGATGCCCTCGGGGACCGCGCGCAGCTTCTGATCGAGGTCGCCGGCGTCGTTGTGCCTGAAGATCGACCGCCGATCGGCCGGCACGTTGGCGATGCGCATCGCCCGGATGATGCAGTTGTGGTTCAGCTCGTCGCCAATCCAGTAGGTGTCCGGCCCCGAGAGCGTGATGGCCGTCCCGAGGATGGTCGTGTAGGCCGAGTTGAACGCCCGGGCCGCCGGGCGCCCGGTGAACGCGGCGATGCGCGACTCGAGGGCGACGTGGTGCAGACACGTGCCGTCGATGAACCGCACGGCCCCGGGGCCGGCGCCGAACACCCGCGCGGCTTCGTCGGCCGCATGGAGCAGCGCCGGGTGGTGGGAGAGCGACAGGTAGCTGTTGGCGTTCATCCGCAGGTACGCGCCCGCGCTTCCCTCCAGGTGATAGCGCGGCCCGCGCGTGCCCTCGGCCGGCTCGTAGCCGACCACGATCCGCTCGGGCGCCTTGGCCCGGCCCTCGCGCTCGAGGCCGGCGACCTCGCCGGCGAGACTGGCGTTCAACCTGTCGAGTGACATGCGCCGACAGCGTAACACTTCGCCGTGCGGGGCGTAGAGGCAGAGGTGGCGCGCGCCCGATGACGATTGGAGACACGCGCGCGACGCCTGTCGTAACCTGTACTGCTGAATGTCTCGACTGATTCCCCGCATCGCCGTCGCCCTCATCACCGGGTTCGCCGCCCTCCCGGCGCCGGCCCAGCAGCTGCAGGATCCCCTCAACTCGGGTCGCCGGATCATCCGCGCCGAACGGATGCTGCCGAACGAGCGCATCGTCCTCGACGGCATCCTGGACGAGGCCGTGTGGACACGCGCGCAGCACGGCGGAGAGTTCATCCAGCAGGATCCGGTGCTCGGCGCCGAGCCCACCGAGCGGACCGAGGTGCGCTTCGCGTTCAACCGCGACCACCTCTACATGGGCGTCATCTGCTTCGACTCGGAGCCCGACAAGCTGGCCGGCAACACCAGCAAGCGCGACGAGTTCCTGAGCGCGGACGACCGGTTCATGTGGACGATGGACACGTTCCTGAACCAGCAGACGGGGTACTTCTTCGAGATGAACCCGGCGGGCCTCATGGCCGACGCGCTGATGGGGCCGGGCGGGTCCAGCAACCGCGAGTGGGACGGGATCTGGAACGCCCGCGTGCGCCAGAGCGAGATCGGCTGGGTGATCGAGATCGACATCCCGTTCCGCACCCTCGCGTTCGATCCGAACGCGCCGGCCTGGGGCGTGAACTTCCAGCGGACCGTGCGCCGCAAGCAGGAAGAGCTGCTCTGGACCGGCCACCAGCGCAACCAGGGGCTGCGCCGCATGGCCAACGCGGGCCTGCTGGTCGGGCTGAACGAGGTGAGCCACGGGAAGGGCTTCGAAGTGAAGCCCTACGTCGCCGGCTACGTCGACACGCCCGGGGGCGCGCCGACCGTGGGCGAGGCCGACCTCGGCCTCGATGTCGCGTACAACCTGACCCCCAGCCTGCGGGCCGTCGGGACGGTCAACACCGACTTCGCCGAGACCGAGGTGGACCAGCGGCGCGTGAACCTCACGCGCTTCCCGCTGTTCTTTCCCGAGCGCCGGACGTTCTTCCTGGATGGGGCGACCTTCTTCGACTTTCCCATCCGGGCGTTCTTCTCGAGGCGCATCGGCCTGGTCGAGGGCGTGCCCCAGCGGATCATCGGGGGGAGCAAGCTCACCGGCCAGGCGGGGGCCAACGACCTCGGCGCGCTCTACGTCCGCACGGGAGAGGATCAGGGCGTGCCGGGCGAGGACTTCCTCGTGGGCCGCTGGCGCCGGCGCATCCTCCAGCAGTCGTACTTCGGAGCCATCTACACGGGGCGGGCCACCCACGGCGAGACCGACGTCCCCACGCGGCAGACCTTCGGCGCGGACCTGCGGCTGGCGACCTCGACGTTCCGTGGGAACAAGAACCTCGAGTTCACCGGCTACTGGGTCGCCAACACCACCGCGAACGACGCCGGCGACGGCGCCGCCTGGGGCGCGAGGGTCGAGTACCCGAACGACATCTGGGACGTGAGCGTGGACGTCGAGGAGGTGCAGCGGAACTTCGAGCCGGCCATCGGCTTCACGCCCCGGAACGACTACCGGCGCTACAACCCGGAGTTCCGGTGGAACCCGCGGCCGGCGACACGGCATCCCGTCATCCGACGCCTCGGCTTCGGGATCGATCCGTACTTCCTGACCGACATGCGGAACCGGATGGAGTCCGCCGGCGGCAACATCCAGCTCTTCCGGATGGAGATGCACAGCGGCGACAACTTCGAAGTCAACCTCAGCCCGAGCTACGAGCGGCTGCGTGAAGACTTCGAGATTGCCGAGGGCGTGATCCTGCCCGGGGGCAGCGACTACCACTTCACGCGCTGGAGCGTGTCGGCGAACACGGCCAACCGGCGGGTGATTGCGCTCAGGCCCCGGGCCGAGTGGGGCACGTTCTTCTCGGGCACGCGCCAGGAGTACGAGATCGGCGTGGACGTCCGGCCGCGGCCGGGCATCCGCGTGAACACGACCCTCGAGTACAACATGCTGGAGCTGGCCGAGGGGAGCTTCGACACGAAACTGATCCGCGTGGCCGTCGACAACCAGTTCACGCCGTTCATGTACCTGGTGAACAACGTCCAGTACGACTCGGTGAGCCGCGTCCTCGGCTGGCAGTCGCGCTTCCGCTGGATCGTCACGCCCGGCAACGACGTCTTCGTCGTCTACACCCAGAACTGGATCGACGATGCCGATCCGCTCGACCCGGGGCGAAACGGCTTCCGGAACCTGGATCGGCGGACGGCGGCGAAAGTGGTGTTCACGAAGCGATTCTGATCACGTCGGGAGTCGGGAGCCCTGCGAGGCCAGCGCGGTCCTCGAGACACGGCCGAGTCTCGCACGGATGGACTAGACTGCGCTCATGAGTGTGCCTCCCGGTCGAGTGCCCCTGGACATGTCGGCGTTGACCGTGTTCGGGCCCGTTCCGTCGCGCCGCCTCGGGCAGAGCCTCGGCACGGCAACGTCCTGGCGAAGACGTGCTCGTACTCGTGCGTCTACTGCCAGGTCGGCCCGACCCCGGCGACCGAGATCGAGCCTCGGACGATTTGGGCCCCGGGGGCCGTGGTCGAAGGGGTCACGCGACACGTCGAGAAGCTTCGCGCGCGCAGCGAGCGCATCGACTACCTGACCTACGTGCCCGACGGCGAGCCGACGCTCGATTGCGACCTGGGCGACGAGATCGATGGCCTGCGCACGCTCGGGATCCCGATCGCGGTCATCACCAATGGCTCGCTCGTATGGCGTCCCGAGGTGCGAGCGGCACTCGGGAAGGCGGACTGGGTGTCGCTCAAGGTCGATGCCGCCGACGAGGCCACGTGGCGCAGGGTGAATCGGCCGTACGCGGAGCTCGACCTGGCCACGGTCCAGGACGGCATGCTCCGGTTCGCTGCAGGGTTTCGAGGGGAACTCGCCACCGAGACCATGCTGGTCCGGGACGTCAACGACGGGGACGCGGTCATCGAGGTGACCGCAGCGTTCGTCGAGCGGCTTCGCCCCTCCATCGCGTACATCGCCGCACCCACGCGCCCGCCAGCCGAGCCCTGGGTGACGCCGGTCACCGAGGAGGCCACCAACCGCGCCTACCAGCGCTTCGCGGAACGCCTGCCGCGCGTCGAGCTCATCACGGGCTTCGAGGGGACGGGCTTCGGCGCCACGGGCGATGCCGTCCAGGATCTGCTGGGGATCACGGCGGTGCATCCCATGCGCGAGGACTCGGTCCTCGCGCTGCTGGAGAAATGCGGGGCCACCCGGTCGGTCCTGGAGGGCCTCGTCGCGGACGGCCGATTGCGCCCGGTCACCTACCGCGGGCACACGTTCTACATTCGCCGCTTCGGGTCCTCGACGTAGACCGGGTAGTCCGGCTCGTACATCTTCGACGTCACGAAGGCCGGCAGGTCGTCCGGGCATGGCACGGTGGCGTGCCCCTGCGCGCAGGCGACCTCCGCCACGGCCGCGGCAATGCGGGCGGAGATCTGTCGCACGTTCTCGAGCGGCGGGTACAGGCTGCCCTGGTCGATGTCCGCCTGTGAGACGGCGCCCGAGAGCGCGCGGGCGGCCGCCATGAACATCTCGTTGGTGATCCGCCGGGCTCCCACGGCAATCACCCCGAGGCCGACGCCCGGGAAGACGTAGCAGTTGTTCCCCTGCCGCGGCACCAACGTGTGCCCGCCGAGCATCACGGGCTCGAACGGGCTGCCCGACGCGAAGAGCGCACGCCCACCGCTCCACTTGTAGGCCTGGGCGGCCGTGCACTCCGACTTCGAGGTCGGGTTCGACAGCGCGAAGACGACGGGGCGCTCGTTGAGGCGCGCCATCTCCTCGATCGCCTCGCGCGTGAAGGCGCCGCCCTGGGCGGCCGCGCCGATGAGGGCCGTGGGCCTCAGCACGCGGATGGCGGAGACCAGATCGGTGACGGGCGCGTGGTCGTGCGCGTACGGACGCTTGTGCTCGGCGAGGTCCACGCGGCCCGCGACGACGAGCCCGTGCGAGTCGACCAGCCAGCATCGCCCGCGGGCCTGGGCCTCGGGCAGGCCATCGGCCACCATCGCCCCCACGGTCAGGTCCGCGATGCCGGTGGCCGCCTCGCCGGCGCCGAGGAAGAGCAGGCGCTGATCGCCGAGTGCGCCGCCCGTCGCCCGCGTCGCCGAGAGCAGGCCCGCCACCGCCACCGCGGCCGTGCCCTGGATGTCGTCGTTGAACGTGCAGATCCGGTCCTGGTACTTCCGCAGCAGCCGGAAGGCGTTGTGGCTGGCGAAGTCCTCGAACTGGATGACGACGCCGGGGAACACGCGCTCGGCCGCGGCGACGAACTCGTCCACCAGGGCGTCGTAGTCGGCGCCGGCCAGGCGCCTCTGGTGGAGTCCGATGTAGAGCGGATCGTTCAGCAGCCCCTCGTTGTTGGTCCCCACGTCGAGGACCACGGGCAGGCAGTCGGCAGGCGCGATGCCGGCCGCCGCCGTGTAGAGCGCCAGCTTGCCGATGGGGATGGCCATGCCGTTGGCCCCGAGGTCGCCGAGCCCGAGGATGCGCTCGCCGTCGGTGACGACGATCATCCGGACGCCGGGCTCGGGCCAGTTCCGAAGCGCCTCCTCCACACGGCCCCGATCCGTGGCGCTGATGAACACGCCGCGCGAGCGCTGGAAGATGTGCGCGTAGTGCTCGCACGCCAGCCCCACCGTCGGCGTGTAGACGATGGGCATCATCTCTTCGAGGTGGTCGGTCAGCACACGGAAGAAGAGCGTCTCGTTCCGGTCGTGCAGCGCGTTCAGGTCGATGTACTTCTCGAGGGCCGACGGCTTGCGGTGGAAGTTCTCGAGCACGCGCCGCACCTGCTCGGCCTGGGTGTGGACGTGCTGGGGAAGCAGACCGCGCAGCCCGAGCGCCTCGCGCTCGGCGTCGGTGAAGGCGGTGCCCTTGTTGAGGGAGGGATCGCGGAGCAGCGCGGCGCCGTGAGGAAGCATCGGGGGAATTGTAGGCCGGCCTCTGGCCGGTGGGCCGGCCTCCCGAGGCCGGTGGGCGGGCCCCTGGCCCGTGGGAGGTACAAAGGGAACGCGGCGGCTGCCGGTTCCGGTTGTCCCCACACCCGGTCCCGGCCTGCCGCCGCGCCCCGTCCGACGAACGACGTGCCCGGCGCGCTACCCGATCGGCAGCGTCTTCGCCTCCGGCTTCGGCGCCATCCCGAGCGGAACCTTGACCTCGAGCACCCCGTCCTTGAAGTTGGCGACGGCCTTGTCGAGGAGCGCCCCGTCGGGCAGCGGCACGAACCGCTCGAACGAGCCATAGAGCCGCTCGGTCCGGAAGTAGCCTTCCTTCTTCTCTTCCTTCTCTTCCCTCCGCTCACCCGTGATGGTGATGCCCTCGGCGGTGACTTCCACCTTCACGTCCTCCCGCTTCATTCCGGGGAGATCGGCCTTCACGACGAGCGCGTTGTCCTTCTCCGCGATCTCGAGCGCCGGCACGAACGCCAGCTCGGCCCGCCACGGCATCAGGCCGGGCCGGACCAGCGGTGCGGCCTCGAACATCCGATCCATTTCCTCGCGGAGCTGATCGAAGAGGGACAGCTTGCGGGGTTTCACGGCTTTCTCAAGGAGCGCGGTCATGACCTCACCCTCCTTCGCTTCGACGATTCCCGATGGGTTGAACACCTGTTCGAGCCCCGCATCGCGGGACCCTCGAAGCTCACCTCGTACGTGTGCATCATGCTTGCCAGCGGGTCCCGCGCGAAATCGGCCGGAACCCGCGCGGCCCGTCGCGCCCGCGCCGGCCCGCCGACGCCCGCCCGGCGGCGCTGGCGGGGGGCCGGCGGCGGCCGGCCGTCACGGAGTGTCGTGGTAGCGTATTCCCGCCCCGTGCCGACCCTGTACAGCGTCTTCGAGGAGACCGTCCGGCGCTTCGGAGATCGAGTGGCCGTCGAGGTCCAGCGGAAGGACGCGCTCGACCGTTTCACCTACGCCGACCTGCACGCGCTCGCGCGGGACCGGGCGGCCTGGCTGGACGCCGCCGGCATCCAGCCCGGCGACCGCTGCGCCATCCTCGCGCCCAACGACGCGCACTGGTGCGCCGCCTACCTCGCCGTCCTCTCCCGCGGCGCCATCGTGGTGCCCTTCGACACGAATTACACCGCCGAGCAGGTGGGGATCCTGATGCGCGACTCCGGCGCGCGCACGCTGTTCGTCGGGGAGCGGCTGCGGCCGGCGGCCGAGCGGGCCCTGGCGGACCTGCCGGGCGTGCGCACGTTCGACGTCCACGCGGAGCCGGTCGCGCGTCTGGACGCCCCCGCTGCGCCAGCGCCTCCCGCTCCGGGCTCCACGCTCGACCCGTCCGCCCCGGCCGTCATCCTCTACACGTCCGGCACCACGTCGGATCCCAAGGGCGTGGTGCTGTCACACGCCAACTTGATCGCCGAGCGCGACGCGGCGTTCGCCGTCGTGGACGTCGGCGATCGCGACAGCGTGCTGGGCGTGCTGCCGCTCTTCCACTCGCTGGCGCAGCTGGCGAACCTGCTGCTGCCCTTCGCGGTGGGCGCACGCGTCGTGTACCTCGAGACGCTCAGCTCGCAGGAACTGGTGCGGGCGCTCGCGGAGCGGCAGATCACCATCTTCGCGTGCGTGCCGCAGTTCTTCTACCTGATCCACGAGCGCATCATGCGCGAGGTGGGGAAGCGCGGATGGGCAGCCCGCACGATCTTCCGCGTGCTCCTGGCGATCAGCTTCCGGGCAAGGCGCCTTGGCGTGAACCTCGGGCCCGCGTTCTTCGGCACGGTCCACCGGCTGATGGGGCGGCAGATGCGGCTGTTCGTGACCGGCGGGTCGAAGTTCGACCCGGCCATCGGCCGCGATCTCTACGCGCTGGGCTTCACCATCCTGCAGGCCTACGGCCTCACCGAGACGAGCGGTGCGGCCACCATCAACACGCCGCACGAGGCGCACCTCGACACGGTGGGCCGTCCGCTCCCGGGCGTGGAGGTGCGCATCCTGCCGCCGGAGACCGGCGGCGAGATCGACGACGGCGAGATCGCCATCCGCGGCCCCATCGTCATGCAGGGCTACTACGGCCGTCCCGACGCGACGGCGGCGGTCATGCGCGACGGCTGGTTCCTGACGGGGGACCTCGGCCGGATCGACCACGAGGGCCGCGTGACGATCACCGGCCGCAGGAAGGAAGTGATCATCCTCGCGAACGGGAAGAACCTCTACCCGGAGGAGATCGAGGCGCACTACCGGAAGTCGGCGTTCGTGAAGGAGATCTGCGTCACCACGCTGGCGGGTGGCGAGGGGTCCGCGAACGAGCGGCTCTACGCGGTGGTCGTGCCCGACATGGACGTGCTGCGCGAGAAGAAGATCGTGAACGCGGGCGACCTGCTGCGCTTCGAGCTGGAGGGCCTTGGCGCCGGCCTGCCCTCCTACAAGCGCGTGCTCGGCTACGAGGTGTCGTTCGATCCGCTGCCCCGCACCACGACGGGGAAGCTGAAGCGCCACGAGATCCTCAAGCGGCTGAAGCAGGCGCCCCATCACGCCGCGCCCACCGGCGAGGCCACCGCGGAGGACCTGGCCTGGCTGGACGATGCGCACGTCGCCGCGGCGATGGCGGTGGTCCGGCGCCGTGCCGCCGAGGGCGTCTCGTGCCGCCCGGCGTCGAATCTCGAGCTGGACCTCGGCCTCGATTCCATGGAGCGCGTGGAGCTGCTCACCGAACTCGAGCAGGAGTTCGGCGTGAACGTGCCCGAGGAGCAGGTGCACCACATCTTCACGCTCGAGCAGTTGATCGACGCTGTGCGCCCCGCCCACGCGCCGGAGGCGCGCCCACGCCCCGGCGCCCACCCGCCGGAGGCGCGCCCAGAAGCCCCGGCCGCCGACGAGTCCTGGTCCGTCCTGCTCCGCGACCTTCCCCCGCCGACCGACTCGGTGCTCGGGCCGATCCTCGAGCGACGGCCGTTCGTCGAGCCGCTGCTCTTCGTCGGCGGCCACCTGCTCGCACGCGCGCTGGCACGTGTCGAGGTGACGGGCCTCGAGAAGATCCCGCGCGAGGGCGCGTTCCTCCTCTGTCCCAATCACCAGAGCTACCTGGACCCGTTCTTCGTGTGCGGTGTGCTGCCGTACCGCGCGCTGGCCGACGCGTTCTTCGTCGGCGCCATCGAGTACTTCGAAACGCCGCTGATGGCATGGATCGGTCGGCGGGTCCACCTGGTGCCGGTGGATCCGGACTCGAACCTCGTCCCCGCGATGAAGGCCGGCGCCTTCGGGCTGTCGCACGGCAAGGTGCTCGTGCTCTTCCCCGAGGGAGAGCGATCCATCGACGGCACGGTCAAGCGCTTCAAGAAGGGCGCCCCCATCCTGTCACGCCACCTGGGCGTGCCCGTCGTCCCCGTGGCGGTGAAGGGCGTGCACGAGCTGTGGCCGCGCGGCCGCGCGTTCAACTGGCGTGGCGTGCTTCCCTGGCGCCGCGCACGCGTGCGGCTGCAGTTCGGCGATCCGGTGCAGTTCACCGACGGCGAGAGCTATGCGGATGCCGCGAATCGCCTGCGCGGCATCGTGGATGGGATGTGGCAGAAGCTGTGATGTGAATCGGGCACCGGTTGACGGCTCGCCATCGGTCACCGCCCCGTCGCGAACAACTCGTCGACGGATACCGTCGTGAGCGATCCGATGCCGAGCGCGCGGAGGCTCGGCTCGATCGTCTTGCGATCGCCCACGATGGCGATCACGAGATGCTCGGCCGCGAGATACTGCTCGGCCACCCGCCGAACGTCGTCCGCCGAGACCGCCTGGATCGCCCGCGCATAGCTGGCGTAGTAGTCGTCCCGCAGGTCGAGCGTCACCAGCGTTTCGAGGGCCTGCAACCGGCTCGAGATGCGGCCCGTCGGATCGAACGTCCGGGAGAACTCGAGGGCGACCTCGCCCTTCGCGCGCGCGAGCTCGTCGGCGGCAACCGTCTTCAGCACGTCGGCCAGTTCACCGAGCACCTCGGCCAGCGCCTCGGCGGTCTTGTGGCCCTGCGCGGCGGTGGACACGGCCAGCGGTCCCGCGGATCGGCGCCGGTCGAAGCCCGGGCGAACACCGGTGGTGTATTCGCGCAGGGTCGGGGTGCGGGCCGAGCCGAACCGGCCCCTCAGGACCGCATTCAGAATCTGGATCGGGAAGTAGTCCGCCGTCGCGCTGGTGGCGCTCACGCCGCCGGCGAAGATCCGCGACTGCGGCGCGTCCGGCACGTCCACGAGCAGCAGCTGGCGTGCGGGGCGCCGCACCTCGGGAACGGGTTCGTGGACCGTCTCGCGCGTGCCAGCCGGCTGCCACGCGCCGAAGTGGGTCTCGACGAGCGGCAGCACGTCAGCCGGCTTCACGGCGCCGACCACCAGCAGGGTGCTGTTCGCCGGCCGGTACGAGGACTTGTGGAACGCCACGACATCCTCCACCGTCATGGCCTCGAGGCTGCCGGCGGAGCCGATCAGCGGCGCGGCGCTGCGGCCGGCGGGGCCGTAGAGCCCGCGCGCGAACGCGAGGGCGGCGATGGCGTCGGGATCGTCACGGACGCCGCGCAGCGTCCCCATGCGCTGCCGCCGCGCGCGCTCGAGCTGTGGCGCCGGGAAGGTGGGGCGCTGCACCATATCGGCCATGAGCGGCAGCACGTCGGGCAGCCCCGCGGCCGGCACGTACAGCCGCACGAGCGACGTGTCCGCGGTGGCCGACGCGGAGAGATTGCCGAAGTGGGCATCGAGCGCGTCGGCGAACTCGACGGCGGACCGTGCACCGGCGCCCTCGGTGAGCAGCGCCGCGGTGAGGCTGGCGACCCCGAATCGCCCTGGCGGATCGGCGGCCGTGCCGGCTCGGACCACCAGGCTCATCTGCACGACCGGCAGCTCGTGCTGCTCGACGATCCACACCGGGAGGCCGTTGCTCAACCGATGTTTCACGATGACGGGCGCCCACACCGGCAGGGGGGCGGTTCCCGCGCTGGGGCGAGGGTCCGGTGCCTGTCCCGTGACAGCGGCCGTGAACACCGAGACGAAGACGGCAGTGGCGAGCGTGCTCTTCAATGGAGTGTCCAGAGCGTAATCGACGAGACGTCCTTGACGAAGATCCGGTTGCCCGAGACGGCCGGCTGGGCCCACGTCGCGCTCGTGGCCACGGCATAGTGCGCCAGGGGCTCGAAGCCGATGCGGCTGCTCCTCGCCACGATCAGCTCCGCATCGTCGTTCAGGAGGAAGAGAAGGCGGCCGGCCTTGACGACGGCGGTGTTCTCGGCCTGGCGGGGCGGGCCGAGCCAGAGCACCTGCCCGGTGTCGGCGTCGAGCGCGAAGAACTGGCCCCTGGCCTTCTCGGACAGGCCGAACAGGGCGTTGCCCACGAGCACCGGGTTGCTGAGGAACAGGGAGACGTCCGTCGTCTCCCACACGACCTCGACGGTCCAGGCGCCGCCTCGCAGGGCCGGCCTGATCGCGGTGACGCCCATGCCCTGGCTGCTGACGATGAGCGTCTCTCCGTGCCGGATGGGTGTGATGGCGCTCGGCGTGCCGCGGGACGGCCATGTGTGCTCCCACAGCCGTGCGCCATCCGACACGGAGACCCCGAGCACGCTGTTGCCGGTCATCGTCACCACCTGGCGAACGCCGTCGAGCTCCACGACGATCGGCGAGGCGTAGGCGGCACGACCGGGCACGGACCACCTGACCGCGCCCGTCTTCGCGTCGAACGCGGTCAGCGGTCCGTGGTTGCCGGGATGGACGATCACCAGCGCGCCTTCACCGACCGGCGACACCGCCATGCCGTACGTGGGATGCTCCGCCGTGTCCGGCGTCTGCCACACGAGGCGTCCGGTTGCCGCATCGAACGCGGAGACGATGCCGGTCATGCCGAGCGTGAACAGGCGGCCGTCGTGGAAGAGGGGCGTGGCCTTGGGCCCCTCGCCGTGCGCCGCCGCGAGCACGTCCGGTTCGTATGGCGCCGGGTAGCCCGTGTGCCAGCGTTCGCGCCCGGTCGCCGCCTCGAGGGCCGTCATCACCTCGTTGCCGTTGCGCCGGGCGAAGACGTAGACGGTGTCGGCCACGACGAGGGGCGTGGCGTAGCCTTCTCCGATATCGACCTTCCACCGTCGGGTCAGGACCTCGGGCCACGTCGCCGGCTCCGCGAAGGCGCTGGCCGAGCCGTCGCGATTCACGCCACGCCACTGTGGATAGTCGCGTCCCGGGTCCTGCGCGGCGACCGCGGCGGCGCAGGCGATCGCGAGGGCGGCGCCCAGGCACACTCGACCGCGCGCGGACCGCCGTTCTCCTCCACGCCGACGGCTCGGGATGGCGACTGCGGCGTACTTCACCGGCGGCTCCGCGTGATCAGCGCGCCGCCGAGGGACGTCGCCCCGCGGCCTCGAGATCGTCGATGCCACGGAACCGGCGCACACCGGGCGTGAATCGACGTCCATGCACCCTGAGCCCCGACTCCCAGAGTCCCGCGATGACCCTGTACAGCTCAGGATCGCCAGGCTCGCGCCAAACGGGCTGGTTCATCTCTTCGACCGAGCGGAACTTGCGGACTGGCATCAGGGATCCTCGAGGTGGAAGCGCTCCTTCAGCAGTTGAGCATCGGCCTTGTCCTTCAGCCGCACGGTGTCGCGCTTCATCCGGTACAGCGTGCGCGGGCTGACGACGCTCACGGTGAGATCCTCGAAGGGCGCGCGCACGACCTCGAGGTCGCCAAACGCGAACGCCTGTCCCAGCCGCGTCAGCAGGTCCAGGTGGAAGGTGCCAGCGGGAGGAACGTACTGGACTGCGGGGTACTCTCCGAGGAGATCCTCGGCAGTGATCTGCTCGATGCTCGGGTCGTCGAACACGCTGGCTAACGCGCGGCGAAGGCGCGCGATGTTGTCCGCCGTCGGCTCCAGAAACACGTCGAGATCTTCCGTGAAGCGCGCCAAACCGTACAGGTTCAGGGCAGCCGCGCCAAAGATCGCGTAGCGGACGCCCTCCCGCTCGAAGGCCGCCAACACCGACTTGACGGTGGCGAAGTCCACGAGGTGAGTATATCCAGCCACGTGGAGGCGAGCCTCGTCATCTGCTGACGCGGCGAGGGCGGTCGGCGCCGACCGTGCCAGCGCCAGTTGCGCGGTGGCGCCACGACCGATCAGGGAAGGATCGCCGACACCCAGCCGGCCACGGCGTGCCACGCGGGTGACGACGCCAGCGGCACGCGCAGCAGCTGGCTGGCCACCAGCGCTGCGCCCGCCATCCAGTAGACCGGGTGCACGCGGCCCAGCGTCTTGCGATCGTGCACCATGGCGGGAACCAGCAGCAGGTCGGTCACCAGGCCGGCCGGCACGGTGAACAGAACCGGCGGCGGCTCGACTCCAGCTGCCGGCGGAGGCCCGCCCACCGCGAGGAGGAATATCCGGCCCACCGCCGCGTTCAACAGCGACACGGTCGCCACCAGCATCAGGCGCTTGTGCACGTCCGGGCGGCGCACGTTGATCACGGCCAACGCGAACAGCACCGCGAAGAAGGCGATGCCCGTGAGGGGCACCACCGAGAATCCAAGCGCCTGCTCGGCAAAGCCGGCGGCCGCGGTCTGGCGCATGCTGCCGACGGCGGCGGCCACGCCCACGAAGCACATCGCCGTGGCCACGGAGACGCCGAGCACGCCCAGCTCCCGGTGGCGCGCGGTTCGCCCCGCCGCGACCAGCCGCGCCTGTGCCACGAAGATCGCGAGCCAGCCGTAGAACACGAAGGCGTGCAGGTACAGGATGGGTGCCAGGGTGACCCGCCCGGTCAGGAGCGGGAACCAGAAGCTCGGCGCGAAACCGATCACTCCGACCGCCGCGCACGCGTAGGCCAGCTGCAGGTGAATGGATCCGGTCCGCGCCGCTCGGGCCACGGGCCTGGCGGCAGCCGGTTGAGCGATGACGGACATGCGGCTTCTTATACACCCGAAAGGGACGCAGAAGGCAGAAGGCAGAAGGCAGAAGGCAGAAGGCAAAAGGCAGAAGGCAGAAGGCCGGGGCACTCTGACCGGGGCCGGGGCCCGACCGTCGTAGAATCGGCCGCGTGAGCGGACAGCCGGACCGGATCCGCGATACCGTTCCCGGGCCGATCGGTCCCGGCGCGCCAGGGCCTGCCCCGACCATCGCCCAGCGCGTGCTCCTCGCGTTCTTCCGCCTCGTCGTGTCCACGTTCTTCCGCCGCATCGAGGTGGCCGGCGCGGATGGCGTGCCGGTCCGCGGCCCCGTCATCTTCGTGGCGAACCACCCCAACGCCCTCGTCGACGGCGCCCTGCTCCTGTCCACCTGCGGCCGCAGCCCCGTGCACTTCATGTGCAACGCGAAGCTGTGGCGCTACCCGCTGCTGGCGCGGGTGCTCGAGTGCCTGGGCGGCGTGCCCGTGCGGCGCGTGGAGGAGCACCAGGGTCCCGTGGACAACCGCGCCACCTTCGATCGGCTGTTCGACGCGCTCGAGTCGGGCGTGTCGATCGGCATCTTCCCCGAGGGGGTCAGCCACACGGCCAGCCAGATGACGCGGCTCAAGACCGGCGCCGCCCGCATCGCGCTCGGCGTCGCCGCCCGCCGCCGCGTGCCCATCGTCATCGTGCCGTGCGGGCTCACCTACGTGCACCGGCATCGCTTTCGCAGCCAGGCCCTCGTCCAGTACGGCCCGCCGATGGCGATTGGCGAGGCGTGGCTGGGCGAGTACGCGGCCGACGAGGTCGGGACCGTGACGCGGCTCACCGAGCGCCTGCGCGAGGCGCTCCGGAAGGTCACGCTCAACGCGCCGGACTGGGAGACGCTCCGCGTCGCGCACGCGGCGCGCCGGCTCTACAAGCCGGACGACGTGCGGCTGTCGCCCGACCAGTGGGTCGAGCTGAGCCGGCGCTTCGTCGAGCGGTACCTGGTGGCGGCTGGGGAGCCGGAGATGGTGGCGCTGCGCGCCGACCTCGAGCGCTACCAGTCGCGTCTCGACGCCCTCGGCCTGCGGGATCACCAGCTGCGCCGGCCCGTCTCGATGGCGCGTGCCTGGGGGCGCATCCTGTGGCGGAGCGCCAGGTTCGCGGCCCTCGTCCCGCTGGCCCTGCCGGGCGCGCTCATTCACCTGCCCGTGGGCTGGGTGGCGGCGGCCAGCGGCCGACGGCTGAGCGAGGACACCGATGATGAGGCGACGCTCAAGGTGATGACGGCGGTGCTGCTGCTGCCGGTCGTGTATGCCGCGACGGCGGCTGTCGTGGCGTGGCAGTTCGGCGTGTGGTGGGCCCTTGCCGCCGCCGCGTTCCTCCCCCTCAGCTTCTTCGCGACGCTCCGGATCCTGGAGGCGCAGGCGCAGCTGCTCGGGTCGATGGTGGGGCTGCTCCGTGCCGTGCGCCTCGGCCACGAGGTGGGCGCGCTGCGCGGGGAGCGCGAGCGCCTGGTGGCCCGCATCCGCGCCGCGGCAGAGGCGTACGCCGATCCGGCGCAGCCGAGGGTCTTCGGCGAGCGGCGGTAGCCACCGGCGTGCCCGCAGTACGCGGAAGCTGCGTAGCGGGCCACGCCCGCAGTACGCACGCCCATGCCCACGAACGATGGCATGTGAACACGGCGGACGAGCGGTGCCGGCGGGACGGCAGGGCGTTCGCCAATGGCAGGCGGGTGCTGTCGCCCTGCACCGTGCCCACCGCACTCCGTCGTCGCTCCCCGACGCTCCGCGCGCTGGCGAAGGGAGTCCGCGCCGCGGTCGATTTCTTCGCCCTGGTGGGGGCACACCCGAGGCGCTGTTCGACGGCGTTGACCGGGTCACCCCCTTGGTCTCGGCGAGTGGGGGGCTGGGGTTCTCGCCCGACGGCGGCTCGATCGTGGCCGTGTTGCAGGCTGCGGGGAGCGACATCTGGACCTACGAGCTTCGCCGCGGCGCACGTATCAAGATGACCGACCAAGGCCCAATCAATACCACTCCGACATGGTCGCCGGATGGGACGCAGGTTGCGTTCAACTCGGCCCGTGAGCCGGCCGGCATCTACGTCCAGTCTCTCGATGCGGCCGGCCACGGCGCCTTTGTCGACCGGATCGGCTTGATCGATCCGTTGACGGCCATCTCCGCCCTGGTGACGAGCTCCTGCCACTGGACCGGCGGCCGCCTCGAGGAATCGGTGGCCGGTGCCCGCCGTGCGTGCGAGATGTCGAATCCGGCGTCGATGGTTCCAACGATCCGTTCCTCGCCTCCGTCCGGCCGGAGCCCGCGTTTCCGGAGCTGCTGGCGGAGGCCAAAGGGCGGTGGGAGTCGGTGATCGCGTGGGAACGAGGGCGTCCCTTCGCGGTGCGGTAGTATGGTCACGACCCACATGCGACGCGTGTCCCCGTCTGACACCATTTCGCTCGCCGACCTTCGGACACTCGCGCAGGCTCGCTTCGGCGACATGATCAAGGGCGTCGTCGACCTCCAACGGCGGGTGATGCTGCTCGACGCGGATCTGCACGCCGACCAGGAGGCGGAGCTGCTCGCGGAGGGCTCGGCCCAGCGTGACCTGTGGGGGATCAACCTCTATCCCGACGTCGATGGCTCCGACTGGCTGGAGTTCGACTCGATGATCAATCTGCGGCCATCGTTCGGCAACCGGTCGCGCGGCGTCGATGATCCGGACACGCGGGACGGCATCACGGCCCTCGTCAACGAGCTCGTCCGGCGATGACCGATCCACGGCATCGCGATCTCGCCGAGCGATGGTGGCGGATGTCCATCGCCGAGCAGTTCGGCAACATCGGCAGCGAGATCAGCCGCACGGCGAAATGGGCCACGCGCAACCCGGAGACGGCGCAAGCGGCCCTGTATCGCGCACTGGATCTGTTCGATCTCATGCTTGACGATCCGCGGCACCGGCAATCGGTGGCTCGCCTGCGCGAGATCGCGCGCGCGCGAGAGGTGGTGGTCGACCTGTTCCACGGGCCCAACCAGTTCGGCTCGACGCCCGAGGCGCTGCAGCGCTACTTCGACGCCTACGCCGCCTGCCGGCCCACGCGCTGATCCGTTCCTGTCATCGAGCCCGCCGGAGCCGGAATGCGCTCGTCAACCCGAGCGCCAACTGCCGCCGATCGACCTTGTCCAGCGTGTCGGTGACCGCGTGATGATGGATGTCGTCGTCCCCGGGCTCGACGACCAGGTCGAGCGTGGGCACGCCACGGGCGGCAAAGCAGGCGCGAGGTCGGCGCGGCCCCGCACCGCAAAGCCGAGCGGGGCCTGGGGGCCATGATCGAAATTCACGACGGCCCGGAGGCGAGGAATCTCGCCCCTGTGCCGTTCCAGGTAGGCCTGCGACCCGAGAAGCCCCTGCTCCTCGCCACTCCAGAACGCGAACCGAATCGTCCTCCTGGGCCGGATGTTCAACCGCCGGAGGATGCGCGCGGTGGCAACCAGCGCGGCAACGCCGGCCCCGTTGTCGAGGGCACCTTGGGCCGGGTCCCAGGAATCGACATGTGCGCCCACGAGCGGGATGCCAGTGGCGCGCGCCCCGATGCCATCCGTGAGCTGCGCAACGGACTCCCAAGTCCCAGGGCTCTGCAACACGCTGCCGGTGATGCGATCCAGTACGTTGTCCTGCGCACCGATTGATTGAGTGAAGGTCGAGATGACGACGGCGAGGGCCGCCAAGACGCCCGCGCGACGCGCCGCAACGCGGCGCCACGGCTTCGATGGCAGTAGACGTGGCCGGCCTCGTACGCCTCCCGCGTCCCATCCGCGTACTCCATGTCCATCCGTCCACTGACGACGTACCCCCAGTGAGGCACACGGCAGATCCCGCCGGGAAGGGCGGCGAGCAGCGGAGTGAAATCGGAGTCGGCGGTCGTTGAAAGCGGTCTGGCCGGATCGCGACTCAATCGTCTCCTCGACGACCAGATATGCCACGATCCCGTTTGTCGCGAGCAGGTCTGTCAGAGATCCTGCCCAGGCAGACACCTCGACGCCTTCGATCGCCGCCACGGCGCCCGCCCGCTTCGTCGGACCGTGCATGCACGACGCATCGAGCTGCACGACGCCGTCGGCATTCGGCGTCCCGCCGTAGCCGACGCCGCCCTCCTCGGGATCGAGCTCGTTGAGGTTCACCCCCGTGATGAGGGCGTCGAGCACGTCATCGCCCTTCGTCATCATCGCAAACGCCTTCTCGACGCACGTGTGCGGGCCGCCGTTCTTGAAGCGGTTTCCGTTGGCCGACGCGATCACGACCGGCCTGATCCCTGTGGGCGTCATGACCGTGGGTGCCTGGCCGTACGCGCGGCGCGACGTGACGGCCCCGGCCCCGACGGCAGCGCCCGTCTGCACGAACTGTCGACGAGTGATGGTCCTTGACATCGAGAGCCCCCCTTCGCAGGATCGGCGGACCGCGACCGTCGAGCCGAGATCGATCGTCAGCGTGGCACGAAACCCACCTCATACACTGCGTCGCCCGCCACCGCGCATGCCCGCCACCGCGCGTTGACGCCCAGCATGTACCGGGCGTATCGTGCGCGGATGTGGTCCCGAACCTGGGCTGGAGGGCGCGACGTGGCTGACGACAGACTCGTGGGCAAGGACTACACGACGCCGGATATGGTCGCCAAGGTGACCGGGCGGGCGAAGTACGCGGAGGACTTCCGCGCGGAAGGAATGCTCTTCTGCAAGCTACTGCTGAGCCCGAGGCCCCACGCGCGCATCAGGCGAATTGATGCCAGTGCCGCGCTGTCGATGCCCGGCGTACGGGCCATTCTGACCGCGGACGACCTGCCCGAGCCGGCGCGCGGAGACATGCCAGCTCTCACCAACGAGCCGCACTTCGCAGGCGAACCGATTCTCGCAGTAGCCGCAGTCGACGAGGAGACGGCGGCTCTGGCCATCGAACGCATCGACATCGACCTCGAGTGGCTGCCCTTCGTGACCGACCCACTCGAGAGCCTGCGGCCGGGCGGTGCGAATGCGACGACCGCCGGCAACGTCCTGGCGCCGGCCAGCGGTCCGGCCAGGCGGGACCTGGAAGGGGCGATTCAGAACCAGACGGAACTGCGCACGGTGAAGTGGACGGAGCGCGACTTCGCGGAGGCCGGCGAGGGAGAGCTGCCGTTTGGGGAAGCCACCGAGGAGTGGAGCTTCGGTGACCTCGAGGCCGGCATGCGGGACGCCGCGCTGGTCGTCGACGAGACGTTCGTCGTCCAGGCGACGAGTCACCAGACGCTGGAGACGCGCAGCGCGCTGGCGTACTGGCAGAACGGCAAGCTGTTCCTCCACGGATCGACCCAGAGCACCATGCGAACCCGTGCCGGCGTCGCGAACTGGGTCGGCGTCGATCCGTCGGACGTCGTCTTCATCTCCGAGTACACGGGAGGCGGGTTCGGCAGCAAGGGGGGCGGTGCCGTCTCGATGTGCATCCCGGCGCTGCTTGCCAGGAAGACCAATGCGCCCGTCATGATGCGCATCAGCCGTGAGGAGGAGCACTACATCGGGCATGCCCGCACCAACATGATCGGACGCGCCAGAATGGGCTTCCGCGCCGACGGCCGCATCACCGCCCTCGACCTGTTCATCGTCCAGGACAACGGCGCCCGCGGGGAGCGCGGCGATCACCGGGCAGCGGGCATGGCGACCTCGCTCCTGTATCAGCCGATGGCGATGCGGTGGCGCGCCGTCAACGTGCTCACCAACACGCCGACGCGCTTGTTCCAGCGCTCACCCGGCGAGATGCAGGGCATCGCCATCGTGGAGCAGGCGGTCACGAAGGCCGCGGCCCGCCTCGGCATCGATCAGGTGGAGATGCGGAGGATCAACGCACCCGCCGGCAAGGCCCCGTTCGGGCCCGAACGGAATGGCCGGCGCGGGTACACGACGAGCGCCTTCGTGAGAGAGGCGCTCGAGCAGGGCGCTGAGCGCTTCGGATGGACGGAGCGTGCCGCGCGCGCCGGGCGGCGCTCCGGCAGCAAGGTCCGGGGCCTCGGCGTCGCGGTCGGCACGCACACCGCGGGGTCGGTGGGCCACGACGGCCTGATGACGATTCGGCCCGACGGCAAACTGTACGTGCAGAGCGGCGTTGGCAATCTCGGCACGCACTCGCTGTTCGACCTCGCTCGCGTCGCGGCCGACGTGCTGGACGTGCCGTGGGAAAAGGTGGAGATCGCCTGGGGCAATACCAGCCAGCACCTCCCCTACTCATGCCTGTCGGTCGGGAGCCAGACCATCCACGCGATGACGCGGGCGAATCACGCGGCGGCCATGGACGCCCGCAGAAAGCTGCAGGAGGTTGCCGCGCACGACCTCGGCGGCCGCCCGGAAGACTACGACATCGGCGGTGAGCGCGTCTTCAGGCGCGGCAATCCGGGGCGCGGCCTCACCTATGCCCAGGCGGCGGCCAGGGCGCTGGCCCTCGGTGGCCGGTACGACGGACACGAGCTGCCGGAGGACATTCACGCCACGACCAAGGCCGCGGCGGCCGCGCTCGCAGGCCTGGGCCTGATGGGCGTGGCCAAGGACTCGTATCCGCGAGACGGCACCACCTACTCGTTCGTCGCCGGGTTCGCCGAGGTCGAAGTCGATCTCGAGACCGGGAAGCCGACCCTCATCGACTACCTGGGCATGGCAGACATCGGGACGGTCATCAATCCGCGGAGCATGGCCGCCCAGGTGGACGGCGGGAGCTGTCTGGGGATCGGCCACGCGCTGTGCCAGAAGTGGGTGTATGACCCGCACTACGGACTGGCGCTGGCCACGCGGTTTCACCACAACAAGCCGCTCACCATCCTCGACATCCCGCCGGTGCTGCAGGCGGCGGCGGTGGGGCTTCCCGATCCCGAGACGCCCGTCGGCGCCCGTGGCGTGGGCGAGCCGCCCGTGGGCGCCGCCTACGGCGCGGTGATGAACGCCATTGCCAGCGCGGTCGGCATGGATGCCTTCCGCCGCGCCCCCGTGACGGCGGACGTCCTGCTGATGACGCTCGAGCACGGTCGCCGGATGCACGAGCCCTTGCAGGCGCACCTGTAACGGAAGCCCTCCGGGCGCCTTGGAGGCGGCGGCGATGAGACGCGAGCGCCGAGCCCTTCGAGGTGACGAACCTGCACCGGCTCGTCCTCCAGGGTCGGCCGCGCTCCGTCGGTGGCGCTGGATCAGAACGCCACGGTCACCTTCGCCACGGCGGCGTTGAGCCATGCGAGGTGTACACCGAGTCCACGTCGGCGCCGCCCTCGCACCAGGGTCCCGTGGACAACCGCGCCACGTTCGATCGGCTGTTCGACGCGCTCGAGTCGGGCGTGTCGATCGGCATCTTCCCCGAGGGGGTCAGCCACGCCGCCAGCCAGATGACGCGGCTCAAGACCGGCGCCGCCCGCATCGCTTGGCGTCGCCGCCCGCCAACGCGTGCCACAGCCGCCACGCCCGCAGTGCGCTCGCCCATGCCCACGAACGATGGCATGTCACGGCCGACGATCGGTGCCGGCGGGACGGCAGGGCGTTCGCCCATGGCAGGCGAGTGGCCCTGCCCTCGGGTGCGTATGCGCCGCGCGACCCCGCCGCGTCGGTGCTGTATCAGGTGGTGCGCGATCACTACGAGACGTTTCGGCGGATGACCGAACGCGCGGCCCATCTGGTGGATCACGTGTGGCCGAACGCACCAGTGCGACCGTGGGTGCTGAGCCTGCCGCCGCGCGTCCGCGACGTGCTGGCGTGGCGCCACGACCTGTGCAGGGCGGCGGCCGGGCTGAGCGAGCGGGCCGTCGTCAATTCTTACCGCCTGTCCCGATCAGTCCTGCCCCCAGGATCCGCGCGCCCGGGTGCGGGTTGCCCGAGGCCTGCCCCACCATCCCGGGCGGCCCCGAAATCAGCCACCGCGCGGGCCACCTGGGGCGGTGTGCGTGGACACCCGCGCTGTCGTCCCCCCTCGGGCGTGCCGTAGCCGCGCCTCCTGGGGCGGGGGACGGTGCTCCCGCGGTTCGCCCGCGTCCCCGGACTGGGCCGAATCGCTGGATGCAGGCCGAGCTGTCTATTCGTCAGCCGGCTGCGGTGGGCAGCCCGGCCTCCTTCCACGCTTTCATGCCGCCATCGACGTGAGCCACGTTGGCGTAGCCCAGCTCCTTCAGCGCCTTGACCGCCAGTGCTGAACGGCCGCCCGACGCACAGCAGAGAATCATCCGGCGACCGGGGTCGAAGTCCTCGCGGTGGTAAGCGCTGGCGGGGTCGGCGTAGAACTCGAGCATCCCCCGCGGCGCATGGATCGCATCGGGGAAGGCTCCGTTGGCAGCCAGTTCGTCGGCCTCCCTGATGTCGACCAACAACGCCCCACCCGCCGCGCGCTCGGCGTCGGCCTGAGCCGGTGACAGGTTCTCGATGGTCAGCTTGGCGGCTGCGACTTGTTCGGCAATTGTCGTGGGCATGTGCTCCTCCTCGGGTTGTCCGGTGTGGAGACGGTGGACCACCGACGTGTGACGGCGCGTGTGATCGCCGGGCGCAGGGAGGACTCAGACCAACGTGGCCAGGACGGGATTGTCGATCGCCGCCAGCAGCGATGCGGCGACCTCGGCCACTTGTGCATCGCGCTGCAGCGCGGCCCGGTGCACGAGCGCCCGGGCCAACAGCTCGCGCATTCCGGTGCGTGCCGAGAGCTGTTCCAGATCGCTGATCATGGCCGACGCGTTGGGGTCGCCGACGGAAGTGGCGACGGCACAAAGGGCATCGCGGGCATAGGCCTCGAGCCACAGGTAGGTGTCGGGGAAGCGGTCGCAAAGGGTCGATGCGTCGTGGAGGTGCTCCATCGCCGCGTCAACTGCGCCGCGCTGTGCCGCGATCAGTCCCAGGCCACGCGCGCCCAGGCTCTCCCAGCATGGATCGCCGATCTGCTGAGACATCGCGTGCGCCGTGCGGAAGGTGCGTTCGGCCACGTCGATCTCACCGGCGAGCAGTTGCGCCTCGGCGATGAATGCCAACGGCAGCGGGACGAAAGCCGTCCACCCTGCCGCGCGGGCAAGTTCGAGCCCACGCTCGAGGTGTTCACGCGCGGCGTCGTGGTTGCCTTGCAGCAGCTCGAGCCTGCCGAGGAAGGTGCGGGCGAAGGCACTCTGCACCTGCGCCCCTGCCCTCGCGGCGAGCTCGACGCTCAGTTCGAGCCGCGAGCGGGCGAAGGGGTAGTCGGCGAGGTCGGTCGCGCACAAACCCTGCAGAGCAGCGACCCACGCGTGCTCACCGTCGTTCGAGCGGCACAACGGCTGTGCATCGTCCAGCCAGGTGAGTGCACGCTCGTACCGCCCGCGGAGCAGCTCGATGTACGCCAGCTCGCGTCGCGCCGAGGCGCCCTCGTCGCGGCGGTGCAGCCTGTCGGCGAGTGCAATCGCCTCGTGCAGGCAAGTCGCGCCTTCCTCGTCGAGTCCACGCGCCGCGTGCACCAGGGCGCTTCCGAGGCTGAGATTGCTGCGTAGCAGCAACTGCTCGTCGCCATTCCCACGCGCGCCCTCGACTGCGCCGCGCAGAGTGTCGAGCCCCGATTGCCATCCGCCGGCGGCGATCGATGCTTCACCGATCTCGATCGTGGCCGCCAGCGCCTCGACCGACGCAGACCTCCCGACCTCCGCGGGCGGCGCGGCAAGTGCTGCCCGACGGAATGACTCGCTTGGTTCAATGCCCAACTCGTCGCGGAACAGACGCGCCGCGGCCTCAGCCTGACTGGTCGCCCGGGTGATCTCGCCGGAGCCGACGAGGACACGGCACAGCAGCACTTGCGCGTTCTCGTCGAACGGGTTTATGCCGACCAGCCGGGTCGCGTAGTCGAGCGCCCTCGCATACTTGCGGCGGGCGAGGCAGGCCTGCGCCGCTTCGCGCAGGATGCCGGAAGCAGCGCTGGCCATCCGTGAGCGCTCGTTGGTCAACCACAACTCCAGCCCTGGTGCGGAGGTGAAGTCGAGCGCCTCGAGCAGGTCGTGCCCGAGGCTGTCGAGAAGAACGGCCTCGGTCCACCGGCCGCGCAGCACGACCTCGGTGTCGACCCACGTGTCGGGCGGCAGTTGCAGGGTCAGTGGGTCGCCACCCAGGACTGCCGCTTCGCCGAGCAGGCGGCGCAGGGCGGAGATGTTCCAGCGCAGTGCGCCGGACGGGTCGTCGGCGTCGGCGAACATCAGACTCGCGAGTCGCTGCCGAGACTGGGGAGCGCGCGACAGAGCAAGAACCGCGAGCAGGGCCCACACCTTGTTGCCCCGCGGGGGCGTCACCACCGCGCCGTTATAGACCACCCGCGGCGACCCGAGGAGATAGAGCATCAACCGGGACATCGCCGCCGAGCGTACCTCCACGGCGTGAAACGAGCAATGGCTGCCTGGCCACAGGCGGCGAACCCGTTGTGCAGGCCGTAGTGTCGGGCCAGGCGCATCGAGCGGGAACTGCTGGCGCGCCTGGAGCAGGAGTGGCGCGAGCCCGACGAGGGCATCTGGGAGGTGCGTGGTCCCATCCGCCACTTCAGGCGCTTCGATCTCGACGGGCCCGTGGCACGCTGGCGGCACCTGAGGGACGAGTTGCGCGCGGAGATCTGCGGCCTCGATGCCGGTACCGTACCGAGACCGGCGTCGAAGGCCTGCCCCACGGGGAGGGCGCCTTCCTGTTGTGCACCTACTGGCCGGCAGATGCCTATGCGCTGCTCGGCCGCACAGCCGAGGCGCGGGAGGTGCTGTACTCCGCGTCGGCACGACACGAGGTGCGCAACTGGCCTGTTTCGACCGCCGGGGGCGCCCGCTCAGCACCCTGACGCCGCCCTGAACGCCAGGACGAACTTGGGCCACGCCCGCAGTGCGCTCGCCCATGCCCACGAACGATGGCATGTGAACACGGCCGACGATCGGTGCCGGCGGGACGGCATTCGCCAATGGCAGGCGAGTGCTGCCGCCCTGCACCGTGCCCACCGCACTCCGTCGTCGCTCGCTGACGCTCCGCGCGCTGGCGAAGGGAGTCCGCGCCGAGCGGTCGGAATCCTGCAGGTGCCTGAACACACCCCTTCGAGCGATGACCGGGCGAAGGTCGGCGACGGCCGCGTACCTGTCGTTCCACGTGATCTTCAGCACGCCGTGAATGACGGGCTCGGCCGAGACGATCCGTGCGATGTCCGTCATGTGGTGCTCGCAGGGTGGCGCCGAGGTCGGACGGCTGGCCGGCGGCGTCGAGCGCGCGATACTCCACGCGCAGCCCCCGTTTCCGCAAGGCGTCGCGGAAATGCCGCATGGCCGACAGGAAGAGCGCGATGCGCGCCTTGTGACTCCAGACGTGGGTGGCCTCCTCGTCCACCTCGGCCATCCACACCGCATCGACACCCGCGTCGAAACGATCGAGCGCGGAGGACCGTTCGTCGAGCTGATCGCCGAGAACCAGCACCAGATTGCGCGTTGTCTGCCTCATGGCCGAGCCGGCTTCGCCGCCTTGATCCACGCGATCTCGAGGCGAAACGGGCCGGCTTGGCGGTCCGAGATGAGAAACCCGACCGAGACGACTGTCGCCGCGTCCAGCGCGGGTGCGCCCGCGCGCACGCGACCGCGAAAAGTGGGCACGAACGCCGCAACGGGCAGCCGGTGTTCCGTCCACTCGTGCGGCGCGGGCTGGAACGTCGCCTGGTAGACGGTGGCGTGGGAGCCTTCGACCGTGCGGGCGGTGAACGTGTAGCGCCGCCCGTCCCCGCGCACGCGAATCACGAATGCGCCGGCGCCCGCAAGCTCGTGGGCAGCCGGCAGCGAGCGCACCGAGGCGAATCCGCCGTTGTTCTCGAGCGAGACCTCGCCGCGAAACACCCCAACGCCATCGACGATCTCGATGCGGCTGGAGGACGTGCCGCCCATCACGTCGTCGGTGACGATCTGCCAGGCGCGCGCATCGGCCGCGATGGCGAAATCGAACAGGGTCTTCTCGGCACCGTGGGCGGAGGCGTGCATGGCGAACACGAGGGCGAGTGATCGGACGAGCGGCCTCATCGTGGGGCGCACGCGAAGAGTACACCACCTCCTCGGAGCGCTGCTCTCGGACTTCTTCGCCGAGCGCCGCCGTGCGGGCGCCGGCATCGCAGTGGGTCATGATCCGGGCGCCGTCTGCCACCAGCGCCGCGCAACGGCTGGGTAACCTGCATCCGCCGCCGGTCATGCCCTTCGAACCCGCGAGAGCGACTCAATCGAACCCTGGAATCGCCGCAGGCATCGGTGGCGTTGAACGAAGGGTGGGGTCCCGTTCATGATGTTGTGGGCGCGCTGAAGATCGGCGCGGCCATCGTCCTCCTGGCTGGGGTGTGGTTCGCGCTGCCGGTGCGCGAGGCCGCGGGTCTCGTCGCCGCGCTCATGATTGGCGCCATTGCCATGCACCTCAAGGTGGGCGACCCGCCGATGAAGCGGATGCCCGCCGCGCTGATGATGGCAATGAGTGCGGCGATCGCAGCCCTGCGCTAGCCGCCGCAAGTGGCGTTCTACGGGCGCATGCCGTCGGTGTCGCCCGGCTTCATGTGCCGGAACTCCCTGATCGTGAAGGCCAGCCCACCCATCAACAGACCGAAGGTCGCAACACCAACGGTCAGAATCCAGAGGTCCATTGTTCATCGCCTCGCTGCGCGCAGCTGGACGTAGACGCCAGCGGCAAGGATCGACGGCACCCAGAGCCCGACGAATATGCCTGCCTCTCGATTCGGCGGCCAGAGAGCGCCAAACCACAGCGAGATGGAGAACAGGAACGAGACGAACGCCGCGCCGAGAATCATGAAGTCTTGAATCTTGAACATGCTCGTGACCCCTGCTGACCACTACGACGCCCGGCGCACGACGGACGGTCCCCAGCCCCCGACCCTTCGGCGTCAGCCGCTCCACGGCACCCGGGTTCCCGCGTGGTCCGAGGACGGCACCGTCCGCCTTGGCGGCTACGCCGCCCCGAAGGACGCACGGCTGCTCGCCTACACGGTGTCGCAAAGCGGCTCCGACTGGCAGGCGATCGACGTCCTGGACCTCGCGACGCGCAAGCCGCTGGCGGACAAGGTCGAGTGGGTGAGGGTCTTCTGGCGTCGCCTGGCGCGGCAACGGCTTCTACTACAGCCGCTATCCTGCGCCGGCGAAGGGCAGGGAGCTGTCGTCGATCAACGAGAACCACCAGGTCTGCTACCACCGGGTCGGCACGCCGAGGCGTACGCCGACTCGGTGCAGCCGAGGTTCATCAACGAGCGGCGGTAGCCACCGGCGGTACCGCTCGCGTTCGAGGAACGCCGCCCGATGTGCACGGTGGACGCCGTCGACGCGCGGCAGGCACGGTGACCGCGGCCGTCTGCGGCATATCGGGTTGCCACCGGAGAGGCCCCGGTGTCGTGCCGATGCCGCTGCTGCGGAGGTCGGCCAACCCGCTCGCTGTCCGCTTCCGCATCGCGGTCCGGGTGTCCGGACTCTGGCCTCGTGACGGCTGGAGGCTCGCCGCCGGTGGCCGGTAATGTCCAGCACGAGAGCTGCTCCGTGCGTGTGCGCCCGCGGAACGCCCCCGGGCTCGGTCCGGCGTCCGGCGGGACGCTCATCCCCTCGCTCGCGACGTCCTCGAGACCCTGGCGGCAGTCTCTCGTCGGGGCCGCCTGGCATGGCCAGCGCGACGATGCCGCTCGTATCCGAAATAGTCGAGCACGTCTCCCGCAATCGCCTCGAACTCCTCATGGTGCTGCGCCGGCCAGTCGGCGAAGCGTGTGGTCGGGTCGAAGCCCGCAGGGCGTGGCAGGCTCTTCCAGGTCACGACGCCGTCCGGCTGGAGGTACGAGGACCCGATCACGGGAGCGGTGCGCACGCGATCGAACGGGTAGTCGGCCGTCGCCAGACCGACGTGAGCGAGGACCTCGCGGAGAATCGGTTCCGGTCGCCGCACGAGCTCTTCGAATCGCACGACCTTCCAGGTGGCCCGCCGGGCCGCCGGGCCCGACTCCAGCTCCGCGCGGAGCCCGCGTCCGCGCGTCGCCCACAGGTGGGCGGCCTTCCGCCAGTCCGTCCCGAATCCTCTCGCGGCCGAGGCCACCACCGAACGACCGTCGCGGACGAGGATGAGGCACGGCGAGCGTGGGAGGTACCGGTGGAGCAGCGCCAGGTCCTGAGTGCTCGGCGTCTTGGTCACGCAGCGCGGCGCCAGGGGGCGGCTGTCCGGCCCGGTCGTGATGGGGCACGGGTGGACGAGATCGCCCCGCCAGGCGGGATCACCGATGCCACAGAGGAAATCCGCGAGGCCGCGTCCCAGCGCCTCGCGAAGGGCGCTCGCGGCCCCCTCCGGTTTCCAACGGGGATTCCAGTGCGTCGCGACGGACGTGACGTAGTCCTCGAGCCGGTGGAGCTCGTGAACGAGGTAGTCCTCCCAGATGGGTTCCGGCGGTCGAACCTGTGGGTGCAGGCGCAGGAGATCCGTGAGGTGGTTGATTCCCGTGCGCTGGGTCAGACCAAGCACGAAGATAGGGCTCGTCGTGTCGGAACGACCCGCGGCGTCTGGCCGACGGAGACCGCATCACCTACCTGGTCGATCAGAGCGACGGCGCCACGGCGAGCGGGCTGACGAGCGCTCAGACCGAGGCTGCCATCGACAGGGCCTTCGACACCTGGCAGGAGCAGCAGCCCTTCATGAAGGTTGATCTGGTCAAGCGCGCGGACAGCGGGGCGGACCCGGACATCTTCGACGCGTTCTTCGGCTTCGGCGGCTCCGGCAACCCGTTCCTGGCCGACATCGTCAACGCGGGGTGGCTGCCTCGCGCGTACTTCGAGGCCGTCGGCGGTCCGGGCGGCGGCCGCGGGATCCTGGCGTTCTCGGTGAGCTTCATCTTCGTCGATGGTGCTGGCAACCCCACCGACATCAACGGCGACAACTATCTCGACACGGCGCTGAACGAGGTCTACTACAACGACACCTTCGGTGATCCGGGCAACGATCGGGCCGGCAACCCCTGGGGCATCGACGTGGCGTTGCCCGGCATCGACGTCGAGACCGTGGCCCTGCACGAGAACGGCCACTCCCTGGGGCTTGGCCACTTCGGGCCGCCCCCGGTGGCTGTGCTGAACCCGGTCTACGGCGGCATCCGCCATGCGCCGTTCGCCATCGACAACGCGGGCATGTCGGCCGTGTGGGCGTCCTGGCCGCGGTAGGCCAGGTTCCGAACAGTCCGGGGGGAGCCGGCGATGGCGACCGGCCGTGGCGGGCGTCCCTCGAGCGGACGCAGAAGCGGTATTTCCGATGGCAGAGGGTACAGGCCCTCGAGCACCACGCCGAGCTGCCTGGTGGCGCGGGGTAGATCGCGCGCGCGGGCCGCTTCGAGCAGCTTGACCAGCTCGTCATGGAAGGCTTCGTCCTGCCTGGCGAACCCCGGCGCGCGCGATCGATCGTGGATGGTGAGTGGGCTATCATCGCCGCGAGGGGGTCCTATGACGAACGAGGTGGAGCGGTTCGTGGCGGCCGTGCGTGAATCGAGCGAGCTGCAGGCGGCGGTGAGGTCACTCGAGGATCCGCCATCGCTTGTCTCGCACGCGCGGACGCTCGGATACGAATTCAGCGTCGACGACCTCGGTGCCTGGGTCGCCCGCCAGTCCAGCGCGGAGCTCAGCGACAAGGAACTTGAGAAGCTCTCGGGAGGGGGGGACTGGTCGACCTGGAACTTGTTAAAGAGTCGCCTGTTCGGGGTCGATCCGTCCTTCTATTGAACGGCCGACGAACCTCGGCAGCGCTCGCGCGGCACGCAGCACGAGCGGATCGAACCCTGACACCATCCCCGGGCCCCCGCTGTCTCGGGACCTACGGCGGGTCTCGTGCTGTGGACCTGCCCGGAGCCGGGTCCGAAGGGACTCGGCCTGCGTCCGTGTCCCGCGCCGTCAGCTTGTCCAGGCCGATGCTCAGGCTGTCCCGATATCTCGCATTCTCCGGCTCGAGCGCGATGGCAATCCGATATTCGCGCACAGCGGGCTGGAGGTCGCCGGCCAGCTCGTAGGCGTATCCCAGGTTGTGGTGCGCGCGCGCGTTGTGCGGCGCTTTGGCCACGCTGTCCTGCCACAGCGCGGCCTCGCTTCCGTACACCAGGTTTCTGCTGGCCGTCGACACTCCCAGGGTCAGGACCATCGCCAGCGCGATCGGGGCCCCCACCGGCCCCGCCCTGGGCCATCGTCGCAGCACCGCAGCACTGAGGTGGGTCAGCAGACCCACGAACGCCAGGGCAAACCCTGCCATCGGCAGGTACAGCATCCGGTCCGCGATCAAGTCCTCGCGGACGAGCACGGACTGCGTGGGAAGCAGCGCCGCGAACCCCCACAGCGCGCCGCCCAGCACCACCCGCGAGCGCCGCGCACTCCAGGCGATGAACAGGATCGCCGCAAGGAGCCCCAGGACCTGCGGCCAGACGTCGTCCAGGCTGTGCGCGGTCGGAAGCGCGTGATCGATGTTGACCCGCCACGGAACGATCAGCACGCCGAGCAGCGCGACCACCGCGCCCGCGTGCGAGAGCGCGGCGTCCTTCCATGGGAGCCGGCTGGCGGCGTCCACGATCAGCGGGTGGTAGCGCGGGTGAACGAGGAGCCCGACGAAGACGACCACCGACAGCGCCGCGTACGGCGCCGCACCGGCCAGCGCCCGGGGCCACGGGCGGTCCTCGAGCACGACCAGCCAGATCAGATACAGCAGCGGATACACGAGCGCGGTCTCTTTCGACAGCACGGCGGCGAGAAAGGCGACGAGCGAGGCGCACCGCCACGCGAGCGCATGCCGGGCCTCCGGCCGTGCGCCAAGCGCCAGCCAGTGGGCCAGGAGAAGGCAGGCGGTCATCAGGGTGGTGGAGCGCCCGCTGATGTACGTCACCGCGTCGGTCTGTGCGGGGTGCAGCAGGAAGATCGCCGCGGCGAGCCAGGCTGGCGAGACATCGGACGACCTCCAGCCGTGGATGGTCCCGGCGATGCGGAAGAGGATGATGCCGGAACACAGGTGCAGGCCGACGTTGACCAGATGAAAGCCGACCGGCCGCAGGCCGTGCCACGACACATTGAGCGCCAGAGTGAGCTTGGTGAGGGGCCGCAGGCTGATCGGCAATGAGTGCCAGGCAGCGGAGACCCCGCTCATCTCCGGGTTGTTGACAATCAGATGGAAGTCGTCGAATTGAAAACGCCCGGCCAGGGCAGTAGCATAGGCTGCGCTTCCCAGCAGCAGGAGCGAGACGACCGTCTGGTGCTGCCGCTTCATCGTCGCATTCTCTCGTAACGCACGCGGGCTCCTCAAGGTTCCTCGATGGAGGGCTTCGGCCATGCCAGGCAGCGACGCTGTGACGACCTCACCACGCGGCGGTTTTCTGCGCGCCGGCTGGCGAGAGCTGGGCAGGAAGTGGGAACGGCGGAAGCTGCGCAAGCGGTTGGCCGCGCAAGGCCGGAAGCGCGACGAGGCCCTCACCGTCGTGGGGCAGCGTGCCTGGCAGGAGCCGATCGATCTGTCAGGGTTTCCCGATCTGGGCGCGCAATTGCGCCGGCTGGACGAGCGAGCCGGTGAATTGAGCGCGGCGGCCAGGGCTCTCGAAGCCGAGCGCGCGGCGCTGGAAGAACGCCGCGCGGCGGAGATCACGACATTCGATGGCCAGCGCAAGGCGGTGGAGGAACAGAAGCGGCCTGTCGACGCGGCACTGCGGTCGGCCCGCGACCGACAGGCCGCGCGGGCGAGGGCCCTGAAGACGCTGGAGGCACGGGCTGCGGCGCTCGCGGGCGAGCTGACGGCGGTGGAGTCGCGGCTCGCGACCCTGGCCGCAGGCCCGGCCCCGGACAGCCAGACCCAACTGGCGGCCCTGCAGATCAGGCGCCAGCAACTGCTGGCCGAGAAGGCGCAGCTGGCTGGCGACGTGCCGACGGCGCAGGCGGAGCTTCCTGGACTCGCTGCCGACGTGAGCCGGCTCATGGCGGAGAGCCAGCAGCACGCCGCGTCGCTCGTCCGGATCGAGAGCGAGCGCAAGGCGGCGCTGACGGCCATCGATGGTCCGCTCGATCGGGTTCGCGCCCAGCTGCGTGGCTCCGGGGAGCAGTCGACCGCCGTGCAGAAGGAACGCGGCGATCGCTTCGCGGCGCTTGGTCTTGCGCTCTACACGCAGAAGGTGGACGCGGTCCCGCTGGCCGATCCGATTGGGCGCGTGCGCGCCCTCGACGACGAGCGGGCGGCCACCGAGGCCGCTCTGCAGGCGTCCCGCGCCGAGAGCCTGGCGATGCCGCAGCACACGATGCCGAAGTTCTTCGCGACGGCGGCGCTGATTCCGAGCCTGGCCCTCGCGGCGACCTTCGCCGCGACGTCCATGGACCCCGGGTGGAACCCGCTTCAGCGCCCGAACGACGCCGAGCGTCGCGAAGGCAGCGGCCGGGGGCGCTGCGATCCCCTGCAGAGCGCGTGCGATCGGCTCGAGGACTGGAATGACTGCGTGCGACGAGAGCTCGATGCCCTGGGCAACGACATCGACCAGACCACACTTCAGCTCGCCGCGGAGCAGGCCGCGCACGCCTCGCCTCCAGAGCAGGCGGTGTGGCAGCCGGCGCAGTACACCCTGATCGCGACGAGCCTTCAGGCGCTGCGGATGTCCACCGCCACGCTGCGTCCGGAGGCGACATCGCCCTATGCCCAGGCCATGGCGGAGTGCGGGCAGTTGCCGGGACCGGAGGATCCGGCCGAGTGCCGGGCCGCCGCGCAGCGGGTGGACGACGCCCTGACCAGGTCCCGCTCGGATCTCGATCGCGACCTCGGCCATGCGGCGGCGCAATTTCTCGGGACAACGCGACCGCACGCGCACTGGACGTCACTGGCTCCGCTTCTGGCAATGCTGCCCGCGCGTCAGACCGCGATCAACCGGTGCGGCCGGTGACACAGGCGAGGCGTGACGGCCAGGCCCGGCGCCCGGTGTCCCTCGAGCGGACTCAGAAGCGGTATTTCTGATGGCAGGTGGTGCAGCCCTCGAGCACCACGCCGAGCTGCCTGGTGGCGCGGGGCAGATCGCTCGCGCGGGCCGCCTCGAGCAGCTTGACCAGCTCGTCATGGAAGGCCTCGTCCTGCCTGGTGAACCCCGCGACATCGTCGCTGGCCTTGGGCGGCCTGTACTCGCCCTTCAGAAGGGCCTGTTCGGTGACCTGGCGCGCCGCATGCACCCTGGAAATCCCCGGCGGAATGCGCGCGAGGTCGTTGTCGGCGATGGCCGTCACCCAGTCGCGCGTGGCGTCGTGCAGCGCGCGCATCTCGGCCTGGACCGGGTTGGCAGGAGCCGCGGCCGCCGCGGGACCGTCCGCGCGCCTGGTGTTGCAGCCGCCGACCGCAAGGAGCGTCCCCAGCAGACCGATCAGGAGCGGGTGTCTCATGCGCTTCATTCTACGGCCGATGGGCCGACAGGCGGGGCCCGCACGCCGCATTCCTCACGCATGCCAGCCGGTCGAGGGGTGCCTACCGCCGCCAGGCGTACTGCACCTTCATCACGAGCTGATTCGACTGGAGCTGCCAGCGATCGATGAGGGACCGCACATTGTGGTTGTAGACCACGAAGAGGTCGGCCTCCGGCCGGAACGTCCAGCGCAGACGCGTGTTGAGCCCCACCGAGTCCGACACATTGTCGTACTGGATGTAACTGGCGATCGAGAGATCCGGCGAGAAGTTCACCCGGAGCCTCGTGCCCACCAGCGTCTGGTCGAAGTCGCCCTCCGGAAGACGCCCCAGGTTCCGCTCGCCGGAGAACTCCACGGTGAACAGCGCGGTCGGATTCCACGCGCCCGTCCACTGAATCTGGTCGATCGATCCGCTGTAGAAGCCCCCGAACCACCAGGTCACCTGTGCGTACAGCCGGCGCTTCTGCGCCGTGCCGGCTTCGAGGCGGTACTGGGTCCACTCGTAGCGGCCCGGCGGGATCACCACACCATCCGACACCTCGAACGGCTCGACCAGTCGTTCGCCGACGGGGTTGGCGTTGACCTCGAACCGGTCGCCCGACCGGAAGCGCCAGTTGATGGGCGCGAAGAACACCCGATAGCTCTCCCACCGGCCGGCGAGATCGAGCGCCAGGGACGGGCGGAGCTCGTGGGTGAGCTGCTGAAACGGGCCGCCGGCGATGCGGGTCCTGTTGTCGATGCCGAGATTGATCAACTGGACGGCCCGCCTGGGCACGAATCCGACGGCCGGATCGAAGTCCTCGCCGATGCGCTTGTAGGTGAGCGCGATGTCCCATTCGTCGTTCGGATAGTCCACCTTGAACCCGGCGGCCGTGGCGTCATCACCCCGGGTGCGGTCGGTGGCCAGGCCCCAGACGCCCACCAGGAAGTTCCTGTCGCCCCGGAATCGGGAGGTGGCGTAGGTGAAGTCGCCGCCTGCCAGCCATCGACCCGACTGCCCGAGCGGATCCCCGACCGTGGCGATGCCGCCGATCCACGACTCGCGCCAGAGGTTCTGCTTCACCCGTCCAACCGTCATCACGGCCTCATCGGCCACGACGCCTTCCTCGTCGTTGGTGCCGATGACCAGGCCGCCGAAGTTGGTGCTGCCGCTCCGTCCGTTCATCTTGCCGCCGGCGATGATGGGCACCTCCCGACCGTTGACGAGGCCGATGCGGCGACTGAAGTACGGCAGCACGTCCTGGTTCAGGCCGAGCCCGAACGAGAAGATGTCGTCGCCCTCGAGGAAGAAGGTGCGCTTCTCGGGGAAGAACAGCGGGAACCGCGTGAGGTTGGTCCGGCGCGTGTCGACCTCGGTCTCCGCGAAGTCCGTGTTCACCGTCGCCGAGGCGAGCACGTTCGCGCCCAGACGCTGCGTGACATCGAGGCTGGCCCGGACGTCGCCCTCCACCGCGGCGCCCGGCGAGGGAACGCCCGCGCCCGCCCGTCCGGCCGGGCGGACGCTGAGCCCCCGTCCGAGATCGGCCTCCGGGAGATCCGTCAGCAGGCCGGCACGGCTGGTCTGCGTCACCTGATACTGCCGCGCGGCCGACGCCCAGCGATCGGTCTCGAGCAGGCCCTGGATCCGGCGCTGCACGTTGAAATGCCAGGTGCGCAGCCCGGGATTGAAGCTGAGCGTCAGCATGGGAATCCGGATCTCCGCACTCCACCCGCGCGCGTGACGGACCGTCCGCGCGTCCCAGATGCCATCCCACTCCGGGCTGTCGCTCTCGCCGCCGGGGTTGACGACGCCGTCGTACCGCGCCCCGCTCGGATTGACCGCAAAGACGTATCCGGAGCGCCCGTCCATGAAAGGGCCGATGACGATGCGGACGTGGTCCTCCTGGTTGAGCCCCGCATCGCGCCGCACGCTGAAGCTGACGACCCCCACGCCATGCGGCTGTTCGCAGTCGACGCCGATGATGAGGGCCCTGGCGCCCGCCAGCACGCGGACGACCGTGCGGCCCGAGGCCGGCTCGCCTTCTCGGGGATCGGCCTGCGTGAAGGCATCGGTGCTCGTGGCCGCCGCCCACTCGGGCTCGTCGAGACGCCCGTCGATCGCGTGCGACGGGCCGGCGACTCCGACCCGCAGTTGCGGGGGCTCGGGGGCCTGCGCGCCCAGAGCCGCGCTGTCGAGCACGAGCGCGGACGCCAGCACGAACGCGCCACGTGCCATCTTTGGGACTGGCCGTCTCACACATCCCTCTACTTGAAGGGCAGCTCGGCCACCACGTGGCACGTGCCGCAGGCCGCGGTGTACGGAATCGGCATCGCCCGTCCCGGCGCCACGCCCCGGACGGCGACGTTCGTCTTCATGGGCACGTCGAAGACATGGGAGCGCAGGGAACCGTGCCAGTACGCGTTCGCTTCCTCCTCCTGCGCGCTGGCATGGGGCGGGGTCCTGATCATCCGCCCGTACTCGCCGGCCACGCCCCCGGTGTTGGCGGTGCCGGGCATGTGGCAGTCGATGCAGCGCGTCTGCAGGCCCTTCATCCGGGCGTTGAGCTTCGTCTCCATGTGCGAGAGCGGCTCCACCGCGTGACACCGCTGGCACAAGGGCGATGTCGGGTCGCTGGCCGTGTGCAGGAGCCAGCGCGGATTCGGCGTGCCGCCGTGCATGTCGTGACAGTCGGCACACGTGACCAGGAGCCGATCGTTGCGGTACATCGTCGACTTCAGGAAGTCGGCGTACTGCTGGTGCGGCTTGTTCGAGTGCACGTCGTCGGGCCAGATGTTGTCCTCGCGGCCGCCGCCCCGCATGGTGGGGCCTTTCTTCACCGGATCGGTGTACTTCGTGATCAGCTCGTGCCGGCCGATGCCCGGCCTCGCGAGCTCGCCCGAGTCGCTGACCGCCTGGGTGTAGCCGACGATGGGCCCGCCATAGCCCTGCCGCCGATCGTGACAGCGCCCGCACACGACGCTCGCCCGTTCGGCCGACAGGTACTTCGGATTCACGATGAAACGACCGCGGCCCGCAGCGGTGACGTGCTCGGAACCCGGCCCGTGGCAGCTCTCGCAGCCGACGTTGATCTCGTCGGGCTCGGAGTCGTCGTCCATGTTCAGCTCGCCGCCCGGGTCGTTCACGGCTCGGGCGAGGTACTGACCGGTCGAGGTGTCCAGGTATCGCTCCCACCCAGTGAAATGACACGCCGCGCACATGGTCTGCACGGCGTTGTTGTTGATGGGTGGGGCCGCCAGGCGGTCGTCCACAGTGCCGTACTTCGCGTCGGCGCCGGCCGACCACCACAAGTAGAACTTGTAGTCGTGCCAGACGCGCCGTTCGCGGTTCAACCGTTCGTCTCGACCGGTCATGTTGTAGCGGAGGACCGTATACCACCCCTGGCGGTCACCGAGCCCGCGCGGCACGGAGACGATGTAGCGCTGGTCGTGCACGGCCCCGCCGTAGAGGAGCTGAACCTCCAGGTGCGCCGGGCTGTTGGGGTCCTGCGGGTTCAGCCGGTTCACCATCGTGATGGTGTACGTGCCGGTACGCGCGTTTCGCCAGAGGTAGACGTCGGCGTAGGCGAGATCGATCGGGACGCGCGCGTCCCCGAACGCGCGCAGCGTGAACTTGTCGTCGCCCCGGGCCGCGTCGTAGTCGCCCAGTTCGAGGCGGGTACCGCGCGTGTGGTCCTCCACCGCGGGAAACGCGCCCAGCGCCTCGAAGTACCGGGGATGCCGGGAGAAGTCCTGCATGGGCCCCGGCGCGCCGGGCACGGTCCAGCCCAGCTTGTGCGCGGTCTGCTGCCAGTGCCGCTTGTCGTTGTGGCAGCCCAGGCACCTCGAACTGCCCACGGCTCGCGCCGCCGCCGGAGGACGGCTCGAGAGCCTGATGGTCATCGGGCGCCCGCGCAACTCGTCGGCCCCGACGCTCTGGCGACTCCGATCGCCGCCGGGCAGGTGCTCGGTGTCCGAGGGGCCGGGCGTGACGTGCACGAAGTACCGCCCGTCCGGGACGTCGGCGACGACGAACCGGCCTTGCGCGTCGGTCGTGGCCTGGGGAAACGTTCCCCCGCGGAGGCGGATCGCATCTTCCAGCGGCTCGTCGTAGGCCTCGGCCGGGAACGGAGGCGCGTAGACGGCGCTGGCGGTGATTCGGCTGGTGACGTCGATCGCCGTCACCGGGACCAGGTGAACGCGCGCGCCGGCGACGGGATGACCCGGCGCGGCACGGCCCTGGTCCGTGGCGGCCCCGGCCGCGCTCGTCACGAGGCCCGCGAACTGGCGAGTCGCCCCGGGCGCACGGCCGGGCGGGCCCGGGTCCTGCGACGCCCGCAGGTAGAGCCCGCCCGCGAAGACGGTGGTCACCACGGCCGCCACGACCCAGAAACCCCGATTCGCGCCGATCCGCGCCATGCTGTGACCCTACCTCTCGACGTTGAAGGTGATCTGCAGGCGGCTGTTCAGGCTGTCGTCGTTCGCCGTCAGTCGGTTCTTGAACTGGTAGTCGACACCCAGCCGCGCGCGATCGCCGATCCGCCGCAGGTAGCCCATGTTGAACGCGCGTACGTCGTACCCGTACACCGGATCGCCGTTGAAGTGGTCGTAGCGCCCGTAGACCTGATCGAGGTCGGTGAGGCGCAGGAGCGAGAACAGCGCGCCGCCGCTCGATCGCGCCCCCGGCACGTAGGCCGGCGCGAATTCGGGTTCCAACTCGAGCAGCGTCGACGGTCGATCGCCCGTCACCCACTCCGCGCGGACGCCCAGGCGGCGCCAGGCCCACTGCAGATCGGCCCCGACGAGGTTCTCGCGGCCATCGCCGTCCATGCCCTCGGGCACGAGCTGCCGCCCGACCTGCGCCGACACCCCGACGGCCAGGGGGATCGTCGCGAAGACCTTGCGGAGGCGCCCGTTGTAGTTCAGTTGTCGATCGCGATCGGTGAAGAAGCGATTGCCGTTGAACGCTCCGAGGTACAGCTCGACGCCGCGTCCCAGGCCTGCCCGAACCATCGCGCCGCGATCGCGCTGGCCCGGGAAGAAGTACCCGGCGAAGATGCCGCGCTCGGGCGACTCGCGATCGCCGCTGGAGTGCTGGATGTCGAAGCCGAACGGCTTGACGAACTGTCCCACGCGAACCGTCAGGCGATCCGTGGGGTAGTACTCGACGAAGGCGTCGTTGATGATTTCGAAGGACGCCCCGTCCGGGGCGGGGTGATACTGCAGCTCGAATCCCATCCCGACCCTGGGAGCGAGCCGGCCCGCCCACCGGGTCTCCATGCGCGTCAGCTCGAAATTCGTCGGCGCGTCCTCGGGGCTCGCCTCGTCGATGGCCAGGGCCTGGAATCGCGTCTGGACGAAGAGCTCGGGCGCCGCCTGGATCTCGTGTCCGCGCTCGTCGGTCGCAAGGTCGGTCCGGACGACCTGCTCGTGAAACGAGGCGGCATCGCCCTCGACGGGAGGCCTCGCGGCGGGCGGCTGGGCGGCAGGCGGCTGGGCCCCAGCCGGCATCGACGCCATGGGCGCGCGCGCATCGGCAGCCGCGGCCGCCGGCTGGCGCTGCAGCGCCTGCAGCTCGGCGGTGAGCGCGGCGATGGTGCCCTGCAGCTCGGCGGCGAGCACGCGGGCCTCGGCGAGGCGGCGGTCGAGATCGGCCAGCCGGGTGGAGTGGTCCTGCGCCAGGGCGGTCGAGGCCAGGAACACCAGGGCAGCCGCGAGCGCAATCGGTCGGTACATGGGCATCTCCCGGGACTT
>CAUJDN010000057.1 GCA_963169195.1 Acidobacteriota bacterium | reverse complement strand
GGACGTGGACGAGGTCTTCAACCCGACGTGGGCGCCCGATGGCCGCGCCATCGCGTTCACGGGGATGACGCAGGGGTTGACCGATCTCTTCGTGTACGACATCCAGGCCGGCACCGTGCGCCGGCTGACCAACGACGCGTTCGCCGAACTCCAGCCCGCGTGGTCACCGGACGGCCGGCGCATCGCGTTTGCGACCGATCGGTTCTCCACCAATCTCGGCACGCTGGCCGCCGGCTCCTGGCGTCTCGTCCTCGCCGACGCGGACAGCGGCGCCGTCGAGCCCGTGAGCGCCTTCGAGACGGGGAAGCACATCAACCCACAGTGGTCGCCCGACGGAAAGGCCTTGTACTTCATCGGCGATCCCGACGGTGTATCGAACGTGTACCGGGTCGAGATCGGGACCGGTGTGCTCGCACAGGTCACCAGGGTCGGCACGGGGATCAGCGGGATCACGGCGGCGAGCCCGGCCCTTTCGGTGGCGGCCGGCACCGGCACCATCGCGTTCACGGTGTACGACGCGGGGCGGTACGACATTTACAGTCGGGAGGCGGCGGCCCCTGCCGGCGCGGTGGCAGCGTTTCCGCCCGGCGCCGCGCAGCTCCCACCGGCGGAGCGCAAGGCCAGCGAGGTGACGGCGACGCTGGCCGATGCGGCCGCCGGCGCCGTCGATGCCTCGGCGTTCACGACCGAGCCCTACAAGGCCAGGCTGTCGCTCTCCGGGGTGGGGCAGCCCACGGTGGGCGTGGGCGTCAGCCAGTTCGGCACCTCGCTCGGCGGCGCCCTCAGCCTGATCTTCAGCGACATGCTCGAGAACCGCCTGCTCGGCACGGCCGTCCAGGTCAATTCCGGCCTGACCGGCGAGTTCAGCGTGAAGGACATCGGCGCGGAGGTGGCGTACCTGAATCGCGAGCGACGGTGGAACTGGGGCGCCACGGGCGGGCAGTTCCCGTATCTGAGCGGCGGCTATCAGTCCATCGTCCAGCGTGCGCCGAACGGGGATCTGATCGAGACCGACCAGCTCTTCATCTATCGCCAGACCGAGCGGTCCGCATCGGGTGTCGTGGCCTACCCGTTCGACCGTGCGCGCCGCCTGGAGTTCACGGGCGGCATCGGGCACGTCTCCTTCGAGCAGATCGTGCGTACCACGTCGTACTCGATCCTCACGGGTCAGCTCTACGAGGACGCCACGGAGACGACGTCGCTTGGCGACCCGTTGACGCTGGGCACCTCGTCGGCGGCGTTCGTGTTCGACACGTCCACATTCGGGGCCACCAGCCCCATCCAGGGCCAGCGGTACCGCCTCGAGGCCAGCCCCGCGTTCGGGACCATCACCTTCACGAGCCTGCTGGCCGACTACCGGCGCTACTTCATGCCGGCGCCCTTCTACACCTTCGCCATCCGCGGACTGCACTACGGGCGGTACGGCAAGGGCGGCGAGGACGCGCGGCTGTATCCGCTCTACATCGGGTATCCGAGCCTCGTGCGCGGCTACGACGTCACCAGCTTCGACTCGAGCGACTGCGTGCCGGATGCGACGAGCGACTGCCCGGCCATCGACCGGCTGCTCGGCAGCCGCCTGATGGTGGGGAGCGCGGAGGTACGGTTCCCCCTGCTCCGGCCGTTCGGCCTGTCGCGGGGGATGTACGGGCCCATTCCCGTCGAGGTCGCCCTGTTCGCGGACGCGGGCGTGGCGTGGAGCCGGGACCGGAAGCCGGACCTCTTCGGCGGCGATCGCGAGGGCGTCGCCTCGGCGGGCGTGGCGTTCCGCGTGAACCTCCTCGGCTTCGCCGTGGCCGAGTTCGACGTCGTGAAGCCGTTTCAGCGCCGGAACCAGGGGTGGATGTTCGCGTTCAACCTCCTGCCGGGCTGGTAGCCGGGCATTCCGGGCGCGCGGTCCTTCACGTATACTTTCGGCTCGCCCCGAGAGGGCCTTCGGGAGACCACCATGACACGAGGACTCACGCTCGCCCTGATCATCACCGTTGGCGGATTGTCGATGGCCGTTGCCGCCTCGCAGGCGCCGCCCGCGGCGCCCTCTGCGGCCGCCCTCGCCGCGACGACGATCGAGAAGGTCAAGGACAACCTCTACATCATCACCGGCGCGAATCCCGTGCCGCGCGAAACCTTCGCGGGCGGCCACACCGGCGTGTTCATCACCGACACGGGCGTGGTCGTCGTGGACACCAAGCTCGCGGGCTGGGGCCAGGCGCTGCTGGATCGCATCCGCACGGTGACCGACAAGCCCGTCACCACGATCATCAACACCCATACACACGGCGATCACACCGGCAGCAACGAGTTCTTCGGCGCCTCCGTGGACAGCGTGGTCCACGAGAACACGAAGGCCAACATGGCCCGCATGGACGCCTTCAAGGGCGACAAGGCGCAGTTCCTGCCGAAGCGCACCTACAAGGACAGGCTGACGCTCGGGTCGGGCAGGGACCAGATCGACCTCTACTACTTCGGCCGGGGCCACACCGACGGGGACACCTTCATCGTCTACACCGCGCTTCGCACGATGCAGGCGGGCGACATGTTCCCCTGGAAGGACGCGCCGTTCATCGACCGGACCAATGGCGGCAGCGGACGCGAGTGGCCGCAGACCCTGAAGAAGGTGCTCGACAACGTCAAGAACGTGGATACAGTGATCGGCGGGCACCAGCCGGTGGCGGGGTGGAAGGACCTGGCGCGCTTCCAGCAGTTCACCGCGGAGCTCTACACGCAGACCGCAGCGGCGCACAAGGCGGGGAAGACCGTGGATCAGGCGGCGGCCGAGACGACGTGGATGAGCAGGTATCCGGGCTACGAGGCCACGCGCCTGAAGGCGGCGGTGCAGGCCATCTACGACGAGCTGGACGGGAAGTAGCGGCCTGCCCACGTTGACCGGGAGCGCCCGGCATCGGCGATGATGGGACGCATGCCCCGGGGTCCTGTCGTCGCCGCGTCGGCCGACGAGGCGCTCTCCATCGTCAGGAGCGGCTCGCGCCTGTTCGTGCACGGCGCGGCGGCCACGCCGACGCCCCTCGTCGAGGCGCTCGTCCGCAACGAGTCCCTCGCGGACATCGAGCTGTATCACCTGCACACTGAAGGCCCCGCGCCCTTCGTCGACGCCGGGCACCGCGGGCGGTTCCTGTCGGTGTCCCTCTTCGCCGGGCCCCCGGTGCGTCGCGCGATCGACGAGGGCGCGGCCGACTTCATTCCCGTCTTCCTCTCGGACATCCCCGCGCTCTTCCTGAGCGGCCGGATTCCGCTGGACGTCGCGCTGCTGCAGCTGTCGCCGCCCGACGCGCACGGCTGCTGCTCGCTCGGCACGTCGGTGGACGCGGCACTGGCGGCGTCGCTCTCGGCACGGCACATCGTGGCGGAGATCAACCGGCAGATGCCGCGCACCCTCGGGAACACGCTGGTGCCGTTCTCGCGGATCGACGCGTGCATCTACACCGACCGGCCGCTGCCCACGCATACGACGGCCCCGCCCACGGCCGTCGAGGACGCGATCGGCGCGCAGGTGGCGGCGCTCGTCGAGGACGGCGCGACGCTGCAGATGGGCATCGGCGCCATTCCGGATGCGGCGCTCCGACGGCTCGGCGGCAAGCACGATCTCGGCATCCATACGGAGATGTTCTCCGACGGCATTCTCGACCTCGTCGAGGCCGGCGTGATCACCAACCGCCGGAAGAAGGTGCATCCCGGACGCATCGTCACGAGCTTCGTCCTCGGCAGCGAGCGGCTCTACCGCTTCGTGGACGACAACCCGCTCGTCGAGTTCCACCCGTGCGATCGGACGAACGACACCGCCCTCATCCGGAAGAACGACAAGGTGGTGGCCATCAACTCGGCCCTGGAGATCGACCTGTCGGGCCAGGTCGTGGCCGACTCCATCGGCTTTCGCATCTACTCGGGCATCGGCGGGCAGATGGACTTCATCCGCGGGGCCGCGTTGTCCCAGGGAGGCAAGCCCGTCATCGCGCTGCCGTCGACGGCAGCCGGCGGCCGCGTCTCGCGCATCGTCTCGGCGCTGAAGCCGGGCGCGGGTGTCGTGACGACGAGGGGACACGTGCACTGGGTGGTGACGGAGTACGGCGCCGTGAACCTGTTCGGCCGGTCGCTCCGGCAGCGCGCCGAGGCGCTCATCGGCATCGCGCACCCGGACGTGCGGGCGGAGTTGAGGCGGGAGTTCGCCGAGACACGCCACGTCGTGCTGGGGGCATAGGACGACCGGCTGATGGGAGCCGTTCCGGCCGCGCCTTCCGGGAGACCACGCCGATGGAGCCCGCGGCGGGTCACGTCAAGACGACGAGGTCACCGACGCCACCGAATCGCGTCCAGGCGGTTGCGGGCCACCATGATGTCGCGCTTCAGCCGCCCGACCATGTCCCCCACCAGGTCCCTCCCCTGCGCGGCCGCCTCGTCGACCATGGCCTTCAGCTTCCACAGCGACGAGTCCTGCAGCGCCGCCAGGTGTTCGGCATGCGCGCGGAGCTGTTCCTCGATCTGGGCGATGCGGCGGACGAGCCGCAGCTTCGCGGCCCCGGGATCGGTGCCCTGCACGGCTTCGGGGCTGCGCTCCCACGCCTGCAGGATCCAGCGGAGGCGCTCCTCGTCGCCGAGGGCGTAGGCGCGATTGGCCTCGATCATGAGGGCGTGGCGCCGATCGCGCGCCAGGCCGTCGCGGGCGAGGTCGGGGTGAACGGCCTTCGCGACGTCGCGAAACAGCTTGCGTGCCGCGTCGGACGTGTAGCGAGGCGGCGACTCCGGCATCGGGTCCGGCGAAGGCCCGGCTGCCTCGGCGCCCTCGCCCGGCCCGGCATCGGAGGTCTCGGTCCTCGTGGCCTCGTCCAGGGCGCGCTCGAGTTCGTCGAGCTCTTCGTGCAGCAGGCCCACTTCCTGGCGGTACCTGATCCGGAACGCGGCCAGCTCCGACGTCGCCCGTTCCACTTCCGCCGCTCGCTCGCCGAGCGCCGCGTCGAGCTCGGTGAGGCGCGCGCGCAGGCTCTCGGCGTCCTGCTCCTGCGGCTGGTCCGGTCGGACGAGGCTGGTCACGGGTCCATGATATCCAGACGCCGGTGCGGTAGACTCCGGGCCGCGCCTCCACACCGACACCCGTGAGCCTGGTCGACCTCGCCTGCGAGCTCGTCGCGATCAATTCGATCAACCCCACGCTGGTGCCCGGCGCGCCAGGCGAGCGCGCCATCACGCATGTTGTCGCGCGCTGGCTGGCCTCGAGGGGCATTGCCGTCACGGAGATCCCGTCGGGCGAGCCCGGAACGGACCGGCCCAGCCTGCTCTGCCGCGTGCCCGGGACGGGCCGCGGCCGCAGCCTGATGCTCTACGCGCACACCGACACGGTGGGCGTGGACGGCATGTCGAGCCCGTTCGACGCCGCCGTTCGCGCGGGCAGGCTCCACGGGCGAGGCGCCTGGGACATGAAGGGCAGCCTCGCGGCGATCCTCCGGGTCGCGGCGGAGGTGGCCGCACGGCCCTGCGCCGGGGACCTGTGGCTGATGATCGTGGCTGACGAGGAGAGCGACAGCCGCGGGACGGAGGCGGTGCTGGCTGAGCTCGCACGCCTCGGCGTCCGACCCGATGCCTGCATCGTCGCCGAGCCGAGCGACCTGCGCTTGATGATCGGCCATCGCGGCTTCGCGACCGGCACGATCACCACGAAGGGCCGGGCCGCCCACACGGCCCGGCGCGACGAGGGCGCAGACGCCATCGCCATGATGGCCCGGGTGATCGTGGCCCTCGAGGACCTCGACGCGCGGCTCAACACCGGCGCGGGTCATCCGCTGCTGGGGCATGGCGCGGTGGTGGCGTCCCTCGTGCGTGGAGGCACGGAGCTGTTCACCTACCCGGCGGCGTGCGAGGCGCAATTCGTCTGGCGAACGCTTCCGGGCCAGACGCGGGCAGGCGTGACGGCGGAGATCGAGCGCCTCTTCGATGCCGTGAGGGCGCGCGACGCCCGCTTCGAGGCGACGCTCGACTGGCGGCTGTGGCGGGAGCCGATGCTCGTGGACGAGGCGGCGCCGGTGGTGCGCGCGGTGGCGGACGCGGCCCGGGCGGAGGTGGGGCACGCCGTGGCCGTGTGCGCCGCGCCGTGGTGGACGGATGCGGCGCTCCTCCAGGCCGCGGGGATCCCGTCGGTCGTCTTCGGCCCGCCCGGCGGCGGCATCCACGCCGCGGACGAGTGGGTGGACCTGGACGGGCTGGCGCAAGTCGAGCGGATCTTGCTGGACGTCGTCAGGCGCCTCTGCGGATGACCCCGTCGGCCTCCGCTCGGGCACTCGCGCCGGTGTGACCGTGTGCCTCTCGGCCACACAACGGCGAGACGTCCCGTACGGACGGCTCGAGGCTGGAGGCCTCCTTCCTTCCCGATGACGCGGGCGACGAATCCGCCACGAGCGGCGGGGTCGCGGTCGGCCCATTCCGAGTCGACGCTTGCGAGTCAGGGTCTGGCCCGCCGGCTCGACCGCCTCGAGCACAGCGGTTACGGCCGTGCCATCGACGACGCACTGCTCGAGGCCGCGCGCGACGCTCGGCGCCTGCACAAGGCGCTTGGCAACCCGATGGCCACGTGGAAGGTGTGCGCGAGGTTGCGTGACCGCGGAGGCCTGGTCGCGGTCCAACTGCTGCCGGCACGCAGGTGCCGTTGAGGATTCCGCTACTCCGTGCGAGGCTTCGCGGGGGACTTCCGACCACGCGGCGGCACGGGGGCGCCTCTCCAGTCTTCCACCTTCAGGCCGGGCACTCGCTTGAACTCCGTCGTGTTGTGCGTGACGCGTCAACTCACGCGCCCGTGCTTGCCCGGCGATCAGCACATCGTACGGCCCGATGGGCGTGCCCGAAGGCGGCGGTTTGCTGAGGTCGCCCGCGATCAGAGAACGGGCCTGAAACTCGCGATTTCAGGCCGTTCTTCATTGCCGGCCGGTAGACGTCATCGGCGGCGCATGGCACATCCGAGCCTCGAACGATCAGGATCGAGCACGAGAAGTGGCGCTTGCGCCGATCGGTCACTCGAGGCGAATGAACGGTTGTGGAACGCCTCGCCACGGCACCAGTCAGCGCGCGCAATGGTGCGATTCGCGCGCAGCGCTCTCAGCCGAGCCCCAGCTTCTGCTTCAACGCGACGATGTCCGGCTCGAACGCGTTACGACCGCTCAGGCTCTTCTGGGAGTAGTCCGCCAGCAGAGCCTCGAGCCGTTCACGACCGGATGAGGTCTTGGCAGCCTGCCGTGGCGTTCGGTTGCCAAGCGCCGGCACCTTGGTATCGAGCCATGCATCCCAGTGCTTGCGTGCGAGCTCGGCCTCGATCGCTTGGAGTTCAGCCGGCCGTGGCGAATCGGCGGGAGCCAATAGATGCGACGGCTGAAATGAAGGCGATTGACGCCGCTGCTCGAGAGCCTCCGCCAAGTCGGTAATCGTCGTGTCGACCAGCGTAGCTGTCGATCCAAGATATTTCGCGATCTCTTTTTCGATGCGTCGCCGTCGCCGCGCAGGATTGACCTCCACGACGAGTTGCGATTCATTGACCCGCAGCGTCCCGAGTGTCGTGTTGTCCCAGCCCTTCATCTTTCGATTGCCTGCCTTGATCCATGTCAGGGTCGCGGAGCGAAGCGCGCCCGTATCGTCACACGCTTCCTCGGCAATATGCGCCTCATCGCGCAACCTGGCGAGCGGCGTGAGCCGCTCGACGGCCACTGCCGCCGGAATCCCAAGCACATAGGTCAACGTGGTCAGCTCGAGTGCGTCGCCGTCCGTGTTCTGCATCACGGGCATCTTCGGGTGCAGCAGGGCGTCCACGATCTTGTGGTACGCCTGCCGCAGCTCGAAGTTGTAGCCCTGCAGCTCCTCCCGCGTGAGTAGCTTCTTCGGGCGGAACCTCTCTCGCACGTCGATGATAGGAATGTGCCACGACGCCGGAATGACCCACGGGCAAGCGCCGATCAGAATACTGGCGCCTCCGGCGGTAATCACCCTGGTGAACGTCAGGTCGCCGACTTCCAGCGTTTGCGAGGCGCTCTGTTCGAGCACGTGAAAGCGCCGGCCCGTCAGAATGTCTTTGATGTCGAGTGATCGAATGTAGTGCCGAACTCCTTGGAGCGTTCAACGTCATCGGGGACGTCGTTCCACAGGAAGAACTCGTCCTACGCCTCGTCGAAGCACTCTTCGCCGAAGTCCTGGGCAGCGTAAGAGAAGAGCGCGGGTACGAGAACGCCCTCGGCTGACCGCAGCCTCACCCGCTGGCTGTCCTCCTCGTCCTGGGCTTGAAGGCTGCAGTGCTTGAAGTTGCGCCCGCTCCCGCAGGGGCACGGCTCGTTGCGACCCGGTGAGGCCATGGAGTGCGTGTCCGGCCCTATCGCTCTTCGGCCTCGGTCTGGGTGAGCTGGTGCACGCGCTGATGCGAGAGTCCCAGCAGACGAGCAGCGTCGCGCGCGCTCATCTTCAGCTTTCCGGTCCGGAGTACCCGGACCGCGTGTCGAGCCGCCCGGGCGGCGCGTCGGTCTTCCTCGTCGGCCCTTCTGCGGAGCGCCGCATAGGCCCGAATCGCCTTCGTCGCCGAACTCGGCAGCTTCACATCGTCCACGATGGATGCCTTGCGCGCATCGTCGACGAACAGTTCCAGCGCCTCCCTAATCCGGCGCCGAGCCTCATCGACGGTGCGACCCTGCGTGTGGCAGCCGCGGACCCCACTCACGGAGGCTACCCACCACCCCGACTCATCACGCTCGTAGGCCACGCGATATCGCTTCACGGTCTCTTCAACCATCCCTTCCCGAGGCACGGCTCCAAGTGGCGCTCTATTCGCCGCAGCAGGCCAGGACCGATATCCTCGCCCGCGTGGACTGGTACGGTTGGCACGCAACGGCCGCATTCGATGCGCAGATGCGAGCCGCGTTGCCGGCTCTCGGTGCAACCGAAGGACCTCAGGATGCGCCGAAGGTCCTTCGCGGTCACGAGATCATGATAGCCGCCCAGTGCCTGATGTGTCTAGATCGGTAGACAGTGTGCCGCTCCGCACATCAGCTGGGTCCAGCGATCGACGCGATATCATCCGCCCGTTCTCCGCAACCCCACAGGCGTCGCCGACAAGAGCGCGGCGACTGAACGGCCGCCGCAATGACGCACAACGCGCGCCATCAGCAGGCCTTGGATTCTCGGCGCTTCTCTCGCAGTGTGCCCAAAGTGCGAGAGTCTTCATCGCGAGTTCCGGCGATTTTCCTGGCAAATTCGACGACAGCGACGGTTTGAAACACCGCCGCCTTCACGCAGGGAAAAGGTGGATCCGGCAAGTCCCGATTTCACGTACACTTAGCCGACACGGTGAGGTGGCCGAGAGGCTGAAGGCGGCGG
>CAUJDN010000056.1 GCA_963169195.1 Acidobacteriota bacterium | reverse complement strand
GGGGAAGACGTGGCGCTGCCGGGGACGATCTCCTTCACGAGGACGGTGCCGGCGGCGGTGCCGTCGCTCCGCCAGAGTTCCCGGCCAGTGGCACCGTCATCGGCCCGGAAGAACAGCATGCCGTTGACGTCGGTGAGGGCGTCCGGAGCCGACGAGCCGGTCCCGGGGCGGATGTCTTTGACCAACTCCGGCGGATTCACCCCGTCGCTCCGCCACAACTCGCGGCCGTGCACGCCATCGTCGGCCGTGAAGTACACGCGCGCGCCGACCGCGACCAGCTGGTCGGGGTAGGAGCTGCCGCCCTCCTGATTGATGTCGGCCAGCATGGTGGCCGACGGCGTGGCCGGGCCCTGCGCGACGGGCAGCGCCACCGGGAGGAGCATGCAGAGCGCGGCCAGCAGGGCCACGCGGGAAAGCAGGGGAGTCCTGGCTGTCATGATCGTGTCCTCGCTCGCGGAAGGCCGGGGCTACTGCACGTCGCCCGGGACGAGATCCACCCACGCGGCCTCGACCTGGCCGTCGGGGCCGTCCATCTCCACCGCCACGGCGGGCCGGCCGGCCTCGTTCCACCGCGCGAACTCGGCAGCCGCCACCGTGACGGTCGCGGTGACGACGACGGGCCGGCGGCTCGGGAGCGCCACGTGGGGCAACGCCTCGTACACGAGGCTTGGCTCCGCGGAGTCGCGCACCGAGAGGCGGCTGACGACCAGGTCGTCGTTGGTCTGGTTGGTGAGGCGGAGGGCCAGCAGCAGCGTCACCGTCTCGCCGGTTTCGGTGGCATGGTGGATGGTGTACTCGCCGGTGAATGTGGCCTGCTGGGCCCGCGGCTGGGCGAGCCCGCCCACGAGCCCCAGCAGCAGGCCCAACACGCAGACAGTTGTCTTCCTGGCGGCGGTCTTCGTCACAGTGTTCCTCCCTGTAACCGCGTCGAGCGGTCCCACTGCGGCGATCAATGCAGGAAACGTCCAAACCGGACACCGGCGGGCGCGGGTAAACGCCGTGTCGAGCCGCACCGCATGGCGTGGCCTGACGGCACGTCGAGGAGCGGGCGACGTCCAGCCTTGACGCCGCCCGCGACCCGGGATGTCCGGTTTCCCGTCCCTCTGCATTGATCACGTCGAGCGATAACGTCGCGCGGCGCCCCCACGGGGGGCACTGGAGCGGGAGGGTTGCCTATGAAGCCAGGAATGACGTCGGTCGTGTGCGCGGTGCTGCTGGCCCTCGGGGCGGCAAGCGCCTCTGCGCAGCCCTACGCCTACGTTCTCGGTACGTATACGCCGCCGGGGGCGACCGCCGCCCAGCAGTACCTCACCGTGGTGAACACGGCCACGAGCGCCAAGGTCGTCACACTGCCGATGGGGCGCTCGTGCGCCAATTGCCTCTTTACCCAGGGCGTGGCCATGAGCCGGGACGGCGCCGAGGTCTACGTGGCCAACGTGTGGGACAGGACCGTCATCGTGGTCGAGACCGCCACGAACCGCGTCGTCGCCACCATCGGGAGCGACGTGGTGGGCGGGGCGCCCGCCGCAGTGGCCGTGAGCCCAGACAACACGCGGCTCTACGTCACCACCGTCGGCGGCACCGTCGTCGTGGACCGGGCGTCGAGAACGCGGACTGCGTTCGTGACGGGGAGCGCCTTCCGGATGGCCTTCTCACCTGACGGGGCCCAGTTGTACATCGCGACGGGGTCGGCGGTGCGGATCATCGACGCCGCAACGCTCGTTGAAGTCGCGTCAGTTCCCGTGGCCGGCGGAGCCGATGCCCTCGCCGTCTCGCCCGACGGCCAGCGCTTGTACGTCGGCAGCTCGTGCTGCGGCCCGCCCAGCTCGGTCGCGGTCGTCGACGTCGGCGCGCGCACCGTGGTGGCCACCGTACCGCTCGCGGCGAATCCGGCATCGCTGGCGATGATGCCAGACGGCTCAAAGCTGTTCGCAGCCACCGGCAACGCCGGCACCGTCTCGGTGATCGATCCGCAGAGCAACACCCTGACGACGACCATCGCCACGGGAAACGGGCCGTTCGGCCTCGCCCTCTCGGTCGATGCCACGCGGCTCTGGGTCACGAGCATCGCCACCGCCCTGCTGACGGTCGATACGGCGACCAACACGCTCGTCGGCAGCGTCCCGTTCACCCGGGCCACGGAAGGAAATCCGCAGACGCTCGTGCTGACGCCGCCGGCCTTCGTGCCCCCTGCCGTGCCGACCGGCCTCTACGCGAGCACGATCGCCGGCAACGACGTCACGCTGCGCTGGAACGCGCCTCCGAACACGGCCGTGCAGGGCTACGTGCTCGAAGGCGGGGTCACGCCGGGCCAGACCCTGGCCACCCTGCCCACCGGCGGCGTCGCGCCGCTCTTCCGGTTCACGGCCCCGTCCGGCGCGTTCTACGTGCGCATCCGTGCCGTAACCGGCGGCGTTCCCGGCCCACCCTCGAACGAGGTGCGGATCGTGGTCAACACCCCCGCGCCGCCGTCGGCGCCGGCCGATCTGCTCGGCCTCGTCAACGGCGATACGCTCGCGCTCGCCTGGCGCAACACGTTCCAGGGGGGCGCGCAGACCGGCGCGATCCTGAACGTGTCCGGCACGCTGAACACTTCGCTGCCGCTCGGCATGGGCGAGAGCTTCAGCTTCGCGGGAGTGCCGCCGGGCACGTACACGCTCTCCATCACGGCCGTCGGCCCTGCGGGGACCAGCGCGTGGTCGTCGGCCCCGCTCACGCTCACATTCCCGGGCGGGTGCAGCGGCGCGCCGCGCGTGCCCACGAACGTCCTGGCGCGTCGCGACGGGAACCTGGTGTTGCTGAGCTGGGACAACGCCGCCGCCGGGCCTGCGCCGACGAGCTACCTCGTCGCGGTGACCGGGGCGTTTGCGGGCACGTTCCCCACGACAGCGCGGTCGCTGGCCGGCACGGTCGGATCCGGCACGTACAACCTGTCGGTACAGGCGGTCAACGCGTGCGGCCAGAGCGCGGCGACCGCGGTCGTGCCCGTCACCGTGCCCTGATGCAGACGGGCGGGCCGGAGCCGGCCCGCCCGCGTGGCCCGACGGGTCGCCGGCTCCGGACCCGGAGTGCGCCGCCCTTGCCGCCGCCGTGTCGGGTCGGCCTGTTCCTTGCGCCGATGGCCGCACGGTTCGGCCTCGGCCGACAACCGGACACCGGCGGCGCCGGTAAACGCCGTACCGGGCCCCACCGTATCGCGTGGCATGGCCGCGCGGACAACGCCGATGAGCCGGCTGGTATCGATGAAGCCGGGCGAGGGACGTCTGGTTGCCTGGGCATTCCTGTATCTCTTCGCGGTCTTCAGCGCCTATTACGTCATCCGGCCCATCCGCGACGAGGCGGGCGTGGCCGGCGGCGTGAGCAACCTGTCGTGGCTCTTCACCGGCACGCTGGTCGCGATGATGGCGGTCAACCCGCCGTTTGCCGCGCTGGTCAGGAGCCTGCCGCGCCGCCGCTTCATCGGCCTCACCTACCGGTTCTTCATCCTCAACCTGCTGATTTTCCTCGTGCTGTTCCGCTCGGCCGGCGCCGAGGCCAACGTCTGGGTTGGCCGGGCGTTCTTCATCTGGACGTCGGTCTTCAACCTCTTCGTCGTGTCGGTGTTCTGGGCGTTCATGGTCGACGTCTTCACGAGCGAGCAGGGCAAGCGGCTGTTCGGGTTCATCGCGGCAGCGGCCACGCTCGGCGGCGTCCTCGGATCGAGCCTCACCGCGGGCACGGTGGCACGGGTCGGCGTCCCCGCGCTGCTGCTCGTCTCGGCGGCCCTGCTCGAGCTGGGCGTGCAGGCGTCGAAGCGGCTCGGATCGCTCACCGAGGCCTTCCACCGGCCGGCCGGGGCCCCGGCGGCGGCCGAGGGCGACGCGCCACCCATTGGCGGTGGGGTGATGGCCGGGCTGACGCACGCGCTGTCGTCGCCCTACCTGCTGGGCATCGCGGTGTACATGCTGCTCTACACCGTGCTGTCGACGTTCCTCTACTTCCAGCAGGCCGAAATCGTCGACCGCACCTTTGCCGATCGCGCGGCGCGCACCGCATTCTTCGCCCGGATCGATCTGCTGGTGAACACGCTTACGCTTGGCGGCCAGCTGTTCGTCACCGGGCGGCTGATGAAGCTCGCCGGCGTCACGATCACCCTGACGCTGGTGCCGCTCGTCACCGTCGTCGGCTTCCTGCTGCTGGGGCTGATGCCCACGGCCGCGATTGTCGTCGGCTTCACCGTGCTGCGCCGTGCCGGCAACTTCGCGTTCGCGCGGCCCAGCCGCGAGGTGCTCTTCACCTCCGTCAGCCGCGAGGACAAGTACAAGGCGAAGAGCTTCATCGACACCGTCGTCTACCGGTTCGGCGACCAGGTCGGCGCCTGGGCGTCGGGCGGCATCGTCATGCTCGGCCTGGGGGCCGGCGCCATTGCCTGGGCGGCCGTGCCGCTGGCCGCGGCCTGGGTGGGCAGCGCCTGGTGGCTCGGCCGGCGGCAGGAGTCGGCCGGCCGGCGGGGACCTGCTGTTCCCGCGGTGGCGCCGCGGGCCGCCGCTGGCGCAGACTGACACGATACGTGAACCCTTGGGGAGGACTTGAACGTGGTGACCATCACTCGACGCGACATGCTCTCGATGACAATCGGAACGACCGCGGCGCTGGCGCTTGGCGGGCGTCCACTGCTGGCGCAGGGCAAGATGCTGACGCGGGCGATCCCTTCGACCGGCGAGCAGCTGCCCGTCATCGGCCTCGGCAGCTCGGCCACGTTCTCGCAGGTGGCCCGCCAGGAGGATGTCTCGGCGCTGCGAGCGGTGCTCAAGACGCTGCTCGACGGCGGCGCGACGCTGTTCGACACGGCGCCCGGCTACGGCTCCTCGGAAGAGGTGGCGGGCCGCATCGCCCGCGAGGACGGGATTGCCGACCGCCTGTTCTGGGCGACCAAGCTGAACGTGGCGGGCCGTGGGGGCGGGGCCGCCGATCCGGCGGCAGCGCGCGCGCAGGTGGAGGCGTCGTTCACGCGCGTCGGCAAGGCGAAAATCGATCTCATCCAGGTGCACAATCTCGGGGACCCCGCCACGCAGCTGCCCATCCTGCGCGAGTTCAAGAAGCAGGGGCGCATCCGCTACATGGGGATCACCACGACGTTCGATCAGCAGTACGGCGAGCTCGTCCGGATCATGAAGAACGAGCCGCTGGACTTCATCGGCATCGATTACGCCATCGACGGCCGCGACGTGGAGAACGAGATCCTGCCGCTCGCGCAGGAGCGGAAGATTGCCGTGCTCGCCTACGCGCCCTTCGGCCGCACGCGGCTGTTCCGCCGCGTGGGCACGACGCCGCTGCCCGACTGGGC
>CAUJDN010000055.1 GCA_963169195.1 Acidobacteriota bacterium | reverse complement strand
CCCTGGAGGACGCGCGGATGTACTCCGCCGACGCTGGCGCGTGGCTGGCCTCGTCCGCCTGGGCTCACCGGTGGTGGCTGCCGTGGATCGAGCCGTTCAACGAGGTGCTCTTTCCAGGTATCCTCACGCTGCTGCTCGGCGCTGTGGGCATGGTCATTACCCTGCGGCACGCGCGCGAACGGGAACTGCTGCTGTTCTACGGGCTCGCCGGCGTGCTGGCGTTCTGGCTGTCCTTCGGCCCCGATGCGGGCCTGTACACCGTCTTCCACAACACCATCCCCGTGTTCTCCTTCCTTCGCGCGCCGGGGCGCATCGGCATCGTCGTGGTGATGTGCCTCGTCGTCTTCGCCGGCTTCGCGGTTCGCGCCTTCGTCGGCGCGCGCCCACGCGCCGCACTGTGGGCTGGCGCGCTGGCCCTGGCGGCGGTCGCCGAACTGACGCACGCGCCGCTGACGGCCTTCCGCGAGGTCGCGCCCTTCCCTGCCGCCTATCGGGTGCTCGCCATGCAGCCGGCGGGCCCCGTCGCCGAGTTCCCGTACTTCTACCAGCGCAGCGACTTTCCCCGGCATGCCATCTACATGCTGAACTCCACCACGCACTGGATGCCACTGGTGAACGGCTACAGCGATCACATCCCAAGGGAGTTCCGCGACCGCGTCGTGCCCCTGAGCACGTTCCCGTCGAGAAGGGCGTTCCGGATCCTGGCCGATCCGGTCGTCCGCTATGTGGTGTTCCACCTCGACATGTACGATGCGCGCTCGCGCGAGCGGCTGATCGAGCGGATTGACACCTACCGCGAGTATCTCCGCCCGCTCGTGAAGGAAGGCGACGTGTGGCTCTTCGAGATCGTCGGCTTCCCGAGCTAGCGCTCTTCGCCGCCGCGGCCATCCTGCACACGTGGCCGCTGGCGAGCGCGCCCGGCACGTGGGCCCGCGTGGACAACGCCGACACGGCGCTCAACGCCTGGGCCATCGCCTGGGTCGGCATGGCCCTCTTGCGCGATCCGCTGAACCTGTTCAACGCCAACATCTTCTACCCCGAGCCGCGCACGCTCGCCTTCTCGGAGGTGATGCTGCCCCAGGCCGTCCTCGGCGCGCCGCTCACCTGGGTCGGCCTCGATCCCGTGCTCGTCTACAACCTCCTCGTGCTGGCCGGCTTCGCGCTGAGCGGCTTTGCCATGGCCTGGCTGGTCTCGCAGTGGACGGGCGACCGCGCCGCAGGTGTCGTGGCGGGCCTGGCGTACGCCTTCAATGCGCACATTCTCGTGCGATTCGGGCACCTCCAGGCGATGCACGTCCAGTATCTGCCCCTGGCGCTCTTTGCACTCGACCGGCTGCTGGCCGTTCCGCGGGCGCGATGGGCGCTGCTGCTCGCCGGCGCGTGCGTGCTGCAGGCCCTGACGTCCAACTACCTGCTCGTGATGACGGCCCTGGCGATGGCGGCCGCCGCGGCGGTTCGACCCGAGGCGTGGCGGCTTGCGCAGCTCACCGCGATTGCGCTGGCGGGCCTCGCGGCCGCCGCCCTGCTCGCCCCGTTTCTCCATCCTTACTGGCTGGCGCACACCATGCAGGGGCTCGTGCGCACCTTCGACGACGTGGCCATGTACTCGGCCACGTGGCGGGACTGGCTGTCCACGGGCGGCACCCTGCATCATTGGCTGTGGAGCCACCGCTGGTTCGGCTCGACCTCGGCGCTCTTCCCCGGCATGACCGTCACCCTGCTTGCGCTGGGCGCCCTCGCCTCGGGACGTGCCTGGCGCGATCCGCGCGCCCGCATGGCGCTGGCCATCGGCATCATCGGCCTGGCGTTGTCGTTCGGCGCCAACCTTCCGGGGTATCGACAGCTGTACGAACTGGTGCCCATTCTGAAGGGCATCCGGGTCGTGTCGAGATTCGGGTGGCTCACGCTCTTCGCGCTTCCCGTGCTCGCGGGCTTCACGCTGGCCGCGATGCGTGCGCGCGCGGGTCGCACCGTGCGCACCGCACTGGCCGTGGGCGCCGGGCTGCTCATCACGGTCGAGGCACTCCGCGCGCCGATGGGCTTCACGGTGTACGAAGGCATCCCGCGCATCTACGATCGCGTGGCCTCGATGGACGACATCGTGCTGGCCGAGCTGCCCTTCCCGCCACGCGGGGCCATCCAGGACAACGGGCCGAGCGTCCTCTACGCCGCCTGGCACCTCAGGCCGCTCCTGAACGGCTACAGCGGTTTCACGCCGGCCAGCTACACGACCCACGCGGAGGTGATGCGGCAATTCCCCACGCCCGACGCCGTGCGGTCGCTCCGCGCCATCGGCGTCACGCACGTGCTCGTGCACACGCGCCGCGTGCCGGCGGAGCTGGTCCGTCAGGCAGCGGAGAGCCCGGACCTGGCACTGGTTGCCGGCGAAGGCGATCAGGTGCTGTACGCGCTGTCGAGCGGAGGCCGGTGATGCGCCGGGCCGCGGCCCTGCTCGCGGCGTTCGTCGCCATGGCCGTGCTGCACACCTGGCCGCTGGCGAGCGACCCGGCCGGCCTCTCGCGGCTCGACAACGACGACACGGGGCTCAACACCTGGATCATCGCCTGGGTGGCGCACATCCTGCCGCGCGATCCCCTCAACCTCTTCAACGCTCCGATCTTCCATCCCGAGCCGCTGACGCTCGCGTACTCCGAGCACATCCTCGTCCCGTCCCTGATGGGCGCGCCGCTGCTCTGGGCGGGGCTTTCGCCGGTTGTCGCGTACAACCTGCTGGCACTGGCCGGCCTGGCCTTCTCGGGTTGGGCCATGAGCCTGGTCATGATCCGGTGGACTGGGAGCGTGACCGCGGGATTCGTCTCGGGCCTGCTCTACACCTTCAATGCGCACCAGCTCACACGCATCCCACACCTGCAGGCCCTGCACATCGAGTTCCTCCCCCTGGCGCTGTACGCGATGGACAACGTGCTCACAGCGGTTCGCACGGGGGTTCGAAGCACGGGGGTTCGAAGCACGGGGGTTCGAAGCACGGAGGTTCGAGGCACGGGGGTTTCTGCGTCATCTGTGTTCTGGCTCGCATCCGCGTTCGTGCTCCAGGCTCTGTGTTCCAACTACACGCTCGTCTTTCTCAGCGCGGCGCTGCTCGTCGCCGCCCTGGTGCGGTTGCCGGAGTGGATGGGGCCGGGCCGGTGGACGCGGGCCGCTGCGCTGGCGCTGGCGGGCGTCCTTGCGGTGGCCGCGCTTGCGCCGTTCCTCTGGCCCTACTACCTCGTCAGCCGCGACCAGGGGCTGGTCCGGTCGTTGGACGAGGTCCGCCTCTACTCGGCCGGATGGCTCGATTACATGGCAACCGCGGGGCGCCTGCACTACGACTGGTGGAGCCACCACATCTTCGAGGGTCGCACGGCGCTCTTCCCCGGAGTCGTGGGGCTGCTGCTCGCCGGCGTTGCGATCGCCGATGCGCCCGTCCGGCGGGATCCCCGCGCGCGGATGGCGCTGGCCATCGGCCTCACGGGCCTCGCGCTGTCGTTCGGGCCTGCCCTGCCGGGCTACGCCTGGCTGCACGGGCACGTGCCCGTGCTGCAGGGCATTCGCAACGCGGCACGATGGGGTGTGCTCTGCTTGACGGCGGTCGCCATGCTGGGCGGCTTCGGCATGGCCGCGCTTCGGCGTAGCGCCGGCGGCTCGCCGTACTGGATGGCGGGCGCGCTGGCGATCGCGGGACTCGTGACGCTCGAAGCGCTTCGCGCCCCGATGGCCTTCTCGCCGGTCATCCCCATCCCCGGAATCTACGATCGGCTCCCGGCCGACGCCGGCTCGGTCCTCGTCGAGTTTCCCATGTATACCGGGCGGAGAGTCAGCGAGAACGCGCGATACCTGGTGGCGGCCACCCGGCACTTCCGCCCGCTGGTCAACGGCTACAGCGGCTTCCAGCCCGAGCCCTACCGCGCGCGCGCGGACCGCTGGCGCGCCTTTCCGTCCGACGACGTCCTGGACGAGATGCAGGCGGTGGGCGTCTCGCACGTGATGCTCCACCTCGGGGACCTCACACCCGAGCAGGTGAGTGCCGCGGCCCTCAGCCCCCGGCTTGCACTGCTCGAGGACGATGGCGAGCGACGGCTGTACCGCGTGTCACACTGAAGCCCCGGTGAAAGCTTACGGGTTCTGGGGTTCTGGGGTTCTGAGGTTCTGGGGTTCTGGGGTTCTGAGGTTCTGGGGTTCTGGGGTTCTGAGGTTCTGCGCTACTTCCCGTAGAGCCGGCGGTAGTCCTCGGCGGTGCCGAGGATGCGCTTCACGTAGTTCTGCGTCTCGGGGAACGGGATGTCGTCGATGAACTCGTCCTGTGGCAGGCCCGGACGCTCGCGGCGCCATTCGGTCACCCGGTGGTCTCCGGCGTTGTAGGCCGCCAGCGCGTAGTGCACGCCGCCGAACTTGCGGAGGCTCTCGGCGAAGATGGCCGTGCCCAGCCGGACGTTCGTCTCGGGATCCGTGAGACGCGCGGGTGTGAACGTCGGGATCTTCAGCCGCCTCGCGAACTGTCGCCCCGTGGAGGGCAGCACCTGCATCAGGCCTACGGCGTTGGCCGAGGAGCGAATCACGGGATCGAACGTCGACTCCTGCGCCACGAGTGCCGCCACCAGGTACGGGTCGAGCCCGCGCGCCGCGGCGTGCTTCCGGAGCAGGGGCCAGTACTCCAGGGGGAAGATCACTTTCTGGATCTCCACGGGCAGCGACTCGCCGCCTGCCGCCATCCACTGCGGATAGGCGCGCTTCATCGCGTTGATGCCCAGCCGCAGGTTGCCCAGGCGGTTCTGCACCAGGGCGATGGTGGCGGCGAGCCGGGGCGAGTCGCCCCAGAGGCGCTGCGCGTACTGCAGTTCGTTCAACGCCTCCTGATGGAGCCCGACGGCGATCAGTTCGGCCACGCGATCCGCGGTCGGAAACGCCACGGAAGGCGCCGGCGCGGCCTGCCGATCGAGTGTGGACGTGACGCGTGCCGCGGCCGCCGGAGACAGGTGCTTCAGCGCGGCGCGCCCGTAGTAGCTGTTGAAGTAGTCGGTCGCCGCCAGCCTCAGCCGATCGGCCCCCAGCGCCTCCCGGCCGGCCTTGCGCCACGCGCGCCCGCTCCAGAAGAGCCAGGAGGGCCGGTAGTCGGATCGCGGGAACTGCGCCGCGCCACGATCGAACAGCATGGCCGCCTCGGCATAGCGCCTCGCGCGGTACGACCACCAGCCCGAACGCCAGTAGGCGCGCTCGGCGTAGCGTCCCGCGGGATGGCGCTCGATCATCATGCGGAACACCTCGTCCGCCCGGTCGTCCTCGTCGCCAATGATGAAGTGCGAGGCGAGGTTATTCAGCGCTTCCTCGGCGAACGGGCTCTGCCGGCGGCGGTCGGCGAAGGTGAGGGCCTCCCGCTCGTAGGCCGCGCGCTCGCCGACGCCGCGGAGAGCCGAGAGGTAGTAGAACGTGGCCTCGTCGGCGTGCGCTCCCGCACGCTGGCCCTTCAGGGGCTCGAACGCCTGTTCGTACCGCCGCAACTGCACGTCGCACGCCGCGATGCGGACGTGGACGCGGTCGCGCTCGCCGCCGCTCACGGCGCCGCGCGCCCGTTCGTACGAGGCGCGGGCCGCCGGCCATCGCCGCGCCTGGAAGAGCGTGTCGGCACGCGCCAGTTCGAGCGCGCCCGGCGGTTCCTCGTCGTCCCACGCGTTCAGGCGCGTGAGCGAGGCCTCCGCGTCCGTGGACTCCGTCGACAGCGGGTAGCCGTAATACACGCGGCGGTACGCGTCGACGGCCTTGCCCGGGTCGCCCGCCTGCTCGGCGGCGGCAGCCATCCGCGCGAGCACGACGTGCGGCGCGGCAAGTGTGCGCGCCACCAGGCCCTCGTAGATCCGGACAGCACCAGCGAAGTCGAGCTGTGCCTCGCGGGCTTCGGCCTGACCGAGCGCGGCGTCTTCCGGCAGGTGTCCCGCGATGTCGCGCGCGGCAACGGCCGCAAACGCGGCCTCGGCGTCCGGGTAGCGCTGCAGCCTCAGCAGGGCCTGGCCGGTGTAGTACCGCGCGTAGTCGGACAGCAACGTCGTCGCGAGGGATCCGTGGCTCAACAACGGCAGCGCCGCGGCTGCGTCGTCCTCGTCTTCGAGCAGCCGGACACCCTTCACGAAATTGGCCTGGGCGGGGGCCAGCGCCGCATCGCGTCCCGGTGCATACCAGAAGGACAGGAGGTCGCGGGGAACCGGGGGGTGGGCCGTCGCCTGAAGGCGGACCAGCTCCGGGGTGGCGGAGGTGGAATGCCTGTTCGAGTCTTGTTGAGCCGGCAGGGCCGGGCCGAATGCGATGGTCACCAGGGTGGCGGCCGCGGTGGCCGCCGCCGGTCCCCGTGTCATCCCACCGCTCCGGATGTCGCGGCGGCGCGCAGTGCGGCGTGGGTAACGCCCAGCCTCGAAGCGCCGCTGGGCGGCGGGGCCGCCTTCTGGGCGGTCAGTGCTTCGAGGCACCGTCCCGCGTGGCGCGCGAGCACCTCGATGACCTCCGGCCACGTAGCGGGCACCGCCTGTTCGGCCGATTCGCCCGCTCCATCCGCGTACACCACGGCGACGACGCGCCCCCCTACCAGGACGGGGATGGCCATGCCCATGCGGTCCGGAGGCACGTGCTCGAAGCCGGGGCCGTCGGCGGCGCCGTCGCGCGTGGTCACGGCACGCGCCGACGAGACGGCCAGCGAGATGACGCCGGCCTCCTGCAGTGGCAGGTCCACGGACTTGGGTTGCGCGTCGCGCACGCCGAACCCGGACAGCCGCCACCCCGTGATGTGGTCGCCCTTGATGACGACCACGGCCGCGCGCGCCGCCTCACGGCCGGCCGCGAGCGCCAGGGCATCCAGCACCTCGCTGAGCGAGGCGGCGCCGTCCAGCCCTCGCACGCTCTCGACGAGCCGGGTGATGCTGGCCAGTTCCTGCTCGCGCCCGCTCGCCAGTTCCGCCGTCAAGGTCGCGCGAGTCTCGGCAATGGCGCGCGCTTCGGTCTCCACCATCGCTGCCTGCAGGCGCTCGTCGGCTTCGGCTCTTGCGTCCGCCAGGCGGCGCTCGGCATCCTCGCGCGCCTCGGCAATCTGCTGGCCGGCCGCGGCCTCCACCGCGTCGTGCACGGCCTGCGCCACCTGCTCCCGGTGCTGTGATTCGAGCTCCGTCAGCCTCTGCTCGAACTCTGCGTGAAGACGCTGCTCGGCCTCACCGACCTGGCGCGCCACCTCATCGGCGCTGACGGATTGGAGTTCTGACAGCAGGCTCTGAACGGCCTGGTCGACGGACGTGCGGATGCGGTCTTCAAGCGCCATCGTCTCTCTCGTGAAAAGCCTGACGTTTCAGAGGACTTGGGCCGCGGCTGGGATCGCGTCGTCCGTTTTTTGCCATTATGGAGAGGGGTATCGGCCAAGTCAAGGCAGGCCCGTAGGCCCGGGCGGGGCGCACACCACGGGACGCGCGTGCCTTCACGGTTCTCGCCAGATCCGCGCAGGACCAGGAGGTCGCCCACCGCTCGACGAGGTTTCGCGCTAGCGCCCCATCTTCCCGAGCATCCCCAGCACGTCGTCAATCATCGATCCGTCGCGGTTCTGGTCGAGCAGCGGCGTGAGCATCGACATGAGACCGCCGCCCTGCGGCGAGCCCCCGAGCGATGCCCCCAGTGACGACCCTCCCCCCTGCCGCGCCATGGCGCCCATCATCATCGCGGCCACAAGGGGCAGGGCCTTCTTCAGGATGCCGGCGTCGATGCCCGTCTGACTGGCAGCACGGGCGGCGACCTGGCGGCTCACGTCCCGGCTGCCCAGGATGTGACCCAGGATGCCATTCCCATCGTCGATCGCACTGCCCAGCGCGGCGGGGCTGTCCAGATAGCGCGAGTGCTGGCCGCTTGCGAGCGCGCCCATGAGCGACTCGAGACCGCCGGAACTCTGCATGTTGCGCTGGAACCCGGCTGCCAGGGCTGGCACCAGGGCCGACAGGACGCTGGACGCCTGGTCGTCGCCGAGGCCAAGCTGCTGGCCCATCTGTTTGACGGCGCCACCGTTCTGTGCGGCGAGGATGGTTTCGAGGATGTTCATGGCTGCCTCCGGGATGCTGCCCCGCGCGCGGGGGTCCTGTTGAGTCTACCCCGCTTGTTGATACAACGCGTGGCGCGTCGAATTCCCCCCGCAGGCCCACGGCCTGCCGACCGCCCACCAAAGCCCCTCCGCCGCGCGTCGCGCAGCCCTCCCCCGATTGCCCGGCAGGCCCACAGGCCGTACAATGGAGGTTGCAATTCGCGGCACACTCCTCCCGGGGGCGACTTGGCTTCGACGGGGGTGCGGGATCGCGGAACGCGTGCCGAGGACTCCATCTGGCCCTCGTTAAACCCCGATGGAAACCACGTAACTGCGAACGCAGACTACGCTCTCGCTGCTTAATAACCAGTGAGCGGTCGCCCCGGGACGGCCTGTGGCCCGGGGATGACCGTCATCAAGCAGGCTGGCTGTCACGTGCCGCTCCGACGCGTGATGGCGAGATGTATCGGAGATGGCGGCCGGGGCACTTGGCCCCGTTCCTAACCGGTCGCGACATCAGAATGGGGACACGCACGTAGTGGACTGCGACGACGTATCTTCGGACGCGGGTTCAACTCCCGCCGCCTCCACCAGACTTCGCCCGCCTGCGGCGAGCTTCGTCCCGGCCGGCCACGAGCCGCCTCACCAGCGAAGTCTGTCGCGCCGAAGCACTTGCGCCGATCGTGCAAGTGCGAAGGCGGACCACCTTCGGTCACGCTGACTGGCTCTTTCGGCCCTCGGCGTTCCCGCTCCTGAATCGCTCTTGCCGGCGCCCCACGCACATCGCCAGGTGCGAGCAGAACGTGTGCCTGAGGATGTGGACACCGGGCCTGACGTTCGCTCGTCTGGCGGCTCGTCGAACGGCCACCTGCACGACCTTCTGCGTGACCGACTTGCCGTCCGCACACGGCACCCGTCTGTTTCGCAGATGACGCGCGCCGTTCAGCGCCTCGGCCAGCCGCCGGGTCAACGGCACGTATCGCAGCCCAGAGGTTGATGTCAGTCATCTACCATCTACGTCGTGATCGTCGTAGCCAGCCGTTCCGCCCGGGACGCGATGAGCGCCGCGTAGTTCTTCAGCGCGGAAGCGTCGAGTCCGGTTAGTGCCGCGCTGTCCGGGAGCGGCGGCACTTGGCTGCTCACGGCGTCAGAGAGTTCCCGCACACGCCGGCGAACGAACGATGCCGGCAATCCGATGTCCTCCGCGAACGCCGTCCACGTGACCTGCCCGATCTCCTCGAGCGTCGCCCGCTTGGCGATCTTCATGGCGAGGTTCGGCGACAGATCAGGGTAGGCGACGGTTGAGAGAAGGTCGTAGAACGGGGCAAGGCTCACGCCGGCGGACTGGTACAGCAGGCTGAAGTTCTTGCCATGTGCGTCGGCGTTGCCGACGATCACGTTGAAGATGGCGGCATCAAGGAAGGCCAGCACCGCGCCGGCTGGACGCGTCGTCGCCCTGCGAAGCAGGTCGAACCCCGTCTTGAACGTCGGACCGCCTTCCGCCGCGTATTTCCGCTCAGGCACAATGCCGAGCGCCTGGCAGAAGTCTTCCTGATGCAGCCGGTGCGCCTGCCCGTTCGCATCGAACCGGCGGTCGTAGCGGGTGACGAGCAGGTATGACCGTCCCCCAACGCTCCGAGCCGCCACGGGCGCTACCCGCAGCCCCACCGCTGCGGCCAGTGTCAACATCAGTGCCTCGTTCTCAGTGGTGTGTGGGAACCGCGCGATGGCCGGCTTCAGGATGTGCGTCGTCGGTTGTCCCGGGGTCGGCAGCGCCACACGGTCATCGACCAGCACGACGGGCAGCTTGGTCTGCGCACCAGCCAACGAGAGTCGCAGCCCTTCGCGGCCGGCCAGCAGCGGGCGCCGCGGGAGCGTGTCCAGCACTCCGACCAGTCCCTCGTCGGTGAGTGGACGCGGCGTACCCGTCGGTTCGGGTGCGGGTGGCACATCGCCCTCCGGCCAGAGAGACAGGGCTCCTGCGACATCGCCACCAAGCGCTTCGAGGAACGCGAAGTCATTGCCCTTGGAGATGCCGAGAGCTCCGGCGATCACATCGCGCTGCGTCTCCTCGGGCAGAAGGCCCGCGAAGAACGGACGGCATTGGCGCTGCGTGAACGGCTGCTCCTGCTTGGGCAGCGAGAACGAGATCGCAGGCCGCGACGTGTCGGCCAGCCAGTCGGCGGCGTAGGTGAACCGCATCTGACCGTGTTGATTCACCTGCAACCTGCCGACGACCACGCGGTCCCACCAGACCGAGAGCGTCCGCATCAGGCGTCACTTCCTGCCGGTACCGGCGGCGGCGTGACGTCCAGACGGCAGCCAAGGGCACTCAGGACGGCGAGCACCTTGTCGAGGCGTACGGTGGGCTTCCCACGCTCCAGTTCGACCAGGAAGCGCAGACCGACACCAGCGGCCGCGGCCAACTGATCCTGGCGCAGGCCCTGTGCGAGGCGGGCCTGCCGCACGGCGGTGCCGATCTCTTCGATGGTCATATTGCAGTGTTCCCGATCGGGAATATCATGACCACTCCGTGAACTGATGTCTAGTGAATTTCCCGATCGGGAAATATCGGACTCTTTGAGCCGGTCAAGATGCGCATACGTTTGAATCGTCTGCGCACGCATGCGGTCGAAGAACACATCGTTCGTCACGGATTGGCACGCTCCGTGAGTGTTGGTCGTTGGAGCACGGCTGGACTGTTGCTTCGACGGCAGCCTCTACGTCGGCGAGGCTGGTGATCTTGCGCGGCGGGTCGAGCGGCACAATGCGGGTTCGGCCTGAGATTTCACCCGCCCGCGGCGTCCGGTCACGCTCGTCTACTCGAGAGTCTCCCCGACCGCGTCTCGGCCCTTCGGCGCGAACGACAATTTGAAGCCATCCATCTCGCATACAATGCCCGTCGAACGCGCGGAGGCCGAACGCCCCAGGGTGTCGGGCGCCACTCCGCGTTCAGTACGGACGACCACGACCGATGGAGACCATGCACACACACCTGCGCACGCTCATGTGCTCGCTCCTGCTGCTCCCGATGACCGCCGCCTTCACGTCGGCGCAGGGTGGCCGCGGTGTCCTGCCACCCGTCCCGACGCCCACCGACGTCAAGCCCGGCAGCATCACCTGCGACGAGTGCCCGTATCCCTATCCCAGCAAGTACCTGGACATCAGCGTCTACAGCCAGGACGTCCGCATCGCGTACATGGATGTCGCGCCGCAGGGGATGCCGAACGGGCACACGGTGATGCTGTTGCACGGCAACAACTTCGGCGGCTTCTACTTCGGGGCCATCATCGACGCCCTCGCCAAGGAAGGCTTCCGCGTCATCGTCCCGGACCAGATCGGCTACGGCAGATCGTCCAAGCCCATCGCCCCGTACAACCTCAACTCGCAGGCGCGGAACACCTCCCTGATCCTGCAGCACGAGAAGATCGAGAAGGTGGCTGTCGTCGGCCACTCGATGGGCGGCATGCTCGCGACACGCTTCGCGACGCAGTATCCGAAGGCGGTCGAGCGGATCGTCATCTACAATCCCATCGGCCTCACCGATGGACGGTTCGCCCGGCCCATGACGCCCATCGACCAGGGCTACGCGCAGACCCTGAAGACCGACTACCAGAGCACGCGCGCGGGCCTGGGCCGCTACGTGGCACACGATCCCGGGGCGTGGAACGACGAGTTCGAGCGGTACACCCGCATCCGCTACTCGTGGACCCTGAGCGCCGACTGGCCGAGGCTCGCGATGGTCCAGGCGCTCATCGGCCAGATGCTCTACGCCGATCCCGTCGTCTACGACTGGCCGCACATCCAGGTGCCCACGCTCGCCTTCGGCGGCGCGGAGGACATGCTCCTCGGCACGGCCGCCAGCTTCCAGGAGCGGATGCACGCCCTCGCCAGGGCCATCCCGAACGGCAACGGCCGCGTGCACCTCATCGCCGGGCTCGGCCACGTGCCGCACCTCGAGGCCCCGGACAAGGTGCTGCCGCCGCTCATCGCCTTCCTCGAGGAGAGCCTGACCGCGAAGTAGAAGTCGAATCGGCCACTCTTCCTCCACGGGGGTGCCGGGTGAGGGACGTCACAGGTTTCGACCGTCGGTCTGGACGGAGTCACGCATGCAATCAATCCGGTGGATCCTGCTGCCCCTCATCGTCCTCGCGCCGGCCCTGGCATGCGCGCCGCCGCCCCCGGCGCCTGCCGCGCCGCCGCCTGGCCTCCTCCAGGGCGCCCTCGTGGACCTCTCGCACGAGTACAGCGCCGACGCGATCTTCTGGCCCACCGCAGAGACGTTCCGGCTCGACGTCGTCGCGTCCGGCATGACGCCGGAGGGCTACTACTACGCCGCCAACAACTTCGCCACCTCCGAGCACGGCGGCACGCACCTCGACGCCCCCATCCACTTCGCACGGGGACGATGGACCGTCGAGCAGATCCCGATCGAGCGGCTCGTGGGCGGCGCGGTGGTGGTGGATGTGTCGGCCGCCTGCGCGGCGCAGCCCGACTACCAGGTGAGCGTGGCCGACCTCACGGCCTGGGAACAGGCGAACGGGCCCATCGATGAGGGCGCCATCGTCCTGATTCGCACGGACTACTCGCGGCGGTGGCCCGACGCGGACACATACCTCGGAACGAGCGCGCGCGGTGAGGCCGCGGTTCCCCTGCTGCACTTCCCCGGCCTCCACCCCGACGCCGCGCACTGGCTCGCCGAGACGCGCAGGGTGAAGGCCGTCGGCATCGACACGGCCAGCATCGACTACGGGCAGTCGTCGCACTTCGAGTCACACCGCATCCTGTACGAGCGGAACGTTCCGGGTTTCGAGAACCTGACCAATCTCGATCGGCTGCCCGCGCGCGGCGCCACCATCGTCGCCCTGCCGATGAAGATCAAGGGAGGGAGCGGCGCGCCGCTGCGGGCCATCGCCGTGGTGCCACCGCACGGGAGCGCCACGGGACGATGAGTGCGCCGGCGGATCTCTCCCGCATCCCGCTGTTCGCGCGCCTGGACGCAGCAGGGAACGAAGCGCTGCTCGCGCTCATGACGCGGCAGTCCGTCGAGGCGGGCGAGCCCGTGTTCTGGTTTGGGGATCGGGGCGACACGCTCTACATCGTGGAGGACGGACGGGCCGAGGTGACGGCGCCGGACGCACGAGGCGGGCACGTCCGGCTCGACACGCTGGGCCCGGGCGGCGTCTTCGGCGAGCTGGGCCTGATCGACGGCGGACCGCGCAGCGCGACGGTGCGAGCGCTGACGGATTGCTCGCTGCTGGCGCTCCCCCGCGAGCCGTTCCATGCCTTCCTGCGCCAGCATCCGGACGTGGCCATCGACATGCTGCAGGTGCTGGGCGCACGGCTGCGGGCCAGCACCGCCACCATTCGCGGGCTGCCGAACCCCAACCAGGTGATCGCCGAGGCCGCCACGCGGTGGCAGCGGGTCAGCGACGTGGTGGCGACAGTGGCCGCCAGCCATGCCTTCACCCTCACCCACATCGCGTGGTTCGGCACGTGGATCGGGCTGAACACGGTGGCCGCGGCTGGCTGGCTGCCCGCCGGGCTCGGGTTCGATCCCTACCCCTTCGGCCTGCTGACGCTCATCGTGAGCCTCGAGGCGATCTTCCTGTCCATCTTCGTGCTGGTGAGCCAGAACCGGCAGTCGGAGCGGGACCGCATCCGAACGGATCTGGACTACCAGGTCAACGTCAAGGCGCACGTGGAGATCGTGGGGATCGCCGAGCGCCTGGCGCGCATCGAGCAGGCACTCACGGAGCCACGCACGCCCGCGGGGCATGACCGCGCCCCGAGCTGAGGGGGCTGGGGTTCTGAGGTTCTGGGGTTCTGAGGTTCTGGGGTTCTGAGGTTCTGGGGTTCTGAGGTTCTGGGGTTCTGGGGTTCTGAGGTTCTGGGGTTCTGGGATTCTGAGTTCAGGGGACGGGCCGGCGGTCCTTCAGCGCCAGCCAGCCGCGGACGATCCGGTAGATGGCCCAGACGCCCAGGACGAACAGCCCCACGATCCAGATCGCGATCCCGACGATGACGATGGCCAGGACCAGGCCCACGATGCCGATGACGCACGCCCACAGCATCGCGAACCAGAACGTCCGAATCTGCCAGGTGAAGTGCGACTCGAGCCACGTGCCGCGCGCCTCGCCGCGCTTCACGTAGTTGATGATCACGGCGATGATCGACGGCCAGCCGAAGAGGAACGAGCCCAGGACGCTGGCGGCGCCGAACGCGCCGATCGCCAGGCCGAGCGCGTGCAGGGCGTAGGTGAGGTGCGTGACGGTGACGAGCGAGGAATCGGGCTCCCGGGTCGTGTTGGTCATCTCCGCTCCTTGTGGGTGCGACGCTACCCGAGTTAGACGGATCTGTCGGCGTCGCGTTCCGCCGCGTCCTTCACCAGCACGGCCAGCCGGGACGGACCGTGCACGAACCTGCCGTACGGAAGCGTCACGAAGAGCGCGGGCACCACGCCGAGGTGGACCACGGGCGGCTGGAACGATTCCACGATCGCCGCCAGTCGCCGCGACTCACCCAGGAGAGGTCGGAGCGCACGACGTCCGAATCGACGGGCCATCACGGCGCGGTCACTCCATCATCGCCGGCTTCGATCTTGCCTCGCTCCCGCCCGCGACGTAGGCTTGCGCAGTGGGAGGTCAGGACACCCTCGAGCAGCTCGTGCAGCGCTGGACCGACGGCGACCGTGGTGCCTTCGACCAGCTCGTCGGTGTCCTCTACGACGACCTGCGGGCCATGGCGCATCGCCACCTGCAGGGGGAACGCGCCAATCACACGCTCACGACGACCGCGCTCGTCCACGAGGCGTACGTGGAGTTGTCGCGCCGCACCGGACCGACGTGGCGGGGGCGGGCGCAGTTCTTCGCGCTGCTGTCCAAGGTCATGCGCCACGTCCTGGTGGACTATGCCCGCAACCGGAAGGCGGCAAAGCGCGGTGGAGGCGATCGGCACGTGGAGCTCGACGAGCAGACGGCGGGCGCCAGTGACGGGCTGCTCGAGGTCCTGTCGGTGAACCGTGCGCTCGAACAGCTCGAGGTGCGCGATGCCCGGCTGGCCCGAATCGTGGAGTGCCGCTTCTTCGGCGGCATGCCCGAGTCGGAGATCGCCGACGCCCTCGGCGTCTCGACCCGGACCATCGAGCGCGACTGGAGGCGCGCGCGCGCCCACCTGCACGCGCTGCTCTCGACCAGAATGCCGGGGCCGGGCTCCGGGGCACGGGATCCGGAGTGACGCACGAGGCTTCAGACCGCACACGGTGGCAGGCGATCGATCGCCTGTTCGATGCCGCGCTGGAGCGGCCGCCTGCCGAGCGAGCGGCCTTCGTCGAGGCGGCGGCCGGAGACCGGGGCCTGATCGACGCGGTCATGGCGCTGCTGCAGGCCGAGCAGGACTCGCAGGGCCGGTTCGAGTCGCCGAGCATTCCAGTCTCGGACGTCTTCGCTGCCCAAACGGCCGCGGGGGGGAGCGGCCCGAGGACCATCGGCCCCTATACGGTCGTCCGCGAACTGGGGCGCGGCGGCATGGGCACGGTGTATCTCGCCGAGCGCGAAGGCGACGGGTTCACGCAGCGCGTGGCCATCAAGGTGCTGCGCCGCGGCATGGATACGGAGGACGTGCTCCGCCGATTCGTCACCGAGCGCCGGATCCTGGCGTCGCTCAGCCATCCCAACATCGCGCGCCTCTACGACGGCGGGGCGGTGGAGGACGGGCGGCCGTACCTCGTGATGGAGTTCGTCGAGGGCGAGCCGATTGCAGAGTACTGCGACGGCCGGCGCAGATCGCTCCGCCAGCGCCTGGAACTGGCCCTCGAGGTGACGGCTGCCGTCAGTGCCGCACACGCCAGCCTCGTCGTCCATCGCGATCTCAAGCCCTCGAACATCCTGGTCACCGCCGAGGGTCACGTGAAGCTGCTGGACTTCGGGATCGCCAAGCTGCTCGACGCCGACGGCGACACGCACACGCGAACGGGCCTCTTCCTGCTCACGCCGGACCACGCCAGCCCCGAGCAGCTCCGCGGCGAGCCGGTCACGACCCGGACCGACGTGTACCAGCTGGGCGTCCTCCTGTTCGAATTGGCCACGGGGCGGCCGCCGTACGAACAGGCGAGCCGGTCGGCCGAGGGGTTGAAGACCATGGCCGGGCGCCCCGATGCCCCGAGGCCGAGCACGGCGGCCCAGACCGGTCCTGACGCCGCGACGCGGGCCCGGGCGCGGGGAACGACCCCCGCTCAACTGCGCCGCCTGCTGGCCGGCGACCTGGACACCATCATCGGCAAGGCGCTGCAGGCCGAGCCCGAGCGTCGCTACGCCTCGGTCGAGGCCCTCGCCGGCGATATCCGGTGCGTTCTCGACGGACGACCGGTCTCGGCCCGACCCGTGACCCTCGCCTATCGGACCCGGATGTTCCTGCGGCGCCGGCCGTGGGTCGCCCCGGCCGCAGGCGCCGCGGCGGTGTTCGCGGGCCTCTACCTCACGACGCTGGCCAGGCATACCACGGCGCTCGAGGCCGAGCGGGATACCGCGACGCGTTCGGCCGACCGCGCGCAGCAGGTCCAACGCTTCCTGGTGGAGCTCTTCGCGAGCGCCAGCCCCTACACACCGGCCGACCCGGTTCGCGGCCGCCAGATCACCGTCGTCGAGGCCCTTGATGTCGGCACCGAGCGGTTGCGGGCATCGTTGACCGAGCGGCCCGAGGTGCGCGCCTCGATCCTGTCGGCCATCGCGCAGGTCTACCAGGACCTGGGCGTGCTCGATCGGGCCCGGCCCCTTCGGGAGGAAGCTTTGGCGCTGCAGACGGCGCTGCACGGGCCGTCGTCGCGCGAGGTCCGTGACAGCCTCGGCGGTCTCGCGCTCGTTCGTGGCGAGCTCGGGGAGCTCGAAGCCGCGCACGCGCTGCACGAACAGCGCCTGGCCCTGGCGGAGGCCGCGCGACCCGTGGATCCGGCCGAGGTGGCCGATGCGCGCATCCGGCTTGGCCGCCACCTCATCGGCGTCTCGCGGGAACAGGCCGCGGAGCCCTACCTCCGGGCCGTCCTCGATGGGCCGGATGCCGGGAGCCTGCCCGCCATCGTCCGCATCGAGGCGACGCGTGCGCTCGCCGACGTCCACCGCGACCTCGATCGGCTGGAGGACTCGGAACGTGCAGCGCGGCGGGCCATCGAGCTCGCGGACGCGTCGCTCGGTGCCGGGTCGGTTGCCGGCGCCCTCTCCCGCGGAACCCTCGCGCAGACACTCGGGCTGATGGGACGCCTCGAGGAAGCCGACGCGCTCTTCACCGAGGCCCTCGCCACCCTGGAGCGCACGCTGGGCGCGACGCACGCACACCGGCTGGCGACGATGAGCAACCTGAGCGTGCTGCGGCTGAACGCGGGCAACCTGGCCGGTGCCGAGGCACTGCTCCGCGAAACGGTGGAGGCCGGCGAGCGCGTGCACGGCCCGCGGCACCCGTCGGTGGCGGGATACCTCCAGAATCACGCCACCGTGCTCGTCCGCATGGGCCGGCCCGCAGAGGCACGCGAGCGCTACGAACGGGTCGCGGCCATCTATCGAGAGACCCTGGATCGGGAGAACTACGCGCGGGCACTGCCGCTGCTCTCGCTCGCGGGCCTGGACTTGAGCGGGGGTCGCCCGGTCGCCGCCGAAGCCTCGGCACGCGAAGCGCTCGAGACGCTGCGGATGGCGCTCCCGGAGGGGCACGCCATCACCGCGGTGGCCGAGTGTCGCGTGGCACGGGCGCTGGTCGCACGGGCACGCCCTCGCGAGGCGCTCCCGTTCTTCGAACGGGCGACGGCCGCGCTGACCGCGTCCACCAGTGTGCCCGAGTACAGGCGCGAGTGCCTCGAGGCTGCGGCCGCCCTCCACCAGGCTCGGGGGGACGCCGCCACGGCATCACGAATCGCCGCAGCGCTCGGCACACCGGGATCCTGATGCCTTTGTCGGATCGACCGCCCGGACCGCGCTTGAACCCCCATGAAGCTGAACACCTACGTATCCGCGGCCGCCGCGGCTGGTCTGGTCGTCGCCATCCTGGGCGCACCCGCCGCGCAGGAAGCCTCGGTCGGTGCGACGTCCTTCACGGTGGACACCCGGCCCAGGCGCTTCGACTCGATGCCCGACGACCACAACAACTACACGCCGCTGGCGAGCACGCTCCTGGCGAGGCCTGCGGACGGGGCTCGCGAGCAGCTGATGATCAACTTCTTGTCGATGGACCTGAAGAAGCTGAAGTACCCGATCGACCTGCCCCGGCCCCGGACAGCCGGGCAGCCCTTCGACCCGCTCGCGGCGATGGCGGCGGCGGGCTTCAGCTATCGCGACGAGACCGGGCGCGAGTGGGCCGGCCCGGGCCGCGTCCGCCTGGAGAGCTTCGGCCGCGACGGTGTGGTGACGGGCTCGTTCACCAACGTGTCCTTGCCGCACACCGGAAAGACGCTGCCGAACATCACCCTGGCGAATGGGACGTTCAGGGCGCGACTGAGCGCGCCATGGTAGGCCGCACGGCGGCGACACGGGCGGCCCGTCGCGGCTTGGCGCCATCGAAGTCACCGTTATCGAGAATGCCGGCGAAGCCCTGATGTGGACGAAGGGCAACGGCTTCTCGTCCAGGCGGAACTCGAGGTCCAGCCTCCGGAGTTCTACGAGCCCACCATCTACCCGGTGGACCTCAAGATCTTCTGGCAGGACGACACGGGCGCCGACATGGTGACACTCCCCACCGGCCCGCCCATTGGACTGCCCGGCACCCATAACCGCCGCGAGCAGGTCCAGGGAGTGATTAGCGGCCTCACGGCGGGGCATTCTGTGGTGGGCCTGGCCGGCGAGGGCTGCCCGCTGGCATGCCCGCCGGCGCCGGCGCCCCCCGAGGCCTGCCTGATCACAATTCACCGCATCCGCATGCTCGTGACCGTCCTCGATCCGGTGGAGCCCTGACGAACGGTTGGAACAGCCGGACGGCTCGGGGCCCTCACCCCGGGCTGGCCCGGCCGCATGCGGAAGGTCGGGGCGACCTCAGCCCCGGCTTCCCGGCCCGTCGGCCGTCCACTGGCCCGAGCGCCACACCTCGGGACGGAGCACGACCAGCACGGTCAGCACTTCGAGCCGGCCGATCCACATCGCCAGCGTCAGCGTCACGCGGCTGATCGGGTGCAGGTCCCCGAAGTGCGCCATGGGCCCCACCTGGTTGAAGCCCGGGCCGATGTTGCCCAGGCACGCAATTGTCGCCGTCAACCCCGTGACGAGGTCGGCGCCCAGGGCGACCACGATGCCGGTGCAGAACGAGAACACGAGCAGGTAGAACAGGAAGAAGACCACGACGTTCTGCAGGATGGTCTCGGGCACGACCCGGCCGCCGAGCTTCACGGGAAGCACCGCGCGCGGGTGCAGCGTCCGCCGGAGGCTCTGGAGCGTGTAGCGCGCGAGCACGATGTGCCGCACGACCTTCGGACCGCCGGACGCGGAGCCGGCACAGCCACCGATGAACATCAGGACGAGGAGAACCATCTTGGCCTGATCGCTCCACAGCTGGAAGTCGACGCTGGCATAGCCGGTCGTCGTCAGGATGGAGAGCGCCTGGAAGAGCGCGGTACGCACCGTGGCCCCGACGCCCTCGCCCACGCCGAGCGCGAGGACCAGGCTCGCGGTCGCGAGCGTCACGACGCCCGCGTAGACCCGCAGCTCGTCGTCGGCCGCGAGAATCCGGAAGTCGCGCCGCGCGAGGGCGCGGTATTGCAGCGCGAAGTTGGCGCCGGCGATGAACATGAACACGATGATGATCCACTCCACCGCCGGGTTCCGGTACCCGCCGACCGACAGCGGGTGCGGCGAGAACCCGCCGGCCGCCAGCGTCGTCATCGCGTGGCAGACCGCGTCGTAGAGCGACAGGCCGGCCATCGACAGGGCGATCACCTGGAGCACGGTGAGTCCCGCATACAGCCGCCAGAGGAGCGCGGCGGTCCTGCGGATCTGCGGGCTCACCTTGTCCTCGCTCGGCCCCGGGGCCTCGGCGAAGAACAGCTCGCGCCCGCCGATGGAGAGCCGCGGCAGCACGGCGACGAACAGGGCGATGACGCCCATGCCCCCCAGCCACTGGGTCATGGAACGCCAGAAGAAGACGCCGCGCCCGTAGAGGGAGAAATCCCGGAAGACGGTGGCCCCGGTCGTCGTGAGGCCGGACATCGACTCGAACAGCGCGTCGATCCCGCCGACGCCGGCCCACGCATACGGGATGGCGGCGAGGTGGGCGATGAGGAGCCAGGATGCCGAGACGACGGCCAGGCCCTCGACGCGGCGCATGCGCTCCACGGCTTCCTCGGCGGACTCGCCGCCCGCACGGCGCATGACGTGGCCGAGCGCGAGCGTCACGACCGCGGCGAGGACGAACCCGAGCGCGTCGTGGAACTCGCCATAGCCGACCGCAACGGCTGCCGGCACGAGGAACATGGCGCCGAAGAGGCGGACGAGCACGCCGCAGAGGTGGACGACCAGGGAATACCGCATTGGTCGGAAGGGACGGGTCGCGGGTCAGGTGCTCTCGCTGGTGAAGAACTGGCGCACGCGATCGGCCGCGGCCTCCGTGGAGAAGATCAGGATCCGATCGCCGGCCCGGATGACATCGTCCCCCCGCGGCACGATCGCGCGGTCCCCGCGCAGGATGGCCGCGACGATGGCGTCCTCGGCCGTGCCGACGTCCTTCAGGGGTCGCGCGGCGAAGGCCGGGGAGACGGTGAGCTCGAAGACGCGGGCCTCGCCGTGCTCGACGACGGCCAGCAGGCTGGACGTGCCGCCGGTGATCTGGTGCAGGATGGAGGCGACCGCCGCGCCGCGCGCGGAGATCGCCACGTCAATCCCGACCCGCTCGAAGAGGCGGAGGTTCGACGGGCGGCCCACGCGGGTGATGATCTTGGGCACACCCAGCTGCCGGCCCAGGAGCGAGGCGAGGAGGTTGCGCTCGTCGTTGTCGATGACCGAGACCAGCACGTCACTCCGTCCGACGTTCTCGGACTCGAGGAACTCGAGGTCGGTGCCGTCACCGTTGAGCACGAGGGTCCGTGTCAACGACGCCGCCAGCAGAGCGCCGCGCTCGGCGTCCCGCTCGAGGATGCGGAGATTCACCGACGGGACGTGCTCCAGCCGCTGGGCCAGCTGCAGGCCGACGTCGCCCCCGCCGATGATGGTCACGTGCAGGTGCCCGCCGCCGCGCCCCGGGTGCACCAGCGTCTCCACGGCGTGCATGGCGTCCGGGGTCCCCATCACGACGACCTTGTCGCCGGCCTCGAGCCGTGTCGTGCCCCGCGGCACGAAGATGCGGCCGCCGCGCTTGACGGCCACGATGAGCGATCCCCGTGGCAGGTGGAGCCCGCCCAGCTCAGCGGCCGTGAGCGGCGAGTGCTCGTCCAGGCGGTACTCGAGCAGCCGCACGATACCGCCCGCGAAGACCTCCGCGTCGATCGCACCAGGGACCGTCACGATGCGCTCGATGTCGGCCGCCAGCTGCGCCTCGGGCCAGACGACGCGGTTGATGCCGAAAGCGCCCAGCCCTCCGCCAGGCTCGGAGGGGCTCAGGAACTCCGCGCGAGAAACAAGGCAGATGGTCTGGGGATGACCCAGGCGGTTGGCCAGCGCACAGGCGACGATGTTGACTTCGTCCAGCCCGGTGGCCGCGACGAAGAAGTCGGCCCGCCCGACGCCGGCCCGGGTGAGGACCTCGTCGCTGGTCCCGCTCCCCACCAGGAACTCCACGTCCATCGACTGGAAGACGTCCGCGACGTCGGGGTCGTGGTCGATGACGAACACTTCGTGGCTGGCGGCGAGGGCCCGGGCCAGCGACGACCCGACCTGCCCGCCGCCCGCAATGACGATGCGCATGCGGTTTCCAAGCCGGGCAGACGAGCGTAGCACGGACATGCTCGCTCGTGATGGGCGACATAAGGGCAAGTTGGGTTGCAATTGACCGCGCCTTGTGTGAGCATTCGTACGTCGAGCGCCCGGTGTCAGCCCGAGCCGCCATCGAGGCCGTTCACCGACACCAATTCAGACAGCGCCTGCAGGAGACGACGCGGATGAGCCGATGGTGTGCATGGGGATGGGGAGCGATGATGGTGGCCGTGGTTTCGCTGGGCCTCACCGCATCGGCGGAACAGACGACGCCACGGGCCGAGGCGGCGAAGCTGAAGAACCCGGTGGCGTCCAACGCCGCCTCCCTCGCGACCGGCCAGCAGCTCTACCAGAAGTACTGTCGCTTCTGCCACGGCACGACAGGCCGGGGCGACAGCCCGACCGCCCCGAAGACCATGAAGCCCTCCAACATCGTCGACGACACCTGGGATCGCGGGTCCAGCGACGGCGAAATCTTCGTGGTCATTCAGGAAGGCGCCGGCCCTGACTACAAGATGAAGGGGCTCAAGGGCAAGGTGACCGACCAGGACACCTGGCACCTGGTCAACTACGTTCGCAGCCTTGCCGGTGCCACGAAATAGCCCCGGCGGCCGACGGCTCGCCCTCTTCGTCCTGCTGGCCGCGGCCTGGACCGCCGGGGCCGCCTGCAACTGGGCCGGGCGCGCCGAGCACGAGCAGGCCGCACGGCTGGCGCAGCCGTCGCGCTGGGGCACGCCCTCGGTCTTCACCACCGCCCATCGATCGGCAGCCGACGCGTTTCGGGCGTTCTTCGACGTCCGGCCCGACACCATGGAGCAGCCCGTCGCGTTCAGCCACCAGCTGCACCTCGAGAAGGAGCTGGTGTGCACGGACTGCCACGAGGGCGTCGAACGCGGGCCCGTGGCCGGCCTCCCCAGCGTGAACACCTGCCTGATCTGCCACTCGCAGATTGCGACGGACCGCCCCATCATCCAGGACATCACCGCCATGCAGGAGAAGGGCGTGGACCTCGCGTGGCGGCGGGTCTACGGCTACACGCGCGAGGCGCACGTGCGCTTCGAGCACGCGCCGCACATCCGCGCGGGCGTGGACTGCTCCACCTGCCACGGCGACATGCGGCAGCAGACCGTGGCCCGCCGCGTCGTGGAGATGGACATGGCGTTCTGCGTGAACTGCCACACGGCGAAGCAGGCGTCGAACGACTGCCTGACCTGCCACTACTGACGCGGCTGCCCCGATGACGCCCATGGATCGCCGACGCTTCCTGAAGGTCACCGCCATCACGGGCACCAGCGCCGCGCTGGCCAGCTGCGGGCATCCCGAGAACCAGATCATCCGGTTCGTGCCGGAGGAGGAGCTCACGCCCGGCATCGCGGTGTGGAAGCCGAGCGTGTGCCCGCTGTGCAGCGCCGGTTGCGGCGTCATCGCCCGGGTGATGGACGGGGATGCCGAAGTGTTCCGGAACGGCCAGCCCGGCGTGACTCGCATGGGCCTGGCGCGGAAGCTCGAAGGCGATCCAGCCCACGCGGTGAGCCAGGGACGGCTCTGCGTGCGCGGCCAGGCGGCGCTCCAGGTGACTTACCACCCCGATCGCCTCACCACGCCGCTCAAGCGCACGGGCGAGCGCGGCAGTGGCGCCTTCCAGGAAGTGTCGTGGGACGAGGCGATCGGCGAGCTCGTCTCGCGCATCGACGCGCTCGTGGGCGGCGGCCAGGCGGGCGCGATCGCCTTCCTCGGCCGGCCGCGTCGCGGGCGGCGGCAGGCGCTGGTGGCCGAGTTCCTGCGCGCGCTGGGCGCTCCGGCGCCTGTCTCGTTCGCGCTGTTCGACGATGGAGTGGCCCGGCACGCCAACGAGCTGAGTTTTGGCCGATATCAGCTGCCCACGCTGGACCTGGCGCGTGCACGCTACGTGATGGGGTTCGGCGCGGATTTCCTCGGCACGTGGAACTCACCGGTCGCCCAGAACGTGGCCTATGGCCGGATGCGCCAGGGCCAGCCGGGCGTGCGCGCCAAGTTCGTGCAGGTGGAGCCGCGCGTCTCGCAGACGGGCGCGAGCGCGGACGAGTGGGTCGCGATCCGGCCTGGCACCGAAGGCATCGTCGCCCTGGGGCTCGCGCACGTGATCATGCGCGAAGGACTGCGCCCGGCCGCGGCCGCCGGGAGGGCCGGCGGGCTCGTGGACGGCTGGGCGAGCGGCCTTCCGGCGTTCACGCCGCAGGAGGTCGAGCAGCGCACCGGCGTCAAGGCGGCCCGACTCGAGCGTCTGGCCAGGGAGTTCGCCGCACACGGCCCCTCCGTCGCCGTGATTGGCGGTGCGGCGCTCGCCCATGCCAACGGCGTCGTGCAGGCACTGGCTGTCAATGCGCTCAACGCGCTCGTCGGCAGCGTGGACGCGCCCGGCGGCATCGCGTTCACGCCCACGGAGGCGCCGCCGGCACGGCCGGCGCGGTCGCTGCGCGACCTGCTGGGCGCCTCCCCGCAGTTGCTGCTGCTCGACGACGCCAACCCCGTGTTCGCCACGCCCGCGGCCGCCAGGGTGGCCGAGGCGCTTCGGAGCATCCCCTTCATCGCTTCGTTCGGGTGCTTCGTCGACGAGACCAGCGCGCTCGCGGATCTGATCCTTCCGGATCACTCGTTCCTCGAGTCGTGGACCGAATCGTCCCCGGAATCCGGCGCGATGGAGGCCGTCAGCGTCACGGCGCCACCGGCCATGCGCCCGCTCTACGCGACGCGCGCCATGCCGGACGTGCTGCTGGAGGTGAGCCGGCGGCTCAGCCGCCCGCTCGACCCGCCACTCCCCTGGCAGACGTTCGAAGAGCTCCTGCAGGCCCCGCCGGCCGCCGCGCCCGCAGCCCCGACGCGCCCCGCGAGCGCCGCCCCCGTGGGCTGGGCCGATGCGCAGTTCGACGGGGATGCGGCCACGTATCCCTTCCACCTCCTGCCCTACGCGTCGCAGGCGCTGCTCGACGGATCGCTCGCGCACCTGCCGTGGCTGCAGGAACTGCCGGACCCGATGACCACCGCGATGTGGTCCTCGTGGGTGGAGATCAACCCGCACACGGCCGGGCAGCTTGGCATTGCCCAGGGCGACATGGTGGAGGTGAGCTCCGCGCACGGTGCGGTGCGGGCGCCGGCGGTGATCTCGCCGGGCATCGGCCCTGATGCCGTCGCCATGCCGGTCGGCCAGGGCCACGAGACGTTCACCCGCTACGCGAGCGGACGCGGTGCGAACCCGATCCGGGTCCTCGCTCCCGTCGAGGAGCCGGCGACCGGCACGCTCGCCTGGTCGGCCACTCGCGTGAAGCTCGCGAAGGTGAGCGGGCCCGATGGCAGCCTGGTGCTCTTCGCGGGCGCCACGCGCGAGCGTCCGGACCACCACGGAAGAGGCTGAGGATGGCACATCGCTGGGGCATGGTCGTGGATCTGGACCGGTGCACGGGCTGCGAGGCCTGCGTGACCGCCTGCCACGCGGAGAACAACATCCCGACGGTGGGCGCCGCGGAAGCCGCACGCGGGCGGGCGATGCACTGGATTCGCGTGGAGCGGTACTGGGAGGGCGAGTTCCCCGAGGCGCGCCTGACCTTCCGCCCGGTGCTCTGCCAGCAGTGCGACAACGCACCCTGCGAGGCCGTGTGCCCGACCTACGCCAGCCACCAGACCGACGAAGGCCTGAACGCGCAGGTCTACAACCGGTGCATCGGCACGCGCTACTGCGCCAACGCCTGCATGTACAACGTGCGGTTCTTCAACTTCTTCCACCCGCAGTGGGAGAAGCCGCTGCAACTGCAGCTGAACCCCGATGTCTCGCTGCGCGAATCGGGCGTCATGGAGAAGTGCACCTTCTGCGTGCAGCGCATCCGGGCCGCGAAGCTGGAGGCGAGGGCCGAGGCCCGCGAGCTGGTCGATGGGGCGCTCCAGCCAGCCTGCGCGCAGGCGTGCCCTGCCGGGGCGCTCGTATTCGGGGACCTGAACGACCCCGAGAGCCGGGTGGCGCGCCTGTCGGAGTCGCCCAGGGGGACCAGGCTCCTCGAGGAGTACGGAGCCGAGCCCAAGATCACCTACCTCCAGCGGCAAGGGTGGCATGAACCGGACATCCAATAACCCGCTGGCCGACGACCTGGTCCGCCCGCTCTTCCACACGTCGGTGTGGTTCTACGGGTCGGTCACGGTGCTGGCCAGCATCGTCCTGTGCGGCGCCGCGGCGTGGGGCTACCAGCTCTGGTACGGCATCGGCGTGGCCGGCATCAACTGGCCGGTGTTCTGGGGCTTCTACCTCACGAACTTCGTGTTCTGGATCGGCATCAGCCATGCGGGCACGCTCATCTCCGCCATCCTGCGGCTGGTGAACGCCCGCTGGCGCCGCCCGGTCACACGGTGCGCCGAGGTCATCACGGTGTTCGCGCTGATGATTGGCGCGATGTTCCCGGTCATCCACCTGGGCCGCCCGTGGCTCGCCTTCTGGCTGGCACCGTATCCCAGCGCGCGCGAGATCTGGCCGAACTTCCGCTCGCCGCTCGCCTGGGACTTCTTCGCCATCAATACCTACCTGACCGGCAGCCTCCTGTTCCTCCTGCTGCCGATGATTCCCGATTTCGCCCTGGTGCGCGACCGCTCCACGGGCCTGCGCAAGCGCATCTACGGGCTGCTCGCCCTCGGCTGGCAGGGCACGACGAAGCAGTGGCACCGCCTCGAGGCGGGCATGCAGATCATGGCCATCGCCATCATCCCGGTGGCCGTGTCGGTGCACACCATCGTCTCGTTCGACTTCTCGATGGCCACGGTGCCCATGTGGCACTCGACGATCTTCGGGCCCTACTTCGTCGCCGGGGCCATCTTCAGCGGCATCGCGGCCCTCATCATCGCGATGGCGGCGCTTCGGCGGCTCCTTCACCTCGAGGCATACCTGCACCCGGTCCACTTCGAGAACCTCGGCAAGCTCCTGCTGCTGATGAGCCTGCTCTGGGGCTACTTCGTCTTCGCCGAGCGCCTCACGGTCTGGTACGGCAACGAGCATTCCGAGATGGCCGTGTTCTGGGCGACACAGCGCGGGGAGTACGCGCCCCTCTACTGGACCATGGTGATCTGCAACTTCGTCATCCCGCTCCCGATCCTGGCGCTCCGGCAGCTGAGGACCGTCGCGGGCACCGTTGTCGCCTCGTTCGCCGTGCTCATCGGCATGTGGCTCGAACGGTTCCTCATCGTCGTCCCGTCGCTGGCGCGCAAGCCCCTCTCCTACACGTGGGGCGAGTACACGCCGCAGCCGGTGGAAATCATCCTCATGGTCGCCACCTTCGCGGCCATGATCCTGCTCTACATGCTCTTCTCGAAGTTCGTGCCGATCATCTCGATCTGGGAGATGAAGGTGGGCAACCAGCCGCATCCGCCGGTGGTGACCGAGACGGAGGACGAACTGGCGGGCCTCTGGAAGGCGCGCCCATGAAGGCCGTCTACGCGCTCTACACCGATCCGGACGCCGCGCAGCGGGCCGTGAATGCGCTCCGCACCGAGGGCGTCGCCGAGCGCGACATCGTCGTGATGTCGTCGGAGCCGTTCGAGGAGTACGAGTTCAGCCACCGCGACAAGGCCACGTGGCTGCACTGGATCGCCGGCGCGGGCGGGCTCGCCGGCCTGATCGTGGGCTATCTGCTGACGGCGACGACCCAGCAGCTCTGGCCGCTCGTGACGAGCGGCATGCCCATCGTCTCCACCTGGCCGAACATCATCATCGTCTTCGAGTTGACGATGCTCGGGGCCATCCTGGCCACGGTGGTGGCGCTGCTCATCACGGCGAGTCTCCCGGGCCGGCTGTCGCGGCTCTACGACCCGGCCGTGACAGAGGGCTACATCCTCGTCGGCGTGGACGGCCCGTCCGAGGAGCTGGCCCCGCGGCTCGATCGCGCCCTGGCTTCCGTCGAGGGCGGGCAGGTGAAGTCCATCACCTGAGCCGCTCAGTCCTCCTTCCAGGGGTTGTTCGCGAACACGGCCACTTCGGGCCACAGCACGCGGCGCGGCATGTCGAGCGCTGCCATGATGGTCCCCGCAATGTCCTCGGCATAGAGCTTGTTGGGGTTGTTGCGGCCGGTGCGCCCGCCCCAGTTGGTCTGCACCTCGGAGGGGCAGACCGAGATCACGCGGATCCCCATCGGCCGGAGTTCGGCCTGCCAGCACTGGCTGATGCCGCGAACCGCCCACTTGCTGGCGGCGTAGGCCGTGCCGCGCGCGGCGCCCTTCATGCCCGACGTGGACGCGATGTTGACGATGTCGCCCTCGCCCTGCTGCTTCATCAGCGGCACGACGCGGTTGGCGATGTCCACCAGGCCGAAAACGTTCGTGTCGAACATGGTCTTCATCCGCGCGACGTCCATTTCGCCAATCCCGGCCGCGTAGCCGAAGGCGGCGTTGTTGACGAGCACGTCGATGCCGCCCATCCGGGCCAGACTGGCATCCACGGCCGTCTGATTGTCGTCCCCGATCGAGACATCGAGGCGCAGCCCGTGGGCGCCAGTCGCCTGCGCCACCTGCTCGATGCGCCGCGCATCGCGCCCGGTGAAGACCACCTGGTGTCCCGACCTTCGCGCCAGCGCCACGACAGCGGCGCCAATGCCCTGGCTGCCGCCTGTAATCAGAAACCGTCGTCCAGCCATCGTCCCTCCTGCAGCCCCGCTGTCGATTCTAGTGGCTGGGGACAGTCCCTGTGACATTTGTCACAGGGACTGTCCCCAGCTCTCCCCCAGCTCTCCGTGACAATGATTGTCCACCGTGGCGACGTGCCGCTCCAGCGTGAGGGCCGGTCCGCGAAAACAGGCGGGAAGCTGGCATCCCTCGAAGGGCACGCAACTTGCTGCGGGCAGGGATAGAGGTGGGCGATGGGAACGCTGAGAGAACTACTCGCCAGCGATCATCGACAGACGCTGGAGTTCTTCTTCCTGGGGCTGCGGGACGTCTCGGACCCCGACGTGGACCGGCAGGAGCTGCTGTACAACGCGAGCGTCCTGGCCCACTTCGCGCAGGTCTCCACGCGCGCGGGCGTGGACGTCCCGACGCCCGCGACCCTCGGGGACGTCTTCGACCAGTTCGTGCTGGACACGAGCCTGCACGGCGACGGGGGGATGATGGAGACGGCCGGCGCGCAGTGCCTGCTGCTGGCGGGATTCTTCGAGGACCAGATGCGCCGCCGCCACCCCATCCGGTGGTATGCGGAGCTCGGCGCGGGCTTCTACCACCGCGCGGCGACACGAGAGGCCACGGCGCAGAAGGCGCGACTGCTGGAGGGCATGGCGCAGCACTTCGAACCCTGGCGACAGCGCCACGCGCACCTCGGGCGGGAACTGCGTGACCAGGCGTACCTGCTGACGCCCGTGCGTCCGCCCGACACGATCGCGCCCGAGTGACCGGCGCAGCCGCTGCCCGCTACCCCGCCGCCGGCACGCTGAACACCAGGCTGCAGCCGCCGCCTTCATTCGCCCGGACGTCGAGGGTGCCGCCCTGGGCCAGGGCAATGCGGCGCGCGGCGGCCAGCAGCGCGGCGCCGGCCGGCCCCGCGGGGTGCGCAGCCCAGTCCGCGTCGAAGAAGCGCGCGTGCGCCGAGGCCGGCACGCGGACCGCCGTCTGCATCACCTCGATGGTCCGCGACGCGGTGTCGTGGCGCGGCCCCATCCGGACGATCACCCGGTTGGGGTCGGCGCGGTCGTCCACGAGCGCCCGCATGGCGTGCACGAGCCCTCCGATGGCCGCGGTCAGCAGCCGCTCGTCACCGAACACCTGGAAGGCGCCATCGGGCACGGTGATGGAGGGCGCCCCGCCCGTCAGGCGTTGCTCCGGGCCACACGCGGTCGCCACGGCCCCCAACACCCGGGCAAGGTCCACGAGATCCAGTGCCGGCAGCGGCTCCTGCTGCAACACCACCACCGCTTCGGCCAGCCACCGGGCCCTGAGGGCCTCGGCCCGCGCCAGTTCGACGGCCACCCGCTCGCGCAGCGATTGCCCCCGTGACGGGAGGCCAGCCAGCGCCTCGTCCACCGCCTCCACCGCCTGCGCGATCGCGGCGGACACGGCGGCGCCGGGCACGGGCGGGCGCTCGCTCACCGTTGGCACCTCGGCGCGCGGAGGCTGCGCGAGCGCCTCGACGTAGTGAGGCTCGGCGCGCATGCGGTAGGTGGCCGGCAGCCCTTCACGAACCAGGGGGTTCGTCTCAGCATCGGACTGTTCATCGCCCGGGCGCGCGCCGCCCGGACTCCCCTCCGCACGACGGGACGGAGGCACATACGGAGGAATGAACACGCGGGAATCGGACAACGGGGAAACCTCGCAACACGATTGAAAGGATAGTCTAACGCATGCGCCGGGGCGTACCATGGACAGGTCGCCCGTGCCCGCCGTCTCGCCGTACCGGAAGCTGCTTCCCTCCCAGGACACCCTTGTCGCGGCCACCGCGCTCGCGGCCATTGCCGCGCACCTGGCGATCCGGTATGCGCCCGGTGGCCCACGGCTGGCCTTCGGCGCGCCCGCGGACCAGCTGCCCCTGGTCATCGCGCTGGGCCTGGGCGGCGTGCCCCTGGTCCTGGGCCTCCTGGGGCGCCTCGTCCGCCTCGACTTCAGCTCCGACCTGCTCGCCGGCATCTCGATCGTCACCGCCGTCGTGCTCGGCGAGCACCTGGCGGGAACGCTCGTCGTCCTGATGCTGTCGGGAGGCCAGGCCCTCGAGGCCTACGCCGTCCGAAGCGCCTCCTCCGCCCTCGAAGCGCTGGCCCGGCGCATGCCGACGCTGGCGCACCGCCGGCTGGATGGCGTCATGAAGGACGTCGGCCTGGACGAGGTGTCGCCTGGAGACGTGCTGGTCGTCTTCCCGCACGAGACCTGTCCCGTCGATGGGACCGTGATCGAGGGTCGCAGCACGATGGACGAGTCGTACCTGACGGGCGAGCCCTACGTCCTGTCGAAGGTCGTGGGCTCGTCGGTGCTCTCGGGGGCGGTCAATGGCGAGGGCGCGCTCACCATCCGCGCCGAGAAGCGGGCCGTGGACTCGCGCTACGCCAAGATCATGCAGGTGATGCGCGAGTCCGAGCAGCGCCGGCCGCAGTTGCGGCGGCTGGGCGATCAGCTGGGCGCCGTCTACACGCCGCTGGCGGTGGTCATCGCGGTGGCCGCCTGGGTGGCCAGCGGCGACCCGCTGCGCTTCCTGGCCGTGCTGGTGGTCGCCACGCCGTGCCCGCTGCTCATCGGCATCCCGGTGGCCATCATCGGCTCGGTCTCGCTCGCGGCGCGGCGCGGCATCGTCATCCGGGATCCGGCGGTCCTCGAGAAGGTGGACACCTGCCGCACGGCCATCTTCGACAAGACGGGCACACTCACCTACGGCAAGCCCAGGCTCACGGAGGTGTTCGTCGCCGACGGCTACACGCGCGACGACGTGCTCGGCACCGTGGCCAGCCTCGAGCGCTACTCGCGGCACCCGCTCGCCGAGGCGGTGATCGCGGCCGCCGACGAGGCGCGGCTGGCGCCCCACGACGCGACCGAGGTGAGCGAGCGCCCCGGGCAGGGGCTGCGTGGCGTCATCGGCGGGCGTTCGGTCCTGGTCACCAGCCGCGCCGTCCTCGGCCGGCTGCTGCCGGAGGCGGCCGCCACCCTGCCGCCCCTTTCGGGTGGCCTCGAGTGCGTCGTCCTCATCGATGGCCGGTATGCCGCGACGTTCCGTTTCAGGGACGAGCCGCGCGCCGAGGGCAGGACCTTCGTGCAGCACCTGAACACGAGGCACGGTTTCACACGGGTGCTCCTGGTCTCGGGCGACCGGGAGAGCGAGGTCCGGTACCTGGCCGAGCGCGTCGGTATCAGCGAGATTCACGCGAGCCAGGGTCCCGAGCAGAAACTGGCGCTCGTGCGGCGAGAGACCGGGCGCGCCTGTACCGTCTTCGTGGGCGACGGCATCAACGACGCCCCGGCCTTGACGGCGGCAACGGTGGGGATCGCGTTCGGCCAGGCGAGCGATGTCACGGCCGAAGCGGCCGGGGCCGTGGTGCTCGACAATGCCCTGGAGCGCGTCGACGAGCTGTTCCACATCGGCCGCCGCATGCGGCGCATTGCGCTCCAGAGCGCGGTCGGGGGCATGGCACTCAGCGTGGCGGGCATGCTCGTCGCGGCGGCCGGCTACCTGCCGCCGGTGGCCGGTGCGGTCACACAGGAAGTGATCGACGTCTTCGCGGTGCTGAACGCCCTCCGGGCCGCATGGGCCCCACCGGTCCTGCGCGACTACTGAGGTCAGCGACGGAACCAGCTGCCGACCAGTATCCACGCGTCGTAGCCGACGCGCTCGAGGGCGCGCAGCGCCTCCTCGGGCCCGCCGAGCAGCACCATCGTCACCACGATGGCGACCGCCAGCGGGATCAGCGACATCATGCCGTCCCGGCTCGCACCACCAATCCGCATCTGTTCCCCTTTCACGGTTCCTGCGAGGCCGGTTTTGCGCGACCCGGCGCGTTGTACCCGCCTACGCTGCGAACCACGAGGCCCGGTCTCGACGTCGTGATCTGCACCTCGCGCCAGGCGCCATCGCGGGTGCTGTTGGTCGAGGTGTACGTGATCAGGTAGCGCCGGCGCAGGTCGTCCACGACGCGCCGGTAGCGATCCGCCAGCTGAGACACGTCCTCGGGGAAGTACGCCGCACCGCCGGAAGCCTCCGCCACGCGCGCCAGCCCCTCCCGATCCACACGGGGGCCCAGGCCGATGGCGTACACCGTGGTCTCGGTGTCACGCACCTGCGCCAGCACGTCGGCCAGGGTGTGGGCGCTGCCGGGGGCCGTGCCGGGGTTGTTCTCGTCGCGGCCATCGGTCAGCACGACCACGGCGCGCCGCCCGGGCTGACGCTGCAGGTAGGCCATCGAGTCGTGGAGCGCGTCCCACAGCGCGGTCCCGCCGAGCGCCTGGTGCCCCGCGATGGCATCGAGGGTCAGCTGGCGCCGCGTGGACAGCTCGTGCTCCACGACGACGCGGTCGGAGAACTGCACCAGCGCGAGCGGATCCGCCGGCCGCAGGGACTGCACGAAGGTGGTGGCCGCCGCCTTCACGGCCTCGAGTGCCGGTCGCATGCTCCCGCTCGCGTCGAGCGCCATCACGATCGACATGGGCGCATTGGCTTCCTGGAACGACTCGATGGTCTGGGCCACGCCGTCCTCGATGACCGTCACGTCCGAGGCCGCCAGGGCCAGCACGGCCTCGCTGTCGCCGGAGGCGCTGAACTCGAGCGTCGGCCGGATGGGTGGCGGCGCCGGGGCGAAATACCCGGGCCGTGCCTTCACGGTATAGGAGGGCTCGTCGACCGCCAGCCTGATGGCGCGGTACGCGCCATTCCATTCCTGGTTCGTCGGCGTGTAGGTGATGACGTAGCGGCTGTAGGTCTCGGTGGCGATGAGCCCGTGCACGTCCGGCAGCTGTTCCTCCCGGGACGGAAAGAAGGCACGGCCACCCATCTGCGCGGCGACGCGCTTGAGCAGCGTCTCGCCCTTGAGCGAGATGCCGGCGACACCACCGATGCCGACGACGTAGACCGTCGCCTGGACGCGCTGGAGCGCCCGGAACGCGTCCTCCATCGACGTCGAGCTGTGCTCGTCGTAGCCGTCGGTGACGAGGATCACCACCTGCCGCCCCTCGGCCCGGGCGAAGTACTCGGGCAGGGTGGCCAGCGAATCCAGGATGGCCGTCCCGCCGACCGCCTCGATGCCCGCGATGGCATCGCCGATGGTCTGCGCGTCGTTGGTCGGGCCCGTCACCGACTCGATGCGCCGCCTGAAGGGGGCGACCACCACCATGTCCCCGTTCTCGAGGCGGGACGCCAGGCGCCGCGCCGTCGCCCGGACGAGGTCGATGCGACGGGACATGCTCTGGGAGCCATCCACCAGCAGCGTGAAGGTGGTGGGCAGCGTCTGCATCTGCACGAGATCGAGCGTCTGTCGCTCGCCGTCCTCGGACAGGGAGAAACGACCGGCGTCCAGGTTCTGGACGTAGCGGCCGGCTTCGTCGGTGACCGTCGCTTCGACCAGCACGGACGACACCGACGCCTCCTCGATGACTTCGAGCGAGGCCAGCGAGACCCGGTCCTCGACCGTCCCGCCCAACCCGTCATCCACCTCGGCGCGAATGACGCGGGGCTCGTAGGGATTCTCGTCCTCCCACTCGGTGACATACGGAGGACCATCCGTGTCCTCGCCGAGCAGCGTGTCGTCGACGTAGAACCGCACGCGCACGATGCCGCCGGGGACGGGCGTCGTCACCTGGGCGACGACGCGCACGACACCCGGCACGCCGGTCCGGCCGAGAGGCGAGGTGATGCGAATCGTGGTCTCGGGCGCCCCGGCGCCGTCGGCGGCCCCGGCGACCCCCAAGAGGGACGCAGCCAGCAGGAGTGCCGCGCGTGAAGCGGCTCGCGCGCGCACGGACGCTCCCTACGCCGTGGGATCCCCATCCGCGGACGCGTCGTCCACGAAGTAGGTCTGGAAGGCCAGTTTCAGCAAGGGGTCGGTCAGGTGCTCGGGCTCGCCAAGGTACTCGGCAATCGCAAGGGCCTGCGTGATGAGGTCCCGCGGGTGGCAGCCGCGCAGGGGGACCCGCTTGACGGCGAACTGCTCGGCGATGAGGCGGTTCACGAGGGCCTCGTCGTACTCGAGCCCCCGCTGCAGGCAGCACCGCTCGAAAATGCGCTTGAAATCGGCAACGGTCGGGCTCTCGGCGAACACCTTGTACTGGATGCGGCGCAGGAACGCCTCGTCGACGAGGTCGGTCGGCTTGATGTTGGTGGCGAAGACCACCAGCACGGCGAACGGCATCGGCAGCTTCTGCCCCGTCTGCAGCGTGAGGAAGTCCACCCGGCTCTCGAGCGGCGTGATCCAGCGGTTGAGGATGGCGGCCGGCGCGCAGCGCTGCCGCCCGAAGTCGTCGATGACGAGGACGCCGCCGTTGGCCGTCATCTGCACCGGGGCCTGGTAGAACTTCGAGACCGACCCGTACGAGAGGTCGAGCGCCTCGAGCGTCAGCTCGCCGCCCACCGTGATCAGGGGCCGCCGGCACCGGACCCAGCGGTGATCCGGCGCGTGTCCCGTGTCCAGGGGGTCGTCGGCGATGGACGCGCCGTCGAGGGCCTCGTGGACGACCGCATCGAACACCTGGATGATGTGGCCGTTGGCCTCGATGGCCTGCGGAACGGCCATCTCGCCGTCCAGCAGGTTCCGGATGGCCTGGGAGATGACCGTCTTGCCGTTTCCAGGCGCCCCGTAGATGAACAGCGAGTGCCCCCCGTTGACTGCCGGGCCCAGCTGATCCAGCACACGTTGGCTGAGGACGAGTTCGCCGAAGGCGTCGCGGACGCGGTCGCGCGTGGCCGGGCGCGGCAGCACGGCCGTGAAGGCGCGCATGTAGGACTCGTAGGCGGCGAAGGGCACAGGGGCCGCGCCGACATAGTGGCTCTGTTCCAGGAACAGCAGCGCGCGCTGGCGTCCGAGGTCGGTGATGCGATAGACGTACGCGGGCCCGGCCACCAGCCCGCTGCCCAGCACCTCGACGAGGTACTGGTGCTTGACGTGCTCCAGCACCGGCGCGATGGCCGAATACTGCAACCCCAGCTTGCGCCCGAGCTCGGCCCCGGTGAGTTCCCCGGCGAAGTGCAAGGTCTTCAGCACGAGCTGCTCGATCAGGTCGAAGGAGAGCCCGGTCTCCTCGATCGAGTGCGGCGCCTCCGGAAACGGCACCACGGCGCCGGTGTAGGCGGGGGTCGGGGCCAGCATCAGCGAGACTCCTTCCTGGCGGCGGACGGCCGTGCACGGGCCGCATCCGCCCGCCGGCACATCGAGATGGCCTCGCGCGTCCGGCCCTCGGCCTGATACGCGGTGCACAGGTTCTGCAGGGCGTAGGCGGCGCCGGGATCGATCCGCACGGCGGCCTCGAACCGCTGGACAGCGTCCCGCCGCTGTCCAAGGCGGTACAGCAGCGTGCCCAAGGTGTTCTGCCCGACCGCCCACTCGGGTGCCAGGTGGACGGCCTGGTAGGCATGCGAAAGACCGAGGCCCGCCTGGCCCCAGTCGCGCCAGAGCCGGGCCATCGCGTCGTGCACGGCCGGATCGGGCCCATTCATCGTGAGGCTGCGGGCCAGGTAGTCGTGGGCCGTGTCGAAGATGCCGAGGCGCACGTAGGCGCGCGCCACCTGCAGGTGGTGCGTGGCCGTCGGCGCCAGCCGCACGCGCCAGAGGGCGTCCCTCAGCTCGGGGTGGAAGGACTCCACAGCCGACAGCGAGCTCGACAGGCGCCGGGGCACCGCCGTGATCGTCCTGTGCTCGAGCGGGTTGCCCTTCGCCGCGTTGGAGACCGTCGGCCGTGGACCGCCCAGGTCCACGGCCGGCATCCCCTGGCGGACGAAGCGGTCGGCGAGGGTGAAACTGCGCCCCGAGGCGCAACCCACCACCGCCAGCGCCATCACGGCACCCGTCATCAAGCGCAGGCCGATCACAGCGTCCCGACTCCTACGAGCTCCGGCTGATCCGGTCGCTCCGCCGCTTGAAATACAGGAGCAGCAGGACTCCGCCCAGCACCATCATCCCAATCTGCCAAGTTTCCACAGCGTCCTCCTCCTCGATGAACCGATGGTTGCCGACGAACCCGCGCCGCGCGGGCCTATTGCCCACCCCAGACGAACTGCCTGAAGATCCGCACCATGGATGGTCCCAGCACGACGGCGTAGAAAGCCGGGAACAGACAGAACACCAGCGGGAACAGCAGCTTCACGCCGAGCTTGGCGGCCTTCTCCTCGGCCCGCTGCCGGCGCTTGGTCCGCGAGGTCTCGGCGTGCGTGCGAAGCGCCTGTCCGACGCTCGTCCCGAAGCGGTCGGTCTGCACCAGCATGGCCACCAGCGACCGGACGTCGTCCACCTTCGTCCGCTCGGCGAAGTTCTTGAACGCTTCGAGGCGCGGCTTGCCGGCCCGCGTTTCAGCCGAGACCAGGTCGAGTTCGTGCGCCAGCTCGGGATACGGGAGCGCCAGTTCTTCCGCCACGCGGTTCAGCGCCTGGTCCACGCCGGAGCCGGACTCGATGCACACGATCATCAGGTCGATGGCGTCGGGAAGGCCGTTCTGGATGGCGCGCTTGCGCTTCTCGATGGCGCGCCCCAGCCACAACGTGGGAACGAAGTACGCGATGCCGGCAGCGAGCAGGGCCATCACCAGGCCGAGGCCAGGCCCGAAGTAGGAGAACAGCAGGATTGCGGAAATCGCGGCCAGCCCGACCTGCGCCAGCACGAACAGGATCGCCGGCCATGTGCCGCTGTAGCCTGCGGTCGCCAGCATGCGCTCGATGCGGTTCATCTCGCTCGGCGACTTCGGCACGAACGAGCGCACGCGACGGGCAAAGGGCGACCCCCCGTCCTCGAGGACCGATGCCGAGGCGGCCCCCGGTGCCGGACCGGCCGCGATGTTCGACAGGCGCCGCCGCACGACCTGTGGATCCGTGAGCAGCCACGCCAGCGACGCCGTCGCGGCCGCGACGGCGATGAAGATGATGACGACGGGGAGCACGACCTGGAGGTCCACGGCTAGTACTCGATCCGCACCATGCGGGAGATGATGATCGTGCCCGTGATCTGGAGCACGACCGCGATGAGAATCAGGCGCACGCCGAGCGGGTCCTCCCACAGGATGCGCATGAAGTCGGGCGAGAGCAGGAACAGGATGCCGGCCAGCGCCGGCGGCAGGGCGGACAACACCCACGCGCTGATCCGGCCGTGCGCCGAGATGACCCGGATCTGGCGCTTGAGCTTGAAGCGTTCCCGCATCACGCTCGCCAGGTTGTCGAGCACCTCGGACAGGTAGCCGCCCGACTCGCGCTGCGTCAGGACGGCCGTGACGAAGAAGCGGGCATCCAGCACCGGCACCCGCCGCGCCATGGCCCGCATGGCGTCCGGCAGCGACATGCCGAAGTTCTGCTCGTCGTACAGGCGGCGGAACTCCTG
>CAUJDN010000054.1 GCA_963169195.1 Acidobacteriota bacterium | reverse complement strand
TCGAAGGCGGATACTCCTACTACGGCCTCTGGCACCTCCATACCCGCGCCCGCTGGCTGCTCCGCACCAACCGCGCCGACGAGGCCGTCACCCTCACGCAGGACGCCATCCCCCGCATCGAGAAGGTCGCCGACCGCAACCTTCTCGAACGCATGCAGCTCCTCGCCGCCGAAGCCCTCGGCGCCGCGGGCCGCCCCCTCGAGGGCGCCGCCCTCCTCGCCGCCACCGCCCGCGCCAACCCCGACCCCTCACTCGAGATCGTCGCCGAAGCCGCCCGCGTCGCCGGCTGCCTCGCCACCGACGACCCCGCCGCCGCCCGCGCCCACTTCGAACGCGCCATCCGCGTCTTCTCCGCCATCGGCCAGCACACCGCCGCCACCGACGCCCGCCGACAGGCCGGCCTCGGCAACGACCGCCCCCTGCCCGCCGTCACCAGCAGCACCGCCAGGCCCGGCGCCACGCTCGCCGCCCTCGCACCCGCGCCCGCGCCACGCGCCGTCCCCCCGGCCCGCGTCCTCGAGGCCTCCGCCGCCGTCACCACCCTCGCAGCCCACCCGCCTCTGCTGGGCATCGAGGTCATGGCGCTGCTCGGCGACGCCCGCGCCTGCAGCCGTGCCGCCCTCGTCGAGGAGGACCAGACCGGCGTCCGCCGCACCATCGTCACCCGCACCGACGGGACGGCCACAGGCGACGGCGGCACGCCCATCCCGCTCGGCGCCCTCGGCACGCGGCGCTACGAACTGCTCGTCGAGCCGCGGTCCAGCCCCTCCGCCCGGACCACCGTCATGGCCGTCGAGCGGCTCGCCCACACCTCGGTGGCGCTCTCCCGGATGCGCCGCGAAGATCGCGAGCGCGCGTCCCTCTGGCCCGAGCAGTCGCCGGAGGAACAGATGGGCCTCGTCTATACCTCGGAGGCCATGGTCGAACTGGTGAAGACGACCAGGCGCGTCGCGCCCAGCAACGTCACCGTGCTCATCACCGGAGAGACCGGGGCCGGCAAGGAGGTGATCGCCCGCGCCCTGCACCAGGCCAGCGGCCGGCACGACGGCACGTTCCTGCCCTTCAACTGCACCACCGTGCCGCGCGAGATGCTCGACAGCCAGCTGTTCGGCTACCGGCGCGGCGCCTTCACCGGAGCCGGCGAGGAGTACCCGGGGCTCATCCGCTCTGCGGCCGGCGGCACGCTGTTCCTGGACGAGATCGGCGAGATGCCGCTCGACCTCCAGCCGAAGTTGCTCCGCTTCCTCGAGTCGGGCGAGGTCCTGCCGCTCGGGGAAACCCGCCCCGTCGCCGTGGACGTACGCATCGTCGCGGCCACCAACGCCGACCTCGAGCAACTCGTGAACGAGGGGCGGTTCCGCGAGGATCTCTACTACCGGCTGAACGTCGTCCGGCTGCGCGTGCCGCCGCTGCGCGAGCGCCGCGAGGAGGTGCCGCTGCTGGTGCAGGCGATGCTCGAGCGCTTCGCGCGCGAGGCGCAGCGGGATCCCATCCGCGTGTCGGAAGCCGCGATGGAATACCTGACGCTCTACCACTGGCCGGGGAATGCGCGCCAGCTGGCCAACGAACTGCGAAGGCTGTCCGTGCTCTCGGAGCCGGGCGCCGTGGTGATGCCCGAGCATCTCTCCGCCGAGATTGCCGCGAGCCGGCCGCCGTCGGGCGTCACGCGCGCCATCACCGATGCGGAGCTGCTCGTGCGAACCGACCAGCCCCTGGCCGCCGCCACGGAGCACGTGGAGCGCGTGCTCATCGCGCAGGCGCTGGACCAGCAGGGCGGCAACGTCGAGAAGGCCGCGCAGGCGCTCGGCCTGTCGCGCAAGGGCCTCTTCCTGAAGCGCCAGCGGCTGGGGATGCTCTAGGGCACCAGGACCGCCCGCGCGGGGCCGACGATCCCGCCGCACTCCGTCAGCAGCGCCGCCAGCGGCGCGCCCCTCCAGGCGGCGGTGGACGAGAGGACGCCGCGACGACCGGTCATCCCGCGTAGCTCACCATCGGCATGTCGATCATCGTCCGGAGGCCCGGGGCCACGCGCAGCACCTGCGGGACGGCATTCACGGCGATGGAGGCCGTCGCGATGTCGCCGTGCAGCCCGCCCTCGATCCGCTGGACGATGCGCGGCAGGCCCTCGATGGTGACGGTGTCGTAGCTCTCCGGCGCGCCGAGGTAGGCCTCCATGTGCAGCGTGATCACGGGATGGCCCTTCCGGTAGCCGATCCCGTCCTGCACGATGCCACAGACGTAGCCGGGGTCCACGGCCAGCAGCTCGCTCTCGACCGGCACCTTCGCCACCTTCGGCTGGATCGCGTCGGTGATGCCGCTGAGGCTCCAGCCGAACGCGCGCGCGATCATCGTGATGGACTCGGCCAGGCCGACGTGCCGCACCGAGCCGTCCTTCACCTTCGCGGCGAACTGCTCCACCGTGAGGCCCGCGCCGATCTTCTGCTGGAACGGCAGACGCCGGATGCGCGCGTCCTGCACACGGTCCACACGCACGCGCTCCACGCGCTCGCAGACACCGCTCAGCATCACGGGCAGCGCGTCCATCGCGAAGCCGGGGTTCACGCCCGTGCCGAGCACGGCCACCTTCGCCTTCTTCGCCATCTGGTCGATGGCGCGCGCCAGGGTCCGGTTGCGCCCCACGGGATAGGACAGCTCCTCGGTCGTGGACACGATCGGCGTGCGCAGCCTGAGGACGGTTTCGACGGAGGGCAGGACCTTCTTGAGCGACGAGCTGGTGCACAGCACGACCACGTCCGGCTTCGCCTGCCGGATGCCTCCCACGGCATCATTGGTGACGCGCACCTTCAGGCGCCGCTCGAGGCCGATGACCTGGCCGACGTCCAGCCCCACCTTCTCGTGATCGATGTCCACGGCGCCCACCAGCGCGAAGCCCTTTCGGGCCACGAGCTGCCGGGCCACCGACGCGCCAATGGGTCCGAGGCCGTAGACGAGTACGCGGATGGGCATGGTGAGAGCTTCCGATTATACGCGCCTGGCTCCCGCACGGGGTCGGTGTAGGATGAGCAGCGGAACCGACACGATGCGACTTCGACGGAAGGTGTGGCTGGCCGCGGCGGCCACGGTGTGGCTCGCAGGGGCCCGCGCGCCCGTCCCCCTCCGCGCGCAGGATGCGGCCATGGCGCCGAGGACCGCAAGCTACCGCGTCGACGCCACGCTGGACGCCGCCGCACGGACCCTTACCGGTACCGAGGTCATCACCTGGCGCAACCCTGGTGCGGTGCCCGCCTACTCCATCCGTCTCCACTTCTACTGGAACGCCTGGCGCAACACCGACTCCACGTGGCTCTCCCAGCGGAGGCTGGCCGGGCTCGCCGGCGACCTCGAGGATCGGCGCGGGGAGGACTTCGGGTGGCAGCAGGTCAGCGCCCTCGCGCTGGTGAACCCGGACGGCACCGACGGCCCGGACCTGATGCCTTCGTTCCGCTACATCCAGCCCGACGATCAGAACCCCGCGGATCGGTCGCTCGCGGCAGCGGACCTGCCGACGGCCGTGGCGCCGGGCCAGACGCTGCACGTGCGCGTGGCGTGGACGGCGCAGGTGCCGCGCACCTTCTCGCGCACGGGCGCCATCGGGAACTACTTCTTCATCGCGCACTGGTTCCCGAAGCTCGGCGTCTTCGAGGCCGACGGCTGGAACGCCCGCCAGTTCTTCGCCAACACCGAATTCTACGCCGACTTCGGCGGCTACGACGTACAGCTCCGCGTGCCGCGTGGCTGGGTTGTGGGCGCGACGGGCCGCGAAGTCTCGCGCACGGACGTCGAGGGCGGCCTCACCGTTCACCGCTACGCGCAGGACGACGTCCACGATTTCGCGTGGACGACAAGCCCGGACTACGAGGAGTACACGGAGCGCTTCGAGCACGAGCGGCTGCCGCCGGTGTCGATGCGCCTGCTGCTGCAGCCGGAACACCGCGGCCAGCAGGATCGGCACTTCGCGGCCACCAGGGCGGCGCTGAAGTACTACGGCGAGTGGTACGGCGCCTATCCCTATCCGCAGATCACCATCATCGACCCCGCCTGGCAGAGCGGCGCGGGCGGCATGGAATACCCGACGCTCTTCACCGCGGGGACGCGGTGGCTGGCCCCGCGCCAGTCGAACCAGCCCGAAGCCGTCACCGTGCACGAAGCGGGACACCAGTTCTGGTACGGCATGGTGGCCAACAACGAGGTGACCTCGGCGTGGATGGACGAGGGGTTCAACACCTTCTCGGAAGAGCGCGTCCAGTCGGTCACCTTCCAGCCGAACTATCGGGTGGAGCGTTTCTTCGGCGGCTTCATCCCGTGGCAGTTCCGCGACATCCCGCTCTCGCGCGCCACCGATGGCAACGGGCTCAACGGCTATCGCCGTGCAGCCGAGCGTGACGTCCCCGCGACGCCCAGCCACCTCTACTGGCCCGGTACGCACGCCGACATCACCTACAGCAAGACGGCGCTCTGGCTGCACACGCTGGAGCGCCACCTGGGCTGGGACCGGCTCCAGCCCGTGATGGCCGCCTACTTCGAGCGCTTCCGCTTCAAGCACCCCGTGCCGGACGACTTCTTCGCCCTGGTCAACGAGAAGACCGGAGACGATCTCACCTGGTTCTTCGACCAGGCGCATCGCAGCTCGAACGAGTTCGACTACGCGGCCGAGCGGCTGGAGAGCGTCCCGGTGGGCACGCGCGGGTTCGAGGAGCCCTCCCCTGGCGCGCCGCTCGTCTTCGGGGAGCAGGCAGACGACTCGCGGTTCCGCACGACGGTCGTGGTCCGGCGGCTCGGCGAGGCCATCTTTCCCGTGGACGTGCTCGTGACCTTCGAGAGCGGCGAGCAGGTGCGCGAGCGGTGGGACGGGCGGTCACGCTGGCAGCCGTTCAGGTACGAGACGCCCTCGAAGGCGGTCTCGGTGCAGGTGGACCCGGACCGCGTACTCCTGCTCGACGTGAACTACACGAACAACAGCATCACGATGAGGCCGGAGGCCGAGCGCGCCGCGGACCACTGGACGCTGCAGTGGATCGTGTGGCTGCAGGATCTGTTGATGGACTATGCCTTCTTTGTCTGAAGACCTGTCGGGAGGAGGCACGTCGTGATCGCGGCGTTCAGGGACGGCCTCGGCCGCCTCCGACGGGCATCGTGGGTCGTCGTGGGCCTCTGGCTCTCCACGCTGCTCGTGGCGCTCCCTCCGGCGCTCGTGCTGCACGGGATGATCGCCGGCCACCTGGGCGCGAGCCTCATGGCCGACCAGGCCGCGCGCGGCGTGAACTTCGACTGGTGGAACGAGTTCCTCGCGCAGGCCGCTGGCGTGGGCCAGACGTTCGTGCCGGCCATCATCGGGTTCGCCGCGGTCCTCGACAACGCGAGCCGCATCGCCGACGCGCGCGCGCTCGCGCCCGTGCTCTCCGCCATCGTCGGCGTGCAGCTCCTGGTGTCGGTGTTCCTCGCGGGCGGCGTGCTCGACCGCCTCGCGCGGGATCGCCGCGTCGGCACGCACGCGTTCTTCTCGGCCTGCGGTGTCTGGTCCTTCCGCTTCCTGCGCCTCGGCGTGGCGGCGGGCGCCGTCTACGGAGCGCTCTTCGCCTGGCTGCACCCGTGGCTGCTCGACACGCTCTACACGCGGTGGACGCACGACATCACCGTCGAGCGCACCGCGTTCTTCGCCCGGCTGGGCCTGTACGCCGTGTTCACCGCCATCCTCGTCGGCGTGAACCTGCTCTTCGACTACGCGAAGATCCGCGCGGTCGTGGAGGACCGCCGCAGCATGATCGGCGCGTTGCTCGCAGGCGCGCGCTTCGTCGTCCGGCACCCCGCCAGGACGCTGGCGCTGTACCTGCTGAACGCCCTCGTCCACCTGCTGGTGGTCGCTTTCTATTTCCTGGCGGCCCCGGGCGCGTCGGCGCCGCTGGCCGCCTTCGCAGTGGGCCAGCTCTACATCGTCCTGCGCGTGCTGGTGCGGCTGCAGTTCGCCGCGTCACAGACGGCGCTCTTCCAGAGCAAGCTGGCGCACGCGGGCTATGTCGCGCGACCGGTGCCGACCTGGCCCGACTCGCCGGCGGCGGAAGCGGTGGCAGGATAGAGGCACGGGGGTTCGAAGCACGGGGGTTCGAAGCACGGAGGTTCGAAGCACGGGGGTTCGAAGCACGGGGGTTCGAAGCACGGGGGTTCGAAGCACGGGGGTTCGAAGCACGGAGGTTCGAAGCGCGGAGGTTCGAAGCACGGAGGTTCGAAGCGCGGAGGTTCGAAGCACGGAGGTTCGAGGCACGGGGGTTCGAGCAACGGCGCCGGCGTCGCAGGGATCGTTGCGCGAGGGACTGCTCGTGGCGATCGTGGCCGGTCTGTTGACGGCATCCTCGCGTGGTCAATCGCGCGCGGGCCGGCGGTACCGCGGGACAGGACGACGGCGCTTTCGGCGGCCTGTGCTGCGGCCGTGCCGGAGAGCCCGCCATCGGCATCGGTCGTCTACATTGCCGTGTCACCCGACCCGAACGGCGCGGCGGCCCTGGCGGCGTGGGAACGGACCGTCGCGACGCTGATGGGAGGCTGGGACGCGTGGGCCATCTGGAACCTGCGGGCCCGGTTCCTCGCCAGGCCCACGCTGACCTGGACCAACGCCTTTGCCCCGGAGACTCGCCTGGTCGCACCCTGACGACCCGCTGCTGCTGCCCGCCAGGGTCGCGCGTGGCTGGATCTCAGAGCCCGGCGCGAGCGCGGTGGTCCCCATCTCGCTCACCCTTGCCTTCACGGCCGGGACGGCGCTGGTCGTCGCGTCGTCGCTCTACGAACGTCGCGGCGCGCGCATCGCCGTGCTCGGCCTGAACCTCGTGCTCGCCCCGGAGTTCGTGCGCCGGGGCGCGCTGCAGATGGCCGACGTCCCGGTGGCCTTCTTCCTGATCCTTGGCGTGGCACTGCTGGCGCGAGACGACCAGCCGGGGGCGGGAACGCTGGCTCTCGCGGGTGCCGCGCTCCGCCTCGCGGCCTGGCCCAAGAACGAGGCCCTTGCCGTAGCCGTGGCCGTGCCGGCGTGCCACACGTGGCTCAGGCTCCGCGAGGCGGGAGTATCGATTCTCCTGCCGCTGCTCGTGTTCGCCGTCCACGTGATGCCGCCACACAGCGTGGCGTGGCAGCCGCAACGTCGTGGCATCGGCTGATGGCGCAACTCCGGCCGACGGTCGTGTGGTGGGCCTGCGCCCGCCGCACGTCCGGGCCTTGAACCCGTTGGCTTCGAACCTCCGTGCTTCGAACCTCCGTGCTTCGAACCCCCGTGCTTCGAACCCCCGTGCTTCGAACCCCCGTGCTTCGAACCCCCGTGCTTCGAACCCCCGTGCTTCGAACCCCCGTGCCTAGATCATCCCCACCCCCGCTGCCTTCGCCGCCGCCTCCTTCAGCTTGCGCTGCGCTTCGAGGGACGCCGCCTTGAGCAGGGGATCCGGGTCACGGGACCAGGTCTCCAGCACGGGCGCCAGGCGCATCAGGTGCAGTTCGCCGATGGCGTAGGCGGCGCAGGAGCGCAGCCACGGGTCCGCGCTCTTCGTCAGCACCTCCACCGCCTCCTCACGCGTGTCCAGTTGGGCGCCCAGCAACTGGTTGGCCCGCTCGATGCGGGCGGCCACCGACACCTCGCGGTCGAGGATGGGAACGAGCACGGCACGCATCTCGGGCGGCAGGATGGTCTCCAGGAATTCCAGCGCGTTGTCGTGCACGACCGGGTCCGGTGTCTGCAGGCCCACGTAGGCGCTGTGCAGGTCGTGCACCGGGTACAGCATCTTGAGGAGGCGGAAGATGCGCTCCTGCTCCTTCGACATCGACTCGGCCAGGCCCTGCCGCACCGGGCCGGCATCATCCGAGAGGGACCGCGTGAGGGTGCCCATCACCTGGTACGAGCGGTAGTGCCCCAGGATCTCGGCAGCCAGCACCGACTCGATGATCCTGCGGTTCACGGGCCGGCCCGGATGCAGCTGGCCCAGCTTGTTGAGCGCCGCGATGCAGTGGTAGCGCAGCACCACGTCGTTGTCCAGCACGCTCTCGGTGAGGACGTTCTGCGCCGCCACCGTGCCGATGGCCTGCAGCACGGCCGGGATCTCGCGCCGCACGTCGATGGACATCTCGGGGTCCACCAGGAAGTCGCGCAGCGTTCCGACGATGCGATCGCCGAAGCTGGCGAGGGCCTGGGTGGCGGCGGGCACCAGCGCAGGCTCCTCCATGCGCTCGATGATGCGGCCCACGAAGATGCGCTTCTTGAGCTTCGCGGCGGCCAGGATCGCCGCCCTCGCCACGTCCGTGTCGTCGTCCTGAAGGAGGAGGCGCAGCTCGCGGTCGAAGAGGTCGGGCAGGAACCCGATGAGGCGTGCGGCCTCGAAGCGCGTGCGCCGCCCCTCGTCGCCGGCCTCCTCGGCCATCTTCGCCAGCATCATCCGCGCGGCCTCGGCGTTCTGCGCGCGGCCGGGGCGGGCGAGGAAGGCCACCATCGAGGCGCGGATCGAGAAGTCCTCGAAGTCGCCCACCGACTCGATGCTGGCGAGCGGATCCACGTGGCCGTGCTCGGTCAGGTAGAGCAGCGCCTCGGTGCGCACCTCGAGGTCCGGGTCGCGCAGCAGCTGCTGCACCTGGTCGCGCACGGTCAGGTCGTCGGCGCGCGACAGCAGCGCCACGGCCCGGCGGCGAACCTCCGGGGCCGGGTGCACCAGCAGGCCGCGGACAGCGGGGTGCACGGCGCGGTCGTGGGCCATCTCGAAGAGGCCCAGCGCGTAGACGATCTCGGCGGTGTCGCCTGACAGCCGCGCCGAGAGGATGTCGGTGGCCATGCGCTCCAGCACGGGCGCCGACCCGCGTTCGGCATCCAGGCGGTGCTGCAGGATGCTGTCCTGCAGGTTCTCCACGTATTCCTTGCGCGCCACCGCCGCGGCGGCCATCCATCCGCCCAGCAGGACGAGCAGCACCCAGGCAAGCGCCACCGGGCTCCAGCCGAGCACCGTGGCAAACGTGAGGACGACGAGGCCGCCGAGCCCGTCGCCCATGCGGTAGACGACCGTGTCGATGAACGACTTCACCGGGAAGGTCTGGGAAGCCGGCACGGGCAGGTAGAGCAGCTCGATGGTGGCCTTGTCGATGGAGTAGCGGAGCACCTGGTCGCTCGCCCGCAGCAGGGTGGCCGCCAGCAGCGTCCCGGTGGCCAGCAGGCCAACGGACGTGGCCGTCAGCGCCAGGGGGACGATGAACAGCGTGAGGCCGATGCCGGCGTGCCTCAGCACGCGTCCCGTGAGGAGCAGCTGGAGCAGCAGCGCGGCGATGCCGGCCGCCACGTTGAAGGTGCCGAAGAACATCGCCAGCGCATCGGTGTCGGGGATGGCCGCCTTGGCCATCGCCTTGAACTGCCAGGCCTCCACCGTGGTCGCCAGCGACGACAGCAGGATGACCGCGCCGATGGCCTTCAGGTAGCGTGAGCCCGCGATCACCTCGAGCGCGGCGAAGAGGCCGCCGGACTCGCCCACGGGCTGCTCGCCGTCCACGCGTCCCGGGCGGTGATGCCAGATGACGAGCACCAGCCCGATGCACACCAGGTACGACAGCGCCGTCACCAGCAGCATCACCTCGGTGCCGTATTGGCCCACGGCCACGCGCGTGGCCAGCCCGCCGACGATCCACCCGAGGATGGCGCCGCTGCCCACCAGCCCGAACGATCGCTTCGCCTCGCGCGTCGTGAGCACGAAGTTCGCCAGCGTCCAGACCTGCGCCGGGGCCAGCACCGAGAGGATGCCCACCCACACGTAGATCAGCAGGAAGAGCGTCGGGTTCTCCTCCCCTGGCGTGGTAGCCCACCACCAGAAGCCCAGGGCGGAAAGGGCGAACCCGAGCAGGCTCGCCACCTGCAGGTTCCGCAGGTTCAGTCGCTCGCCCGCCCGGATGTAGACGGAGGCGACGACGCCGACGAACAGGGCGATGACGATGTCGGCGAAGGGCAGGTCCGTGGCCCGGTAGCGCTCGAGGAACAGGGCGTCGCGGGCCGCCTTGCTGGCCACCGAGCCGCCCATGACGAGGAACAGGTACGCGAAGAGCGGGAGCGAGCGACGAAGCTCGCGCGGGTTCATGCCCAGGAGGCGTTGGAGCAGGACCATGGAGCCGCGGCCGGCGACTCTGGAGTTTACCGGATACCGGAGCGCCCGGAGCCGCCCGTCACCGGGAAACACTGGCAGAGGGGCGGTCCGCGCACACCGTTGCGGTAAGATGCCCCGCAGTGCTCGCCCGCCTGCTCCGCCCCCTCGTGCAGTTTCGTGACGGTGAGATCGCCACCGGGCTGCTGATGTTCCTGTACTCGTTCCTGGCGATGGCGGGCTACAACATGATCAAGCCCGTCACGCGCGGCCTGTTCATCGAGAAGCTGGGCGCCGAGAACCTGCCCTGGGTCCAGTTCGGGGCGGGCATCGTCATCGGCCTGATCATGCAGGGCTACACGAAAGTCATCGGCGTCGTGCCCCGGCGCTGGATGATCCCGGTGACCCTGGCGGGGCTCGTCGCGCTGATGGCCACCTTCTACGGGCTGTTCGCCGGGCTCCCGGCCAACCGGGGCGTGGCGGTGGGCTTCTACCTGTTCGGCCTGATTGCCGGCATCCTCCTCATCAGCCAGTTCTGGACGCTGGCCAACGACGTCTACGACCCGCGGCAGGCCAAGCGCATCTTCGGGTTCATCGGCGCGGGCGCCAGTCTCGGCGGGTTCGCCGGCGCGGCGCTGACCTCCGCGGTGGTGGAGCGGATCGGCACGAACTCGGTCCTGCTGGTGAGCGCCGCGACGCTGGCGGCATGCACGGCGACGGCGGGCCTGGTGGTGCGTCGCGAGCCCGGGGCCGGGCGCAGCGATGCCAGCCGGACCGGCGAGGAGGCGAGCGTGAGCGGCGCGGAGGCGTGGCGGCTGCTCCGCTCGTCGCGTCACCTGCAGACCATCGCGATGGTCATCGGCTTTGCCGCCATCGGCGCCGCGATCATCGAGCAGCAGCTCAACATGGCCGCGGCCGAATCGCGCGGGGCCCAGAACGTGGATGCGGTGACGGCCTTCCTGGCGCAGATCACGGCCTACCTCTCCATCATCGGCTTCGTCGTGCAGGTCGTGCTGACCAGCCGCATCCACCGCTTCCTCGGCATCGGGTTCGCCCTGATGATCCTGCCGGTCGTGGACAGCGTCACCGGCCTGCTGATGCTGATGAACGGCGCGCTCTGGACGGCGGGGCTGGCGCGCATCATGGACACGTCGCTGCGCTACACGGTGGACAAGACCACGCGCGAGATCCTGTTCCTGCCGCTCCCGGTCGACATCAAGTACCAGGCGAAGCCGTTCATCGACGTCACCGTGGACCGCGTCGCGAAAGGCCTGGGCGCGCTGCTGCTGCTGGTGCTCGTGCAGGACTGGGGCCTGGATCTCGGCTGGCGCCAGCTGAGCTACGCCAGCGTGACGATGATGGCCATCTGGGGCGCGTTCGCGCTGAACGCGCGCCGGGAGTACCTGAAGGCGTTCAGGAAGAGCCTGGAGCAGCAGGACGTGCGGCCGTCGGAGGTCCGTCTGGACACCGCGGACCTGTCCACCATCGAGACGCTGCTCACCGAGCTCTCGCACCCCGAGCCCCGCCGCGTGCTCTACGCCATCGACATGCTCGAGGCGCTGGACAAGCGCCAGCTGGTCACGCCGCTCCTGCTCCGCCACGACTCGCCCGAAGTGCGCGCGCGCGCGCTGCGGCTGGCGCGCTACACCACGCCCGAGGCCGGCGAGCGCTGGCTGCCCGGCGTCGAGCGCGCGCTCGGCGACGAGGACGGCGAGGTCCGCCTGGCCGCCGCACGGGCGCTCGCCACGCTCCGCGGCGAGGCGGCGGTGGACGTGATGCGGCCGTACCTGGATCACCGCGACCTCAACCTGGTCGTGACGGCAGCCGCGGCCCTGGCGTCGAGCGAGATGCGGTCGGACGTGGACCGCGCGGAGGACACGTTCCGCCGGCTGGCCGCCGATACGCGCGCGTCGGCCAGCGAGCTCCGGCGACAGGTCGCCCGTGCTCTCGGGCTCGTGGCGAATCCGCGGTTCCGGCCGCTGCTCGTGCCGCTGATGTACGACGACAACTACTTCGTCGCGCGTGCCGCCATCAACAGCGCCGGCACCATCGGCGGCGACGACTTCCTCTACGTGCCCACGCTGGTCACGCTGATGCGGAATCGCCGGCTGAAGGAGCCGGCCCGGAAGGTCCTGGTCGGATACGGCGAGGCCGTGGTGCCCACCCTGGCCTACTTCATGGCCGACCGGGACGAGGACATCTGGGTGCGCCGCCACGTGCCCGCCACGCTGGCGCGCATCCCGTGCGCCGCCTCGGTACAGACGCTCGTCGGCGCGCTCGACGCCTCGGACGGGTTCCTGCGCTACAAGGCCATCACGGCCCTCGAGCGGACCCGGCGCGATCACCCGTCGCTGGTCATCGACCGGGCCGCGGTCGAGCGGCACGTGCTGGCGGAAGCCGGGCGCGCCTTCAGCGCCCTCACGCTGTACACCAACCTCTTCGTCACCGGCGACCTCTCTCCCGCCTGCCTGCTCGCACGGGTGCTCGAGGAGAGGCGCCGGCGCGCCATGGACCGCGTGTTCCAGCTGCTCGGGCTGGTGCATCCCCCGTCGGACGTCGCCGCCGTGGCGGCCACGCTCGAGATCGGCGACGCGCGCCGCCGATCGGGGGCCATCGAGTACCTCGACAACCTGCTCTCCGGCGACCTGCGCCGCCGCGTGATGCTGCTCATCGAGGACATGCCGGAGCCGGAGCGCGTGCGCAAGGGCAACGTCATCTACAGGACGCGCACGCGCGACGTCGAGGACACCGTCGCGCAGCTCGTGCACGACGAGAACCAGGTGGTGTCCGCGGCGGCGATTCACATGGTCGAGGAACGCCGGATGTGGTCGCTCGCCGGCGACCTCGAGCACGTGCTGCAGCACCGCGATCCGCGCGACTGGTACGTCTTCGAGGCCGCGTCCTGGGCCCTGGCGGCCTCGCGCATGCCCCCCGAGCGCCGCCGGCAGATCTGGCAGGAGCCGCTGCCGGCCGTCGTGCTCGTGGACAGGCTGCGACGCCTCCCGCTCTTCGACTTCGCGTCGGTCGACGAGCTGTTCCGCATCGCCGCCCTCGGCGAGCAGGTGCGTCACGAGGGCTCGCGGAGCATCTACGAGCGGGGCACGGCGCCCGCCACGCTGCAGTTCGTCCTCGACGGCCGTGTCGAAGCCATCGACGAGCATGGCAGCAGCACCGAGATCCTGCCGCCGTCGCCCCTGGCGTTCGAGGAGGTCCTCGAGGGCCGCCCCATGGGGCGAGCGATGCGGTCGATGGAGCCGACGATCTGCCTGTCCATCGCCACCGAGGCCTTCCTGTCGCTCCTGGCCGAGAACACGGAACTGGCCGAGGGCATCATGCGCTGGCTCATCTCCAGCCACGCGGTGTTCCAGTCGCAGGTGCTCCTGCGGGGCGAGCTCACCTCCGAGGTCCTGAAGAAGGTGGCCGACGGGCTCCAGCCCGTGGACCGCGTCCTGCTGCTGCAGTCCAGCCCGCTGCTGGCCAGGGCCACCGGCGCCCAGTTGCTGCGGCTGGCGGCGAGCGCGGAATCGATCAGCCTGAGGCCGGGCGTGGATCCGCTCGAGGGACATGCCGACCGGTCGATGATCGTCGTGCTCACCGGGTCGGTCACGATCACGGCGCCGGACGGCACGACCTCGACCGCCGATCCGGGCGACGTGATCGGGCTCTACCAGACGCTGGGCGGCCAGCCCATCGCGGGCACACTGACCGGCGCCACGCCGGGCACCGCGCTGCGATTCACCCGGGGAGATGTCTTCGACGTCCTCGCCGACGACACGGCCCTCCTGCAGGCGGTCTTCTCGGGCCTGCTGCGTACGGCCGCCCCGCGCGCAGGCGTCCCCGTGGGCTGACACCAGGCGGCGCCTCGCGCCGTGGGCCTCGCCGCCAGGCGGCTCGGTGGGAGGCTCTCACGGTTGTCGAGCAGCCTCCCACGCGCCGAAGGCGCGCCCACCGCGCAGCAGCGCGGCCCAGGTCGGGTAGTCCCTACCCAATGACCACGACCTGACGGGCACGAACTACCCGACCTGCCGGGGCGCCCGCACAGTCCCTTCCCGCCACGTACGCACTGGCTGCTGATTCCTGTCCGAAACTGATCGATCGCGGCGCGCCCGCGTGCCGGTCGTAACCGGCATCGCGGTTGCAGGCACGGGAGGCGTCTGCTCGGGCAGGGGCACAGGAGGTCAGCCGGGCCCACCGAAAGGACTCGCCATGACCGCTCGCGCTCGTTCGCTGTGTGCCGGTGCCTCTCTGCTGGCGTGTGCCGGCCAGGCGGCTTCGCTCCAGGCCGCCCAGCCGGCTCTTGTTTCTCCACCCGCCGTGGCCGTGGACGTCACGGTCACGCACCTGGTCGTCCAGCCGGATGGCAGCCAGTCACTCTCGGCTCCGCCGACGGCCTTCACGCTCGAGCGGCGCCACACGCCCTCGGGCTGGACGACCGTGATGGTCTACCGGCGGGCGCCAGCCGGCGCCATCCCCACGCCACTGGACGGTGCCCGCATCGAGTACGCGGATGGGGCACGTGGTGTGAAGGTGTACGACCAGGATGGCCGCCTCAACCCGCGGCTGTCGCTGGAAGGCGAACGCGGCCTGGCGGTGCCTGACGGCGCCGCGGCGTGGCTGGACGCGCTGGTGGCCGACCCGCGCCACGCCGAGGACCGCCTGCTCGCCCTCCGCCGGCGGTACGGTGCGCCAGCCGGTCGGATCCGGGGCCTCCACCGCTTCGTCGCGCAGAACGGGGATCGAACCCGTGAGGTGCTGGCCGACGCGCGCACCGGCGTGGTGACGGAATCCAGCGTCACGCTCGACGGCGAACTGCAGGAGCGCACGCGGTTCGAATACCAGAGGCGCGCGGACGGCAGCCTCTTCCGCCACACCATCCGCACCGAGTACGCGCAGGAGCAGCCCGGCCAGGGCCGCGCCATCGTGACGATGGCCTTCGACAACCTGACGGTGGGATCGGGGAGGTGAGCCATGCGGACCCGACTCCTCGCACTCATCGTCATCGTCGTGCTGGGCGCGCCGCTGGCGGCGCAGGATCGCCCCACGGTGTTCGTCCATGGGCTGAACGGCAGCCCGGGAACCTGGCGGGCCGCCGCGGATCGCCTCCGCGCCACGCTCGCCATCACCACGTACGTCCCTGGCGTGCCGTGGGCGGAAACCTTCGAGGTGCAGGCGCAGAGCCTGCAGAGCCAGTACGGCGGCCTGCCCGCGACGGCCATCGCCATCGGGCACAGCAACGGCGGCGTCGCGGCACGACAGTGGAGCCGCCTGCGGAATCTGAGCGGCGTGATGACCGTGGGCTCGCCGCAGCAGGGCACACCGGCGGTGGATCGCCTGCTGTCGGTGCTGGGATTCCACGAGGGGCTCTACAACACCGCGGGCGCCGTGTTCGGACTGATGGGCGCGCAACCGAACGAGTGGTGGGACCTCTACGTGTTCGTGGAGCTGGCACTGAGATACGCACAGGGCATCTCGTCTTCCAGCTGGGGCGCCATCGTCGGGCTCGGGGTGCTGTCGCAGTATCCGGTCGTGCCGCAGATGTCCACGCGGTCGGCGTTCCTCGGGCAGCTGAACGGATCGGCGAACCTCGCGCGCGAGGCTGCGGCCGTGCCGGCCCGCGTGGGTATCGCGTACGAGCTCGAGGGCTACTGGAGGATGGGGCCCATCCGCCTCTACGACCGCGTCGCCGCCGAAACCTGGTACAGCCGCGTGTGGTACGCCATCGGCACCCTCGAGACCGCCGGCAGCCTTCTCATGACCAGTTACCCCTCCAACTTCACGGCGCTCACCATCGCCAGTCGCCTGTTCCGCGTGGCGCAGGCGCTGCGGCGCATCGATCCGGAGTGGTGCCTGACCGTGACCAACGACGCCACGTGCCGCACGCCGCACGACGGCATCGTCCCGGTGTGGAGCCAGCAGTACCCCGGCGGCCGGAACCTGTTCGTCCACGGGCCATCGCATCTGCAGGAGCCACAAGTGAGCGACGGCGTCATCTCCTACGGGCTCACGACCCACATGGGCGTGCTCCCGAGGGCCGGCGCACCGCCGCCGCCTCCGCCACCGTCCTCGCCCTCCGATGTGCTCGCCTCCGGCGACAGCCTGCAGCCCGGGGAGTCGCGCCGGTCATCGAATGGTGAGTTCGAGCTCGCCTACCAATCCGATGGCAACCTGGTGCTCTACCGGTCGAGCGACGGCCATCCCCTGTGGGCGAGCATGACCTTCCAGCCAGGTCTGGTTGCCATGCAGGCCGACGGAAACCTCGTCGTCTACAACGCGAGCGGCGCACCGCAGTGGTCGTCCGGCACGGCCGGGAACCCCGGTGCGTGGCTGGCGATTCAAGAGGACGGCAACCTGGTCGTCTACGACTACTATGGCTATCCCCTCTGGTGGAGGCCATGAGCCGGCTCACGCAGCGCCTGCTCCCTGGCCTTGTCTGGTTGGCCCTCGTGGCGGTCTCGCTGGCCGCGGCGACGGGCCAACCGGGCACGCCCGGTCAGGCGGGACCACCCGGGCCGCCACCCGTGCCGGGACGACCGGTCCCGCCCCTGTTGCCGCCGGGGCCCACGGCCAATCCGCGCATCCTGGCGCGCGCGTGGACGGTGCCCGGGGCCGCCGTGGGCAGCCCGGCCGCGGACGACACCACCGCCTTCTTCCTGTCGAAGCATCACGAGCTCGTGGCCGTGGATGCCGCGAGCGGCCAGGTGCGCTGGCGCCGGCCCACCAACGAGAGCGGCTTCGGCGGCACCGGCGGCACGGTCGTGGTTTCGGGTCCTGTCGTCGTCGTTGGCGACGACAACGTCCTGGGCTTCAACCGACACACGGGGTCGCTGCGCTGGCGGTTCGAGCCGGGCGACGGCTACGGGCCGGGGTTCTATCTTGGCTATGAGGCCACGGCCGACGGTGTCATCTATGCCGGCTCGCCGAGTGGGCGGCTCTATGCCGTCGACACGCTGACGGGCCGTCCCCGATGGACCACGGTGGTCGCAAGCGACGGCAAGACCACGGTGTATCCGCCGCGGTTCAGCGGCGCCTATGTCGCGGCCGGCTACACGGAGTTCGTCGCGCCCAGCCTCGGAGGCCTCGTCCTGGCGGACGCCGGCACCGGGCGCGTCCTGTGGAAACGGGCGTTCCCGCCGCCGAAGGATCGGTCGCTGAGCGTCAGCTGGTCGGGTGGGCCGGTCTTCGTGGACGACCTGGTCATCGTGTCGGCCGGCGACGGTATCATCCACGCCTACGATGTCCCGTCCGGAACGGAGCGCTGGTCCCTGCCGCCGGTCACCGTGCCGCCGGGCAACCTCGGCGATCCCGCGCGCGACTTCCGGGGGCTGGCGGTCTCCGGACGCACGCTGGTCAGCGGATCACTCACCGGCGAGATTGCCGCCTACGACCTCGACACGCGCCAGGAGCGCTGGCGCTACTCGGCCGGCCGCCTGGGCTCGGTCATCTTCCGGATCGAGGCGATGGGGGACGTCGTGTACGTCCCCTTTGCCGGGGGCACGCTGATTGCACTCCAGGCGAGTGATGGGGCGGAGTTGTGGCGCGTGGGCGACTGGACGGCCAGCATCCTGTGGCCGCCTGTCCTCTGGGAAGATCTCGTCATCGTCTCGGGAGCCGTCGATGGATACAGCGCGTTTCACCTGGTCTCGTAAGTGGCGTCTGCCGTGGAGGCCGGCCGCCGTGCTCGCCGTCCTCGTGGTCATGGCCGGCCTCGGCGCGGCAGGCTGCGCCGATGACGACGGACCCACGGCTCCCACACCAACCGTCAACACGCTGTCCGGCACGTGGAACGGCACCCTCAGCGAGCCGGGCGCGGGCACGGGGCGCCTCGTCGTCGTGCTCGAGGAGCGAACCGTGACGGGCCTCGGCCGCCTCCTGACAGGCGGATGGACGGTGAGCTTTCCGAACGCGGGGCGCTACGACTCGGGGTCGCTCACCGGCACGATCACCGACACCGAGGCCCACCTCCTGCTCACGCCGGCAAGCCGGCCAGCCTGCCCGACTCCGCCGGGCCCCATCGGGCCGTTGCCGGTCGGCGATTGGGCGCTCGAGATGAGCGTGTCAGCGCGACGCCTCGCCGGCACCAGCCTGTACTTCACCTGCACCACGACCCTGAATGGGACCGTCGAGCTGACACGGTAGCGGGACATGAGCGACGCCTTGAGAACGTCCGCGACGATGCCGCGCGGGGCCGTGGCTGGGCGGATGGCCTCGCCGCCGATGAGCCTTCGCGTGCCGCTGGTCATCACCGGTCTGGCCGTGCTCGGTGGGGCCACCAGCGCGGCTGCCCAGACGGCGGCCCTGGACACCAGGCCAGCCCTCGGCGCCATGGTGCACGCGGCCTTCAACAGCGATCAGAACGTCATCAGCGACAAGCAGACGACGGACTTCGCCGTCAATGCCGACTGGCCGGTGCGTGCCGGCTGGCGCGTGCGCGGGGAGGTTGGACGAGCCGCCTGGAACTTCGACGGCCAGGCCGGGCTTCCCGCACCGCTGCCCACGGAGCGGATCTCCATCACTCGAGTCACGGCATCCGTCATGCGGCGCGGTTATCGGATCCCGGGCACTTATGTCGGCGGGGGCGCGGGCGTGTATCGATATGCCTCGGAGCTGTCTCCCCTGCCGAGGCGCACGCGGCCCGGCCTGCACGCCATCGCCGGCATGGAAATCGGATCCTCGCAGGGCGGGCTGGCCCTTCGGCTCGAAGGCCAGTTCCAGGCCGTGGGCGGCCCGAATGCCGCGTACGACCCGGGCGCATCACCGGTCACCGGCGTGCCGGCCAATGGTTCGTCCAGCCGTGTCACGTCGAGCGTGTTGCTGAACCTCGTGTTCGGCATCGGCATCGGCTGGAGGTTCTGACGGGGGCGGACAGGTGCGGGCGGGTGTGAGGGGGTGCGAGGGGAACTTGTGGTCAGGGGCGGGATTGCCCGCCGGGCAGGTCAATCTCGAACACGGTCTCCACCCCTGGCGTGCTCCGTGCCGACACCGTCGCTCCGTGCCGCTCGACGATGGCCTTGACGATGGAGAGGCCGAGACCCGAGCCGGTCTCGGTGCGCGATGGATCGGCCTTGTAGAAGCGATCGAAGACGTGTGGCAGGTGCTCCGGCGGGATGCCGCGGCCCGTGTCGGCCACGCGGAGCCATGTGCGCCCGCCGTGCTGCTCCGCGCTGAGGGTCACGCGCCCACCCGCGGGGGTATGGCGCAGCGCGTTCGACGCAAGGTTCTGCAGCGCCTGCTCCATCCTCCGCGGATCCGCCACGATGGCCATCTCCTCGTCCGGCAGGCGCACGTCAATCGTCACCTGCTTCTCGCGCGCGGCGTGCTCGTGCCGGGCGACCACGCGGTCGAACAGCTCGAGGACTGGCACGTCCTCGGTCACGAGATGCATCCCGGCGGCTTCGAAGCGGGCGAGGTCGAGCAGATCACCGACCAGCCGCTCGATTCGCTCCACTTCCTCCTGGATGATGCGCACGTAGCGCTGGCCATCTGGCGCCTGGGGGCCGAACTGGGGCAGGGTCAGCGTGTCGGCGTAGCCGCGGATGGCCGTCAAAGGCGTCATCAGCTCGTGCGAGACATCGGCCAGCAGCTGTCGCCGGGCGCGGTCGGCCTCGGCCAGCTGCGTCTGGCGGGCGGTGAGGTCGTCGGCCATCTGGTTGAAGGCGTGCGCCACCGACGCCACCTCGTCTGCACCGGTTGCCGGGGCCCGGGCACGCAGGTCGCCCTCGCCGAAGCGTCGGGCGGCCTCCTCCAGCGCACGCAGCTGGGCGTGGGCCGGACGAAACACCAGGAGCGCCGCCACCGCCGTGCCCCCCAGCAGCAGCAGCACGCCGCCGAGCGCCAGCCACGGGCCGAGCTCCTCCGTGATGCGGCGGACGCCCACCGTGGGCGCCACGAAGACGGTGGCCACGATCTCTCCATTGAATCGGACCGGTGCGATGGCCAGCCGCCGCCGGGCGAACATCGGTGGAGGGCCACCGAATGCGCCCGGCATCGGGGCGCCGCCCTCCCGGGATGGGCGCTCGCGACCCATCCCGCGCGGTGCCCGCCTCCTGGCCTCGGCGAACAACTCGATGCCCGGCGGGACCTCCTCGCCCGGTGGGCCAATCACGGCGCCGTCCCGAAGGGCCACGAAGGCCGGCCGATGGAACTCGGCCAGGCGCCGCTGCGCGTACTCTCGAAGATCGAGCGCCGGGTCCTGCGCCAGCGCCGATTCGAATTCGTTGGCCACCAGCGCCGCGAAGTCCTGCCCGACGCGCGCGGGCTGTCCCCCTTCGGTCTGGACGGCGATCCAGACGAACGACGCCGCCTGCGCCACGAGCAGCACCGCCAGCAGGACGATGAAGCCCAGCGCAATGCGCCAGTAGAGGCTGCGGTGCCAGCGTCGGTCAGGCATCGGCGAACTTGTACCCGCTTCCCCAGATCGTCAATACCAGTTTCGGCTCGGCAGGCATGGCCTCCACGCGGCGGCGCACCCGCTTGACCAGCGTGTCCACGCTGCGCGGCGTGACGAAGGTCCGATCCGGCCACACGCGCGAGAGCAGCGCCTCGCGGCTGAAGACGATGCCGGGGTGCGAGGCCAGCAGGTGGAGCAGGCGGAACTCCTGCGCGGTCAGCTCCACCTCCTGTCCGCGCACGCGGACGCGCCGGCGCGCCGGGTCGATCTCGATGCCGTGGATGCTGACGGGCCGCTCCGACGGCCCGCCGTTCTCGCCCGCGGCGGCGATGATCTGCGACACGCGCGGACGACGGAGCAGCGCCCGCACGCGCGCCACGAGCTCCCGCACGCCGAAGGGCTTGGCCAGGTAATCGTCTGCGCCGCTCTCGAGGCCCAGGACCTTGTCGCTCTCCTCGCGTCGCGCCGTGAGCATCAGCACGGGCACGTCCTGGTTGGGGCCCGACCGCCTCAGCGCCCGGCAGATGGAGATGCCGTCCACCCCGGGCAGCATGAGGTCCAGGACGATGAGGTCGAAGGGTGTGCTGGACACGCGCGCCAGCGCGTCGCGGCCGTCGCCGACGGCGGTGGTCTCCAGCCCTTCCAGGCCCAGGTGCAGGACGATGAGATCCCGGATGTGGGCGTCGTCCTCGACGATCAGCACGTGCGGCGGTATGCGGGATTCGGCGTTCACGGCAGGCACGATCACTCTCGTACTACATACGACGGGGCCTCGAGGGGCGCGGACCGCGCTGCCACAGATTTTTCACACCGGGGCCATGCACCCGCCATCTTCCTCCCGTCTCATCAGGCAGGGAGATGAAGGAGACCCCACCTATGACAACCTCGACTCGATTCCTGATTGCCACCGGCCTCGTGGCCCTGACGGGCCTGACCGTGGCCCCCATTTTCGCGCAGGATGGCCCGCCGTCGGGCCAGCCCCACGTGCGGCGCATGGGCCCTGGCGGGCCAGGCGGACCGGGCTTCGGACCGGGCCCGGGCCGCGGAGCGATGGGCCTGGTCGGCGAGTTCGGCCGGGGGTTCCGGCAGCTCGAACTGACCGATGCCCAGCGTGAGCAGATCCGCGGCATTGTCGAATCGCACCAGGCTGCGTTCAAGGAGATCGGTGACAGGCTGCGCACCGCCCGCCAGGGGATGGACGCGCTGACGACCGCCGACGTGGTGGACGAGGCGGCCATCCGCGCGAAGAGCGCGGAGGCAGCGGCGGTCCAGGCCGACGCCGCGGTACTGCGGGCGCGCGTCCACCACGACGTGTTCAGCGTGCTCACTGCGGAGCAGCAGGCGAAGGCGAAGGAACTCCGGGCGCAGCGGGAGACGCGCCAGAAGGAGCGCGCGCAGGGCCGCCGCGAGCGCCGGCCGGGCGCGCGGTAACGAGGACGCCAGCACCACACGGACGCCAGGGCTGACCTGAAGCCCTGGCGCTCCGGACCGTACGCGGGGGGCGCACGGAGCCCTGCGGCTCCAGCCCCGGCGTGGCACACCCGAGAACCTGAGAACCCGAGAACCTCAGAACCCGAGAACCCGTGGGGTACGATGAGCTGACGCCCATGCGCAGACTCATCCTCGCTTCCAGCCTCGTCCTCCTCATCACCAGTGCGCTTCCCGCGCAGGTGCGCCCCATCTACAACCGCGGCGCCGCCGGCCTGTCCCTGCTGCTCGGTCGGCTCCAGACCACGGCCAGTGCCCTGCACACCGGCGCGCATCCGGACGATGAGGATTCGGCGCTCGTCGCGACCCTGGCGCGCGGCGAGCACGCGCGAGTGGCCTATCTCGCGCTCAACCGCGGCGAAGGCGGGCAGAACATCATCGGCCCGGAGCTCTTCGAAGCGCTCGGCGTCATCCGCACCGAGGAACTGCTGCAGGCGCGGCGCCTGGACGGCGGCGAGCAGTTCTTCACGCGGACGATGGACTACGGCTTCTCGAAGACGCTCGAAGAGGCCGGCCGGAAGTGGGGTACGCGCGAGGTGCTGGGCGACATGGTCCGGATCATCCGGCAGTACCGGCCGCTCGTCATCGCTTCACGCTTCAGCGGCACACCGGCTGACGGCCACGGCCAGCACCAGCTGGCCGGATCGCTCACGCCGCTGGCGTTCGCGGCGGCGGCGGATCCTTCCCAGTTCCCCGGGCAGATCGGGGAAGGGCTGCGTCCCTGGCAGGCGAAGAAGCTCTACGTGGGCCAGCTGTTCCGGCCCGATCCCAAGGCCCCGCCGACGACCGAGATCGCGACGGGCGTGCTCGATCCCGTCATCGGGCGGTCGTACGCGGAGATGGCCTTCGAGGGCCGCAGCCAGCACAAGTCGCAGGAGATGGGCGCGATCGAGCTGATGGGGCCGCAGCGCTCGTTGCTGCGCCTCGTCGCCAATCACACGGGCGCGCCGGGCACCGGCGAGACGAGCCTGTTCGCGGGCATCGATACCTCGGTGCCCGGGCTTGCGGCGCTGGCGGGACTGCCCGATGGGTCGCTCAGGGAGGAACTGGCGGCCATCGCCACGGCGGCCAGGGAGGCGTCGCGCCAGTACGACGCGCGCACACCCTCGACCATCGTCCCGGCCCTGGCGCGTGGGCTCGCGGCCACGCGCGCGGCACGGGGTGCGGCACGAGCGTTGTCGGCGTCGGCAGACGCGAAGGCCGAGGCCGATTTCCTGCTGGCGTTCAAGGAGCGCGATTTCACCGAGGCGCTCGCCGCGGCGGCGGGCCTGGCGCTGGATCCGCTGGCCAGCGCCGAGACGCTCACGCCCGGCGACGCGGTCGTCGTGGACGTGCGCGCGTTCGCGGCGGATCCATCGGCGATCAGGCTGGGGACGCCCCGCGTGACGGGCCCGGAGGGTTGGACGATTGCGCAGGCGCCGCGCCCGGCGGACACCGACGCGGACAACCCGTTCGCGCGATTCTTCCGCGAGTCGCCCACCGCGTCCACGACGTTTCGCGCGCAGGCGCCAGCCGATGCCCCGCTGACGCAGCCGTACTGGCTGGCGCAGCCGCGCAAGGGGGATCGGTTCGACTGGCCGGCCGGCTCGCCAGCAGGCGCGCCGTTCGCGGAGCCGCTGCTGACCGCGCACCTGCCCGTGGAGGCGGCCGGCGTGTCGTTCGAGCTGGCACGTCCCGTCGAGTATCGCTACGCGGACCGCATCCGCGGCGAGATCCGGCGCCACGTGGCCGTGGTGCCGGCGGTGGCCGTGGGCCTCGATTCCCGCCTCATGGTCGTGCCGTCGGGCCGCGCCGCCGAGCCGCGGACGGTGGCGGTGCGCGTCTCGAGCCAGGCCGGCACTAATGTGAACGGCACGGTGACGCTCGAGATGCCGCAGGGGTGGGCGGCCGTGCCGGCACGGGTGCCCGTCACATTGAAGCCGGGCGAGCGCACGGCCGCGGCCTTCACCGTCACACCTCCGATGCCGGTTCCGGTCGGCACCTTCGACATCGCCGCGCGCGTGGAGACGAACGGCGCGCGCTACACGAGCGACCTGCAGGTGATTGCGTATCCGCACATCCAGACGCATCGGCTGTACGCCCCGGCGACGGTTCGCGTGCAGGCGTTCGACCTGGACGTGGCGCCGGTGTCCGTCGGCTACATCATGGGCAGCGGCGACCAGGTGCCGGACGCCATCCGTCGGCTCGGCCTGCCGCTCACGCTGATCGACTCGGCGATGCTCGCCACCGGCGATCTCGCGCGTTTCGACACCATCGTGGTGGGTGTCCGGGCGTCGGAGGCGCGGCCGGACTTCGTCGCCGCCACCGCGCGGCTGCGGCAGTACGTCGAAGGCGGCGGCACGCTGGTGGTGCAGTACCAGCAGACCGACTACGCCGCGCGCGGGCTCGCGCCGTTTCCCGGCCAGATCGGCGCGCGGGTCACGGACGAGACGGCGGCGGTCCGCATCCTGCAGCCGGACCACGCGCGATTCCGCTTCCCGAACGCCATCGGCCCGGCCGACTTCGACGGCTGGGTGCAGGAGCGACACCTCTACGCCTTCTCGCGCTTCGATCCGCGTTACACGCCGCTGCTGGAATCGGGCGACCCGCACGAACCCGTGAACAACGGCGGCGAGCTCTACGCGGAGATCGGCAAGGGGCGCTACGTCTACACGGCGTACGCGTGGTTCCGCCAGCTCCCCGCCGGCGTGCCCGGCGCATACCGGCTGTTTGCGAACCTGCTCAGCCTGGCGAAGGCGCCGCGGTAGGCGCGGGGACACGGGGCGTGGGGCGTGGGGCCTGGGTCTCGAGGCCTGGGCCTCGAGGTCGTGGTGTCGGTTTCACGTCGCCCGCAGGAGGCGCAGGCCGTTCAGGGTGACGGCGACGGTGGCGCCGGTGTCGGCGAGGACGGCGAGCCAGAGCGGAGCGGCGCCCATGGCCGCCGAGACGAGAAAGGCCAGCTTCGTGAGAAGCGCGAGGGTGACATTCTGCCGGATGACGCCGAGCGCGCGGCGGGCGTGCGCGCCGGCGAAGGTGCCCCCATCGTCGGGGGCGCCGGGCATGAGCACCACGTCGCGCCGCGCCAGTGCGCCCTGCGTGTCGGCCGCGGCGCGCTCCAGTGCCAGGCCCCCTTTGAAGAGGACGCCCCGCCTGGCGGCCGAGGTCACGGCCGCCACCACCGTCACTGGCGTCGAGATCACCAGCGCGCACGGGCACGCCAGCACGAGGAAGATGAGTCCGCGGTAGAACCACGTATTCCAGGCGCCATCGAACAGCGGCGGCACGACGACCAGCGTCAGCGCGGCCGAGGTGACCAGCGGCGTGTAGACGGCGGCGAAGCGCTCGATCCAGCGCTCGACACCCGCCGCCGTGCGGGCGCCGTCCTCACCCCACCCCGGCTCGTGTCCCACGAGCTGGCTCACGGCCACGCGCGCGCGCTCGATGCTCCACGCCTCCATCAGGTGAGCGAGCGCGAAGAGACAGGCCACCGCCGCGCCCTCCGCCCACTGCCCCACGGCCGCGGCGCCGAGTGCCGACACCGACACCAGCACGTGCATGTCCAGGCGGAGATAGCGCAGCGAGACGATCGCGCGCGGCAGCACCGGCGCGAGGCCGAGGATGATGGACGCCCCGTAGGCCGCCAGGGCCGCGATCGGGCGCGCGCCGGCGGCCTCGCCGGCTCCCGGGCCATGGTCGTGGCCGACCATCGCCTCCACCCAGGTCTCGGCGTGCCAGGCGTCCACGGCCCATCCGACGAGCATCAGCGCGCCGCTCGCCACCGCCCACATCCACGTCCGCCCGGGATGAGCGGGCGCCTGGCCGTGCGCCTGGTGGTCGTCGTGCACGTGCTCGCCGTGCGCATGCGAGTGCACGCCCAGCCCCGTCGCTGCGACGCGCGCGATGATCGCGTCGGGCTGCAGCCGCGCCGGGTCGTACGACACGCTCACCTGACGGCCGACGAGATCGAACTCGAGATCGAGGACGCCGGGCACGTCCAGGACGTGGCGGATGAGCGAGGCCTCGTCCGCGCAGTCCATGCCGCGAACGTGGAGCCTCAACTCAGACCGCGACCCCGAAGCCGCAGATGGCGCAGATGACACAGATGAACCTTGGCCAGCGATACGGCCCCAAGACCTCAAGACCCCAAGACCCAAAGACCCCAAGACCCGGCTCAGAGCCCGGCGACCGCCCGAAGCACGTCCTCCGCGTGCCCCTTCACCTTCACGGCGTCCCAGCGCTTCGCGACCTTGCCGTCCGGGCCGATGAGGTAGGTCATGCGGGCCACCCCCATGTACTTCCGGCCGTACATCGACTTCTCCTGCCACGCGCCGTACCTCTCGATGACGGCGTGGTCGGGATCGGCCAGCAGGGGGAACGTCAGCGAGTACTTGTCCGCGAACTTCGCCTTGCTCTTCTCGTCGAGCACGCTGACGCCGAGGACGACCGCCTTGCCCTTGCCGAACGTCGGCAGGTTGTCCTGGAACGCACAGGCTTCGGCGGTGCAGCCTGGCGTGTCGTCCTTCGGATAGAAATACAGCACGACGGGGCGGCCGGCGTAGTCGGCCAGCGTGTGCGTCCTGCCCGCCTGGTCCTTCAGCGAGAACGCGGGCGCCTTCTTGCCGGGATCGATCAGCGACATGGAGGAACGCTCCGGGGTTTCATGGTCACGGGTGCAATGGTGCAGGGTGCGAGGGTGCACAGTGCAACCTCACGGCCGTTGTCCTCGCTATCGCCTGGCCGCCGCCACCGCCGCGTGGGAGCGTCTTGGCTCGGCACCTCCCTCGACGCGGCCGTTCGGCACGTCGACGGTGATGGCCGCGGCGTAGCCGTAGCGCACCTCGCCCTTGCGGCCGATCTTCTGGAAGAGATGCCCGCGGGCGCGCAGGGTGTCGACGAGGCTCCGCGGAAAGCGATCCTCGATTTCCACGCGCCCGCCGTCGTCGGTCGGGTCCGCGGGGTCGCGGCCCGGCAGGAAGCGCGCGGCCTCGATGGCGCGCTGCGCGCCCAGCCCGCCGTCGATGACACTCGTGATGATGTTATAGACCGACACCGGGATCCAGGCGTTGCCCGCGCAGCCCACCGCCAGCTTCGGCACCTCCTCCCCCGAGGCCATCCTCTCGAACACCAGCGTCGGCACGCTCGCCGTACTCGATCGCGCCAGCGGCACCAGGCTCCCGTACGCGCCCGGCGTCAGGCGGTTCGACCGCAGGTGGTTGTTGTAGAGGAAGCCCAGGCCCTTGGACACGTAGAACGTCCCGCCCCACGTGCTCAGCGTCTGGGTGACGGCAATCATGTTGCCCTGGGCGTCGGCCACGGCGAACGAGGTCGTGCCCGTCGAGATGCGCGGCCCCACCGTCGGGGGGGTCGGCGTCCCCTGGGCCTCCTCGGGCTGACGCTCGTAGCGTGACGCCTTCATCGGGTCGATCTTCCGGAACAGCGTGCGCGCGTGCTCCATCGTCAGGTGATCGGCGAAGTCCACGGGCCATCGCTCGGGATCCGCGACGCGCCTCAGTGGGTCGCGCACCTTCCACGCCTCGATCAGGTAGTGGAAGTAGTCCGCGTCGGTCACGAGGCGCGCGCCCGGCTTCGGCTGGTATTGCTCCAGGACGTGCAGCGACTCGAACAACTGGATGCCGGTGGCGACCGGCGGACCGCCCGCGTAGAGCGCGTGCCCCCGGTACTGCCCCACCACGGGCTCCCGCTCGATGGCACGGTACTGCGCGAGGTCGGCATAGGTGATGATGCCGCCGTTCGCCTCCATGTCCTCTGCGATCGTCCGGGCAATCTCACCGCGGTAGAACGCCTCGCCGCCGCCCTGCTGGATGGCGCGCAGCGTGGTGGCGTAGTCCTTGTTGACGAACCTGTCGCCGGGGCGCGGCACCTTCCCGCCGGGCAGGTAGATCTTCGCCGCCTCGGGCCACTTCTCCAGGAAGCGCCGTCCCTCCGCGATGGTCGTGGGCAGCGCCTCGTCCAGGATGAAGCCCTCGTCCGCCAGCGCGATCGCGGGCTCGACCAGATCCGCCCACTTGACCTTGCCGCTGCCGTAGTTCCGGTACAGGTGATCGAGGCCGGCCACGACGCCCGGGATGTTGGCCGCGGCCGGGCCGTCGGCGACGAGCCGCCCGTTCTGCACGATGGCCGGGTTGTCCGGCGTCGCGCGCATGGGCGTCATGTCCTTGTATTCGATCACCGTCGGACGCGTCATGCCCTTGAGGTAGAGCACGGCCGAGCCGTCGCCGCCAATGCCCGACGCCTCGGGCTCGACGACGCCGAGCGCGAACGAGACGGCGATCATCGCGTCCACGACGTTGCCGCCCTTCTCGAACGCCAGGCGACCGGCCGCCGATGCCAGCGGGTGCCCCGAGACGACCATGCCGCCGTTCGAGGTGACCACGGGCTTGATGAGCGGCTGCTCGGCCACCATCTCGTCCACGACGGCCTCGAACGCGGCGCCGGTCCGTGCGGCGGCGGCGCGCGGCCGATGGCGCTCGCGCGCCCTCGACCAGGCCTCCGCCGACGGCCCCGACGAGTAGTAGAGGCCGCGCAGCGTCTCCCACACCCGGTCGAACGCCGAGGTCAGCAGCGCCGGCGACAACGGCAGGCTCGCGCTCACCTCGCCGCCCGATTCGTGCACGGGCAGCGGCGCGGGCACGCGCCAGAGCTGGAACGCGGCGTTCAGCGCGAAGAGCGGCGGCGGATCGGCCTCGCTGCGGAGCGGATTTCCGTTGTAGACCGGCTGAGGGTCGGGCAGGCCCGTGACGAGAATCGAGCGGCCGTCGGGCGACCATGCCGGCGCGCCACCCCTGCGCGACACGAGCTGCGGCGGTGCGGACGGCTTCGCGCGGGGCTCGGGCGCTTCGCCCGCGTCGGGCCGCGCGGGCTCGACACCCGCCACCCAGACCGACCCGATGCCCTCCCGGACGGCGAAGTACGCGATCCGCTGGCTGTCGGGCGCCCACGAGAGCGGCCCTTCCGTGCCCCGCGCGCGCGCGATGAGCGTGGCGCGCGGCGCCTTCGTCTCGACAGACGGAACCGACGGGCCGGAGCGGCCCGCCGCCGCCACGCGCGCGCCAAGCGGCACGGGCCTCGTCACGCCGGACACCAGCGGCATCCACCACAGGTCCACGTCGTCCTCGGCATCGCGCTCGGAGACGAACGCAACCTTGCGGCCATCCGGCGACACGCGCGGGAAGGTCTCGCTGTCGATGGTGTCGGTGAGCGGCACCGGGGCCTGCCAGGCGTCGGAACCGGCGACCGGGACGGCCAGGTAGAGGTCCCACTGGCGCGAGGCGTCCGCGCCGTGGCCGGCGGGCGGTGCCCCCCGGTGCGCGAAGACGAGCCGGCCGTCCGGCGTCCAGGACGGCCACCGTTCGTCCCCGGGCATGGCCGCAACCACGGTCGAGGCCCCGGTCTTCACCACGGTGACGACGATGTCGAAGCCGGCGCCCGAGTCGTTCGCGTGGGCGAGGCGCGTGCCATCGGGCGACCATGCGGGCTCGCGCTCCACGGCGCCCGAGTCGGCCGCCAGCGCGCGGGCCTGGCGTCCGTCCGGGTTCATCGTCCAGATGCGATCCAGGTACGACACGGCGATGCGGCGACCGTCGGGCGCCCACGCCGCGTCCTGCACGCCCGGCGTCGCCTGTCGCGCGGCCCCGCCGGCCTGCATCGCCAGCAGGGTGGCCACGACCCCGGTCGTGATTCGAGCGACACGCATTGGGGGATGAGCTCCTCAGGTCAGCGGACGGCCTCGATGATCGCCCTCGCCGAGATGCCGTACTTCGCGATCAGCTCGTCGGGCTTGCCGCTGCGCGGGATCTCGGTGACGGCAAGGCGCGTGACCGTGAGGCCGGCCGGCGCCACGGCGCGGGCCACGGCGTCGCCGATGCCGCCCGCGATGTAGTGATCCTCGACCGTGATGATCCGCCCGGTTTCGCGCCCAGCCGCGATGAGCGCGGCGGCGTCGATCGGCTGGATGGAATAGAGATCGATGACGCGGATGGCAATCCCTTCGGCCTTCAGCGCGTCGTGGGCCTCGAGCGCCTCGAAGAGCGTGACGCCAGCGCCGATCACCGTGGCGGTGTCCCCGGCGCTGCTGCGCAGCACCTTGAGGCCGCCGATGGGGAAGGACTCGGCGTTGTCGTAGATGACCGGCGTCTTCGGGCGCGACGTGCGCATGTACGCGGGGCCGCGGTGCCGCGCCATCTCGCCGACGAGCTTCTCGGTGCTCACCGCGTCCGCCGGATACAGCACGGTGAAATTGGGCTGCGCTGCGGTCATCGCGAAGTCCTCGAGCGCCATCTGCGACGGGCCGTCCTCGCCGATCGACACGCCCGCGTGCGAGCCGGCGAGCTTGATGTTCACGCCGCTGATGGCGGCCATGCGGATGAAGTCCGACGCGCGCGTGAGAAACGCCGCGAAGGTGGAGGGGAACGGCACCGCGCCGCGCGCGGCCAGGCCCATCGCCGCGCCGATCATCACCTGCTCGGCGATGAAGCACTGGTAGAAGCGGTCCGGGTGCGCCGCCTCGAAACGCTCGCTGAACGTGGAGTTCTTCACGTCGGCGTCCAGCGCGACAACGCGCGGGTCCACGGAGGCGAGCTTGGTGATGGCCGTCCCATAGGCTTCGCGCGTGGCGACCTGCTCGCCCAGCGTGTACGTGGGCGCGGGCATCGTGCCCGGAGCCGGCGCGTCGGTCGGGGCCGGCGGCACGGGGATGGCCGGCGTCGGCCGCGTCTCGGCCTCGAACTGCGCCTCGAGCTCGGCGCAGGCGCGCGCGGCCTCCTCGGGCTTGAGCGGCTTGCCGTGCCAGTTGGGCTTGCCTTCCGTGAACGACACACCCTTCCCCTTCAGGGTGCGCGCCAGGATGACGGTGGGCCGTCCCTTCGTCGCGCGCGCCTCCGCGTACGCACCGAGCACCTGCACCATGTCGTGGCCGTCGATGACCACCGTGTGCCAGCCGAACGCCTGCCAGCGCGTGCGGTAGGTCTCCATGTCGTGCGCCAGCTCGGTGGCGCGGCTCTGCCCGAGCGCGTTGACGTCCACGATGGCGCAGAGCGCGTCGAGCGCGTAGAGGTGCGCGACCGAGGCAGCCTCCCAGACCGAGCCCTCCGCCGTCTCGCCGTCGCCCATCAGGACATAGGTGCGGTAATCGGCGCCGATGCGGCGCGCGTTGAGCGCCGTGCCCACGCCCGCCGCGAGCCCCTGCCCCAGCGACCCGGTCGCCACGTCCACGAAGGACAGTCGCGGGGTGGGATGGCCCTCGAGGTCGGAGGTGAGGAGCCGCAGGTCCGTGAGCCGCTCGCGCGGCACGAAGCCGGCCTCGGCCCACATGGCATAGAGCAGCGGCGCCGCGTGGCCCTTGGACATCACCAAGCGGTCGGCCAGGGGATGCTGCGGGTTCCGGGGGTCGAATCGCATCTCGGCGAAGAACAGCGCCGCCATGAGGTCCGCCGCCGACTGGCAGGTCGTCGGATGCCCGCTGCCGGCCGCGGTCGTGGCCCGGATGGACTCGATGCGAAGCCGGGTGGCGATGTTCTTCAGGTTGGGCAGCAGCGAGACGTCAACAGGCAACCGGGGACCCTCCAGGGATGGCACGGAACGCCAAAGTTTATCAGAGGGGGGTGCAGGGTGCACCCAGCCCGCACCTATAATGGTCGGATGTTCCTGCTGCGCTACCTGTACATCCTCGCCCTGTGCGTGTGGCTGGGCGGGATGGCGGTGGCGGGCCTCGTGGCGGCGCCCACGATCTTCGAGGTGCTCGAGGGCTGGGACCCGGAGCAGGGACGTGTCCTGGCGGGGCAGGTGTTCGGGCAGATCCTGCGCCGGCTGCACACGGTGTTCTACGCGGCGGCCGCCGTGATGCTGGTGACGCTGACCGTCCGCCGCCTGCTCGGCCCGCGGCCGGTGGCCTACGGCATCCGCGCCGGGATCGTCGGCGTGATGCTCGGCCTCACGCTGGCGTCCGGCGTCGGCATCAGCCCCCGGGTCGAGGCCATGCAGCGCGAGATTGGCGGTCCGGTCGCGTCCCTGCCCCAGGACGACCCGCGCCGCGCGTCGTTCTATCAACTGCACGGCCTCTCGAACCTGCTGCTGAGCGCCACGGCAATCGGCGCGCTGCTGCTGGTGTTCTGGGAGTCGCGGGAGTGAACACGGGTTCTGGGGTTCTGGGGTTCTGGGGTTCGGGGGTTCGGGGGTTCGGGGGTTCGGGGGTTCTGGGGTTCACCTCGATTGTGCGCTCACCGGATCACGCAATTGCCCAATGCCTCAATCCAAGTGACCAAGCACCCGTCGTCAATCGCCCGGTGAATCGACCATCGCCACTCGGCAATCATCGATGAGCACGCCTACAGTCACCCTGATACCCGGCGACGGCATAGGCCCTGAAGTCACGCGCGCGGTGGTGCGCGTGCTGCAGGCCGCCGGCTTCGCGCCCGAATGGGAGGCCTTCTCGGCCGGCGCGGAGGCCGTCGAGGAGCACGGGACAGCCTTGCCGCAGGCACTGCTCGACTCGGTCGCGCGCAACAAAGTGGCGCTGAAGGGCCCCATCACCACCCCCGTGGGCAGGGGCTTCACCAGTGTGAACGTGGGCCTGCGCAAGGCGCTGGACCTCTACGCCAACCTTCGCCCCGTCTGGAACCTGCCCTCGGTTCCCTCCCGCTTCTCCGGCGTGGATCTCGTCATCGTCCGCGAGAACACCGAGGACCTCTACGCGGGGCTCGAGCACGTCGTGGTGCCGGGGGTCGTCGAGAGCCTGAAGATCATCACCGAGAAGGCCACGACCCGCATCGCGGCGTTCGCCTTCGACTACGCGCGGCGCCATCGGCGCCGCAAGGTGACGATCGTCCACAAGGCCAACATCATGAAGCTCGGCGACGGGCTGTTCCTCGAGACGGCGCGGCAGGTCGGCGCCCGCTACCCCGAGGTGGCCTGCGAGGACCGCATCGTGGACGCGGCGTGCATGCACCTGGTGATGCACCCGGAGCGGATGGACGTCCTGCTGCTCCCGAACCTGTACGGGGACATCGTGTCCGACCTGTGCGCGGGGCTGGTCGGCGGCTTGGGCGTGGTGCCGTCGGCGAACCTGGGCGAAGGCGGGGTCGGCGTGTTCGAGGCGGTCCACGGCACGGCGCCGGACATCGCCGGCCGCGACATCGCCAACCCGACGGCGCTGCTGCTCTCCGCGGTGCTGATGCTGCAGCACCTGCAGGAGGACGAGAAGGCGGCCCGCATCATGACGTCGCTGCGCGAGGTCCTGGAGTCGGGCCACGTGACCCCGGACCTGGGCGGCACGGCCACGACCACGTCGTTCGCGGACGCCATCTGCCGTCGGATCGAACGCGGGTAACGCCGCGGCCGTATCTTTGGTCTATCATCTGTGCGCGCGCGAGATGGACGACATCACTGAAGCGGTGCTGAGCCGGGACGACGTGGCCCGGTATCTGGCGGGCAACGGAGACGCCGCGCAGGCGCGTGCCCGCATCCTCCAGTACCTCGAGGAGCTGCGGACCACCCAGCGTTACGAGCTGTACCGGGCGCTCGAGTACCCGCTCTATCCCATCCTGCGCAAGATCGAGCGCGTGGGCGAGCACACGGCGCACGCGGTGCAGGCCACGGCACGGGGCCGGGTGGTCTGGGCCTCGAACCACCGCAGCCACACCGACTACCTCATCGAGCCGCTCGTCCTGGACGATGCCGGGGTGCGGCCGCCGATCATCGCGGCGGGCATCAACCTGTTCGGGGGACCGCTGGGCCTGATTCACAAGCACGTCACGGGCGCGCTCCCCATCCGCCGCAACACGAAGGACCCGGCGTATCTCATCACGCTGAAGGCCTACGTCGGCACCCTCCTCCACTCGCAGGACCTGTTCTTCTACCCCGAGGGCGGGCGGAGCTACAGCGGCGAGCTGAAGAACCCGAAGACGGGCCTGTTCAGCGCCTGCCTCGGCGCCAACGTGCCCGGCATGTCCATCGTGCCCGTCGCCATCGCGTACGACTTCGTGCTCGAGGACCACGTGCTGGCCCGGCAGAAGGTGAAGCGGCGGCAGCGCGCGTTCAGCCGCGAGCTGGCGGAGATGGTCCGGTACGCGGTGGGGTACCGCAGCCGGGCGTTCGTGACCTTCGGCCGGCCGATCGCCCTGGACGGCTTCGACGCCGAGTCGCGGCGATCCGTGCTGGATCTTGCGAAGCGCGTGCAGCACGAAATCGGGCGCCAGTACAAGGTGCTGCCGACCGCCGTGCTGGCCGCGGCCATGCGCCCCTCCATCCCGAAGGCGGATCTCGAGTCGCGCATCACGGCGATCCTCGACACGCTGGGAGCCACGGGCGCCAACATGGGGGTGCGCACCGCCCGCGAGGTGCTGGCCTCGGCCACCGAGCCGCTCGAGACCCGCGGCATCATCGTCGTCGAACAGGGCCGGTACCGCGTGCGGGAGCGCAACGTCCTCCGGTACTACGCCCGGAGCCTTCAGCACCTGCTCGCCCCCGCCGGCGCGACGCACTGACGCGAGGGCACGGCCCGGCTGATGATCGACGCGACATCGAAGGCGCTCTTCCACTCCCTGGCACAGATCGACTTCCTCAGGCGCCTGGCGTCACGCTACGGGATGCGCCCGGGCGGTTTCGCGCGGCGTTTCATCGCCGGCGAGACCGTCGAGGAGGCCATTGCCGCCGTCCGCGACCTGCCGGCGCGCTCCCTGCGCCTCACGCTGGACTACCTTGGCGAGAGCTCCGCCACCTTCGACGAGGCCGCGGCCGCCGGCCGCGAGTACCTGCACATCATCGACGCGATCGTCCGATCGGGCATCGAGCGCAACATCTCGGTGAAGCTCACGCAGCTGGGGCTGGACGTGGACCGTGCAACGGCGGTGGACAACATGCGCCGCATCCTGGAGCCCGCCGAGCTGCACGGGTTCTTCGTGCGGGTGGACATGGAGAACTCGCCCTACACCGACCGGACGCTGCAGGTGATGGAGACGCTCTGGCGGCAAGGCCACCGCGGCATCGGCACCGTCATCCAGTCGTGCCTCACCCGCTCGCCCGGGGATGTCGACAGGCTCAACGCGCTCGGCATGCGGGTGCGGCTGGTGAAGGGCGCCTACAAGGAACCGAAGACCGTCGCCCTCCAGGGGAAGGACCAGGTGGACGCCGCGTTCGTCGAGCTGATGCGCGAGCTGCTGGACCACGGGACGTTCCCCGCCATCGCCACTCACGATCCCGCGATGATCGACGCCACGAGGCGCTATGCGGAGCAGCGCGGCCATGCGAAGGACCGCTTCGAGTTCCAGATGCTGTACGGCATCCGCCGCGACCTGCAGGCGTCGCTGGTGGCCGAAGGGTACGGCGTGCGCGTGTACGTCCCGTTCGGGCAGCAGTGGTTCCCGTACTTCATGCGCCGGCTGGGGGAACGGCCGGCGAACGTTGCGTTCGTGCTGCGCAGCCTGCTGCGCGACCGCGGCTAGCGGGATGAGGTCTCCTATCGAGTACAACACCACCGCCTGGCGAGCTCGGCGAGCGCGTTCCGGCAGGTGATGACGCTCTGAGCCTCGACCCACTCCTCCACGCCGTGCAAGCCCGCACCCGTCGGGCCGAAGAGCAGAGACGGGATGCCCGCGTCGCCCAACACCGATGCGTCCGTCCAGAAGCTCATCCCCGACACCGATGGGGACAGAGATGGCGCAGAGGACGCCGCGGCCACGGCCAGCTTCATGGTGGCCACCAGTGGGTGGTCGGCGGCGATCTCGTACGGCGAGCGCGCGAAGAGCTGGCGACTGGCGGCCCTGAACTCGGGATCGGCCGCGGACAGACGCGCGAGGATGTCGGCGACCTCGCGGGCGCCCCGGCCAGGCGACTCCCCTGGCACCGTGCGACGCTCCATCTGCAGGTGGCACCGGTCGGGGTACGAGCTCAGCTCGCGCCCGCCGTCGATGAGTGAGGCGTGGAGCGAGGCCGTGCCCAGGAGCGGATGCGGCGGCCGCGACTGCAGCTGGTGGTCCAGCGCGTCGAGCGCGGTGAGCACGCGCCCCATCAGGCGAATGGCGTCGCGACCCTCTCGGGGGCGGCTGCCGTGCGCGGCCCGGCCCTCCGTCTCCACCTCCACCCACTCGAAGCCCTTGTGCGCGACGGCGATGGCCAGGTCGGTCGGCTCGGTGACCACGGCGCCATCGGCGTACCACTGCGTCACGAGCGCATCGGCGCCGATGCTCGAATGCTCCTCGTCCGCGACGCAGGCGATGACGAGCCGGCCCTCGTCCAGCCCACCCGAGTCGTGGATGAGGCGCGCGGCATCCACCATCGCGGCCACGCCGCCCTTCATGTCCTGCGAGCCTCGGCCGTAGACGCGGCCGTCCCGCTCCACGGGGTCGAATGGCCGCGCCATGCCGGCCACGCCCACGGTGTCGATGTGGCCGCAGAGCATCAGCGATCGGCCGGGCTCGCGGCCCTCGAGGACGCCCACGACATTGGGGCGGCCCTCGGCGGCCTCCTGGACGTGCACCTCCAGGCCGATCCCGCGCATGCGCTCGGCCAGCGCGCGGGCGATGGCCGCCTCGCCCGCGGCGCCCGGCACGAGCGACGGGTTCACCGAGTCGATCCTGACCAGGGCTTTCAGCAGGTCGATGACGGGATCCATCGTGACCACGCTACTTCCCGTCGTACTGCGCCTCGGTCACGGCCTCGAGCCACTTCGTGCCGCCGCCGAAGCCGACGTTCACCTGGATGAGGTGCGTGTGCGGCACCGCGCCGTGCCAATGCTCGACCTTCGGCCCGGTGTAGTCGCTCTCGCCCCTGCCGAGCTCCCGCATCGCCTGCCCGCGCTTCTGCGTGCGCATGCGCCCATCCTCGACGTAGAGGAGCTGCCCGTTGTCGTGGCTGTGCCAGTAGCTGCGCGCGCCCGGCTCGAAGCGCCTGCGGGCCACCGAGAGATTCGTGCCGTCCATCGTGGTGGACGTGCCGGTGAAGAGGGGCCCGCCGCCGGCCGCCGGCTGCCCTGCCTGGCTCCCCGCCTGCGCCGCCATCATCGTCACGCCCACGGCCACCAGCACCGCGTGCACCATCCATCGTCCGTTGAATCGCGAACGCATCCGGGACTCCTTCACTGCATGGGTGAGTAATCGGTGGCCCGCAGGAAGACCGAATCCACCTTCGACACGATGGGGCCGTCGACCTGCGATTCGGAGGCCACCTTCTTCCACTCGGGGTCGCTCCTGAACGCGTCCCAGCTGGCCTTCGCGGCCTCGCGGCTCTGGTGTGAGAGCAGGTACACGAGCGTGTTCTGCGACGCCGGCGCGTCCATGGGCGCCAGGTAGATGACGTTGGTCATCCCGTGCTTCTGGAAGATGCGGAGTGTGTGATCACGGAAGCGCTTGTGCAGGTCCGCCAGCTTGCCGTCCGGGGCCGTGTAGGTGCGAAGCTCGTACACCTTCCCGGTGGTCTGCGCCTGGGCGGCCCCGAAGTGGGGCGCGGCGAGCACCCCGGCGCCGAACGCGGCGGCCAGGGCGAGGAGGGACATCACCGACGATGCGCGCATGGGAATTGGCATGCGCGCTAGCTTAGCCGCAGATGGCGCAGATTGCAGGAACATTCCCCGCCCGCCCCCCGCCTCAACCTCACCGTCCAAGGCGTTGCATCCGCGTCACCTGCGTCCGCGTCATCGGTGTCCTGACGTCTCGACCCGGAACCGGCGGACGTTCGAGTAGTCGGCCACGGCCTCCACGTACTCGTCCGCGCGCTCCACGTAGTCGTACAGCTCCCGCATCCGCGCGGGGACCATCAGCTCCAGGCGCCCGTCCAGGGTGAACCAGGTCGTCTGGCGCATCTCGATGTCGCGGTCCGTGAGCTGGATGTCCGTGCGCCAGATGCGGCCGGACTCCGGCTCCACCCACAGCAGCCCGCGGCTGGGCCAGTCGTGGCCGTCGCGCGTAATCAGGGTCGGCGAGCCCGTCTCCGAGAAGGCGATGAGCGCCACGCGCACCCCGTCGATGGCGTCGTAGCCGCGCAGCTCGAAGGAGAAGCGGCCCACGTTGGCGGGACTCGCCACGAGCAGCGCCAGGGTGGGCACGTTGAAGTTGCGCCGTGCGGGACCGATGTTGAAGCGCGCGCTCGACTCGGCCACACGGGCGAGCTGCTCGTCCGACGGGAACCTGCGATCCACGAACAGCTGCTCCAGGCGCTGCTGCCGATCCGTGACGGGCCTGCCATTGGCCTCGTACACATCGCGGAAGCCGAACCACGTGCCCGGCGTCGGGAACCACGCGAATCCCATCTCCGATCGAAGCTCGCGCCGGGTGAGGCGCGGCGGCGCGGGATACGCCGCGGTGCGCTGGGAGTAGGTCTGCACGTAGCGCTCCTCGGCCACGATGCCGGCGAGCGCTTTCTCGTACTCCCCGACGTACGCACGCACGCGGGGCAGCAGCTCCTGCGGCGGGACGGTCGAGGGCGGAGGCGCGGGGGGCGGTGCGGAAGGCGCGGCCGCGCCCTCGCCGCCGCCGCCCACCCAGCGCTCGATGAGCCTCGCGGTTTCGTCCGCCGCGGACCGGGTGATGTCCAGGTCTCCCTGGTTGCGCCCGCGGAGCTCGCTGATGCGCGTGCCATCCGACACGGTCACGCGGATGAGCGCGGTCGGCGACGATCCGCCCCGGCTCTGAGTGGGGAGGGCCGTGCGGCCCTCGCCGAGGACTCGCTGGCCCGTCACCTCCACGCGGACCGTGGCCGCGGCCGCCGACGGCGCGGACGAATAGCCCCGCGCCGACAACGCCGCGCGGAGGGTGTTGAGAATCTGAATCGTCTCCGCGGACTTCCGATCCGGGTGCAGGGGATCGACGGACACGAACACGGAGCCACGCGCCGTCGCCTCAGGAATGCCGCTCTCAGGCGACGACGCCGCCGGCAGGGGTGACGCCGCCGTGGCCGCCACGGCGTTGGCCGGGGAGGCCTCGCGCGCCCCGCCGGGAGGTCCGGCCCGGTCCTCCGGATCGGGCGTGACGGGAAGGGGCGAGGACGTGCGCAGGTTGTCGGCGACGAACTCCCGCCGGGCGCGCACCGTCACCCTGTGCCGCGGCGTCTGCACGCGAATCCGGTGCGGCCTGCCATCGCGGTCGCCCGGCATCGTCTCGACCATCAGGAGGTAGCGGCCCGACAGCTCTCTCGCCAGGCGCGACGCGATCTCGTCGCTCGTGCCCAGCGCGAACAGGTCACCACCGGTCCAGTCGGAGACGAGCTCGAGCCCCTCGAGCGCACGCTGTCGCTCCTTCACGGGCTCGTAGCGGAGGTACATGTTCGAGACGTCCTGGGTCCCCGGCAGGGCGTGCATCACGTGGATGCGGGTGCGGGCCGCCGCTGCCGCCCGCGCCACGCGCTCCACTTCCACGCGCGCGCCGTCGGTCGGCAGCTCCTCCGAGAAGAACAGCATCGTCTTCGGGCCCTCGATGCGCGCGAGCGAGCGCAGGAGCACCTCGAGGCTCGTCGTCGTCGTGGCGGCTCGGGCGCTGGCTTCGGACACCAGCACGCGCGCCTGCGCCTCGAGATCGGCGCGGCACGCCAGGCGGACGAACTCGTCGCCGCGGTTGCAGACGCGCGACACGGCGGCCTCCCACTCGCGCTCGCCCCGATCCATGCCCTGCGCCTCGACGATGCCGAAGGGCAGCTGCGTGCCGAGGCGAGGAGACCAGCCGGTGATGCCCTGCAGGGCCTGCCGTGACACCTGCCGGTTCGTGGTGAAGGTGAACTCGGCCATCCGCAACGGCAGGGCGACCGTCGCCACGCGATCCGCGGGCGGCAGACGGTCCAGGACCGCGTTGGCGGCGGCGAGCACCTGGTCCCGGCTGGCGGGGCTCGTGGAGCCGACGTCGATGGCAAGGATGATCTGGTTCGCGTTGGGGTCCGCCGGCACGGCAGCGGCCCGCGCCGCCGCCGCCGCGTCGCGCGACCCGGGAACCAGGGGCGGTGCGCCCTCGAAGTACTGCGCCGAGAGCACCGCGCGCGGCTGGCCGTCCACCTCGACAGCGAAGTCGTCGGCCGTGAGGGCGGGCATCTGCTCGCCGTCGCCGTCCACGACGACGACGTCGATGGTGATGAGGTCCACGCCGGACCGGAAGATGGGCTGTCCAGGAGGGGACTGGGTCTGGGCCCAGGGCCCCGTGGTCGCCGCGCACAGCAGGGCCACGGCCGCCAGGACGACTCGAACGGACATCGCGCTTCGCATGGCCGCGCCTCCGGAGGCCATTGTAGTCAACGCGAGCGTGTAATCTCAGGGATGAGATGCCCGCGCCTGGGACCAATCGTGGGACCGCCGTTCCGGCCGAAGCCCTCCGCATGGCCGAGCTCGTCCGCGCTCATGGAGGCCGAGCCCTGGTCGTCGGCGGCTTCGTCAGGGACCGGCTGCTCGGCCACGACTCCAAGGACCTGGACGTGGAGGTCTTCGGCATTCCGCAGGCGGAGCTGCCGCGTCTGCTCGCCACCCTCGGGCGGGTGGAGCCGGTCGGCCAGGCCTTCCCGGTCTACAAGCTCGGCCCGGTGGACGTGGCGCTGCCACGGCGGGAGTCGAAGACGGGTAGGGGGCACAAGGGATTCACGGTCGAGGGCGACCCCGACATGTCGTACGAAGAGGCCGCGCGCCGGCGCGACTTCACCATCAACGCCATCGCGTGGGACCCGTTGACGGACGAGCACCTCGATCCCTGCGAGGGTCGCGCGGATCTGGAACGGCGGGTGCTGCGGGTGGTGGATCCGCGCACGTTCGCAGACGACTCGCTCCGCGTGCTGCGCGCGCTGCAGTTCGCCGCGCGGTTCGAGCTGACGATGGATGCGGCGAGCAAGGATCTCTGCCGCGGCATCGCGCTGGACGACCTGCCGGCCGAGCGCATCTGGGGTGAGTTCGAGAAGCTCCTGCTCCGGGCGGCGCGGCCGTCCATCGGCTTCGCGCTGGCGCGCGAGCTGGGTGTCATCGAGCAGATCCTGCCCGAGATGGTGCCGCTCTACGACTGCCCGCAGGACGCGGAGTGGCATCCCGAGGGCGACGTGTGGACGCACACGCTGATGGTGATGGACGAGGCGCGGCGGCGGAACGCGGACCTCGGGCGCCCCGAGCTCGCCATCATCATGCTGGGCGCGGTCTGCCACGACCTGGGCAAGCCGCAGACGACCATCCACGTGGACGGGCGGATCAAGTCGCCGGGGCACGAGGCGGCCGGCGTGGAGGCGACGACGCGCATCCTGGATCGCCTGAACATCCACACACTGGACGGCGTGGACGTCCGCGCGCAGGTGCTGGGCCTCGTCACCGAGCACCTGCGGCCGAGCGCGTTCCACAAGGCGAAGGACACGGTGAAGGACGGCGCCTTCCGCCGCCTGGCGCAGCGCGTGGACCTGGAACTGCTGACGCGCTTCGCGCGCGCGGACTGCCACGGGCGGGGCGCGGCGTTCGACTGCTCGGCGATGGACTGGTTCATCGCGCGCGCACGGTCGCTGGGCGTGGAGCATCGCCCGCCGGCGCCGATTCTCCTGGGGCGGCACCTGATCGCGATGGGCGTGGCGCCTGGGCCGCGGATGGGTGAAATCCTGCGCGCCGTCTACGAGCAGCAGCTGGATGGGGCGGTGACGACGCTGGAGGAGGCGGAGGGGACGGCGCGGGCGATCGTCGCGGTGTAGGCAGAACGCAGGCGATCGCCTGTCAGGGCCTCGGAAGTGCGGTCTTGTCGTCCAGGATGGTCAACAACCAACCCGGCCGACCACGCAGCGGAAGGAAATCCGTGTCCATGGTCAGGAGGTGCGCTTCCGTCACCTTGGCGGCGGCCCCGACCCACAGGTCGTTCTTTCCATGGAATAGTGACCAGCCCGAGACCTGTGCCAACGTGGAAAGCTCGGCGTACGCCTGCCGCACGCGACGGTCCGAGATGTCCACCACGCCCAGATGGCGCTCGAGTTCTTTGAGCCGGTCCTGCCGTCTCGCGCCCCACTTCAGGCTCATGCTGAACGCCGGCATCTCGCCGAGCGAGACCTCGCAGACCAGAGGCCGCATCAGCGAACTCGAGAGGTGGAACTGCTCATCGAGCGCCTCGGCCTGCCTCCCCCCGCGGGTTCAGTGCAGTAGCACGGTGGTATCAAGGAGATATGGGGGAGGCATCCCTCTCAGCGCAGCCTGGCGACTTCGGTCTCGAACTCCTCATCGGTCTCATCACCCTTCAGGGAACCGAGTAACTGAAGGTAGGCGGACTTCTCGCCTGGCTTGAGACGGGCAAGCTTGTGATAGTCGCGCGGCGACGCGGGGGCGATGGCGTCTGCATCGACGCGCAACAGGCCGCCCGAGGGGCGAAACACGCCCAGCCCTTCAATCACGACATCCTTGTTGAAAAACTCCCGAAGCGTCTCGACGGCCTGCTCGCCCTCCCATCGCGCGGTCACCATTTCACCGGCGCGAACGTCCAGCTTCAGAACACCCTGACTTGCGCCCATGACGTCGAGGCGGCCCGCCACTCGAAGCCGGCGGGAGGGAGGAGTGAGGGCGTGGAGTTCGGACGCCGCACTCACCACCTCGGCATCGACATGTCCCCTCCGCTCTACCCTCGTATCCGGGAGAACGATTCGATCGACGCCACGGGCGAGAACACCTCGGTAGGTTCGAATTCTCCTCAGCAGACCGGGGTCGAAACTGTTGCTGTCGGTGCAGCGTTGCCCCACATCGTGGAGCGCCGCCCCGAACAACTCGAACGCTGTTTCATCCGGCTTTGGCCCGTCGTCCCAGAGTGACTGCTGCTGGAACAGCTCTTCCGCCACGGCGCCAAACGTGGGTACCGCGAACCTTAGCAGTGTCGCGCCGTCCTGGCCGTCATGTCCTATGTAGCGGGCGTCCGCTGCAGCCCGCAACGAGGCGGGGACCCGGCCACGGGCGCGGCTGGAATGGAGAAAGCCCATGCGCACCGAGTCCAGCAGTGACCCTTGCAGGTTCGCCATCACGGGGCCGATGAGATCGGGCCTGGGTCGTGCACCCAGCCCCTCGGCACCCTCTATGCGAAACGAGCGCTCAACGATATCCAGGGCAGCCTCCCGGAGGGTGAATGTGCCAATCATGGCCTATCCGGATGCGCCGTGGGCCTGCCCGCGGCGTCGGTGAGCCCTGCCGAGCGATGTGAGCGACGAGGCTCACGGCCGCGCCAGCGACCGCCCACCCGAGCGCAGCGATGGCCCACCGAGCCGCTGAGCGGCGAGGCCCACCCGCCGAGGCGCGCCGCAACCGAGCGGCGGGCGAACGCGGGCCCTACTTCCGCACGTTGGCGAACTGATCCCCGTCGTTGTAGCGCGGCATCTCCGGCGCCGCCGCCACGCGCCACGCGAGCTCGGCCAGCACCTTCATGTCCTCCACCGCGCCGCTGAAGTCCCACGACGGGTCGTACTCGTCGCTCGGCTGGTGATAGTGCGTGCCGTTGTACGCCTCCTGCTTCTTGAGCAGCGCCTCGGCGTTCGGGCCCAGGAACTCCTTCGGCTCGCTGATGGAGAGCGCGGGCACGCCGGCCTTGGCGAACGGGAAGTGATCCGAGCGGAAGAAATAGCCGCGCTCCGGGTGCGTGTCCGTCCCGAGCGTGCGGCCACGCTCCTTCAGGAGCGCCTCGAGCACGGGCCCGAGCGTCGAGCGATCCGAGCCGAGCTGCACCATGTCCCGGGTCGGCCCCAGGTAGTTCAGGCCGTCCACGTTGAAGTTCGCGGCCATCCGCGCCGGCGGGATGGGCGGATGCGCGGCGAAATACTCGGAACCGAGCAGGCCGGACTCCTCCGCCGTGACGAACACGAAGTACATCGATCGCCCGGGCTTCTCCGGTGCGCGGACCATCGCCTTCGCCAGCTCCAGCAGCCCCGCCACGCCCGACGCGTTGTCGTACGCGCCGTTGTAGATGAGATCCGCGTCCGGCGGATCGTCCGGCTGCCGCTCTCGCATGCCGAAATGGTCCCAGTGCGAGGTGAAGACGATGGCCTCCCGATCGTTCGTGCCGGTGAGCTTCGCCACGACGTTGGGCGAGGTCTTGCGCGCCGACTTCTGCACCAGCGTCGCCGCCGCGCGGATGCCGAGCGACGTGGCCTTGAAGCCGCGCGACGACGCGCTCGTCCGGAGGGCGTCCAGGTTCCTGCCGCCGCGCTTCGCGAGGTCGCGGGCCGCGCGCTCGGTGATCCACGCCTTGATGCCGAGTGCCGGCGCGCCCGGCTCCTGCGGCAGCGAGTACTGCGTGCCGCTCCAGGACGACTGCACGACCTGCCACGGGTAGGTGGCGGATTCATCGGTGTGGATGAGGAGCGCGCCGGCGGCGCCCTGCCGCGCCGCCTCCTCGTACTTGTAGGTCCAGCGGCCGTAGTAGGTGAGCGCGGGGCCACCGAAGAGCGTGGGCTCGTCCGGCGGCGCGGGCGGATCGTTCACCATGATCATCACCCACTTGCCCTTCACGTTCACGCCCGCGTAGTCGTTCCACTTCAGCTCCGGCGCGTTGATGCCGTAGCCGACGAAGACCACCTCGCCCTGCACCTGCACGCGCGGGCGCTCGACGCCCGCGAACGCGACGACATCGCGGAGGTAGCGGTAGGTGGTGCCCGGCACGCTCAGCGTGAACGTGCGCTCCACGTTGGCCTCGACGATGGGGACCTGCTGGAAGAAGGCGCCGTGGTCGCCAGCGGGCTGGAGGCCGAGGGCCTCGAGCTCCTTCGCGAGGTAGGCCGTGGCCAGCTCGCCGCCGGGCGTGGCCGGCGCGCGGCCCTGGAACTCGTCGGACGACAGGCGCTGGACGTGCGAGACGAGCGATGCGGTCGAGATCTCGTCCACCGCCGGTCCCGGCGGCGGTGCAGGCGGCGGAGTGTGTGGGGTCGGCTGGCTGCAGCCGATGACGACCAGCAGCGGGAGGGCAAGGGCGAGGGAGCGCATGCGCACAGCATATCGCCCGGGACGCCGGGAACTGAAGTCCCGGCGCTCGTACTCCGGCTCCCGCAGGAAGGTCCCACCGAACCGCGAAAGCGGCGGGGCCCACGGGCGCGATGCAGCCGCCCTAGCGATGCGCGTTCCGATACTCCTCGAAGAGCCGTGCCACGTTCCCCGACACGCTGCTGAGCGAGGGCGACCATCCCATGGCCCGCGCCTTTGGGCTCCGCACCTTCTGATCCAGCGCCAGCGCGTCGGCATAGGCGCCCATCTTCCCGCGCGCCTCCTCGATCGGCACGTGGCGCACGTCCGGGCGGTGGGCCAGATGGCCGGCAATGGCCTCGACGATCTCGTTCACCGTCTCGTCGGCCTCGTCGTTGGCGTGGAACACGCCGGACGCCTCCGGTGTCTCGGCAAGCCTGATGTACAGCTCGCCGAGGTCGCGATCGTACACGCACGGCCAGTGGTTCGTGCCCGGACCAATCACCCGCACGAGCCCGTTGAGCGCGTCCTTCAGCAGGTCCGAGACGATGCCGCGCCCGCCACCGTAGACGATGCCCGGGCGGATCACCATCGTGCGCAGGCTCATCGACATCGCGGCCTGCACGATCTGCTCGTGGGGCACCCGCCACGCCGACTGCTCGGCCGGCGCCACGAGCGGCGCCGTCTCGTCCACCGGCTCGGGCGCGGGCCCGAGCACCCACACGCCCGACGTGTAGATGAAGGTCCGGCTCTCGCCGGTGCCTTCCATGGCGGGCAGCAGCCGGTCCAGGAACTCGCGCTCGAGCGGCACGCCATGCGGCGAGTACTCGATGGCCGCGTGGATGACGACGTCGGCCTCGAGCGCGGCGTCCATGTAGCGCGCCGGAGTCCCGAGCGCGGCGAGCAGGCCCGTGGCGCCGCGCGACTGGAGGCGCGCCACCTTCTCGGGATCCCGCGCGATGGCCGTCACCTGGTGCCCGCCGCGGATGGCGGCGTCCAGGATGGCCGACCCGATGTATCCGGTTCCCCCGGTCAGGAAGATGCAAAACGACATGCGTGCCTTTCAGATGTCCCAGAGGCGGCCGCCGTCGAAGCACGTGATGAGGCCATCCTCGCTGACCTTCAACACCGGCCCGAACCGGCTCGCCGCCATCGCGGCCGTCGTGCGCGCGCCCTCGACCACGCCGCCCTGGACGCCGGGGACCGTGGACGACTGGCGCAGGATCGCGCCGACGGCCAGCAGCTGGCCGTTCGGCTCGCAGACCGTGGCCCCGTCGAGCGTGGCCAGCGCGGCGAGCACGCTGGCGTCCAGATCGGTCACCGTGCGCCCCGCCAGCACGTGCAGCAGATGACGCCGCGAGGGCACGTCGGAATCCTTCGGGGCGCCGACGGGCTCCATGTCGAGCCGGTCGTCGCCCGTCACGAGCTCGCCCAGCGACTCCAGCGGCCGGCGCAGGACGACGAACAGCGCGCCCTGCCGCGCGTCCGAGAGATCGAGCGCCGTCTGGAACAGGCGCCGCGCCACGGGGCTGTGGCCGACCGCCGACTCCCACAGCTGGTACTTCGCCGCCAGATCGAGCAGGTGCCAGTCGGCGTTGCGGAAGGCGAACACCTGCTCGCCGCGCGCGAAGACCTTGATCTCGCGCTGCGGGCTCAGGACGACCGCCACGTGCTCGCCCGTCAACGTCGCGCGCGCGTGCGCGCTGTACGCCTCGGCGCACGGCACGGCCAGCCCCATCCCTGCCGACGCCTGGGTGGCCCAGCGGTCCACGTCCACGATGTCCAGCAGCCGGCCGTCGCGGCCCACGAGGAACATCGTGCGCACGCCGTCGGCCAGGCGGAAAAAGCTCTTGATGGAAGTCAGGGCGCCCGAGTAGTGCGGCCCCACCAGGCCCGCGCGGTCCCTGGCGAGCGCATCCTCGTCCGTGCCGAGCAGCAGCACCCCGGTGGAGATGGGGTGGTTCTCGTAGGTAGACAGCGCCGCCACGCGGAGGATCTCGATGGCCTCGGCCACGCGATCGGCCGCGGGCTGCGGGGCCCCCTGGCCATAGGCGGCGGGATCGAAGAAGGCGCCCACGTAGCAGTCCTCGATGGCACCCCGGAAGAGCCCGCTCCGCTCGATGATCGCCTGCGGCCTCAGGATGGCATGGAAACGGGCCGACAGCACTGTCCCGATGGCGCGGGCGAACCGCACCTCGTTCTGGGTGAAGGGCCTCGAACCCGGCACGCGCAGCACGTAGCGGTTGCCGAACCACCGCACCGCCAGCGCGCCGGGATCGCCCGTCGGCTCGATGGCCAGCCGCCCGTCGGAGGAGGGCGACGGCACGGCGTCAGCCTCCAGGGTCGCCCGCTCGAAGAACCGGCGGAGCGCCCGCTGCAGGAACGTGTCGTAGTGTGCGCCCACCACCAGGGCGGGAGGGAGCCGTGACGTGTCCAAGGGAGAACGATGATACTAGACGCGGGTGCGGGCAGGCGCGAACGGGTGCGGGCAGGTGCGGGCGTGTGCGGACAGGTGCGGGCGGGCTTGCCGCGCCGTAGCTCCCGCAAGTAACAGAGGAGCGGAGGCGGGTGCAGACACTGGTCGACGTCTTCCGATCACTTGAATCCCAGCGGGGCGAATTCGTCATCCACGACGACGGCTACCGGGTCCGGCGGTTCACCTACCCGCAGGTGACCCGGGCCGCCCGGGGCTTTGCGGCGCGCCTCGCCGCCGCCGGGGTCTCGCGCGGGGACAGGATCCTCCTCTGGGGCGAGAACTGCGCGGAGTGGCTGGCCTGCTTCTGGGGCGCCACCATCAGCGGCGTCATCGTGGTGCCCATCGACTACCGGTCACCCGGCACCTTCGCCTCGACGATCGCGGGGATCGTCCAGGCGCGTGTCGTGATCACGGGCGAGGACGCGGACGCGGCCTCCACGGCCATTCCCCGTTGGACGTTCCGCGACGTCGACTGGGAGGCCGACGGCCCGATGCCGGACGTCCCGATCACGCGTGACGACATCGCGCAGATCGTCTACACGTCGGGCGCCACCGGCGAGCCCAAGGGCGTGGTCGTGCGCCACAAGAACATCATGGCCAACCTCGTGCCCGTGGCACGCGAGGTGGCGAAGTACAAGCGATACGCGCGCCCGCTCCTGCCACTGCGCTTCCTGAACCTGCTCCCGCTCAGTCACCTCTTCGGCCAGGCGCTGGCCACCACCATCCCGCCCCTCGTGGACGGCACCGTGGTCTTCATGCGCAGCTTCAACCCGCACGACATCGTCCGGCGCGTCCACGCGTGGCGCGTCTCGATCATCGTGTGCGTGCCGAAGATCCTCGACGTGCTGCGCGATCACGCCCTGCGCCTCGATCCGGCCGTCGGCAGCCCGCCTCCGGGGCTCTCGATGGCGAAGCGCTGGTGGCGCTACCGCGCCATCCATCGCACGTTCGGGCTGAAGTTCTGGGGCTTCATCGTGGGCGCCGCGCCGCTCGATCCCGAGCTCGAGTCGTACTGGAAGCGCCTCGGCTTCGTCGTCATCCAGGGGTACGGCCTCACCGAGACGGCTCCCATCGTGACGCTGAACCACCCCTTCAAGACGCGGACGGGATCCGTCGGCGAGCCGGTCCCCGGCGTCGAGGTCAGGATTGCCGGCGACGGCGAGATTCTCGTCCGTGGCGACAATGTCACCGACGGCTACTACACGCCCCCCGACTCCCGACTCCCGACTCCCGACTCCCGGCAGGCGCCTGCACACCTGCTGGACGCCGAAGGGTGGCTGCACACGGGCGACATCGGCGAGTTCGACGCCGAGGGCCGCCTGTTCATCCGCGGGCGCAAGAAGGAGATGATCGTCACGCCCGAGGGCCTCAACGTCTTCCCGGACGATGTGGAGCGCGAGATCGAGGCGGTGCCCGGCGTGGTGGAGTCGGCGGTTGTCGGGCACCGCGAGGCGGGCCGGACGGAGGAGCGCGTGCATGCGGTGCTCGTGCTGGAGGCGGGCATCGACCCGGCGGCGGTGGTGGCCGCGGCCAACGCGCGGCTCGCGGACCACCAGCGCATCCGCGCCTTCTCGGTGTGGGCCACGGGCCCCCTGCCACGCACCGAAGGCACACGGAAGCTGAAGCGCGGAACCATCCGCCAGTGGGTGGACACCGGGACAGCGCCATCGGCCGCCGCGCCGGGTGAAGGCCTCACCAGCCTGCTCGCCCGGTATGCGGCCGGCCGGGCGATCGGGGAGGACACCTCGCTCGACGAGCTGGGCCTGAGCTCGCTCGAGCGCGTGGAGTTGATGGTGGCGCTCGAGGACCGCTTCCAGACGCGGCTGGACGAGACCAGGTTCGCTGGCGCGCGCACGGTGAGCGAACTGAAGGCGCTCGTCGAGGAAGCGCCGGCCGAGGCCGTCGTCGAGGAGCCAGTGGTGTTCCCCCGATGGAATCGCCACCCCCTCGTGCGCTGGGCGCGGCGCATCAGCCTGGCGACGTGGATCCTCCCCATCGCGCGCATGTTCGCCTGGGTGCAGGTGGGCGGGCGCGAGCACCTGGAGGGGCTCCGCGGGCCGGTGGTCCTTGCGGCCAACCACCAGAGCCACCTGGATGTGCCCGTGATCATGGCTGCGCTGCCGGGCCGATGGCGCGGCTGGGTCGCCCCGGCCATGGCCAAGGAGTTCTTCCGGGCGCACTTCTTCCCGAACCAGTTCAGGGCCGGGCAGGTGTTCGTCAACCGGCTCGAGTACTACCTCGCCTCCGGCTTCTTCGGCGCCTTTCCGCTGCCGCAGCGCGAGGCCGGGGCGCGGCAGACGCTCCGCTACATCGGCGAGGTGACCGGCGATGGCTACTCGGTGCTGATCTTCCCGGAGGGCACCCGTTCGGAGTCCGACGAGATCCTGCCGTTCCAGGGCGGCATCGGGATGATCGGCGCCCGTCTGCGGCTGCCCGTGGTGCCGGTGCGGCTGGAGGGCGTGAACCGGATCCTGCATCCGCGGTGGCGGATGGCCCGCCCCGGGCGGTGCGCGGTGACGTTCGGCGCGCCGCTCCATCTGTCGGGCGAGGACTACTCGGAGCTGGCCCGCCAGGTCGAGGAAGCGGTTCGCCGTTTGCATGCGGCGGGCCGGGCATGACACAATCAGTCGGTTACGAATGAGCAAAGACGACTTGATTGACATGCAGGGCACGGTGGTCGCCGTGCACAGCGGTGGACTCTACCGCGTGCAGGTGGACGCCGGCCACGAGGTGCTGGCCCAGTTGAGCGGTCGGATGCGGCGGTTCCGCATCAAGGTGGTGCCCGGTGATCGTGTCACCGTGGGCATCTCCCCGTACGACCCGCAGCGGGGCATCATCACCTTCCGCGCCCGCTAGCCTCCGACATACGCACTTGAACTCACGTCCTGCCCCTACTCGACGCCCCCGCCGCCGGGGCGCGCCAGGCCGCGGTCCGCGGCGCGGCGGTCGTCCCGCGGTTCCGCCCGCGCCATCGGCGCCGCCGCCCGAGCTGCCCTGGCAGAACGTGGACGCCAACGCCGAGCCGGTCCCCTTCGCCTCGCTGCACTTCGACAAGCGCCTGGCCGCGGGCCTGGCGGACCTCGGCTTCGAGGGCACGCGCCCCGTGCAGGGCGCCGTCATTCCGCTCGCCCTCGCGGGCCATGACGTCGTGGCCTGCGCGGAGACGGGCACCGGCAAGACGCTGGCGTTCGCGGCGCCGATTCTCCAGCGGCTGCTGCTGGAGCAGCCGCATTACGGCGATCCGGCGCGCGAGGCCTACACGCGCGCGCTGATCCTCGCGCCCACGCGCGAACTCGCCGTGCAGATCGAGGACACGCTGGTGGGCCTCACGTACCACGCCCCGTGCACGACGGCCCCGGTGTTCGGCGGGGTCGAGATGGGGCCGCAGGAGCGCGCGCTCAAGGCCGGCGTGGACATCATCGTCGCGACACCCGGGCGGCTGATGGATCACATGCGACACGACGCCGTGGACCTGCTCCGCGTGCAGGTGCTGGTGCTGGACGAAGCGGACCGGATGATGGACATGGGCTTCTGGCCTGACGTCCAGCGCATCCTGGCCGCGCTGCCCCCCGAGCGGCAGACGCTGCTCTTCTCGGCCACGCTGCCCGGCGAGATCCTGCGGATGGCCACCGAGATGCTGCGATCGCCGCGGTTCGTCCAGGTCGGCCAGCGCGGGGCCGCGCGCACCATCACCCACGAGATGCACACCGTCGAGAACGGCGACAAGATCGACTGGCTCGCGAAGTTCATCCGGCACGATGCCACCGGCCCGGTGCTGGTGTTCGTCCGCATGAAGGTGGGCGCCGATCGCGTGGCGCGGCACCTGCAGGCGCGGGGCATCCGCGCCGCGGCGCTGCACGCGGACCGCTCGCAGCAGGAACGGCTCCAGGCGGTGGAGGGCTTCCGGTCGGGCAGGCACCCGGTGCTGGTGGCCACCGACATCGCCGCGCGCGGGCTCGACATCGAGGGCATCGCGCACGTCGTCAACTACGAGGTCCCGGATACGCCCGACACCTACGTGCACCGCGTGGGACGCACGGGCCGCTCCGGCGCCGCGGGCCACGCCATCACGCTCGTGTCCAGGGCGGAAGAGCGCGCCTGGCGCGCCGTCGAGACTGCGGCGGGAATCCATGTCGTCGCCTGATCCGACCGCGGCCGAACGCTTCCAGCTGTGCCGGTGGCGCAAGCCCGCGGAGGATGGCGTCCCGGAGCACTGCGGCCACCGCGACGTGCTGCCGATGGCCGGCGCGACGGGCTTCAACGCCGACGCGTGGTGCGGGGACTGCCCCTACTTCAAGGCCAAGCGGGTGACTCGGAAGCGCGAGGACGCGCCGGCGGACGACTATCGCTGGTGACCGGGAAATCGCACCCGCCGGACGTCGCCGCTAGTCGGAGAACTCGCGGGCCAGCTCGATCCACTCGCCCTCGGGGGCGAGGCGCTGGTAGGCGCGCCAGTGCGGGCGCGCGTCGGCCGAGCGGGTCATCTTCTCGAGCGTGACCGCCAGGTAGAAGTGCGCGTCGGGGTAGTTGGGGTTCAACCCGAGCGCCTCGCGGTAGCACGCCTCGGCATCCAGGTGGCGGCCGTGGTCGTGATGGATGTTCCCCAGGTTGAAGTACGCCTCGAAGTACGTCGGATCCAGGCCGATGGCGCGCTCGTAGAGGGCCTGCGCCTCGGCGAGCTCGTCCTTCGCGTAGCGGATGTTGGCCAGGTTGATGATGGCCGCCACGAGGTCCGGATCCTGGTCCAGCGCGCGTCGATAGGCCAACGCGGCCTCCTCGACGTGCTGCGGCGTCCCGTCGTCGAGCAGCGATCCCATCAGGAAGGACTGCTCGGCCGAGCTGAGCGGCCGGTGGGCCGGGACGCCGGCGGGCGGCACGGAGGACGGCGCCTGGTCGTCCAGCCACGCCTCCATCTGGGTGCGCTGCGACATCTGCGACGCGGTGTCCTGGCTCTGGGCCATGCGCCGGCGCGGGCCGAGCTCGACGATACGGGCCTGGTGGGCCTCGATGCGGAAGTCGAACGCGAGCTGGCCCGATCGTGCCGCCTGCATGTCGCGCAGCACCGAGCGGAAGGTGCCCCCCTGCTGGAGCGCCGTGTGGAGCTGGCGCAGCGTGGTGAGATCCGTGAAGCCGTACCAGGTGTCGGCGTTGTTCCTGAACGCCGGCTTGATGAAGCCCCACTTCTCGAGGTAGCGGAGGTGGTCCTCGCGCAGCAGCGGGTACATCGTCAGGATGTCCCGCTGCGCGTAGTGCTGCGCGCGCAGGTCCTGCACGTCGGGCAGGCCCACGTGCCGGCAGAACTCGCGCTCGCCGATCACGCGCACGCGCCCGGGTTGCTCGGCGTTGATCTGTGCCGCGCGGCGCAGCTTCTGGTTCCGGGCCGTCGCGTCGTGCTCCGGCGACGCCAGGTCGGGCGCTCCCTCGGGGTGGCTCTCCGCGCCCACCACGAGCATCGTGGTCCTGAGGGTCACGTCCTCGTCCCACGCGCCGCCGAGGCGCTCGACGAGCTGCGCCGCCTCGCGGCGGCCCAGGGACCACAGGCGGCCGGTGAAGACGACGGTTTCACCACGAAGCGGCTCGCCGCGCGGCGCATCGAACGGAAGATCGGTCATGCCTACGGGCCCACCATGGTGCAGTTCGCCCGCCATGTCAACGCCCGTGGCGTCGACAGCGGCGGGCTCGCTCATCGATGATGACCGATGATCGGCCGCCATCGATGAGCGCGGCCGCACCTACTGCAGCGCGGCCGCCAATTCGCGCACGCTCTCGAACCGTGCCTCGGCCGTGCCGTTCACGGCCCGGAGGATGGCCTGGCTGCACGCATCGGGGACGTCCGCGTTGACCGACGAGGGGGCGGCCGGCGTCGCCTGCAGCATCCGCCCGAGCAGCTCGGGCATCGACGGAGCCCGATACGGCAGCGTGCCCGTCGCCATCTCGTAGGCCAGCACGCCCATCGTGAACACGTCGGCCCGCGCGTCGGGCGCGCGGCCCATCATGATCTCCGGTGCCACGTACGGCAGCTCCTGCTCGCTGGCCTCGTGCCCCCGCAGCTCCTGCTCGCGCATCGTCTCGAGCACGTCCTGCACGGAGTGGATGCCGGCCGAGGACATGACGATGCGCTCGACTCCGTCCTCGGAGGTCAGGCGGATCATGTCGGGGTTCACGCCGGCGATGAAACCGCCGCGGCGATGGAGCGCGGCGACCGCGTCGAGCGCCTGCACCACCAGGCCGCGCGTCCGGGCCCACGGGAACGGCGCCTTCGCGGCCAGGGCCTGCCGGAGGCTGGGGCCGGCCACGAGATCGGTGACGAGAAAGACGTTGCGCTCGTCCCCGCCGAAATCGCGGACCTGGAGCAGGCTGGGATGCGAGACCTGCAGCGTGCGCGCCTCGAGCAGGAACCGCGCGCGGACCGCTTCCCAGTGCGGCTGCTCGTCGCGTTTGAGGAGGCGGATGGCGACCGGCACGCCAAGGGCGCGGTGGACACCCCGGTAGACAAGGCTGCCGAGACGCCCGCGGCCCAGGGGTTCGCCGAGCTCGTAGCGGGCCAGCAGTCCGGTGTCCGGCGCGGAGGCCGGCGCCTCCCCGGCGCCCACGGCCGCGTCGAGGGCCTCGGCGAAGTCGGTGACGCGCGGCCACCGTTCGCCGGGCGCCTTCGCCAGCGCGCGCATCAGCACGTCGTCCACCGCGGGCGGCAGGGTCGCGTCCCGCTCGGTGGGCCTCACGGGCCGCACCGTCAGCACCTGGTTGAGGAGCGTGATGCGATCCTCGGCGTCGAAGGGCCGGACGCCGGTGAGCATCTCGTACACGATGACGCCCAGGGCGTAGATGTCGGCGGCGGCCGTGATCGGCTCCCCGCGGATCTGCTCCGGTGCGGCGTAGGCCATCGTGCCGATGAACAGGTTCGGATCGGTCAGCCGCGTGGCGTCGCTGGCGGCCTTCATCACGGCCAGGCCGAAGTCGATGACCTTGTAGACGCGCTCACCCGTCTCGTAGCGGTGCAGCACGATGTTGGCTGGCTTCAGATCGCGGTGCGTGATGCCCTGGTCGTGGGCGAGCTGCAGCGCAGAGGCGACCGGCGTGACGATGCACGCGACACGGGCGGACGGCATCGGCGCCTCGAGCGCAATCTCCTCCGCCAGGCTCGGGCCGCTCAGCAGCTCCATCACCATGTAGGGTTGCCGGCGGGCGTCCACGCCGAAGTCCAGGATGCCGACGATGCCGGGATGCCGCAGCTGGGCACAGGCCCGGCTCTCGCGGAGGAAGCGCTCGTGCAGCTCGGGCGGTGCCTGTTCGGAGGCCTGCATCACCTTGATGGCCACGTCATCGCCCAGGCGGAGCCGTCGCGCGCGGTAGACGTGACCCATGCCGCCCGAACCGAGCGGGCCGAGTATCTCGTAGCGGTCCTCTATCCGGGTACCGGCGGGTAACATGAGCCGGCCTTCATTATGCCGCGCGCCGCCGGTGGCAGGTGTCCATTGACGATTGCTCATTGATGATTGAGCGATTCATCGGGCCATTGGGCGATTGGGCATTTCAGGCATTCCGATTGTGGGATTGAGCGATTGGGACATTGGGCATTCCCATCGGCGCCATCCCGAATGCCTCAATCGCCGGTCACCCAATCGCCCAATCCAATGTCAAATGACCAATCGCGCGATCGCCCATTGAATCGCTCAATCATCAATCGGCAATCATCAGGGGATAGCCCCGCTACACGTGGGCGAACCCTGCCTCGGACTGGCCGAGGAGGTGCTGGAACCACAGGTTGGACAGCTTCTCCTGGACGCTGTTCTGGCGCAGGCGGGCGTGGAGGTTCTGGAAGTCCACGCGGTCCAGCTCCTGGTCCTGGTTGTAGCAGGAGAAGATGAACTCCTCGCGTCCGGTGGCGGGGTCCACGTGCCGCTGCAGGCACTGCGCGCAGACCTCCTTCATCATGCACTGCATGGGCGAGTTGATGCTGCCGATGCCCACGTGGTTCGGGTCCAGGTACGGCTGCAGCACGCCGTGCCGCGCGAGCCGGACGGCGTTCATCATGCGGTCCGAGCCGATGGCGATGATGCGCGTCACGCCCGGCAGCGGTACCTGCCGGGAACCCAGCGTCCCTTCCGCGTAGGCCACCATCGCCTGCACGATGTTGCCGCGGAAGTGCGCGTCCTGCGGGCGCGCGGGCGCGATGGCCTGGCCCGTGTCGGTCGCCCAGATCACCTGGTCGGTGGCCGCCTCGATCTCCTCGCGCTTGAACAGGTCCGCGCCGTCCTTGTAGCCGGCGAAGTAGAGGACGCGGGTGCCCTGCGCCTTGAGCGCCCTGGCGATCGAGAAGAGCACGGCGTTGCCGAGGCCGCCACCCGCCAGCAGCACGGCGGAGCGCTCGGGGATCTCGGTGGGCGTGCCCGTGGGCCCCATGACCACGACCGGCTCGCCCGGCTGCAGGTAGGCGCAGAGCCGGCTCGACACGCCCATCTCGAGCGTGATGAGCGAGAGCAGGCCCTGCTCGCGGTCCACCCACGCGCCGGTGAGGGCGATGCCCTCCATCAGCAGCGCCGCGACGTGATCCTTCACGTGCACGTGCGGGCTCCGCCGCTCGAAGTTCTGCAGGCGGTAGAACTGGCCGGGGTGGAAGCGCCGGGCCGCGGCCGGCGCCTTCACGATTACCTCGACGATGGTCGGCGTCAGCCGGACGACGCGCTCCACGCGCGCCTGCAGGAGCTCGTCGAAGCGCGCGACCAGGCCGCGCCAGGCCGCGTCGCGCGCCGGCTGCCCGGAGGGATCCAGCGTCGCGATCTCGTCCGCGAAGAGCGCCACGACGTGCGGGTAGCCGTCCTTGGCCGAGGCCATGGCCTTCACGACGTTGCCGTTGTAGCGCGGATGGTTGTCGCCGTAGTAGGTGACGAAGCGGCCGCCGGCCTCGTGCGAGGTGAAGAAGCCGCCGGGGTCGGGCTCGAGAGCGAATGTCCCGTCGGGCCGCTTCACCGCACGGAATCCCCGGAAGAACCGCCGCTTCGCGTCCAGCGTGAACGTGCCGGGGTGCTCCTTCTCGTAGGTCACGTTGGGCGAGGTGCCCGCGGCCACGAGCACCGTGCGCGCGGGCAGCTCGACGCGCTCGTCGCCGTCCGGGCCGGAGCGGGTGAACACCACCGCGCGGACATGGCCGAACTCGTCCGGCACGGCCTCGACGGGGCTCATGGTCTCGGCGAACGCGATGCCCTCCTCGAAGGCCTTGGCGACCTCTTCGTGGTTGAGGCGGTAGGCCGGGGCATCCTGCAGCCGCTTCCGGTACGCGAGCGTCACGCCACCCCACCCACGGATGAGCGTGATGAAATCCGGCGCCTCGCCGGCTGCCTTCGCACGCGCCCGCTCCGCGCGGACCGCGCGTCCGTGCGCCAGGAACTCGTCGAGGATGCCCAGCTCCTCGGCGTCGTACATGCCGCGCACGAGGGGCTCGCCCAGGGCCTTCGCGAGCGCCTCGTACCGCGCCAGCGTCTTCTCGACCTGGATCGGGTAGTAGGCCATCAGCTCCGTGGCCGTGTCCACGCCGGTAAGGCCTCCGCCGATGACGACCGCGGGCAGCCTGGCCTGCAGGTTCGACAGCGCGTTCTTCTTGAAGGCGCCGGTCAGCTGCAGCGCCATCAGGAAGTCGCTGGCCTTGCGGATGCCGCGGATCAGGTTGTTCCGGATGTCGATGATCGTCGGCCGCCCCGCGCCCGCGGCGATGGCCACGTGGTCGATGCCGTGCTGCCACGCGTCCTCGATGGGGAGCGACCCGCCGAAGCGCACGCCGCCGTACGCCCTGAACGTGCGCCGCCGAGCGAGCGTCAGGTGGATGAGCGTCAGGAAGTTCTTGTCCCACCGCACGGTGATGCCGTACTCCGACACGCCGCCGAACCCTTCGAGCACCCGCTCGTCCAGCGGGCGGTAGACCTCGCTCCACCGTCGGATGGGCCGCGGCGGGCGCCCGTGCGCGCCAACGATGTCGTCGGCCGGCGGCTCGATCTTGAGGCCGTCGATGGCCACGACGCCGAAGCCCTCGTTGAGCAGGTAGTGCGACAGCGTGTAGCCGGCGGGGCCCAGGCCCACCACCAGCACGTTCTTCCCGTTGTAGGGACGCGCGTGCGGGCGGCGGATGTTGAGCGGGTTCCACCGCGTGAGCAGGCCGTAGATCTCCACGCCGAACGGCAGCGCCAGCACGTCGGTCAGGACACCCGTCTCGGCCTGCGGAATGTTCACCGGCTCCTGCTTCTGGTAGATGCAGGCCTTCATGCAGTCGTTGCAGATGCGGTGGCCCGTGCCGGGGACCATCGGGTTGTCGACGGTGACGATGGCCAGCGCGCCGATGGCGTCACCGCGCTTCCGCACCGTGTGCATCTCCGAGATCTTCTCGTCGAGCGGGCACCCGGCCAGCGCGATGCCCAGGGCATTGCGCGTGACGGCGCCTTCCTGGTCCCGGATGCCCTTCGAGCAGCTGTCCTTGTCCCGCTCGTGGCAGAGCACGCAGTAGTGAATCTCGCTCAGGGCCTCGCGGGGCGTGTAGCGCGGGTCGGTGAGGACGAACCCTTCGCGACGCCGCAGCCTGGCGTCCGGCCCCGTGACGATCTCGGGGTGGGAGGCGTCCGGCCGCTGGATCCGCACCAGGTGCTCCACGTCCATGGCCTCGGGGAACCTGAACACGACCCAGTCGCGGTACCGGGGATCGTGCAGGTGCGCCGCCGCCCACCGCTTCAGCGTGTCGATGTCGGCGGCCACGTCCGCCTTCGCCGCCTCGTCGCCCGCGGCGCGCGCGGCCTCCTCCCGATCCAGCAGCGCGCAGCCGGTGCGGGCGATGGCCAGCTCAGCCGCCTGCGATGCGTGGATCGCCGTATCCGTGCCGGCGGCGGCGAGGACCCGGTCCGCCCAGGCGTGGTCATCCTCGGTGGCCGTCACGTGCGCGCCGCCCTTCAGCAGCGGCACCGAACGGCGCCTGACGAAGTCGTTCTTGAAGCGGAACAGATCGTCGTACGCGCGCGTGGCCGCCATCAGCTCCGCCGCGTCGGGCCCGACACCGAACAGCCGCGACACGAAACGGCTGACATGGGACGCCATCTGCACCATCAGGCGGCCCCGCGCCACCGGCCCCAGCGATTCGGGTACGGCCCGGTATTGCTCCCATTCCCGCCACAGGTCAGGTTCCGTCGCCGCCACCTCCGAGGCGAACACACGGGACAGGTCCGCCAGCCGACCGGGGTCGTGCAGGTCCGCAAAGGTGAACCCGGGAAGGCCGAGCGGATCGGAGGCAGAGGCGGGCGGGGACATACTTCGTCGATTATATGTGTCCTGAACGAGTGTTCAAATTCGTCCCGACCATGAGTCCCCGTGGGTCAATGTGGTTTGATTCTGGGCCGTTCTGGTACGCTACGGGAATCATGCACGTCACGCTCAACGGCGAGCCACGGGAGGTGCCCGGTCCGCTCACCCTCGCGGCGCTGCTCGCCCACCTCGACATCGATGCCCGCCGCGTGGCCGTAGAGCTCAACGAGACGGTCGTCAAGCGCGCGCGCTACGAGGACACGCCGGTCCGGCCGGACGACGTGATCGAGATCGTGAATTTCGTGGGCGGCGGATAAAATCGCACCTGTCCGCACCTGTCCGCACCCGCCCGCACCCGGATACAATCGCCTCATGTCCGACCCGTTCGTGATTGCCGGCCGCGCATTCCATTCCCGCCTCATCGTCGGCACCGGCAAGTACCCGTCGCACCAGGTGATGCGCGCCGCCCACGAGGCATCCGGCGCAGACATGGTCACCGTGGCGGTGCGCCGCGTGGACATCACGCGCCGGACCGAGTCGCTGCTCGACTACATCGACACGTCGACCATTTTCCTGCTGCCGAACACGGCGGCGTGCTACACGGCGGACGAGGCCATCCGGACGGCGCGGCTGGGACGCGAGGCCGGTATGTCGAACTGGGTGAAGCTCGAGGTCATCGGCGACGAGCGGACGCTCTTCCCCGACACCGCGGCGCTGGTCGAGGCGACGCGCGTGCTCGTGAAGGAGGGCTTCGTCGTCCTGCCCTACACGAACGACGATCCAGTCGTGTGCCGCAAGCTCGAGGACGCGGGGGCCGCGGCGGTGATGCCGCTCGGCGCCCCCATCGGCTCGGGCCTCGGCATCCAGAATCCGAACAACATCCGCATCATCCGCGAGCAGTCGAAGGTGCCGGTCATCGTGGATGCCGGCGTGGGGACCGCCTCGGACGCCGCGGTCGCGATGGAACTGGGCGCCGACGGGGTACTGATGAACACGGCCATCGCGGGCGCGACGGATCCGGTGGCCATGGCGCGTGCGATGAAGCTGGCCGTGGAGGCCGGGCGGCTGGCGTATCTGGCCGGCCGCATCCCGCGGAAGATGTACGCCACGGCGAGCAGCCCGCTCGAGGGGGTCGTCGGGCGGTGAAGGTCGTTCGCACCGTCTCGGAGCCCGACCTCGCCCGTCTCAAGCAGGCACGCCACGAGGCGGATGGCCGCTACAACGATGCGCTCACGGCGCTCGACGCCGCCATCCCGACTCGCCCGGAGCTGCCGGCGCGCCCGCCCTCGCCGGACGAGACGCAGGTCACGCCGATCAATCAGCGATGGGAGATCGCGCGTGCCGTGCCGCCCATGCCCGGCGGCTGGCGTGGCCGCCTGGCGCGCTTTGTGCTCGGGCTCGTCATGCCCGCCATCGAGCAGCAGCAGACATTCAACGCCGCGGTCGTCGATCACCTCAACCGCAACGTCGTGCCGCAGCGCGCCGTGCCCGAGGCGGTGGGAACGACGATCGACGCACTCCGGCAGCACCTGGAACTCGTGACGCAATTCGAGGTGCGCCTCATCGCGTTCCTGCAGCAGATCACGCCGTATGTGGACTCCAAGGACTACGAGTTCAACGGCCTTGCGACGCGCATCACCGAGGACGTGGCGGAGGCGCACGACCAGCTCGCGCGCACGGTCCGGGGCCTGGCGGCGGCCCTGAGCGGCGTGTCCGACGACATGCTGAAACGGTGGGAACGCGGAGAGAGGCGCCACGACGGCATCGTCACGTCGCTGGCGACCATGCAGACGGCGGTGCAGGCGCTGAAGCGCGAGCTGGCGGCAGGCCCGCCCGCACCCGTCAGCACCCGTCCGCACCCGCCTTCGCTCGGCCGACCGACCGCGAGCTTCGGCGAGGCAGGCCCTCCCGCACCTTCGACCAGCCTCTCCTCCGACCGCCTGTCCAGCCACAAGTACGTCGCCTTCGAGGATCTCTTCCGCGGCGACCGCGATCTGATCCGCGAACGCCAGAAGGAGTACGTCGCGCTGTTCGCCGGCAGCCGCGACGTCCTCGATATCGGCTGCGGACGCGGCGAATTCCTGGAGCTCCTGGCCGAGCGCGGCGTCCCGGGCCGCGGCATCGACCTGAACCACGAGATGGTGGAATCCTGCCGGGGCTCTGGCCTCGACGTGCGCGAAGCCGACGGCCTCGGCCATCTGCGGACCCTCGCGGACGGGGAGCTCGGCGGCCTCATCGCGGCGCAGGTCGTCGAACACCTCGAGCCCGACTACCTGATGGCCCTGCTGGACGAGGCGTTCCGCGTCCTGCGGCCGGGCTCGGCCATCGTGCTCGAGACGATCAACGTCGCCTCATGGTGCGCGTTCTTCTCCAGCTACATCCGCGACCTCACGCACGTGCGGCCCATCCATCCCGACACGCTGAGGTTCGTGGTCACCGCAGCGGGCTTCGTGGACGCGGAGGTGCGCCTGCGGGCAGCGTTGCCCGAGACAGCCAGGCTGGCCGTGGCGCCCCCGACCGTTCGTCACGCGGACCCGGCGGCCAATCCCGAGAGCCGCGGACTGATCGACCTGGCCAACGCGTTCGACCGGAACGTCAATCAGCTGAACGCGCAGCTCTACGGGCCCCTCGACTACGCCGTCGTCGCGTGGAAGCGCTGAGCCGGCACGACGGGCCACACCGACATGCAGATGGCGTGGACCGGACGACGCACGAATGATGCCGGCTCGGCGGACGGCGTCGTGAACGCGCCACTCGGCACGTTCACCCGCGTCCTCGTCAAGACGTCGGCGCTGCTGGCCGTGGCGGCGGGGCTCTGGCTGGTCGCCGCGCGGCCTGGTGTATGCGCCAGCCTGCTGGTCGTCTTCGTGGGCACCGCCATCGCGGCGCGATGGCGATTGGTGCCAACGGCCGCAATCGTGCTGCTCCTCGCGTATGTCGCGTACGGGCTGACGCACGTGATTGGCGGACCTGCCCTCGCACCCATGCCGTACTGGCTCGCCGCCTTCGCCGGGCTCTCCCTGGGCGGCAGCTCGTGGACCCGGTGGGAGGCAGGCGGCGGCTGGAGGGTGCCGCTGGCGTGGTGGGCCACAGGTGTGGCCATCGCCTGGCCGGTCTTCACCGTCCGCGGCATGCGCGACCTCGCGCTGCCGCCCGACGCGGGCCTCATCATCACGACGGCGCTGCTTCAGATTGCCGTCGCCCTGTGGATGGACCGCCTTCTTGCCCCGCAGCCCCGTGCGTCGGTGGATCACGCGGCGGGCCGATGGTCCGGGGCGCTCGCGGCAAGCGCGGCCGTCACGGCGGCGGCGGGACTCTACCAGCGCTTCATCGACGTCACGTGGCTGAGCGCCCCGCCCTGGACCGAACTGCATCGTGCCGTCGGCCTGATGGGCGATGCGAACCCCATGGGTGTCGCGACCGCGGTCTGGGCGCCCCTGATCCTGGCGAGAAAGCCTCGAGGCACGTGGGAGGCCGTCGGTGGCGGCCTGCTCGCGATGACCCTCTGGGGCGCGGCCTGGGCGTCCGGCGCAAGGACAATGCTGATCCTGCTGGCGGCCGGCGCAGCCGGCCTGGCCATCGCGTGGAGCCGGACGCTCGGGTATTCGCTGCGCCGCGTGGCGGCGACGATGGTCGCGGCCATCGCCCTCGCCGCCGCGGCCGGCGCCGTCCTGAACATGGAGGGTGCGGCGGGCACTCCCGTGGGGCGCCTGTGGGCCACGAGCCGGTGGTCGTCGCCAGGCGACGCCCTCTACGAGATCCTCTGGCGACGGGACGGGTACGGCCTCGCGGCGGTCGAGGCCATCAAGGAGCACCCCGTGACGGGTGTGGGTGTCGGGCGATTCTTTGGCCTCTCTCCGACATACCACCAGCGGCGCACCGGCCGCGCGATTCCGCCAGACAACGCCCAGAACCTCTGGCGCCAGACCCTGGTCGAGCAGGGAGCGCTCGGCCTGCTGCCCATCCTCTGGCTGAGCGCCCTCACCATTCGGAGCCTGCTGGCGCCCGCCGCCACCCACGAGGATCTCGTGGTGCGAGCCCTGGTCGCGGGCCTCGGACTGGCACTGATGGTCGGCTATCCGGTGCAGGACGCCGGCATTGCGGTCACGGTGGGGACACTGGTGGCCTGGGTCGGTCGCTCGAGTCTCGATGGTTCACCGGCTCCCGGGCCCCGATCGCCAGAGGCCTGAGGGCCGGGCCGGCCGCGTGCTCAACCCTTGTGGCCGCTCCGGACGGTGCGCGCAAAGGCTCCGGCATTCGGCAGGACCTCGGCCACCATCCATGGACCATGGGCGGCGAGTTCCTCGCGCGTGTGTGTGTTCGTGGCGACGGCCAGCACCGGCACGCCGATCGCGTGGGCGCCCTCGATGTCGTGGGGCGTGTCACCAATCACGAGGGCCTCGCTCGCGCGGAGGCCGGGCAGTCGCGCCTGTGCCATCTGCAACGCACGCCGCACGATGTTGGCACGAGGCTCGACGCGGCTCGAGAAGGAACCGGCGAGCGGGAGAGCCTCCGCATGGTCCGTGTCCGCGAGCGGCCCGGACCGGAAGAACTCGCTGAGGCCGTAGTGCCGCAGCTTGGCCGTGCCCCCGGCCAGGGTGTTGCCCGTGACCAGCCACGAGAGCATTCCCGGGCTCGCCTCCCTCAGCCATTCCAGCACCGGCCGCACGTTGTCCAGCACGCGACCCTGCCGCAGGGGCAGCGCCCCGGCCAGTTCGACTTCGTAGCGCGCGACGAGGCTGGCGACCGCCCTCTGCTCCTCCTCGCCAGGCGTCTCGTACGGCGAGGGGTTGCCGAGCAGCCACGCGGCAATCTGATGGTCCGTCAGCCCGTCAGGGCGCACCGTGGGAAATGCGCGGCCTCCCGTGAACGCGGCGAACGCGCGCTCCCACGCCATCATGCCGGCTCGGCCGGTGACGAGCAGGGTGCCGTCGATGTCCCAGAACAGGGCGCGAGTCGGGAGCTTGGTGGGAAGCGCGTGCACTTACAGCCCGAAGACCTTCTCGCTCCTGATGCCCTTCAGCGCGTTGCGCGTGTCCACGATCAGCGGGAACGACGACACGATGCGCGGGTAGTCGAACGCCCTGTGGTCGGTGACGATGACGGCGCAGTCGGCGCCGGCCGTGATGGCGGCGTCGAGGGAGATCGCCGTCATCTGGTGCGGGCCGTGATCGATCGCCGGGACGTAGGGGTCCGAGTAGGTGACCGACGCGCCGCGGCGCGTCAGCAGCTCGATCACGTCCAGCGCGGGCGACTCGCGCACGTCGTCGATGTCGCGCTTGTAGGCCACGCCCAGGACGTGGATCCTCGATCCGTTGAGCGGCTTGCGGTGCGCGTTGAGGGCCTCGGCCACGCGGGTCACCACGTGCTCCGGCATCGAGCCGTTCACCTGACCGGCCAGCTCGATGAAACGGGCCTCGAAGTTGAACTGCTTCGCCTTCCACGACAGGTAGAAGGGGTCGATCGGGATGCAGTGGCCGCCGAGGCCCGGGCCCGGATAGAAGGGCATGAAGCCGAACGGCTTGGACTTCGCCGCGTCGATCACCTCCCACACGTCGATGCCCATCCGGTGGCACATCAGCGCCAGCTCGTTGGCCATGCCGATGTTCACGGCACGGAACGTGTTCTCCAGCAGCTTCACCATCTCGGCGGCGCGCGTGGAGCTGACCGGCACGACGGTATCCACGACCTGCCGGTAGAACGCGCTGGCGATCTCGGTGCTCGTCTCGTCGATGCCGCCCACGACCTTCGGGATGTTCTTCGTGTGGTAGGTGGGGTTCCCCGGGTCCACGCGCTCGGGCGAGAACGCCAGATAGAAGTCCCGGCCCGCCGCGAGGCCCTTGGCCTCGAGCGCCGGCTTCACCACCTCATCGGTCGTGCCCGGGTAGGTGGTGGACTCGAGGATGACGAGTTGGCCCTTCTTCAAGACCGCCGCCGTGGTTTCCACCGCCTTGACGACGTACGAGAGGTCCGGATCCTTGGTCTTGCGCAGCGGCGTCGGGACGCAGATGTCGATGACATCGGCCTCGGCCAGCGACGCGGGGTCGGTGGTCGGGATGAGCATCCCGGTGTTCACCGCCTCCGCCACGTGCTCGGACGGCACGTCCGGGATGTAACTTCGACCGGAGGCGAGCTCGCTGACCTTGCGAACATCCACGTCGAAGCCGATGGTCTTCACGCCGTTGCGGGCGAGTTCGACTGCCAGCGGCAGGCCCACGTAGCCCAGGCCGATGATACCGGCCACCGCGTGTTTCGATTCGAGGCGCTTCTGGAGATCCATAGGGTCCTGGGTTCTGGGGCCTGGGTCCTGGGTCCTGGGTCTCGAGGTCTCGAGAGGTCCGGGACTGTGGACCGGTTATCGGCTCTCAGGTACGCGAGCCGTAGTAGGCGGCGATCTGATCGACCACGTACTGTTGCTGCTCGAGGGTGAGTTCCGGGTAGATCGGCAACGCGAGCACCTCCGCCGCCGCCTTCTCGGCGTGAGGGAAGTCGCCGGGCTTGTAGCCGAGACCGGCGAAGCACTCCTGCAGGTGGAAGGGCACCGGGTAATAGATCTCCGTGCCGACACCGGCGGCATCGAGATGCCGCTTCAACCCGTCCCGATCCGGGACGCGAACCACGCACTGGTTGTAGATGTGATGTCGATCCGGGCGTTCGGACGGCAGGCACACGGTGCCGGCGAGCCCGGCGTCGTGGAACAGCTGCCGGTAACGCGACGCATTGGCGCGGCGCCCCTCCGTCCAGCGCGCCAGGTGCGGCAGCTTCACCCTCAGCACCGCCGCCTGGATGGCGTCGAGCCGGAAGTTGCCGCCGACCACCTTGTGGAAGTACTTCGGCTCCATGCCGTGATTGCGCAGGAGGCGCACCTGGTGGGCCAGACGGTCGTCGTTGGTGGTGACGAGGCCGCCGTCGCCGAACCCGCCGAGGTTCTTGCTGGGAAAGAACGAGAAGCACCCCAGGTGGCCGATGGCGCCCGCGTGCCCGCCGTGGTCGGTGGCGCCGATGGCCTGCGCGGCGTCCTCGATGACGTTCAGGTGGCACTCGTCGGCGAGCGCCATGACCGCGCTCATGTCCGCCGACTGGCCGAAGAGGTGCACGGGCAGGAGCGCCTTCGTCTGTGCGGTGCAGGCGCGGGCCGCCGCGACCACGTCGATGTTGAACGACTCGGGGTCGATGTCCACGAGCACGGGCTTCGCGCCCACACGTGCGATGCAGCCGGCCGTGGCGAAGAACGAGAACGTGCTCGTCACGACTTCGTCACCCGGCCCGATGTCGAGGGCCATCAACGCGGCCAGCAGGGCGTCGGTGCCCGACGAGACGCCGATGGCGTGCCGGACGTCCACCACCGCCGCCACCTCGCGCTCGAACGCCTCGACGTCGGGGCCGCCGATGAAGCGCTGGCTGTCCGCCACGCGGGTGAGCGCGTCGAGCAGTGGCTGGCGGAGGGGCTGGTACTGCGCCTGCAGGTCGAGGAGAGGAACCGTCACGAAACTCCCATGGTACTCGGACGGCCTCTTCGGCGCAATTTAGCCTCGGCCCGCCGGGTTCCCCGGCCTGGCGCCGCCCGCGGCGGGTTTGTCCAGGCGGCCTCCCACCGGTCAGAATAGCGGCCGATGACCGAGATCGAGGTGGCCGTCATCGGTGGCGGCGTCGCGGGACTGGCCAGCGCGCTGGCGATGGCCCGGCGTGGGACGCCGGTGTGCCTGCTCGAGCAGCACCCGCGGCTGGGCCACGAGACCAGCACGCGGAACAGCGGCGTCATTCACGCTGGCATCTACTATCCCGCCGGATCGCTGAAGGCGGCGCTCTGCGTGGAGGGACGCGAGCGACTCATCGACTTCGCCGCGCGTCACGGCATTCCCCACGACCGTTGCGGCAAGCTGATCGTGGCCGCGTCCGCGGCCGAGGTCCCTGCGCTCGAGTCGCTGGCCGCGCGCGCGGCCGCCAATGGCGTCCCCGTCGAGATGGTGGACCACGCGGTCCTCACGGCCAGGGAGCCGCACGTGGCCGGCGTTGCGGCCCTGTGGTCGCCCACCACCGGACGCATCGAGCCCGAGGCGTACGTGCGCGTCCTGGGCCGGCTCGCCGAGGCCGCGGGCGCGGCCATCCTGCGCGCCTCGTCCCTGATCGGCGCGCGGAGGGCTGGAGGCGGCATCGAACTGATGACCCCGCACGAGACCATTCACGCCGCGACGGTCGTGAACGCCGCGGGCCTCTATGCCGACGACGTGAGCCGGATGCTGGGTGGGGAGACGTTCACCATCCATCCCGCGCGCGGGGAGTACGCGGAGCTGGCGCCAGGCAGCCGCCACCTGGTGCGCGGCATGATCTACCCGGTGCCGCACACGCCGGGTCACAGCCTGGGTGTGCACCTGACGAAGACCACGTGGGGCACGGTGCTGCTGGGGCCGACGATTCGCTACCAGGCGGCCAAGGACGACTACGAGGATGACCGCCTTCCGCTGGAGGCGTTCGTCGAGGAGACACGCGCGCTCCTGCCCGAGATCACGCTCGACGATCTGCAGCCCGGCAGCTCCGGCATCCGCGCGAAGCTGTGCCCGCCGGACGAGCCGTTCGCGGACTTCCTGATCCGCCGGGACACCGTGAATCCGCATGTCATTCAGGTGGCGGGCATCGACTCGCCCGGGCTCACCTCCTCGCTCGCGATCGGCGAGATGGTGGCGCGCCTCGTGCACGACCCGTGAGCGGGGCGCGCGGTGCACACACGATACAATCCGGCGCGTGTCTCACGGGCGGCTCACGCAGTGGATTCCACGCCTCGTCCTCGGCCTGCTCGCCGGAGGCATCTCTGCCATCGTCGTGGTCGCGCACACGCTCGACGATGCACCGCCGGGTGCGATCGAGATCGACCTCGCGGCGTCGGCAGGCGGCACACTGCAGGTGTTCTACGACCGCGGCACCGGCATCAGCGAAGCGGAATCGGTGGCCGCGCCGATCGCCGCAACCCCGCGTCCGCACACCTATCGCCTGCCCCTGCCCTTCGGCCGGTATCGCCTGCTGCGTGTCGATCCGAACACCGGGCCGGGTCGCTACGTCGTCGAGGGGCTGCGGGTGGTGGACGGCCGCGGCGAGACGGTGGCCACGCTGAGGGCCGACGCCATCCAGTCCACCGCGCAGGCGACCGTGGCGCCCACGGGCGGGGGCGGCTTCACGGTCACGACCCCCGCCGACGCCAACGACCCGCAGGTGGTGCTGGTCCCAGCCGCGCCGGTGCTGCTGCTGCCAGCGCGCGCCGACCTCGCCACGCTCGCGGGCACCGCCCTTGCCATTGCGCTGGCGGTGCTCGTGCTGGCGACCCTCGCGGATTGCGTCACCATCCTCACGGCCATGGTCGGCCGCGCGGCGGCATGGGCCCGGCGCCGACCGTGGCACGCCGTGGCCTGCGCGGGCGTGCTGGGGGCCGTCGTGGCCACCTATCCCCTCTTTCTCGGCCGCAGCCTGGTGTCGCCTGCCAATGGCCCCGCGTGGATCCTCTACGACCAGCCGCCGTTCGCCTACGGCGCGCGTGACATCGAGATCGAGGACGCGCGCGGCACGGACGTCGGCGCCATGATGTGGCAGAACGTCCCCTACAGCGTGGCACAGCGGGAGGCCCTCGCCGCGGGCGAGTTCCCGCTGTGGAACCGGTACAACCTCGCCGGCGTGCCGCTGTGGGGGCAGGGGCAGACCTTCATCCTCGATCCCTTTCATCTGGCCTCGCTCGCCATCCCCGACGCGGCGCTGGCGATGGACGTGCGGTTCGTCGTCGCGCGAGCGGTGTTCGCCGTGGGCGCGGCGATCGCGGTGCTGGCCGTCACGGGCAGCCGGGCAGCCGGCGCGGTCGTGGGACTGATGGCCCCGTTCGTGGCGCACTTCACGATGCGCTTCAACCACCCGGCGTACTTCTCGGTCATCTACGCGCCGTGGATCCTGGCGGCCTATGCCGGCCTGGCACTGAGCACGAACCCCGCCCGCCGCTGGCGCTGGGCGGCAGCACTCGCCGTGGCGACGTGCCTCCAGGTCGTGGGCTCGACTCCAAAGGAGGGCATCGTGGCGCTCGCCGGCGCGCACGCGGCCGGGCTGCTGAGCCTCCTGCTCGCCCGCGAGCCGTTCTCGCGCAGGCTGCGTCGCCTGGACGCCGCTCTCCTCGGGACCCTCGCAGGGCTGCTCCTGAGCGCGCCACACTGGCTGCTGTTCCTCGAGACGCTCGGGGGCACCACCACGATCTACGACCGTCCGGCGGTGCAGTTCGCGGACGGGGCTGACCTCGTGTCGTATGTCCTGGGCGGCGCGGCCTCGGGGACCCCACACACCGGGGCGCACCCCTTGCTGGTGATGGTCGCCGTCGGCGCCCTGACCTCTCCCGGCCGCCTGGCGTGCTCGCGGCCTGGCCTCGGCGCGCTCGGCGCCGTGGTGGCGCTGGTGGCGCTCGCGTTCGGCGTGGTGCCCGCGTCGCTCCTCGAGTCACTCCCGCTGGTCGGCAACATTCATCACGTGGACAACACCTTCCTCGCGGCGACCATCGCGCCGCTGCTCCTCGTCGGCGGCGTGGGGATCGCCGGCCTCATCGCGGCGGTCCGCGATGGCGCCGTCGTGCACCCGGCCATCGCCATCGCCGGCGCGACGGTGGCGATGGCCGCCCTCGTCCCTGGCGTCGGGGTCGACCTTGCCTCGCTCCTGGCCCTCGTCACCATCGTCGCCGCCGCGGCCACGTTGTGCGTGATACTGGCCTCGCCTGGACCGACGCCCTCGGCCGCCCTGGCAGCGGCCGTGTCCCTGTTCGCGGCCGTCTTTGCCGGTGGCCTCCAGGTGGAGACCGGCGTGGCGGCGGCCGATGCCCTGCTGATCCAGCCGCGGCATCGGGCCGATCTCGGCGAGCCGTCGCCGGCGCTGCGGGCGATGAAGGCCCGCGCACACGATGAACCGTTCCGGGTGGCGCCGATTGAGTCGGTCCTGTTCCCTGGCACGCAGGCCTATTGGGGCTTCGAAGCCATCGGGGGTCCCGATGCGCTGCGTCTGGCGGCCTTGGAGGAGCTCTCCGACGCGGCCGGCATCGAGCGCACGCCATGGATGTGGCGGACGGTGCTGCACGCGCAGTCCACAGACGCCGTGCGCGGCTTCCTCGACATGCTCAACGTGCGCTTCCTCGTGGCCCGGGCGGACCAGATGCCCGGGGGCGTCGAGGCGCTGCCGACCTCCTCGCCCGATCTCGTGCGGGCCGTCGAGCGGGCATCTGCATGGCCGCGAGCCTTCATGGTGGACGGCGTCGAGCAACACGCCGGCGTGGGAGATCTCGCACGGCGCCTCTCGGGCGCTCCCGGGCCCTTTGCATCGGTCGACGCGGCGGATGAGGTCGCCAACTCGGCGGTGGCACACCTGCGCGCGCCGGCGTCCACGGTCACCGCCGCTCACGACTACGCGCTCACCCCCAACACGACGACGTTCCGCGTCGAGGCCGCGGGCCCCGGCCTGGCGGTGCTGTCCGAGGCCTTCATGGCGGAGGACTTCCGCGCCACGCTCAACGGGACCGCCGTACCCTACCTCCGCGTGAATCACGCCCTCAAGGCCGTCGTCATTCCTGCCGCGGGCTCCTGGGCCGTGCGCTTCGAGTACCGGCCGCGTCTCTGGGCGTGGTCCTGGATGCTCGCTGGCGCCGGCCTGGCCCTGCTCGTGGCCCTCCCCTTCATGGCAAGCCGTTTGCTCAAATGACCGACCGGACGCCAAGAACCGCCTGGATTGCATCGTTCTTACACAATCCGGCCGGTCGGCGCGACGAAAAGGTGATCGGGGCATGCGACGAACGGGGAGGGTGGTGGCCGTGTGGGTCGTGGTGCTGGGTCTGGGGGCAGGCGCCGCCCAGGCGCAGCCGACGATCGCGCTGAACGGGTCCGTGTTCGCCGCAGGTCCGGACTTCGCGACCGACGTGCACAACGACGCCTGGGACTTCAGCAACGTCGACGACCTGAGCCCCTTCCCGGACGAGCAGCTGGGCTGGACGAACAGTGCCCAGGCGCGGTCGACCGGGCGTGGCGTGTTCCTCAGCAGCGGCCGCTTCCAGGCCACGACTGACACGAGTGCCGGAAACAAGGTCTCGCTGCTGTTCCGCGGAGGCGCGGGGCTCGTCAACAACGGCCGCACCGGTGCGTTCGATCACATGGCCATCCCCACCAGCCGCTACGGCAAGCTCGCGGTGAAGATGCGGCTCACCAATCCCGGGCCACCACCCAATCAGTTGATGGCCATCTGGTACCACCGCACGTACGGCGGTCCGGACGAAGCGAACCAGTCGGGACTGGTGCTCTGGGGTGATCCGAGGGACGGGTGGGCGCTGTACATCCTCGACCTGCCGACGCTCCAGTACGTGACGACGGACGGCTCGCTCCAGTCGGGGCAGCTGGCATCGCCGCTCGGGGGCACGCCGCGGCCGTGGCACACGCAGTCGCTGGCGCGCGGCTTCGAGCTGCGCGCGCAGGGCACCGCCGGCTACTCCGTCCCGGTGGAGATCGACTGGGTGCGGCTCACCGCGCGCGACGGCGCGGGCGCCGCGACGATGACCATCACCTACGCGGATTGCACGAGCCACTACACGCTTCGCATCACCGACGCGGAGGGCGTGCCCTTCAACGTGGCGCGCGGCCTGGCATTCGGCTCCGGCAGCATCGCGTTCAACTACGGCGTGCTGGCGCCCGGCACCTATCAGGCGTCGATCAGCTGCACCAACGGGACGTCGGCCTCGCAGCCGTTCACCATCAACGCGCCACCGCAGGTCACGGTGATCGACCCCGATGCGGCCGGCGGGGCCGACTTCGCGACCGACGTGCTCGGCGACCCCTGGGACATGGCCGACGCCGACGACGTGGCGCAGCTGAACGGCATCGTCAACGCCGGCCTGGTGAACGACGCCGGGCAGCCGGCGCTCCAGGGTGCGGGCACCAGCAGCGGCGATCCCCAGGTGACCCTGCTCAACGGCGGCTCGGCCATCATCAACACGCGACGATACCGCCACCTGACCTTCACCCTGACCCTGGATACGCCGTTCGGGCTGGACGGCAGCCTGGGCCAGGGCTCGCTGACCCGCGTGCTGTGGGGCTCGCAGAGCGGCATCGACGCCGCCACGATGACGGCGACCAACGACCTGCTGATCTGGCCCGGCCGCCACACCTACACGGTGGATCTCAGCACGCTGACGGCCGCCAACCAGGGCCTGGAGACGGAGTGCCCGTTCTGCCCGACGCTGCCGTGGCTGAACCACTCGGTGCGCTTCCTCCGCCTCGACCCGCACGAGGCCACCACCGGTGTCACGTTCCGCCTGGCCGGCGTGAAGCTGGCCGCGCAGGACGAAGTGGCGGCCGGCGGCACGTTCAACGTCCGCTACGGCGTCGACGATGCGGACTCGGGCAGCACGTACAGCGCGCAGTTCTTCCTCGACAGCGATCGGGATCCCGCGAGCGGCCTGGTCCAGGTCGGCAGCCAGAACAACGTGCAGCGCGGTTCGGCTCTCACGTTCGCCTTCGACACCCACGGCGTGACGCCGGGCGAGTACTTCGTCTACGTGCGCGTCACCGAGAACCGCGGCGGCCTGCTGGAAGTCCGCGGCGCGTACTCCGGCGGGAGGCTGCGCGTCTACTCGCCGTCGTCCTCGCTGCCGCGGCTGTCCGTCTCGGGTCCGGCGGCCGGCGGATCGGTGCCGACGCCGTTCACCATCACGGGCTGCGCCTACGACGAGGGCAACACCTCGGGCATCAACGTGGACGAGGTGACCGTGCTGGCCATCGCGGGATCCGACGTCACCGGCCCGCAGGCCGGCTCGACGCAGGTGCTGGGCTTCGGGGGATCGCTCGGCACCCGGTCGTTCCCGAGGGCGTGTCCCGGCGCGAGCGGCGCATTCGCGAACTCCGGGTTCTCCTTCGAGGGCATCTACGCGCTCGCCCAGGGGCACTGGACCCTGCGCGTGCTGGCGCGCTCCACGATCAGCGGGCAGTTCACCGTGCAGGACGTGCCGATCACGGTGGTGACGGCCGCGGGCGCACCGGAGAACTTCAGCGCCGTCGCCTCGGGGACCACCGTGACCGTCTCCTTCACGGCGCCCACCACGGGACCGCCGGTTGGCGGCTATGTGATCGAGGGCGCCCCCGACCCTGATTTCTCGCACGCGTTGTTCAACATCTTCGTGCCGGCTCCCGGCACGTACTCGGGCACGATGGGACCCGGCACGTACTATCTTCGCGTGGTCAGCCTCGAGCCCATCGGCGCACGGATTGCCGGCACACCTGGGCGGCTCGTGGTGGTCGGGCCGCAGCCGCCGTCGCCGCCCGGGCCGCCGACGCTGTCGCTGGCGCAGGCGGCGGCCAACCCGGTCACGCTCAACTGGTCGCCCGGGGCAGGTGGCCTCCCCTCGACCTACACGCTCTACGCCGGCACCAGCCCCGGCGCGTCGAACCTCGCGGTGGCACCGATGGGAGCCTCGACGTCCATCTCGGCGATGGCGCCCGCGGGCGTCACCATCTTCGTGCGCGTGGTCGCCACGAATGCCGGCGGCTCCGCGACGTCGAACGAGGTGAGCTTCACCGTGGCCCCGCCGGTGGCACCGGGGCCACCCACCCTGACGACATCGTCGGTCAGCGGATCGAACGTCATGCTGTCGTGGTCGCCGCCCGCGAGCGGCACGACGCCCACGGGCTACACGCTGCTCGCGCGCCTGCCGGGATCGTCGGCCATCGTGGCCGCGCTGCCGGTGACCGGCACGTCCGTCACGGTGCCGGCCCCACGCGGCAGCTACGTCGTGAGCGTGGTGGCCAGCAACGGCGCGGGCACCAGCGCGGAATCGAACGCGATCACCGTCATCGTTCCATAGCGGTTCCCTGCCACACCCGCTCGGCACGGCGGCTCACGGACAGGACTCACGCGCCTCGCGCGAGTCCTGTCATAATCGGAGCCGCGACTCACGATGAAGATCCTGTCCGTCACGCCGCTCGTCCTGCCGGACGTGAAGATCGTCCGCTTCGCCCGGTTCTCCGACGCGCGCGGCTATTTCGCCGAGCCATTCCGCCGCAGCGACGTCGACGGCCATCCCGACCTCGGGTTCCTGCGAGGCACGCCGTTGCCGCAGATGAACGAGAGCTGGTCGCGGGCCGGCGTCGTTCGCGGACTGCACTTCCAGTGGAACCCCTACGTGGGAAAGCTCGTGCGCACGGTGTCGGGACGCATGGTCGATCTCTTCCTGGACATCCGGCTCGGCTCGCCCACGTTCGGGCACCTGGCGGCCTGCGACATGCCCGCGTCGGACGACGCCCCTTACGGCGAGTGGATCTGGGTGCCCCCGGGCTTCGCCCACGGCAACTTCTTCACCGAGCCATCACGCATCGAGTACCTGTGCACCGGCGAGTACAGCCCGGGGTGCGAAGCGGGCCTCTCGCCGTTGGCCCCGGACCTCGACTGGTCGTCGTGCGATGCGGCGATCAAGCGTGAATTCGACGGCCTCGTCGCGCGCGGCGCCACGATCAGCCAGAAGGACACCGACGGCCTCTCGCTCACGGCCTGGAAGGCCGACGAGCGCTCCGCGAACTTCGTCTACGGCCGGTGTTGAGACCCGCGCGCCCGACGTGCGCTCCCCCGTGGAGCCGGCGGTTCCGCGCTCCTCGGCGGCATGTTCAGGCTTCGGGAGGCGCCGCACGGCGCAGTCAGCAGGGCGGAGGTGCTACGCGTCGACCCGATAGTCGAGGACGTGCGTCGAGAGATGCGGGCTGTAACACGGGTCCCGCGCCAGCGCATCGCCCCAGCGGGCGCGCAGCCGTCGCTCATCGTCGCCGCCGACATGGGGCACCGGCGCGGGGACCCGCCGCCTGAGCAGGCTCCACGGGGTGAAGACCACGCGCTCGGACCTCTCGCTCACCCTCAGGCAGTAGTCGATGGCCGCCGCCTCCCGCCCGAGACTCCCGTCGAGGCCGCCCGCACGCGTGAACGTGTCCCTCGCCGTCAGCAGACAGTCGCCTGTCACGGCCGACACGGTCCGGATGAGGCGCGCGTTGCCGAAGTACCCGGGATGGTCGGCGGGCGCGTTGACGAAGGGCCGTCCGGCCACGCCGTCGAGGCCCAGCACGAGGCCGATGTGCTCCACCGTTCCATCCGCCCTGAGCAGCTTCCCGCCGACCGCTCCCACACCCGGCCGCAGGACCTGCACGAGCGCCTCGAGCCAGTCGGGGGACTGCGGCTCGAACGCCGGATTGAGGAGGAGGAGCAGCTGGCCCGTGGCCTCGGCGGCGCTCGCCGCGAACTCCAGCGACGACCACGACGTCCCGGCGCGGAGCCGCGCCTGGTCGTGCGCGTTGAACGGGCCGATGACGCTCACCGCGGGCGACGTGTGCAGCGCGTAGACGATACGGTAGAAGCCGGGCGGCTCGGCGTCGGCGACCGAACCCTCGACGCCGTTGCGATCGAGATAGTCCTGGAGGGCGCGGCGGCCCGCGAGGTGCGCCGTGGGTTTGGCGCCGCCGGCCGTCGCCGTGGACCGGGGCACCTTGCGCCAGTGGTACAGGACGTCGGGCAGGTGATCGATGCGATTGGCGCGCTCCATCAACCGCAGCACCAGATCGTAGTCCTGCGAGAAGTCGAAGGCGGATCGGAAGCCCCCAGCCTCGACCACCAGGGCCCGGCGCGCCACCAGGAGGTGGCACACGTACATGTTCGAGAGGAAGAGCTCCGGCGACCAGTCGGGCTTGAAGTAGGCGTCCGATCTGGACCCATCCGGCTCGAGCTTGTCCTCGTCGGTGTAGAGGACGTCGGGTCGTATCTCGACCTGATTGAGGCGCTCGACAACACGGAGGAGCGCGTGGGGCGGCAGCGCATCGTCGTGATCCAGCAGTGCGACGTAGTCGCCCGCCGCGGCGCGGAGGGCGACGTTGCTGGCCGCGGAGATGCCGCCGTTCTCCGGCAGGTCGTGCACCGTGATGCGGGCGTCGATGGCGGCAAGCTCCGCCAGTGTCTCGAGCGTGCGTGGGTCGTCGGAGCCGTCGTTGGCGACGTGCCACTCCCATCGGGGCCACGCCTGCGCCACCACCGACGCGCCGCAGGCGTGCAGCCACCGCGGATCGGTATTGTAGACGGGCGTGATGATGGAGACGAGCGGCTGGTACGCGAAGCGCGCGGAGGCCGCCTTCATCGCCTCGAGGGCCCGGGGGTCCGGGGTGTGCGCACGGCACCATTGGGCGTAGCGCGCATTCTCGGCGTCCCGATCGGCCGCGAGGCGCGCGCTGCGGCGCATGCGATTCGCGGTCGGAGCGGCGCCGTGCTGCCGAAAGGCGTGCCAGGCCGATCGCAGCAGGCGCGCCCGTTCGTGGCCGGAACGCGACCAGAACGAGCGCCACACGTCGAGCCATCCGGGCATGCGCGGTTCATTGTGGGCCACAAGACGCGCGTGTTACAATCCGTGCCGACCCCCGCTGCATGAACGCCTCGCCCAGCGCAGCTGTCCTGGTCCTCAACTACAACGGCCTCGATCATCTCCGGAGCTGCCTCCCCACGCTGGAGCAGATGGACTACGCCGACGCGCAGCTGGTCGTCGTGGACAACGGGTCACAGGATGGATCGGCGGAGTACGTGCGCACGCACCACCCGTCGGTGCGCGTGATCGCGCACGGGCGCAACCTGGGCTTCACGGGCGCCTACAACGCCGCCATCCGCGAGGTCGAAGCCGAGTGGGTGGCGCTGCTCAACAACGACACCCGCGTACACCCCGCGTGGCTGGCGGAACTGGTGGCCGCTGCCGAGCGGAACCGCGCCGCGGCCGCCGCGGCGGCGATTGTGGACTGGGACGGCTCCCGCGTGGACTTCGTGGGCGGCCTCCCCACCTTCATCGGCCATTCGTGGCAGATGGACTACGGCGAGCCCACCGGCCGCGACTACGCCGAGCGGCAGATCCTCTTCGGGTGCGGCGGTGCCGTGATGTTCCGTCGCGAGGTGTTCCTCGGGTGCGGCGGATTCGACGACCGCTACTTCATCTACTTCGAGGACGTGGACATCGGGTGGCGGCTGACGCTGATGGGATACCGCACGGTCTTCGCGCCGCAGGCCATCACCTATCACCGCCTGCACGGGACCACGCGCACGTGGGCGCCAGCCATGCGGCTGCGCCTGTACGAACGCAACGCCCTGGCGACCATCTTCAAGAACTACGGCCAGGACGCGCTGGCGCGGGTGCTGCCGGCGGCCGTCGCCCTCACGCTGCAGCGGAACCTGGTGCAGGCCGGTCTCGACGGCGAAGCGTTCCGGTTCGGGCGGCCCCTGCCGCCGGTCTGGTCGGTGCCGCCACAAATCGCGGGGCTGCTGATCGCGCTCGAGGACTTCGCGCGAGATCTCCCCCGCCTCCGCGAGCAGCGGGCCTTCATCCAGTCGCGCCGCCGCGTGCCGGATGCCGATGTCCTCGCGCTGATGCCGGAGCCGCTGAGGCTGCACGACCTGGGCGATCGGTACCGCGAGACCGCCGAGGCGCTGATCCACGACTTCCGGATCGCCGAGCTCTTCGGCCTGCCCGTGCCGGCGCGCGTCAGCCTGGGACGTCCGGACTCGAGCAGAGCCCCCCGGGCCGTCAGTCCCGGCGATCGCGACACCCCGGCCGGATCGGAGGCCCCGGCGCTCTGTACCCCGGCCGCGGCGCTCCAGGCCGAGCCCGGCGTCGTCTCGGTCATCGTGCTGACGGCGAGCGGGACGCGCCACCTGCCCGACTGCCTCGACTCGCTGCGGCAGCAGGACTGGCCCGCCGATCGGCTCGAGGTGATCGTCGTGGACAACGGCTCACCCGGGGATCCGACGCCGACCGTGCACCAGCGCAATCCGGGCGCACGTGTCATCCGGACGGGCACCAACCTCGGTTTCTCGGCCGGCAGCAACGCGGGGGCACGCGAGGCGCGCGGCGAGTGGCTGCTCTTCCTCAACGATGACACCCGCGCGGATCCGGCGTGCATCTCCCGGCTGGTGGACACCGCCACCAGGCGCGGCGCCGCATCGGCGGCGGCGAAGATCCTGGACTGGTCCGGCGAGCGGATCGACTTCGCCGGCGGCCTGGTGAACTTCGAAGGCCGTGGCTTCCCGCTCGGCTGGGACGAGGCCGCCGCGACCTTTCCGACGCGGGAACAGCCGCTGCTGTTCGGGTGCGGCGCGGCCGTGCTGTTCCGGCGGGACGCGTTCGAGGCCGCCGGTGGATGGGACGAGCCGATGTTCGCGTACTACGAGGACGTGGAGTTCGGCTGGCGGCTCTGGCTGCTGGGGCACGAGGTGTGGTTTGCGCCCGAGGCGATCGTGTATCACCGGCATCACGGCACGTCGGGCCCCGAGAGCCCCGCGCGCCTGCGCGCCTTCGAGCGGAACGCGCTCCGGATGATCTACGCACTGCTCGAGGAGCGCACGCTGGATCAGGCGTTGCCCGCGGCACTGCTGCTGGCGCTGGATCGCATCGCGCTCGGCACGCCGTTCAGCCGCGGGGCCGAGGAGGCGCACGCAACGGACACCGCCACGCGCCTCGCCGACCGGCTGCGGCCCGGCATCGCCAGGGTGCGGCTCCTGCACGCCCTCCGCCGGCGCGGGGCCCGGCGCACGAGAGGGACTGCCGCGAACCTGCGCCAGGTCGGCTTCGCCGGACTCGCGGGCGCGGCCGTGGAAGCCGGGCGCGAGGTGCTGGGGGGATGGGAGGCGCTGCCGGCGCGGGAGCGGTTCCTCATCGAACGGGCCTCGCCGGCCACCGCGTCGTCCGCGCAGGCCGAGCCGGTGTCCACCGCCACGGTCGCCGCCTTGCTGGGCATCCAGGACTTCCTCGACATGCTGCCGGAGCTCGGCGAGCGCCGGAGGCGGCTGCAGGCGGGGCGGACGCGCAGCGACGCCGAGATAGTCGAACGCTTCGGCGGGCACTGGCGCAGCGCCGTCCCGTCGCCGCGGCTGGACCTGCACGTCGGCCTCAGGCGGGAGCTCCTCGACACGCTGTCGGCCGTCCTCGGGGCCCTGCCGCCACCGCTGGAACTCCGTGGCTCGGCGTCCTAGAGCGGCCGTGACAATGGACATTCGGGCCTCTCAGATCCCGCTGTTCGCCTTTTTCTTCTGACCTTTCACGTCTGCCATCCCGGGAGTCGTCACGTGTCCATCTGCCTCGTCACCGGGGGAGCCGGGTTCATCGGATCGCACGTGGCCGCCGCGCTGCTCGATCGCGGCCACGCCGTCGTGGTGCTGGACGACCTGAGCGGCGGCGCGCGCGACCACGTGCCGGCCGCTGCGACGTTCGTCGAGGGCAGCGTCACGGACGCGGCGCTGGTCGAGGCCGTGTTCGCCGAGCACCGGTTCGAGCACGTCTTCCACCTGGCCGCCTGTGCGGCCGAGGGATTGAGCCACTTCATCCGCCGGTTCAACTACACGAACAACGTCATCGGATCGGTGAACCTGGTCAACGCGGCGATCAACTTCGAGTGCCGGACGTTCGTGTTCACTTCGTCCATCGCGGCGTACGGCGCCGGCCAGTCGCCGATGACCGAGGACACCACGCCGCTGCCGGAGGACAGCTACGGCATCGCGAAGTACGCCGTCGAGCTCGACCTGAAGGCCGCGCACCACATGTTCGGGCTGGACTACGTCATCTTCCGCCCGCACAACGTCTACGGCGAGCACCAGAACATCGGCGACCGCTACCGCAACGTCATCGGCATCTTCATGAACCAGATCATGAAAGGCGAGCCGATGACCATCTTCGGCGACGGCGAGCAGACGCGCGCCTTCTCGTACGTGGGCGACGTCGCGCCCGTCATCGCGCGCGCCATCGAGACACCGGCCGCGCGCAACCAGGTCTTCAACGTCGGCGCCGACGTGCCCTGCAGCGTCAACCACCTCGCGAGGGCGACGGCGGCAGCCATGGGCGTGCCCGATGCCCCCGTCCTCCACCTCGACGCGCGCAAGGAAGTGGCGCACGCGTACGCCACGCACGATCGCGTGAAGCGGGTCTTCGGCCTGGGCGCACCCGTGCCGCTCGAGGAGGGCCTGGCGCGCATGGCGGCGTGGGCGAAGGCCGCGGGGCCGCGCGCCAGCAGCCGCTTCGAGCGCATCGAGGTGATGAAGAACCTGCCGCCCTCATGGACGTGAGCAGGCAGGAGCCGGAACGTGGACCGAGCGTCTACGACGCGCGCTCACGTAAGCGGGCGATGAGCGAACTCCGGTCCAGCAGCGCCAGGACCTCGGTGCTCGAGCGCACGCGGGTGGCCTGCACCTGCCGGCGCGCCCGCCAGAACTCACCCGCACCGACCAGCGCGTCCCACTTCGCCTTCAGGTAGCCGCCCGCGCGGCCGCGTGCGGCAAAGAACGCCAGCCCGGCCAGCGAGGCCGCCAGGTGCAGCGGCAGGTAGCGCCAGACGAGCGACGCCGGCATGTTCTTCAGGAACGTCCACTCCCCGTTGCGATGCCCGTGATACACGGCGAAGACGCTGCCGACCCCCGCGCTGGCGGACCCCACGTGGTGCGCCACGGCCTCCGGCACGTACCAGCACCCGCGGCCGGCCAGCTGCAGCCGGAAGCCCAGATCCACGTCCTCCGCGTAGCAGAAGAAGCGCTCATCGAAGCCGCCGGCCCGCACCCAGTCGTCGCGGCGGTAGAGCGCGGCGGCCGCGCACGCCGAGAACACGGGCCGCGCCTGCAGGGCCCCGGGCACCTCGGCCAGCGGCTGGCCGTGACCGTGGCGCCAGGCCAGCCCGCTGACGTGGCAGGCGTCGCCGGCGCCGTCGAGCCGCCCCGGCTGGCCGTCGCGCATCAGGCGCGACGCGAACGACGCCGCTTCGGGATGGGACGCGGCCGCCTTCAGCAGCGCGTCGAGCCATCCGGGTTCCGGAAACGCATCCGGGTTGAGCAGGGCGACCAGGTCGCACGACGCCAGCTGCTCCATGGCGCGGTTGTTGGCCGCCGCGAAGCCGAGGTTGACGGGGCTCGCGATCACGCGGACGGGCACCGCCCACGCCCGCGTGGACTCGTCGATGGCGACACGGGTGCCATCGGTGCTGGCGTTGTCCACGATCACCACCGCATCGGGCGGGCGGGCCTGCGCGGCCACGGCGGCCAGGGCGCGCGGGATGTGGGCCTCGGCGTTGAACGTGACGAGGACGAGGCCGACCCTCATGGATGGGAACGGTCGAGACCGCTACCGCGGTACGGCCATCGCCGCAATGGCCTGCTGGCGCGAGAGCCGCTCGATGTCGGCGTCCACCATCATGCGCACCAGCCCCTGGAAGTCCACGGAGGGCTCCCAGCCGAGCACGGTGTGCGCCTTGGCCGGGTTGCCGATGAGGTGATCCACTTCGGCGGGCCGCAGGAAGCGCGGGTCCGTGCGGACGTACTGCTCCCAGTCCAGCCCGGCGTGCGAGAAGGCCTCCTGCACGAGGTCCTTCACCGAGTGCGCCACGCCCATCGCGACGACGTAATCGTCCGGGTGGTCCTGCTGGAGCATCAGCCACATCGCGCGCACGTAGTCGCCGGCAAACCCCCAGTCGCGGTGCGCGTCGAGGTTGCCGAGGCCGAGCTGGTCCGCCATGCCCAGCTTGATGCGGGCCACGCCGTCGGTCACCTTGCGCGTGACGAACTCCAGGCCGCGCCGCGGCGACTCGTGATTGAAGAGGATGCCCGAGCAGGCGAACAGGTCGTAGCTCTCGCGATAGTTGACCGTGATGTAGTGCCCGAACACCTTCGACACGCCGTAGGGGCTCCGCGGGTAGAAGGGCGTGAGCTCGGTCTGCGGCACCTCGCGCACGCGGCCGTACATCTCGCTGGACGAGGCCTGGTAGAAGCGGATCTTCGGGTTGACGCGGCGGACGGCCTCGAGCGCGCGCGTGACGCCCTGCGAGTTGTACTCGCCGGTCAGCATCGGCTGGTCCCACGACGAGGGCACGAACGACATGGCGGCGAGGTTGTAGAACTCGTGGGGATCGGCCTGCTCCACGGCCTTGATGAGCGAGAGCTGGTCCAGCAGGTCGGCCTGGATGATGGTGATGCGATCCTTCAGGTGCTCGATGCGCCACTCATTGGGGGCGCTCAGCCGGCGGGCGACGCCGTACACCTCGTAGCCCTTCGAGAGCAGGAGCTCGGCGAGGTACGAGCCGTCCTGGCCGGTGATGCCGGTAATCAGTGCGCGCTTGGACATGGCAATCCAACACGATAGCGTGAACCGTCGCGCATGGGCAACTCCTCCGGTGGTGCCTCCGGTGGTGCCAGGCGCCGCCCGCACGATCTCGAGCGCGGCCCGCGAAGACCGACACCTTCGAGGGCGCCCCGCCGCTGAGCGCCTGCGTCACCGCCTGCACCTGCTCGAGGGTCAGCACGGCGGTGACGTTCAGCTTGACGCCGTCGTGCGACAGAAGGATGGCCTACCGCGCAGCGCGCGGCCCCCACTTCACACTCTCCCGCTTCGCCGCATTCACAATGACCATCACCGACACGCCGGCGCGCCTGGCTTCCACCGGCTGCCCCGGCCCGGCCAGCGCCGCCACCTCGTCCCGGACCCGCCCGAGCAGGGCTTCGTCGCGCGCGCACATCATGACGCTCGCCCCCGCCTGCACATACGCGCGGGCGATGGCGAGTCCCAGCCCCTGGCTGGCGCCGGTGATGAGCGATGAACGGCCGCGCTCCGTTCGCACGGAGCGCCGGGACCTCAGTCCCGGCGCCCGGCGTCACGACGACCGGCCACCCCCACCGACACCATGGTGAACCGCCTGTCGGCGCCGGCAGTGGCCGCCAGGAAGCGGTTCGCGTCCACGATGACCCGCCCGGCCATCACGCCGATCAGCGCATCGAGGCTGACCTCGCGGTAGGCGGGCCATTCGGTGGCCACCACCAGCGCGTCGGCCCCCGCGGCGGCCTCCTCGGGGGTGAACGCGCGCGCCACCCCCGACAGCTCGTCCGACAGCGCCTTCACCGCCGGGTCGTGAACCCGCACGTGGGCGCCCTGCTCGAGGAGCCATCGACACAGTTCCACGGCCGCCGAGCGACGGAGCGTGTCGGCGCCCGGCCTGTCGGTGAGCCCCCACACCGCGATGGTCCGGCCCGTGAGCGGGGCGAGCAGCGACTCCAGCCGCCGCCGCGCCCAGCCGCGGTGCTCGCGGTTCGACGCCTCGACGCCGTCCATGAGGGGCGTGGGACGCCCGACCGTGTGCCCGAGCGCCCTCAGGAACACCACGTCCCGCGCCAGCGTGCCGCCGGCGAACGCCGCGCCCGGCCCGAGGTCTGCATGGGGTCCGATGCGCTTCTCGGACTTCAGGCCCCGCTCCACCTCCCTGGCGTCCGCACCCGTCTGCTCGCACAGCGCGGCAATCTCGTTGATGAAGGCGACCGACGTGGCCAGGAACGCGTTGATGGCGTGCTTGGTCATCTCGGCGGACTCCACGGACATCCACTCGATCCGATCGGTGAACGGGGCCACGAGCGCGAGCAGCGGCGCACGGGCCTCATCCGACCGCACGCCGAGGACGATGCGGTCCGGCTTCATGAAGGTGTCGATGGCCCTGCCGAGCCTGAGGTTCTCCGGCAGGCAGGCAAACGAGACGCGGCGACCGCGGGCCACGCCGGCCCAGTCCTGCTCGAGGCGGGCGAGGCTCCCCACGGGCAGCTGCGACGAGCTGAGGACGATGGCGCCGTCCTTGAGGTGCGGGAACGCCGCGCGCACGTGCTGGACGACGCCGTCCACGTCCGCCCGATCGTCGGCGTCGACGGGCGTGTCGAAGGCCACCCACACGAGGTCGGCGTCGGCCACCGCCTCGTGGAGATCGGGCGAGAAGCGCAGGCGCCACGAGGCGATCCCTTCGGCCAGCAGCGCTGGCAGGCCCGGCTCGGCCACCGGCGGCCTCGCCTCGGCCAGCGCGTTCACGGTCTCCGCGTCCGGGTCCCAGCCGATCACGGTGTGCCCCGCGGCGGCCGTGCAGGCGGCCGTGACGGGGCCCAGGTGCCACAGTCCGAGCACGGCGACGTTCATGCGCGTGCCTCGAGCAGGGTGGGGTTCTGCTGGAGCGAGTCGAGCGTGCGAATGATGCCCTCCTTGATGGTCAGCCTCGGCGTCCAGCCGGGCGAGCGGATCTTCGCGGTGTCCGGGCAGATGAACGGATTGTCGCCCACCCACCCGCGATCGGCGCCGGCCACGATGGCACGCATGGCTACCGCGCGCCGAACCGCGCGCGCTCCATCAGGCCGCACAGGATGTGCCCGAGCACGAGGTGACCCTCCTGGATGCGGGGGGTGTGGGTCGCCGGCACCTCGATCAGGTGGTCGCACAGCCCGCGCATCGGGCCCCCGCGGTTGCCCGTGAACCCGATGCACACCAGTCCGCGCTCGCGGGCCACCTCGAATGCGCGGAGGACGTTCGGGGAGGTCCCCGAGGTCGAGAGGCCGATGAACACGTCGCCCTGCCGCCCGTAGGCGCGCACCTGCCGCGCAAACACCTGCTCGAACCCGTAGTCGTTCCCGATGGCCGTGAGGATGGACGTGTCGGTGGACAGGGCCTGCGCGGGCAGCGCGTCGCGGTCGAACGCGAACCGGCACACCAGCTCCGCGGCGAAGTGCTGGGCCTCCGCGGCGCTTCCGCCATTGCCGGCCAACAGCACCCGGCCGCCGCCATCGAGGCAGCGGGCGCAGGCGCGGGCGGCCGCCTCGAGCGACTGCCGCAGGCCGGTGTCGCCGGCCAGGGCCGATACCAGGCCCGCCGACTGGCTCAGCTCCGCCGTAATGAAGTCCTGCATCACGACCGAAATAGTATCAAGGCGGGCAGGACCCGTGCCGCCAGCCTTGCGCTAGTATGGGCACCACGACCGTTGCCCGTCACCTCACGCGCGCGTAGCCAGTGGCGCCCTGCTGGCCCTCCCATGGCGGCGCAGTTCGCGGCCGATGATGGACCCGATGGAACCTGCTCCAATCTTCATTCTCGGCCTGCAGCGATCCGGCACGAACATGATGCTCGGCCTGCTGGGGCACGCGCCGGGCCTCGCCGTCTTCAACGAGGACGACCCGCGTGCGTTCAGCGACTTCCGCCTCCGGGACACGGACACCGTCGAAACCCTCATTCGCCGCCACCTCCCGGATGCGTGCGTGTTCAAGGCCATCACCGATACGCTCCGGTGGCGACGCTTGCTGGAGGCGTTTCACGGGGCCCGGCTCGTCTTCATGGTGCGCAATCCCTTCGATGTCGTGCTCTCGTGGCTGGTCGAGTTCCCCTCGAGCATGTCCGTGGTCAACCACGTCCTGGACTACGACTTCTTCAAGCGGAACGGCGAGTTCTTCGCCGACGTCGCCGAGACCCCGACGGTCGACGCGCACGTCCGCCGGTACTTCGGCCGATTCCACGGCGACGGCGACTACGCGAACAAGGTGGCCCTGTTCTGGCTTCTCTTCCACGGCGTGCTGCTCGACTCGATGTTCTTCGAGCGACGGGACGTGCTGGTCATCGACTTCGACTCGCTCCTCGCGTCCCCCGACACGCACACGAGCCGCGTGGCGTCGTTCTGCGGGGTGACGCTCCCTCCGGCGTGCCAGACCATCCCCGCGTCGACCGGCGGTCACTACTTCGCGGCCCGGATGGACGTGGACCTCGCCAATGACTGCCGACGACTGTACGAGCGCGTGCTGGGCATCGGCAGCGGCTCCCGGCACGGCGCCGCGCGGGCTGACTGAGGGGGCATGCGACACCCGCGGCTGACCATCATCGGAGAGGCCGAACCCTTCCTCGACGGCGCCGAAGACGATGTCCTGCGGGCGCTGGAGGCCTCGCGCGACCGGCGTTCGGACTCCGACGAACTGGCGCGCCACATCCACGACTGGCCGACCCGCTATCATTTCTCCCCGCAGCGGTCCAACCTGCTCCGCCCCCTGCGCCTGTGGCCCGGCGTGCGAGTCCTCGACATCGGTGCCGGCTCCGGCGCCATCGCGCGGTATCTGGGCGAGGCGGGCGCCGACGTCGTCGCCCTGGAGCCGACGCTGGTCCGTGCCCGCGCCGCGGCGCTGCGGTGCGCCGATCTGGCCAACGTCCACGTCGTCGCCGGCCCGCTCGGGGCCTATCGGGACGACAGCGGCTTCGACGTCGTCACGTGCGTCGGGGTGCTCGAATACGCCGCTGCCGTGCCGGCGAGACAGCAGGCCCTGCTGGGCGGGATCGGGCAGCTCCTGCGTCCTGGAGGCACGCTGGTGCTCGCCATCGAGAACCAGCTCGGACTCAAGTACCTGCTGGGCTACGCGGAAGACCACCTGAACGAGCCGTGGGCGGGCATCGAGGATTACGCGGGCCGGGCCGGAGTGCGGACATTCGGACGGCAGTCGGTGAAGCGCATCCTCTCGGACGCGGGGCTGCCGGCCCAGCGCTGGCTCTACCCCTTCCCCGACTACAAGCTGCCATCCACGATTCTGGACGAAAGTGCCTATGCACGCCCGGATGCGGAGGTCTTCGTGGACACGCTGGTCCGGTGGCCAGCGAGCGGCGAGGCAGGCGGGCCCGTGCGGCTCTGCGACGACCGCCGGGCCCACCGCGTCGTCCTGCGCGAAGGGCTTGGCCCGGATGTCGCCAACTCGTTTCTCGTTCTGGCCTCACGTTCCTCCGCGCCGCTGAGCCGCCTCCTCCCTGACGCATTCCTCGCACAGCACCTGGGACGGGACCGTCGTCGCCAGTGGCGAGGCGGCAAGCGGTTCGAGAGACACGAAGCGGGCGTGCGGGTTCGGCGCGAGGGGGCCCTCGACCATCGGCAGGCCGGCTGGCTGACGCGAACGGTCCGGGCGGAACAGCCCTTCATCCCGGGCCCGACGCTCGAGCAACTGGCGCTCGACGCGAGCCGGTGTGGCCCCGATGCGCTTCGAGACGTGCTCGCCAGATGGCGTCGCCACCTGGGCGACGTGGAGGCCCCTCCCCAGGAAGGCCTCGGATCGAGCCCCTTCCGCGCCGCCGGGCGGCCGGTTCTGCCACCCCAGTACCTGGACGTCGTGCTGAGCAACTTCGTCCAGGACGCTTCTGGTCATCTGCACTACATCGACGACGAGTGGCAGGCGGACGGCGCCATCGATGCCGCGCTCGTCTACGCCAGGGCGCTGTTCTGGTTCGCCACGGACCTGGTCCGCCGTGGTGTCGCGCACACGTTCGGCGCAAGCGCCACCGTCAACGATCTGGTCGGCAGCCTCACGGACCTGGCAGGCGTCCCGCCGGTCGACCGGGACCAGCTGGCGGACGCCGAAGCGGCCTTCCAGTCCCTGGTCACCGGACGGGACATTCGCGAGTGGCGGGCGGAGATCGATCGGATCGGTCAGCTCTCCCAGCTGAGCGACACAGTCTCGATGCACCTGCCGTTCAGGTCGCTTGCGGCGGTCGCCAGGAGTGAGGCGCAGGCGAACGCGGACCTTCGTCATCGCCTGGAAGAGCAGGGCGCGACACTGGCCGGCAAGGACGAGGCGCTGGGCCAGCTGGCGGTCGCCCTCCGAGACCGAGAGGCGGCGCTTGCAGCCAGCCGCGAGGAGCGGGATCGGACGATCGCCGAGGTGAAGGCCGAACAGGACGTGGCGATCGCCCATCTCGGCGCCAGGCTCGACGAGGCGCGGGCCGACGCGGAATCGGCCAGGAGGCGCCTGCGCCGGCGCCGCGCGCGCATGAGGAAGCTCGAGGCCCGTCTCGCGCGCCTCGACGGGATCATCAGCCGGCTGACCTCGGCGGCCGGGCAACACCTGCGCGACTCCGCCGCTGCCCAGGCCACGATCAGCCAGCTTCATCGCGGGCTGGCCGATGCCTCGACCCGCCTGGACGAGCAGCGCGCGCGGCTCGGTCAGCTGAAAAGCGAGAACCGGGCCCTGGAGTCCAGTCGTGCCCGAGAGTCACGGGAGCGGGCCGACCTGCAGGCGGCGCTGTCGGAGATGCGGGCGAGCCGGCGGTCCGTCCAGGCTTCCCGGCTGCTCGGCGCCGCCGCGCGCGCGCAACAGCTCGCCGAGCGAGTCCGCACGGTCCGGCTGCTCTGGCTGGATGCCTCCGCCCGCCGTCGCGTGGCCCGGGTCGCCAGACGGCCGCGCGCCTGGCGTGAGGCGTGGCAGCGCGCCAGCCAGGTGCTGGCCTCCGGACTGTTCGACTCCGAGTGGTACCAGGCACACACCGGCCTGCGGCTGTCGCCGCTCGCCCTGGCGTTCCACTACGACGTGGCCGGGCGATGGCAGTCGCTCTCGCCGTCCCCGCTGTTCGATACGGCCTACTACCTCGATCAGAACCCCGACGTCGTCGCCGCCGGCCGCAATCCGCTCCTGCACTTCGTGGAGCATGGCGCCCTCGAGGGACGGCGGCCGTCGGCGCTGTTCGATCCCGCGTTCTACATGGCGCAGCACCCGGAGCTGGCCGTGACCGGCGAGAACCCGTTGCGGCACTTTCTCAGGGTGGGCGGTGCTGCCGGCAGCCGGCCCTGCGCGCTGTTCGATTCCCGCTGGTATCTCGCCACCTACCCCGATGTCGCCGCAGCGGCGATGAACCCGCTCGTCCACTACCTGAGCTTCGGGGCCGCCGAGGGGCGAGATCCCAACCCCTTCTTCGATACGTCCTACTACCGGGACGCGAACGCGGACGTGGCGGCCTCGGATCTGAACCCGCTGGTGCATTACGCCCGATGGGGTGGCAGGCAACGCCGGACTCCGGGCCCCCGGTTCGACCCGGCGTGCTACCTGTCGGCCCGGCCCGACGTCGAGGCGACCGGGGTCGATCCGCTCGAGCACTTCCTGAGCCGCGGGTCGGAGGCCGGCGGGTCGCCGGGCGCGCTGTCGTTCGCTTCGCGGCATCCGGAGGTACACGCCTACATCGACCTACCGAGCGGATCGTCTCGCGTCAAGCGGGGACAGCCGCTGCGGATCACCGGCTGGATGCGGTCGGAGACGCGCCCCCTCACGGCCGCGGTCGTGGAGTCAATCGGACCGTCGCCATTCGTCCTCGAACTCCCGCTGCCCCCGTCGTCCGACGCCTCGCATCCACGATACTTCGAGGCCAACGTCTCGTTCACCGCCGCCGGCGAGGCCCACATCCTCCTCGGCGCACGCCTGGCCGACGGCACGCTGCTGGAGGTCGCGCCCCTGGCACCCGTGACCGTCGTGGACGACGTGTACGTCGAGGCGATGCGTGGTCACCTGCCGACGACCCGCTGTTTCTCGGTCCTGTACCTCGACGGCGTGGGACGGCGCTTCCCGAGTACGAGGTACCGCATCGACAACATGCGCGAGGCCCTCGCGCGGGCCGGCATCGCGTCCGACGCTATCGATGCCGTCACGCTGTACCCGGACCTCTCGCTTCTGCGCCGGCACGACATCCTCGTGCTCTTCCGGGCGGGCTGGGACTGGCGGCTGGCCGCCGTCGTGTCCCAGGCGCGCGCCTGGAACATCCCCGTGGTCTTCGACGTGGACGACTACGTCTTCGAACCGTCGATTGCCACGGCCGAGCACGTGGCCGGCATTCGCGACTGGCCGGACGCGCAGGTCGACGCCTACCGCGAGGGCGTGCGGGCCTATCGGCGCACGCTGGAGGAGAGCGACTACTTCACGGGATCGTCGGCGTTCCTGGTGGACCGGGCGAACGAGCTGGGCTGCCGGTCGTTCCTGCTCAACAATCATCTCAACGAGCGCCTCGTCGCGCTGGGCGAGATCGTCCGCGCGGTCCCGCGGGCCGACGATCGCGTCGAGATCGTGTACCTCTCGGGCACCCGGACCCACCAGCGTGACTTCGCCACGGTGGTGCCCGCGCTGGTGGACGTGATGCGGGAGCGGCCGCAGGTGCGCCTCCGCGTCATCGGGTACCTCGAGCTCGACGAGTTCCCCCCGCTTCGCGAGTTCTCGTCGCGCATCGTGCGAGAGGACTTCGTCCCGTGGGAAGAGCTTCCGCTGCGCACCGCGGACGCGCACATCGCCATCGCCCCGCTCGAGGCCGGCAACCCCTTCTGCGAAGCCAAGAGCGAACTGAAGTACTTCGAAGGCGTCACGGCCGGGATGGCGGTGGTGGCGACGGCGACGGGCCCGTTTCGGCACGCCGTGCGCGATGGCGTCACCGGCTGCCTGTGCGAGTCGTCCGACGACTGGCGGCGACACCTGTTGGCGCTCGTCGACGACGCGGCCCTGCGACGGCGGTTCGTCGAGGCGGGCGCGGCACACGCGCTGGAGCGATTCGGCCCCGACCACGCGGCGGCCCAGGCGCCCGCCGTCTACCGCGCCATCATCGAGGACGCGCGCCGTCGCCGGAAGGTGCCGGAGGGCGCCCTGGCGATCAACTGGGTGATGGTCGGATCGGCGTTCGCTGGTTCCGGCGGCCACAACGACATCTTCATCGCGGCCAACGAAATGGCCCGACGCGGCCACGCCGTGACGCTGTTCTTCGACCAGGACGAGGCGACGGGCAGCGCCCGCGCCATCCGCGAGTACATCGAATCGCACTTCGGCTGCGAGACGCGCTTCGAGATCGCGCTCGGCCACGACAACATCACGCACTGCGACGCGCTCATCGCCACCCACTACACGACGGCGCACGTCGTGAAGCGCCTGCGCGGCCGCAGTGCCCTGCCTGCGTATTTCGTGCAGGACTACGAGCCCTTCTTCTCACCCGTCGGCAGCGAGTACTTCGCGGCGGAGCAGACCTATCGGTACGGCCTGTTGTGCATCACGCTCGGCCCCTGGCTGACGCAGATGGTCGAGCGGCACGGCGCGAGGGCACGCGCCATCCCGTTCTGGGTCGACCGGCGCGCCTATCATCCGGCCCCGGCCCCCCACCCGCCGCGACCGCGCGTGGTCTACTTCGCGCGCCCCCTGATGCCCCGGCGCTGCTACGAACTGGGCCTCGAGGCGCTGTCACTCCTGGCCCGGCGCCGGCCGGACGTCGAGATCTGCCTCTTCGGGGCCGCGTCGTTCCCGGGGCACACGGAGTTCCCCCATACCGCGCTCGGCCTCCTGACGCCCGCCGAGCTCGGCGATCTCTACAGGAGCGCCGACGTGGGCATGGCCTTCTCCACGACCAACCCGTCCCTGGTCACGTTCGAGATGATGGCCTGCGGCCTGCCGCTGGTGGATCTCGATGTGTTCGACAGCCGGGCGCGGCATGGCGGGTACCCGGCGCTGCTGGTGGAACCCTCGGCCGAGGCGATTGCCGAAGGCGTGGCTCGACTGCTCCAGGACCGGGCGCTGGCCGAGGGCATGCGGCGGGAGGGCCTCGCGTTCGTCCAGGATCTGCCGGCGCCGGCGGACGCGCTGGGCACGCTCTCCGAGATCGTCGAGAGCGAGATGGGCGGACGAGGGAGGGCTCGGATCACCGGCCCGGTGGCAGCCGGGGACAGGGAGCCGGCGGAGTGAAGAGCCGATCGGAGGGTTTCGCCGGCCGCGCGGGCCCCCGCTACTGGTGGTTCCGGACCGTGGGGCGGCACTACGTGCCGCCCGTCTTCGCGGCGCTCACCGACGACGAGTGGTCCGTGCTCGAGGCGTGGTTCGCCGCGACCGATGCCATGCGGCCGGATACCGGCGAGTGCAACGTCCCCGCCATCAGCGTGCTGCACGGCCTGGTCATGGGAAGCGGAATCGGCCACGTCGTGCAGCTCGGGCACTACCTCGGGTACTCGACGTTGCTGCTCGGCTTCATGATGCGCCGGATGAGCCGTCGCCGCGGCGTCTTCAGCATCGACATCGACGCCGAAGCCACCGACTTCACGAGGGCCTGGATCGCGCGCGCGCACCTCGAGGACTACGTCCAGCTCATGGTCTGCGACTCGGCCGATCCCGAGGCGCCGCGGCAGGCGCACCGCTACTTCGGCGCCGAGCCGGACCTCGTGTTCGTCGATTCCTCCCACCAGTATCGCCAGACGTTGAGCGAGCTGGACCTGTGGTACGGGCAGCTGCGGCCCGGAGGTCTCCTGCTGCTGCACGACGCGAGCGCCTTCGCGACACAGTTCGACCCGCGAGGGGAGGGCGGCGTGCAACGGGCGCTGTCGGAGTGGCTGAAGCGCGCACCCGTTCCCGCCATTCTCCTGAACGAGGGGGCCCGGCCTGGAGTGGCCGGCGACACCCTCGTGTATGGCGATCCATGCGGGTTGGGAATCGTGCAGCGGCCGCTGTGAGCGGCCGTTCCGGTCCACCACACGGGCAGGGGCTCAGGCGGTGGAGGACGGGGCCGTCAGGTCGTGGTACAGGGCCAGCCCTTCCGTCGTCGGGCCGTCGAACACCTTCTGCCCGCCGCTCAGCACGCACACCCGGCTGCACACCTCCTCGACGACGCTCGCCGAGTGCGACACGAAGACAATCGTCCGCCCCCGGTCCAGGAACCCCATCATGGTCCTGCGGCACTTCGCCTGGAACGCCTCGTCGCCCACCGCGAAGATCTCGTCGAGCAGCAGCACCTCGGCATCGACGTGCGCGGCCACGGCGAAACCCAGGCGCACGATCATCCCGGACGAGTAGTTCTTCAGCGGCTCGTCGATGAAGCGGCCGATCTCCGAGTAGTCGACCACCTGGTCGTAGATGGCCTCCACCTGCCGGCGCGTGAGGCCGTAGACCGACGCGTTCAGGAACACGTTCTCCCGGCCCGTGAGCTCGGGGTGGAAGCCCACGCCCAGCTCGATCATCGTGCCGATGGTGAGGTCCCGCTTCACGAGCACGCGGCCCGACGAGGGCAGGTGGATGCCCGCGATCAGCTTCAGCAGGGTGCTCTTCCCCGACCCGTTCCGACCGATCAGGCCCACCGACTCGCCCCGCCCCACCTGCAGGCTCACGTCCCGGAGCGCCCAGAACTCCTCGGCGCGCGATCGGAACCGCTCGTGGACCAGGCCCATCACCCTCGTCTTGAGCGCGTGGGGCCGGTTGTGGTGGATCACGAACCGCTTCGACACCTGCTCGACGACGATCAGCGGGGCCGCGCTCACATGAACTCCGTGAAGCGGTCTTCGTAGGCCAGGAACAGGCTCAGCCCGCAGAGGAACATCCCGGCGGCGTAGGCCGTGGCCACGACCCAGATGGCCAGTTCCGGCACCACGCCGTAATAGAAGATGTCCTGGTAGGCGCGGATGTACGGCGTCATCGGCCCGAGCAGCAGGAAGGGCCGGAACTGCTCCGGCACCATCGCCGGCTCGTAGAGGATGGGCGTCGCCCAGAAGCCGATGCCGAGGCCCACCTCCACCAGGTGCTTCATGTCCCGGAACATGGCCGTGGCCATGGAGAGCGCGAGCGAGATGCCGGCGATGAACAGCACCTGGAGCCCCAGGAACACGGGGAAGAGCAGCATCCGCGGCTCGAGCGGCACCTGGTAGAGGACGAGCATCAGCGGGAGGAACACCGCCGTCGTGAGGAGGTACTGCGCCAGCGCGAAGAGCACCGTCGAGAGCGGCAGCACCACGCGCGGGAACACCACGCTCTTCAGGAAGGACCCGCTCCCCGTCACCGCCTCCGTGGCACTCGACACGGCAGCGCCGAAGAACGTCCACGCCAGCAGGCCGATGAGGATGAAGAAGACGAAGCGCGGCGTCTGCACCTTCAGCACGTAGGTGAAGGCCAGCGTGTAGACGAGGATCATCAGGAGCGGGTTGAGCAGCGACCACGCGAAGCCCAGGAGCGACCGCTGGTACTTCAGCTTCAGGTCCTTCATCAGCAGGTTCGACAGCAGGTGCCGGTAGTTCCACGTGCGCGCCAGCGCCCCGGCCATCGAGCCCACCTCGCCCCCCTGCACCACCAGCGCCTGCCCGCCGAAGGGCGCCCGGATCGCCCGCGACTCCCGCTGGCGGACCTTCCACGCGACGACGGTGCGCCAGGTGACGGCCATCAGGCCGAAGAGGGCGGCCTGGCCGACGAGCGCCTGCCGCGACACGCCCTCGACGCCCGCCCACGTCACGATCAGCATCACCGCCAGCGCCCCGGCCAGGCCTCCGGCGGCCAGTCGGATGGGCCACATCAGCTGCCCCCGCGCCCGGTAGAGGCCGGCCGTCGCCGCGACCCCGACCTGCAGCGCGATGGCCAGCAGGAGGAGCGGCCAGCCGATCCGGGCGACGTGCCAGGCCTCGTCCCGCCCGAAGCGCAGGAGGTACGCGAGCCCCATCGCCAGCGCCGCCACGATCGTGTCGGCCAGCGCGGCCCGCCATCCCCGGCGCAATCGCCCGTCGTCCTTCATCAGCGGCGCCAGAGGTTGTACTTCAGGATGCAGTAGATGGCCCTGACGCCGTCCCTCCAGCCGATGTGCTTGCCCTCGGCGTAGGTCCGGCCGTAATAGCTGATGCCCACCTCGTAGATGCGCACGTTGGGGACGCGCGCCACGCGGGCGGTGACCTCCGGCTCGAACCCGAAGCGCTTCTCCTCCAGCCGAAGGCCCTGGACGATCCCGGTCCGGAACAGCTTGTAGCAGGTCTCCATGTCCGTCAGGTTCAGGTTCGTGAACAGGTTGCTCAGGAAGGTGAGCAGGCGGTTGCCGATGGTGTGCCAGAAGAACAGGATGCGGTGGGGCTTGCCACCCATGAACCGGCTGCCGTAGACCACGTCCGCGAAGCCCTCGAGGATGGGCCGGAGGAGGAGCGCGTACTCGCGTGGGTCGTACTCGAGGTCCGCGTCCTGAACGATGAGGTACTCGCCGGTGGCGTTGCGGATGCCCGTGTGCAGGGCCGCGCCCTTGCCCTGGTTGACCTCGTGCCGGAACAGCTTCAGGTCGACATCGGGATGGGCGTGACGGTAGGCCTCGAGCACCGCCTGCGTGTCGTCCTTCGAGCAGTCGTTGACGACGATCACCTCCTTGCCGAGTCCGTCCGGGAGCTCGGCTTCGGCCACGCGGTCGAGGATGCGGTGGATGGTGCGGGCCTCGTTGTAGGCCGGGATGACGACGGAGAGCTTGGGCAACGCGAAGTATTCTACGGCACCGCCCGCGCGACGGAAGAGGCACGGGAGGGCCCTCGTGCGGCCCTCCCGTGCGCGGTGTCAGCTCACGGCACGACGAGCACGGTGTTGGCCGGCGCACCGGTCCCGCACGCGTTGGTCGCGACCAGGCTCAGGTTGTACGTCCCGGCCGCCACCGCGCCGCTCAGCACGCGGCCCGGTGTCGCGAAGCTGCCCGAGAACGCGCCCGTCACGTGCAGCACGTAGCCGGTCGGGGCCGGCCCGGAGGCCGGCGGATCCCACACGACGTAGCCCGTGCTGCCCAGCCGGTACGCCAGCACGTTCGCCGGCGCCGCCGGCACGCCCGTGCACGCCGCCGGGAACGACAGGCCCACCGGATCGGATGGGGCGCTCGCCCCGCCCGCGTTGGTCGCCCGCAGCCGGAAGGTGTAGCTCCCGCCCGGCACCGGGGTGAACGTGAACCGTTCGCCCGGTGTCAGCGGCAGCGATGTCGCCAGCGAGCCGGTCACGTCCAGCACCAGGCCCGTCGGCGCCCCGCCCCCGAACGTGTTCTTCCACTCCAGGTCCACGGTCGATCCGTTCACCGTGCCCAGCAGGTTCGCCGGCGCCGACGGCGCGACCGGCACGTTCACGTGCAGCCGCACCTCGTTCGACGCCGGGCTCTTGTCCGACCCCAGCTGCCCGTGCATCCGGACGTAGAACGACCCGGTGGGCGCCACGACCGTGAAGATGGGCGCGGCGTGGCCCGACGGGATGCTCGCCAGCACCTCCCCCGGATTGAGCCCGCCCTCGAGGATGAAGGTCGAGGCCTGCGGCCCGATCGGCAGCGCGTCCCACCGCAGGGTCACGGTGTTGCCCGCCACGGAATCCACGCGCAGGTTGTACGGCGCCTGCACCGTCGTCGGCGCGTTCACCGTGATGGTCACCGTGGCCGCGTTACCCGGCCCGGCCACGTTCACCGCGCGGTAGGTGAAGCTGTCGGTCCCCGCGAAGCCGAAGTTCGGCGTGTAGCTCACGCCACCGTTCGCGCTCAGCGAAAGGGTGCCATTCGACGTCGATGACAGCAGTTCCGCCGTCATCGCCCCGCCGCCGTTGCTGTTGTCGTTCCCCAGCACGCCGGGCGCGGTAAGGGTGAGCGTCGTCAGGTACGGCGTCGAGTAGGCGTCGGCCGCCGTCGTCGGCGATCCGCCGCCGACCGTGATGGTCACCGTCGCGACGTTGCCCGGGCCGGCGCCGTTCTGCGCGCGATAGGTGAAGCTGTCGGCACCCGTGAACCCGGCGTTCGGGGTGTAGCCGAAGCTGCCGTTGGCGTTGAAGACCAGCGCCCCGCTCGACGGGCCGCTCACCAGCACGGCCGTCATCGCGCCGCCCCCGTTCGAGTTGTCGTTG
>CAUJDN010000053.1 GCA_963169195.1 Acidobacteriota bacterium | reverse complement strand
TACCACTTTCTCTACGTCACCGGGATCGAGCACGTCGAGTCACGCTCCATCCAGGGCGCGACACTGCTGAAGCTGTTCTTCCACGAAGGCACGAACATGAGCCAGGCCGTCGCCGAGACCGTGGCGCAGGTGAACCGGTCGCGGGCCTTCATGCCGCCGGGCACCGTGCCGCCCTTCGTCGTGCGCTTCGACGGGGGCAGCGTGCCGGTCGGCTACCTCGTGTTCGCCAGTGAGACGCGCGCGCTGGGCGAGATCCAGGACCTCGCGCTGAACCGCGTGCGGCCGATGTTCGGCACGCTGCCCGGCGTCTCCGCGCCGCCCCCGTTCGGCGGCAACCAGCGCACGGTCGTCGTCCGCGTGGACGCGGATCGCCTGCGCGCGTACCGCATGTCCGGCGAGGAGGTGGTTCGCGCGCTGGCGCGCGGCAACACCGTGACGCCGTCCGGCAACGTGCGCATCGGCGACGTCACGCGGATGGTGCCGGTCAACTCGGTGGTCCGGAACGTGCAGGAGCTGCTGGAGATCCCCGTGCGCGTCGGGGCCGGCCCGAGCGTCTTCCTGCGCGATGTCGGGTACGTGGAGGACAGCTCCGACATCCTCACCAGCTACGCGCTCATCGACGGCAGGCGCAGCGTCTACATCCCGGTCACCAAGCGGGCCGACGCGTCCACGCTCGCGGTCGTCCAGCGGGTGACGGCGGAGCTGCCGCGCATGCGGGCGGCCATTCCTTCCGACATCTCCGTCGATTTCCGCTTCGATCAGTCCGGCTACGTGACCAATGCCATCCGGTCGCTCGTCACCGAAGGGGCGCTCGGGGCGCTGCTGACCGGGTTCATGGTGCTGCTGTTCCTCCGCCACGTCAGGAGCTCCGTCATCGTCGTGCTCACGATCCCGCTGGCGCTGCTCGCGGCCGTCGTGGCGCTCTGGGGCGCCGGCCAGACGATCAACATCATGACGCTGGGCGGGCTGACGCTGGCCATCGGCATCCTCGTCGACGAGTCCACGGTGGCGATCGAGAACATTCACACCCACCTCGCCCGGGGCAAGCCGCGGGCGCGGGCCGTGCTCGACGCGGTGTCCGAGGTGGCCGTGCCCATGCTGCTGGCCATGCTGTGCATCCTGGCGGTCTTCGCGCCCTCGTTCTTCATGGTGGGCGTCGGCCGGGCGCTGTTCGTGCCGCTGGCCCTGTCGGTGGGTTTCGCCATGGGGGCGTCCTACCTGCTGGCGCTCACCTTCGTGCCCATTCTCTACACGTGGATCGGCGGGGCGCATCACGAGGAAGCCGCGGGTGGCGCCTTCGACCGCCTGCGCCAGCGCTACGGCCGGGTCGTCGAGGCGCTGGTGCGTCGTCGAGGGCTCGTGCTCGCGGTGTACCTCGTCGTGTCGGTCGGGACGGTGGTCGTGATCGGCGGGTCGCTGGGCACCGAGATCTTCCCGAGCGCCGACTCGGGACAGATCCAGGTGCGGCTGCGCGCCCCGACCGGGACGCGCGTCGAACGCACGGAGCGGCTGGCGCTCGAGGTCCTCGACGCCATCGCGAAGGACGTCGGGCCGGAGCACGTGAACGCCAGCCTCGGGTTCATCGGGTCACAGCCGTCGAGCTATCCGGTCAACACCATCTACCTGTGGACCGCCGGGCCGCACGAAGCGGTGCTCCTGGTGTCGCTCGCACCGGAACGCCGGATGTCGACCGACGCGCTGCAGGAGTCGCTGCGCGCCCGGATCGGCGAGATGGCGCCCGGCGCGGTCGTGTCGTTCGAGGCGGCCGATCTCGTCAACCAGGTGATGAGCTTCGGGTCGCCCACGCCGATCGAGGTGGCGGTCACCGGGGCGAACCTGGCCGCCAGCCGTACCTACGCCGACACGTTGAAGGCGGAGATGGCGAAGGTGTCGTCGCTGCGGGACCTCCAGTTCGGGCAGGCGCTCGACTACCCCGTGCTCCAGGTGCAGATCGATCGCGAGCGGGCCGGGCAGCTCGGCGTCACCGTCGAGGACGTGGGACGGTCCCTGGTGGCGGCGACCTCGTCCAGCCGGTTCGTCACGCCCAACTACTGGGCGGACCCCAACAGCGGCATCGCCTACCAGGTGCAGGTCGAGATCCCGCAGCACTCGATGTCGTCGATCGAAGACGTCCTGAACGTGCCCGTGATGCCGAGCGGCGCGACGCGGCCGTTGCTGGGCGATGTCGCGACCGTCTCGCAGCAGACGGCCATCGGTGAGTACAACCGGTACAACCAGCAGCGGATGATCACCCTGACGGCCAACGTCCACGGCGCGGACCTGGGCACGGCGTCGGAGGAGGTCTTCGCGGCGGTCGCCCGTGCCGGCGAGCCACCGGCGGGCGTCAGCGTGAGCGTGCGCGGCCAGGTGGCGCCGATGCGGGAGACGCTCGACGGGCTCACCGTGGGCCTGGGGCTGGCCGTGGTGGCCATCTTCCTCCTGCTGGCCGCCTATTTCCAGTCGGTGCAGATGGCCCTCATCGTGATCGGGGCGATCCCGGCGGTGATCGCCGGCGTCGCCACGAGCCTGTTCGTCACCGGCAGCACGCTGAACATCCAGTCGTTCATGGGGGCGATCATGGCGATTGGCGTCGCCGTGGCGAACGCCATCCTGCTGGTCACCTTCGCCGAGCGATTCCGCCGGGACGGCAGCGCGGCGGACACGGCGGCCATGCGCGGCGCCACGAGCCGCCTGCGGCCCATCCTGATGACCACCGTCGCCATGATCGCGGGGATGATTCCCGTGGCGCTCGGCGCCGAGCAGCTGGCCCCCCTGGGGCGCGCCGTCATCGGCGGACTCGCGACGTCCACCGTGTCGACCCTGCTCGTGCTTCCCGCGCTGTTCGCCCTGGTGCAGCGTCGTGCCGGCACCGGGTCCCCGTCGCTGGATCCCGATGACCTCCTGAGCCGACACCATTCCGGAGAGACCGCATGAACCGCTGGACCTGGCCGTGTTCCGCCCTCCTGGCGCTCGGCGCCGCCGCCGGCCCGCTGCTCGCGCAGCAGGCCCCGACGACCGTGGAGACGGTTGCGGTCGTGGCGCGGGCGCTCGACAAGTCCATCTCCATCCCCGGGGACCTCTCGGCGTATCAGGCCGTGAACATCCACGCGAAGGTGTCCGGCTTCGTCGAGTCGGTGGCGGTCGATCGGGGGTCATGGGTCAAGCGCGGCCAGCTGCTGGCTCGGGTGTCGGCGCCGGAGCTGCGCGCCCAGCGGGCCGAGGCCGATGCCCGGGTCCAGGCCGTGCGCGCCCAGCAGGCCGAGGCGCAGGCGCGCATGGTCGCGGCCGCCAGCACGGCCGAGCGGCTGAAGGCCGCCAGCGCCACGCCCGGCGTCGTGGCCGGCAACGATCTCGAGGTGGCCGAGCGGGCCGCGGAGGCGCT
>CAUJDN010000052.1 GCA_963169195.1 Acidobacteriota bacterium | reverse complement strand
CGCCGGGGGGGGGGTGGGGGCCCCGGGGGGGGGGGGGGGGGGCGCCCGCCCCGGGGGGGGGTTGGGCGCTCCCACGCCCCTGTCTACGTTTCTGCTGTGCGCGCGGGTCGTGGGCGGCGGCAGACAGCGCCGCCGCGCCTGGCCTGACGCGTTCGCCGTATCCTGCACGACCAGCGGGATTTGCCGCCACAGGTGGACGACGCGGGTGGGCTCGCACACACGCACGCACGGTTCGGCGGAAGGACTGGACAAGGGGATGAAGCTGCCCCCGGCGTTCATCCCCCTCATGGTCTACCGTCACGACGTGCCAGCCAGGGAGGAGAGATGTGCATACGCGTGTGAGAGAACCACGCACTCCACTGCGCCTCGGCCGCCTTGGAGCGCGTCGCGAAGAGTCGATGACGTCACCTGCGTCACGACCGTGTTTCCGGCCTCGAGCCAGCGGCGATAGAGAGCCGTGAGCGCCGACGCGCTCGGCATGCGAACGCCCGGCGCGGGTGGGTCCATACCGATCCGGCCGGGTGGACGCCCGTCGCGCCGACACTGGAAACTCGCGAGCAGATCGTCACGGTACGACAGTGGCAGCGGACGCGCGAGCTGGTCGTAGACTGCGGCCTCGTAGGTGTCCGCGAGGTTCGCCCGTTCGCGCGGCAGCAACACGCGGATCGTCCATGTCCGAAGCGCCCTGAGCAACTCCGCGTGGCGTAGCAGGAACTGCCTGAAGTCCATCGGCGAACTGGCGGCGGCGAGGAACACGAACACGTGGCGCTCGGTCTCCGGATCGACGCCGATCGGCAGCTTGTCGGGGAAGTAGCGGACCGTCTGATCTTGCCCGTCCTTACGGAGCACCAGGCGCGGAAGCTCATCGTTCTGGAGGGCGCCGCGCAGAAGGCAGACGAAATGCGCGTACTTGTCGCGTTCGGTGCCGAGCCAGAGGACATCGCGGTCGGCCAAGACTGCATCGAGCAGCATCATCCGCTCGATGGCACGGCCGAGCGCGATAGGCTTCCGGTTGCGATTCTCCGGCTCGCCGATCGCCGCGTAGAGCGGTTTGTACTGAACGTGGAAGACGCGCGTGCGCCCGGTGCGGCCGACGCGGAACGCCGTGGCGAACCGAGCGGCCAGCAGCCGCTCGATGAAGTCGTGGACCTTCTGGCCATGCGTGATGCCGGCGAAGGCGGCGTAGTGCCGGCCCATGAACACACCGGAGTGCTGCAGCACCGTCAGCAGGAACCGGGCCTGCCGCTCTGTGAAGCGGAACCCCATCTTCAGGGCGCGGACGTGTTGCTGCGCTCGGTCTCTCGTGAGCGAGTCCATCCTCTCCGCTCCTCGGGAGGCACCTGATGTCTCCTGAGAAGATGAACGCAGAAGCGGCAGCATTCCTTACCAGCCGCACCAGCCGCCCTCTGATTTACATAAAGTAACGAAATGGGTTACTTTGTGCATATGAAAGGGCGCGTCGAGACCGCTAGGCGATACGTCGACGGCTTGGCCCAGTCGGGCCGGCACTTCTTCAGTGCCGCCGACGCGCGGGCGGCGCTCGGTGTGTCTCCGGCCGCCGCCAAAATGGCGCTCCACCGCCTGTCCCGGCAGGGGCTCATCGCGTCGCCCGCGCGCGGCTACCACGTGATCGTCCCACCCGAGTACCGCGCGCTTGGGTGCCCGCCCGCCGAGCACTTCATCCCGTCGCTGATGGAGCGGCTGGGCCTCCGCTACTACGCCGGCCTGCTCACCGCCGCGCAGTTCCACGGCGCGGCGCACCAGCGGCCACAGGAGTTCCAGGTCTGCCTCGAACGGGCGCGCCGGCCCCTGGCCTGCAGTCGTGTCCGCGTCGTGTTCATCGTCCGGAAGCGGCTTCGCGACGTGCCCGTCCAGCGCATCAACACTCCACGCGGAACGCTGCTCGTCTCCACCCCCGAGGCGACCGCGCTGGACCTCGTTGGCTACCCCCATCGAGCCGGCGGCTTGAACCAGGTCGCGACCCAGCTCGGCGAGCTTGCCGAACAGCTCGACGCCGAGAAGCTCGTGGCCGTTGCTGACACCGCGCCCCCGGTGTGGTCTCAGCGACTCGGCTACCTGCTGGAGCGTGTCGGCGCGGCCGAGAAGGCGGCGCCGCTCAAGAACTGGGTGCTGGGCCACGCGCGGAAGTCGGCCGTCCTGTTGGCGGGCGCCCGGAGTGCTTCCGGCGATCGGGACAGCGGCTGGAAGATCATCGTCAACGCGACCGTGGAGCCCGACCTGTGATTCCGTTCGACTACATCACCGAGTGGCGTGCCGAGGCACCGTGGGTTGATGATGCGCAGGTCGAGCAGGACCTGGTGATCAGCCGTGCGCTGGTGGAGATCTTCAGGCATCCGGTGCTCGCCGAGTCGGTCGCCCTGCGCGGCGGCACAGCACTGGCCAAGCTGCACCTCCGGCCGCCGGCACGGTACTCGGAGGACATCGATCTCGTACAGACCACCGCGGAAGCTGCCGGGCCGATGATGGACGCGTTGCGCTCCGTGCTGGAACCGTGGCTCGGCAGGGCGAAGTGGAAACAGGGCGAGGGACGCATCACGTTCTACTTCCGCTTCACCGCGGAGAGCTCACCCGTGCCGCTACGGCTCAAGGTGGAGACGAACACCCGCGAGCATTTCGCCATCTACGGTCTTCGCAAGGCGCCGTTCGCGGTCTCCTCGCGGTGGTTCGAGGGCGCCTGCGACATCCAGACGTACGAGCTGGACGAACTGCTCGGCACGAAGCTCCGCGCACTGTACCAGCGCAAGCAGTCACGGGACCTGTTCGATCTCGAAATCGCGCTCACGCGCCTGCCCGTGGACCCGCAACGGATCGTTTCGGCGTTCCTGCAGTACATGGAGCACGAAGGCCATCCGATCACGCGCGCACAGGTCGAACGGAACCTCGCGCTCAAGATGCGCGACGGCGCATTCCTCGCTGACCTCAGTCCGCTGCTCGCAAGTGGCGAAGCGTGGGCCCCCGTCAATGCCGAGACGCTCGTGTCGCAGCGGCTGGTTGCGCTGTTGCCCGGGGAGTCGTGGAAAGGCGAGGAGGGCTGAGCTGAGATGCTGTCGACCTTGGAGTGCTTCGCTACGCCGACTACGTAGATGTTCCGGCGCTTTCCCTTCTGCGCGCGCAGCGCGTCCTCGATGCCCTTTCGGAGTTCGGCGAAGAGCGTCGTCGAGAAGACCTTGCTGCGCAGCAGGCCGTCCCAGACGATGATCGTGTCCGTGCCGTAGTCCTTCTCACGCACGAGCGAGAAGAGCACAGCCCACTCCGTCAGCTCCCGGTAGACCTGCACCCAGCTTGGCGAAGGTGTCGCCGGGGGCCTCTTGATCATCGGCGACAGCTCCCAGAGGAAGGTGATGCCGAGAAACTTCATCATCTTACCGAGCGAAGTCTTGGCGTTGCCGCTGTCCAGGTGTCGCTCGGACAACTTGACGAGGTCCGTCGTCGGCGTGACTACCTCCAGGCAGTACTCGTTGTTGCTTGAGTCGACCACGCGGATGAGCTGCGCCATGAATGGGTCGAACGTCGCGAGGACGGCAGTGAACGAATCGGAGCGCCGCAACCGCCTGCGTCTCAAGCGGTTAGAACCAGAAGTCTAGCGCCATCAGCCAGTTGCGAAATGGCTTCTCTCCGAATTCGAATCCCTGCCTCCCAGCCACTACTCATTGCAGGACAACCACGTCTCCACGATGTCTCGATGTTCGGGCGTTCAGCGACCAACAGCCTTTGCTAAACTCTGTTATTGCGAGGAATGCGATGAACGTGTCATTGACGCCTGAGCTGGAGCGATTCGTCGGCGAGAAGGTCGAGAGCGGCCTCTACAACAACGCCAGCGAGGTCGTGCGTGAAGGCCTCCGTCTGTTGAAGGAGCAGGACGAAGTGCGGCTCCGCTGGCGGGAGCAGATCGAGCGCGGCTGGCAGGAGGCACAGGCCGGACGAGTCGTCGACGGCCCCGCAGCGATGGCGCGCATCAAGCAGCGCGTGACGGCCCGCTCGAAGAAGCCCACGTGAGCAAGACGTACCGCCTGACGGAGCGAGCCGAGGCGGACGTCGAGGCTCTTGCGGACTTCATCGCTGGCGACAGCGTCGACGCGGCGGTGAAGGTCGTGCTCGCGCTCGAGGATGCATTTGGGCTGCTTGCATCACGACCCGGCATTGGCCATGTGCGCCTGGATCTGACCGAGCGGCCCTTGAAGTCCTGGAGCGTGTACTCCTACCTGGTGGTGTACGACCCGAGTGGCGATCCATTGACCATCGTCGCAGTGCTGCACGGCGCACGCCACGTTGCGGAGATTCTCAAGGATCTGGTCTGAAACGGACATCGGCGCCTTCGACAGGTCATGAGCCACGATCGCAACCAGAAGCGACGCCGATGTGGCCTGTGCAACGACGAGACAGCCGACCAGCTCGGCGTCGCCTTCGACAACACGGCCATCGCGCCATTCGCAATCACCGATGTCGATGGGGTTCGACACCGGTTCGAGATTCTCGGTGATCTCGAGGCCGACGCCCATGACCTGTTCACGCGCTTGCGCGACCGAATTCGCCAGGCACTCAGCGTGCGGCACGTCGAGGAGACCGAGATGGCGGCTCACGCGGCTGCATCGACTCAGCCGCGTCATCGAGTGGGATCCCGACGGTGATCTCCCGCTGCTGATCGTCGACGGCCGACCGTTCACCTGGGATCAGATCGGCCGCATGTTGATGGCATTCGAGGGCTTTCACGCTGAACGCCGATGTGCAGGACATCAAAGAGGTCCGCGACGGCCCCCTTGCGGCCGGTCGACACGATCGGCGGACCTCCGATCAGCAGCTGTCCTCCGAGACGCCGCCGGTGCACAGGTTCCGCACCCCGAATCGCAGGACCGCCACCCGGAGGGGGCCGACGCGCGCGTGGCCTCCGAGTCCGAGCCGGCTCGACGCCCTGATCGAGGAAGCCACGGTGGACGCATACGGGGACGCCGAGCAGGCCACCGCGTTCCTGACCATGCTCGAGGAGCACCTGGCGCTTCCGTGTGAGGCGAGCGTTCTCGGCGAGGTCGTGGTGGTCGAGAAGATCGACATCGGTCACGCCGGTGAATTGATTGCCATCTGCCGGCGCCGCGGCACACATCACAAGGTCGGGCTGTCGGAGTTGGAGCTGACCGCTCCGCGACCGCTGGGCGCCGAGTGGGTCGCAGCGTATCGCCGCTGGTATCGACGATAGGCGCGTGGGGGCGGGGGAGAGCCCGAAGGGAGCATGGCTGAACCGAAAAGGCGCAGCACGTGGAGCGAGGTGAAGGCGCGGCTCCAGACGTTCGACCGCGAGGGCGTCGTGTCGCTGGTGGCGGACCTCTACGACGCGAGCGCGGCCAATCGTCGCTTCCTGCACTCGCGCCTCACTCCCGGTAGCGGTACCGTCGAGGAGTACCGGCGCGTGGTCCGGTTCGAGCCCACAAGGCATGCGGCCTCAGGCCGCCGAGCCGAGCCGGCGGCGCGTGACCCGACGCCGTCTCCACAATGTCTCCACGGCGGCGGTCGATTGCTGCGGACTGATGTGGACGGGAGCGCACGAATCGGACGAGCGTAACCCACTGTGAACGAAGCGCGTGCGACCAGAAGTGCCAGAACCTGCTCCCCACACTTGCAGAACGCGAGTTCGCGGCGAAATCTGCCAGGCGGCGCTTCCTCGAGCCCTCGCCCACGACCCCCGACGCGCCTTCTCCCGAAGGGCCCTCGCTACGGGGCGGCGAGAGGATGGCGCCATCGCAGGCCCGGGAAGCGCGCGAAGTCGCTGTCGGTCGTGACGAGTTCGCACCCATGCTCGATGGCCAGCGCCGCGATGTAGGCATCCGCGACCAGGGGGCCCGTGACGTCGCGACAGAGACCGGTGAAGAGCTCCCAGTGCCGGCGACTCGGCGTGATGAGCGAGGCGCGAGGCCAGTCCACCAGGCGCTGGCAGAAGGTGAGGGCCGTGTCCATGGGTGTGGCCGGATTGAAGATGCGTGGATTGGTGACGATGCGCAGGAATCCCGAGAGGACGACGTCCGAGAGGGCGAACGGTTCATCCGAGCTCGTCAGCGCCTGAAGCCACCCCGCATAGCGCTCATGCTCAGGGGCGTCCTCACGGTGCGCATAGATGAGGACGTTCACGTCGGGAAGGTGCATCGGCTACCTGCCGGACGCGAAGCGCTCGAGATCGTCGGCTTCGAGCAGCGCCGACGTCTTGTCGATGTTGTGCCGCGAGAAGCCGCCGCCCTTCCCGAACGTAACCAGCTCGAACGCCTGCGGCGCCGCTGGGGTGCGTGGCGTTCGCACGAACAACCGGACGGCCTGTTCCACGAGCTTGCTGACAGAGGTGCCCTGTTCGGCTGCGCGGCGCTTCAGCTGGGCCACCAGGCGCTCGTCGAGGGTGATGGTTGTGCGCATGATGCATGATCATACCATGGCTGCATCACTGCATCACCAACAGGAGGTGACGAGCCGGCACCAACACCGGATCGTTCAGGGCGTCGTCACCGTCCGGAAACCGATGCACCACGGGATGCGCCCGCACCACCGTCAGTCGATTCCCAGGTCCTTCTTGAGGTCCTTGAGCAGCGCGAGCAGGTGATAAGGGTCGGTCGGTGATGGGACGAACCCATAGCGTTCGTGGAAAGCGCTCGCCTCATGGCCCTTCGCGTGCACGGCGAGGGCCCGAAGCCCCGCGATCTCCGCGGCCTGCAACGTGCGGAGGACCGCGTCCTTGAGTAGCGCGGAGCCGACACCCTGGCCTTGCCAGTTGTTCGACACGGCCAGACGAGCCAGCACCATCAGCGGAATGGGATGTCGCGCTAGTCCCTTTCCGATACGCTCGGGCGCGGTAGCGTGGTCGACCGAGCCGAAGGCGAGTGTGTAGTAGCCGACGAGTTCGTCGTCGACGAGTCCCACGTAGGTCTGTGACGCGCCTGCCTGCTGACTCTGGAGCGCGTACCGCACGAGGAACCGGTTCAACGCCTCCTTGCCGCAGTCGAAGCTCTCAACCACGTGGGTGCGTGTCAGCTTCTCGATCCGGCGCGCGCTCACGTCGAGGACGAATCGAAGAAGCCCGGCCGGCGCAGCAGGTCGGCCAATCGCGGATTCGAGCGCGGTTCGGCGTCGAGCAGCGCCTGGAACTCGACCCACTTCTCCTCGCTCAGTCGAAAGCGGGTTCGATCAGGAAGCGCTTCGGCGGCCCGTTCGAGCGCACTCTCGAGCACGAAATCGCTGACGGACCGATTTGCCGCCGCCGCGGCGGTCTGCAGCGTGCGCTTGGCGTCCGGCGTCAACCGGAGGTCGAGCTTCTCGCTGCGCGTGGTCGTCGTCGCCATCGTCACCTCCCGGAGCTGCTCTAGCATAGCATCGATGCCAGACATTGTCATGACAGCTGGCGGATCGGGTGGTGAAGGATCGGTCCGAGGCCGCGCGTTCGAAAAGCGGAGAGCGGCTCACACACTCTCACGCCGCATGGACGAGGCAGGGTCGAGAATCGACCCAGGCACACAGCCACAAAGCATTCTAGAACAATAACTTACGGCAAGTCAGCGTCGTGGGTGAATCTGGACGTACCGCCTTGCGGAGCGAGCCGAGGCGGACGTTGAGGCTATCGCCGACGTCATCGCTGGCGACAGCGTCGACGCGGCGGTGAAGGTGGTGCTCGCGCTCGGATGCGTTTGGGCTGCTGGAGTCGCGCCCAGGCGTCGGGTCGTGCACGACCCCGGTGGCGATCCGTTGACCATCGGTTCAGTGCTGCACGGTGCACGCAACGTCGCCGAGATCGTCAAGGAGATCGGCTGAAACAGAGCTCGGCGGCTTCGACAGTCTCGGACGAATGGGAGTCGATCTGCCCTGCGCCGGTACGACCCCATCGTCACCGCAAACAGACTTACCGCGAGCACCGCCGCGACGAGCAGCACCGCCAGAAACACAAGGACGGCTCCGGCCGCGCCCGCGAAGCCGCCTTCCTGGGCGGGCACGAATCACGCCGCCACGGAGGACGATGGTCCTCCGCACCAAGCGGGTCCCGCCGAGTCAGCAAATGGGCATCGTCAGTGGCTGGGTCACTGTGGCGACACACAGCAGACCGTCCGCCACCAGACGAAGAGTGCGGCGGCTCCTGCCACCAGGAGCAGCAGCACCGCCCAGCGCCAGGCCGAGCCCGTTCGAGGTGTACGCTCATTCAGTGGGGAAGGCATGCCGAAGGATGCCGCAGCCCCCCACCGGCGCGCAAGCAGACCGGACGCGACGGGGTGCTGCCCCGCCATTTCGGGCGGATCGCACGCACGTCGGCGGCCGACTTGCGCGACAGGTTCAGGCATTGCTCATCCGATCGAGGCAGGCGCCCGTGGCGCAGTAGGGCTTCGATGCCATCACGCCGCCGTCTGCGAACTGCTCATGCCCAGCGTGTTGGGCAGTTCCACCCACTCGATCGCCTCGATGAATGCCCATCGCCTGCGAGAGCCGCGCGTGGACGAGCCACGGCGGGGCGCCACGCGTGGGGTCACACGGCACGCGCCTGGACGATCGCGTACTCCAGCCCCATCGTGCCGGTCTTCTCGTACAGCCGGTGCGACGTCAGCCTGAGTCCTGCGCGCACGGCCGGCGCCGGCAGCAGCGGGATGCCGCCGCCGAGCAGCACGGGAACGACCTGGACGTGCACCTCATCGACGAGGCCCGCCGCCAGCAGGCTCCGGAACAGCTCGCCGCCGCCGAAGAGCGCGATGTCCTTGCCGGGCTGCGTGCGGAGTTCGGCCACGAACTGCTCGGCATTGTCGCTGAGGGTCGCCTGCGGGCAGTCCCCGGGACGCAGGGTCCGCGAGAAGACGACGTTCCGGATGCCCGGTGTCGGCGGCGCGGCGGCGCCCATCCTCTGTATCACCTGGAAGGTCTTGCGGCCGATCAGGAACGTGTCGAACCGGCCCATCAGCCTGGCGAAGTCGACATCCGGGTCCATCACGATCCAGTCGTACTCGCCCCTGGGTCCGGCGATGCAGCCGTCGAGGCTCATCGCACCGCCGTAGATCACCTTTCGCATCGATGGCCTCCCTTCGGCTAAACTGTCGTTTAGCAACACTGAAACTAAATGAAGGTTTAGCCATTGTCAACTCCTCCCCGGGGCCGGCGCCCGAAAGTGACGGACGAGGACGTGTTCGCCGCCGCGCAGCGCGCGATGAGCCGGCGCGGGCCCCATGAGCTCACGCTCGCCGACATCGCCGCAGAGGCGGGCGTCACGCCCGGCCGCCTGGTGCAGCGGTTCGGCAGCAAGCGTGCCCTGCTGGTGGCGCTGTCCGAGCGCTTCGCCCGCAGCGCCGGGCCTGTCTTCGCGGGCCTGCGCGCCGCCCATCGCGCGCCGCTGGCGAGGCTGCGCGCCTACGCGTCCTGCATGGCCGGCCTGGCGCCGACACCCGACGCCCTCCTGCGGAACCTGGCCTACCTGCAGGGCGACCTGGCCGACGAGGTGCTTCGGGGGCATCTGGTCGAGAACGCGCGGGCCACCCGACGCGAGCTCGAGTCGCTGCTGGCCGACGCCGTTGCGGCCGGCGACTTGCGCCGCCAGATCGACGTGGGCACGCTGGCGCGCATCGTGGACACCACCGTCACCGGATCGCTGATGTCGTGGGCTACCTATCGCGAGGGAAAGGCCGCCGACTGGATCGGCAGCGACCTCGAGGCCGTGCTGGCGCCCTGGCTGAGACGCCGCCGGCGAACCGGCCCGGCCACCTTGAAGGCGAGGCGCGGGACCTCGAGTCGCCACCGCGTCGCGGGGCGCTGATCGCGAACGCCATGGGCCTGGGATACACGCTCTTCGGCAAGCCTCTGGCGGTGCTGGCCGCGGCGCTGATGGCGCTGGCCGGCGTGTACATGCTCCCGGAGTACTGGCCCGACCATGCATCGGCCAGCGAGGCCATTCGCGCGAACGACATCGCAACCCTGGAGCGCTACCTGGCCCGCGGCCTCTCACCGAACGACCGCGCACAGTGGCGGTCGTACCTGCGACGGACGATGGGCCGCGCCACGACGACGGGCATCGGCGGCAGCACGCCGGAACTGGGCCGGGCGCGCGAGTCGCTGGCGAGCTACGCGCTGCAGCAGTGCCAGTCGACCCAGGCCGCACGCCGGCTGGTCGAGGCCGGAGCGGACGTCGTGGGCCGCGACCCGGGCGGCTGGACGCTGCTCGGTCGCGCGGCCGGCTGCGAGGACGTGCCCCTCGTGTCGGCCATCCTCGAGCGCGGCGCAGATCCGAACGCGGACGAGCCGGACGGGGGCACGGTGCTCTGGGAACCGACACGCCTCGGCTGGCGGCAGCGCCCGTTCCCCGAGGCCATCGTCGCGGCGCTGCGGGCCGGAGGCGCCACATCACGCCCTCAACACTGACGACGCCTTCCGGGCATGCTGCCGCGCAAGACCGGCCGAGGGCGGCGCTCCGGCCCTTCGCCCCTGGGTCCCGGGACCCGGTCCCCCCGACCCGCGCCACGATCCGGCCCCGTTCACGGAAATCTCACGGGACCCTCACGTGCCGGTGAGGACTTGCCCGAGCATGGAGGCCACGTGTCGAAGAGCTGGAACCGGACGGAAACCTGGCTCGCCCTGATCGTCCTCGGCGCGGGCCTGCTGATCATGGCGGTCCTGGGAGTCTGGGGGTACATGAGCGCCACAGCGACACCCCTGCATCCGGAGGCGGCTGCCGTCGCCTCCGTGACGTTCTCGTCCCCGGCTCCACAGTGGGCAGGCGCCGTGGAGCAGGGGCGGCACATCGCCCGCTCGAGCCTCGCGGAGCAGAACCTCCCGGGCATCTCGGTCGCGGTCGGTGTCGGCGGCAAGATCGTGTGGGCGGAAGGGTTCGGCTGGGCCAGCCTCGAAAAGCGGACGCCCGTCGCGCCGGACACGCGGTTCAGGATCGGCACGGCCTCGATGGCGCTGACCTCCGCCGCTGTCGGCCTGCTGCTGGAGCAAGGCCGCCTGGCACTCGATGAAGAGATTCAGGCGTACGTCCCCGCGTTCCCGCGCAAGGAATGGCCCGTCACGCTGCGCCAGGTGCTGGGCCACGTGGCCGGCATCAGGACCGACGGCGGCGACGAGGGGCCGCTCTTCTCCCGGCACTGCGAACGGCCTGTGGACGCGCTGGAGCACTTCGCGGACCGCCCGCTGCTGTTCGAGCCCGGGACCGCCTACCGCCATTCGAGCTACGGCTGGATCGTGGTCAGCGCGGCCGTGGAGGCTGCCGCGGACGAGCCGTTCCTCGCCTTCATGCGGAAGCAGGTCTTCGAGCCGCTGGGGATGGACGACACGAAGGCCGACGCCGAAACGGCGTCGGCGGCGCGTCGGGCCACGCCCTACTTCCCGAGGTTCGCCTCCGATCCCCGCTACGGTCCGGACCCGATGCGCCCGATCGACCTGTCCTGCTACGCGGGAGCCAGCGTGTTCCTGTCCACGCCGTCCGACCTGGTGCGCTTCGGCCTCGCCATCGACAGCGGCGCGCTGCTGCAGCCCGCCACGGTGCAAGGGCTCCAGGCGTCGGAGCGGATCCGATCCGGGGACGAGACGGGTTACGGGCTTGGCTGGGACCTCGAAACCGTCATGCTTTCGGGCGAGTCCACGCGCGTGTCGGGGCACGACGGCGAGGTGCTGGGCGGAATCGTGTCCTCACTCATGATGTTCCGCGAGCGCGGGCTCGTCGTGGCCGTGACGTCGAACATCTCGTACGCGGGCACACCCGGTATCGCCCTGGGCATCGCCCGGGCCTTTGCGGACCAGGCCGCGGCACGGCCGTGACGTGTTCAGCAGTACGTCGAAACCGGGCGGAGATCGCCGGGCATGCGCCGAAGCCGTTCGACGACGAGGCGGCCGCGGAAGGACGATTCGCCGGGCCCATCGGGCGACGGAATCGTCCTCCCGCGACGGCCTGGCACCCTACAGGTTCGTGGCCTTGCCGAGCACCTTCTCGAACACCTCCACGGCCCTCCGCATCTCGTCCATCGTTCCGAGCGAGATGCGAGCGTGCGTCTTCTCCATCGGCGGGAAGTCGCGCCCCACGGCGACGCCGAGCTTGCGGCAGGCGTCCCGGAAGTCCTTGGCCGGACGGCCGATGTTCACGAAGGCGCAGTTGGTATGGCAGTCGGACGCCTCGAATCCCATCCGCCGGAAGGCCTGCAGGGTGAAGTCGCGCACGCGCGCGTTCTCCTTCCGCTCCTCCTCCATGTGCGCGGTATCCCTGAACGACGTGACCCCGGCGGCCGCGGTCAGCGTGTTCATGCTGCCGAGGCTCCAGGCCTGCGAGACGGCCCGCACGGTTTCGGTCTGCCCGACCGCGTAACCCAGGCGCAGTCCGGCCATGCCGTGTGCCTTCGAGAAGGTGCGGGCGACGAACACGCCCGGCAGCTCCTTCGCCAGCGGGATGGCCGTCTTGACGGCTGGATCGTAGGTATAGTCGATGTAGGCCTCGTCCACGAGGATGGCCGTGTCGGGCGACTCCTTCTTGACGCGCCGGACGAACGCCTCGACGGCGCTGAAGGGATGCGCGGTCGCGGTCGGGTTGTTCGGGTTGCAGAAGAAGACCATGCCGGCGCCCTGCGCGGCCTCGGCCATCGCATTCAGGTCGAGCTTGAGATCCCGGTCCACCGGAATCGCCTTGATCGACGCGCCGACCCGGCGCGCGGCGCCTTCGGGCTGCGCGTAGGACGGCGAGGCGGTGACCAGCGGCTTGGTGGCGGAGCAGAATGCCCGTGCGCCGGCCTCCAGGATCGGGCCGGAGCCCGTGCCGATGATCACGGAGCCGGGGTCCACGCCGTAGTGCTGCGCGATGGTGGTGGTGAGGTCACGCACGTAGTCCGGTGGGTAGCCGCGCCCCACGCGCGGCGAGATGGCCCGGTGCAGCGCGTCGAGCGACGACTTGCCGGGGCCACGCGCGTTCTCGTTGGAGTCGATGTGGATGAGCCCGTCGTCGGGCGGCTGCAGGGTCGGCACCGTGCCGCCCTGGAACGCCAGGGCCTCGCGGCCGCGGCCAATGACGAGTGCGGTGGACAGGCCGGCACCGCCCAGACCGATGGAACGCACAAAGCTGCGACGCGACAGTGACATGCCAGCCTCCTTCATGGCCCGGCGCAGGCCGGGGGTTGCAGCGGCAGTATACGCCCAACCCGATGTAACCGCGCAGCGGGGCCGCGGTCTAACTGGGCAGGTGCGAATGGGTACGACCGGGTGCGGACAGGTGCGGGCGGGTGCGGGCTGGTGCGGCGCGGCCGCGGCCCTCGCCCTGGTCGTCGCGACCGCGATCGCCCTGGATGCGCAGGGGCGTCGTGCCCCGGCCGGCGGAGCCGAACGAACGCTGTCGCACGGCGGCCGGCAGCGAACGTATCTCGTGCACGACTTCGGCCGGGGTGGGCCATCCCCCGTGGTCATCGTGCTGCACGGGGGCGGGGGCAACGCGGCCAACGCCGTGCGGATGACGGGCTTCGACCGCGTGGCCCGCCGAGAAGGCCTCATCGCCGTCTACCCCAACGGCACGGCGGATCGGGATCGTGGCACGCTGCTCACCTGGAACGCCGGCCACTGCTGCGCCGCGGCCATGGAGAACCGGGTGGACGACGTCGGTTTCGTCGGCGCCGTCATCGAGGCGCTTGTTTCCTCCGGGCGGGCTGACCCGTCGCGTGCCTACGTCACGGGCATGTCGAACGGCGCGATGATGGCCCACCGGCTGGGGCGCGAGCTGTCGGCGAAGATTGCCGCCATCGGTCCGGTCGTGGGGGCGGTCTTCGGCGACGAGCCGCCGCCGCAGTCGCCGGTGGCCGCCTTCATCGTCGTCGGGGCGGAAGACGCCACGGTGCCGCCGAACGGCGGACCACTGCAGCTCCGGGCGCTGCTCGGCCGACGTTCCGCGGCGGATCGCAATGTGGCGCCGGCCATCGACCAGGCCACCTATTGGGCGCGCCACAACGGATGCGGCGAACCCGCGCGGGCCGAATCGGCTGCATCGAGCCAGCGGACATGGGCCAACTGCACGAGCCGTGCGCCGGTGGTGTTCCACAGCGTGAAGGGCAACGGCCACGCCTGGCCCGGCGGCGAGCCTGGCCGTACCGGCGCCGCACGGCCGGTACGAGGATTCGACGCGACGGAGGAGATGTGGGCGTTCTTCAGGGATCAGCGGCGCCCACGCTGAGGCCTGCCGCATCACGTCGTACCGCCGCCGTTCCCCGCTCAGTCCGGCGTCGCCGACAGGCTCACGTTCAGCGACGTCTGCTCGCCGTCACGAATCACCACGTCGCCGGCATAGGGGCGATGCCCCGGCCGGCTCGCCTCAATCCGGTGCGTGCCGACGGACAGCTGCACGACGAAATGACCGGCCGCTGAGCTGACCCATCGCTGGCCGTCGATGGTCACCTCCGCACCCGCGGGCTGCACGTAGAGATCCAGTGTGCCGTAGCCAGGCGCCTGCGCGGTCGTGGCCGCAGGAGCCGGGGGCGCGGGCAGCGCGGGAGAAGTGGGCGGCAGGCTGTAGCTGCCTGCTGGCGGTGGCGGAAGGGCCGGCGCCATGTTCGGCGGCATGCTCCGCTCGCCTGGCGGCAGCAGCAGCATCGCCTCGCGCAGCGTGTAGCTCGAACGTGGCGGCAGGTACAGGTTCCGGCGGACGGTCTGATAACCCTCGAGGTAGAGGACGATGCTGTGTCCGCCAGGCGGCAACGGCAGATCCTGGAACACGCCGTCGAAATCGTCCACGATGCCGGCGTAGAACCCGTCAACGAACACCGCCGCGATTTTCGCGGCATTCGGTGTCACCTTGATGTGCAACTGCGCACGGTCGTCGTAGACCGGGTAGTACCAATAGGGGTAATCCGGCCATCGCCACCAGGGGTAGGGTCCGAAGACGGGGTCGTAGAAATAGCCGCCGATGAAGACCCGCCCGCGCACGATCCGGGTCGGCGGCGCGTGGGTGGGATGCGGTGGTGCTGGCGGTCGGGCTCTGGGCGGAGGCGCAGGGCGCCCGCCGGGTTTCTGGTCCTCGATTGCCGGGTTTCCGGAACCGGACTCGCCGGCAGCAGCGACGGCGACGCCCGGCAGGACGCCGAGCACGAGGCAAGCCGACAGGGCGACGCCTGCCAGCCGCATGAAGGGTGACATCACGACCTCCGATCGTTCAGGTCGCCGGCATTCACCCGTGAGTGAAGCAAACGGCATTCCGCGGTCGTGACCGGAGAGGTCGGACGATTCCTTGACGGGCGGCACGGGTGGCGCTACCTTGCGCCATGCCATCCGTCATCCCTGATCCCTCGCCCTCGTCTTCATCGTCTTCGTCCGGCACGACGGCGCTCACGCGCCGCGAACTGCTGGCCGGCGCGGGCGCCGGCGCCGCGGCCCTCCTGATCGACGCTCGCGGCAGCCAGGCACAGCCGGCGCCGGGCCGCGCCGTGGTCTTCACGAACACCACGGTCTACTCCACCGCGGATCTCGTCCAGCACGACGCGGCCCTGGCCGTCCAGGGCCAGACCATCGCGGCCATCGGGCCGACCGAGCAGGTGTTGAAGGCCTATCCACAGGCCGACGTGTACGACGCCCGGGGCAAGGCGCTGCTTCCCGGCCTCATCAACTGCCACGCGCACCTGGCGGCCACGCTCGCGCGCGGCTTCAACGAGGACTTCGGGTTCCCCAACAGCTACCGCCTGGCCGTGTCGCCCAACAGCCTCGTCTCGCGCGAGGAGGCGACGCTGATGGCGGTGGTGGGCGCCATCGAAGCCATCCGGACCGGGAGCACCACCGTCGTCGAGAACGTGGCCGGGACCGCCAATACCGCCGCGGAACTCGCGCGCACGGGGCTGCGCTGGGTGTTCGCGGAATCGGCCACCGACCGCGTGGGTGGGTCGCCGATGTCGCCCGAGATTCTCGCGAAGGGCGAGGCGCCGCAGTTCTCCCAGAAGATGCGCGAGGACGGGCTGAAGCGCATCAACGACCTCTACACCGCATGGCACGGCAAGGAACAGGGGCGCATCACCGTGTTCCCCGCCGCCGGCCTCGCCGAGAACTCGTCGCCGGAGCTGCTCCGTGCGGTCCACGACTTCGCCGGGAAGCACGACCTCGGCTACACCATCCACCTCTCGCAGAGCCGCGCCGAGGTGGCCTACATGCAGCGCCATCACGGGATGAGCCCGGTCGCGTTCCTCGCGACGCACGGCTTCCTCGGCCCGCGCCTCTTCGCCGCGCACTGCCGCTACGTGGACGACGCCGACATCGCGCTGCTCGCGAAGTCGGGCACCATCGTGACGCACCAGGCGCAGATGGCGGGCAATCGCGGCGTGATCCCGCCCATCCCGGCGATGCGCGCGGCGGGCGTGCCCATCGCGATGGGCACCGACAACAACACCACGGACCTTTTCACGGTGCTGCGCGTCGCGCTGGTCACCGAGCGGGCGCGGCGCGACGACGACTTTCCGGGCATGCGGCCGCAGCCGGAAGACGTGTTCGAGGACGCCACGGTCGGGAGCGCGAAGGCCGTGCGGCAGACGCGGACGCTGGGGACGCTCGAGGTCGGGAAGAAGGCGGACATCCTCGTCCTCGACACGCAGCGGATCCACCTCGTCCCGGCCGTTCGCATCCTCTCCGCGTGGGTCCACAACGGCCAGCCCTCGGACATCGAGTCGGTGATGATCGACGGCCGGTTCGTCATGCGGGGCCACAGGATCCTGACGGTGGACGAAGCGGCCATCATCGCCGAGGCCGACAAGGTGGGGAAGCGCGTGTGGGCCGCGGTGCAGAAGGCCACGCCGATCGTGATCCCGGGCCGGCCGCGCCCACGGTGAGCGGCCGCGCACCTGCATGAGCCCGCGCCTGGCGCTCTGGTCGCTCACCTCGGCGCTCGCCGGATTCCTCTTCGGCTTCGACACGGTCGTCATCTCCGGTGCCGAGAAGGCGATCCAGGGCCTCTGGGGGCTGAGCGCCCTCCAGCATGGTGTCGTCATGAGCGCGGCGCTCTGGGGAACGGTCGCGGGCTCGCTGGCCGGGAGCTGGCCCACGGACCGATGGGGCCGGAGGCCGACGCTGATCGGGATCGGGACGCTCTACTTCGTCTCCGCCGCCTGGTCCGGCCTCGCGCCCGACGCGATGTCGCTCGCGGTCGCGCGCTTCATCGGCGGCGCGGGCATCGGCATCGCCACCGTCGCCGCGCCCCTGTACATCGCCGAGATCGCGCCGTCGACGCACAGGGGCCGCCTCGCCGGGCTGTTCCAGTTCAACATCGTCCTCGGCATCCTGGCGGCCTTCGTGTCCAACGCACTCATCGGCGGCACAAGCCCGAACGACTGGCGCTGGATGCTCGGCGTCGAGGCGGTTCCCGCCCTCGCCTACACGCTTCTGTGCCTGGGCCTCCCGGAGAGCCCGCGGTGGCTCGTGGGCCGCGGCCGGGGCCGCGAGGCGGAGGCCGTGTTCCGGCTCATCGAGCCCGGCGCCAGCGACGCCGACGTGGCGGAACGGCTGCACGCCATCGCGACGGCCTCGCACGGGCGGGAGAGCACAGGCCGCTTCTGGAGCGCCCCGCTGCGGAAGCCGATCGCCCTTGCGGTCCTGATCGCGTTCTTCAACCAGCTCTCCGGCATCAACGCGGTGCTGTACTACGCGCCGCGGATCTTCGAGCTCACCGGTCTCGCGGAGCGGGCGGCGCTGCTGCAGTCCGTGGGTATCGGCATCACGAACCTGCTGTTCACGTTCGTCGGGCTGTGGATGATCGACCGCGTCGGGCGCCGGACGCTGCTCTACCTCGGGTCGGTCGGGTACATCGCCTCGCTCGGGCTCTGCGCGTGGGCGTTCGCGTCCGAGCACTACGCCGTGGTCCCAGTGGCCATCTTCGCCTTCATCGCCGCGCACGCCGTCGGCCAGGGCGCCGTCATCTGGGTGTTCATCGCGGAGATCTTTCCCGACCGCCACCGCGCGGCCGGCCAGTCGCTGGGGAGCTTCACGCACTGGATGTTCGCGGCCCTGCTGACCGCGTTCTTCCCGGCGATGGTCACCGCGTTCCCGCCCTCCGCCGTGTTCCTGTTCTTCTGCCTGATGATGGTCCTGCAGCTCGCCTGGGTGGCGATGAGCGTGCCCGAGACGCGCGGACGGCCGCTGGAGCAGATCGCTCACGATCTGGGCCTGCGCGGGGCCGCGCCGACTCCGGGACGCCCGCCGTAGACGTTCGACCTCGGCTGCCCGCCCACGCACGCCTGAGCTACCATCGGAGAATGGCCGGACCCGGCGAACGCCCGTCACGCCGCTCACACGAGTCGCGGCTGCTGCTCATCACCATCGCGATCTGCGTGGTCGTGCTGCTGCTGTTGTCGCGCCTTCGCTTCCCCGAGGCTCCACCCATCGTGGACGCGTCGGTGCCGCCGCTCGAGCGACTGGCGGCGCGCGTGTCGTCCGACGCGCTCACCGCTGACGTCGAGCGGCTCGAGGCCCTGATCGGCCCGAGCCTCGTCGTGCTGACCACGCGTGCACCGGCAGCGCCGGCGCCGCGCCGGCTGGACGATGTGATCGGCGAGTCGCCGGCGTGGGACCAGGCGCGGCAGTCCGTGGCGCTGCGCCTCGACGCCACGACGGCCGTCGGCGTCGTGTCCGCCGACGCCCGCCTCGAGGTGGCCGGCAACACCCTCGGGCCGGCAGGGCCCGCCACGTCGATCGGGACCGACGCGATCAGGCGCGTGAGCCTCGTGCGCGTGCCTGAAGCGCCGGCGAGGCCCGTGCCGACGGTTCCGCTCTCCGGGCTGCGACGGCCGCTCTGGGTCGTGGCCGTCGAAGGCACGCAGGCCGGCTTCACGCTGCGGCCCATCCAGCTTGGCCGAGGCGAGCGCTTCGCCAGCGCCCGCTGGTCGAACCCGCTGCTGCCGCTGGGGGGCACAACCGTGGCGCCGGGCGCGCTCATCTTCTCGGTCGCGGGCGACTTCCTCGGCATCGTCGTCATCGACGCGGGCGCCCTCGCCATCGCGGATGCCCGCGACGTGCTCGAGCTCGCGGCGCGAATCGGTTCGGGTGGTTCGCCAGGCCCCGCGAGCCTCGGCGTCGCGGTGCAGCCCCTCACGCCGGAGCTCGCCGTCGCCACGGGCGCACCTCGCGGCGTCGTCGTCGCCGAAGTCGAAGCCGGGGGGCCGGCGGCCGGCGTGCTGCGGCCGGGCGACGTGATCACCGCGGTTGCCGAGACCGGCGTGGACGATCCGGATCGCTTCCTGCTCACGGTGGCGTCCCTGCCGGCGCAGGCCGTGACGGTCCGAATCGTCCGGGCTGGTGTCTTCCAGGCCCTCGAGGTGACCCCAGTCGCACAGGTACCGCCGGCCGAGCCGCAAAGGGGCGCCGTGCGCTTCGAGCGGACGCCCGGGACAGGGACGCGCGTCGTCGAGGACACGACGGACCGCGGCCTCGCCACCACGGCACTGCGTCCGGGTGATCTCGTCGTGGCCGCGGGTGCCGAGCCCGACCCGACGCCCGTGCAGATCCGCCGGCTGCTGGACGCGGCGTCGCCGGACGCGGGCGTGGTGTTCACCGTGCGCCGCGAGGGCCAGCAGTTCGTCGTCGTCGTCCACCCGCCGGCCCCGACCGATGTCCCCTGAGCGGATCTGGCCCGAAGTCGGGCGTGACGCCCTGGACCCGCCGCCGCCGGCACCCGTGCGCCGCCGCTGGCTGCCGCGCCGCAGGCTCGCGCTCGGCGTGGGCGACACGCTGGCGCCCTCGCTCACCTTCATCGTGATTGGCGTCCTGCTCGGGCCTTCCGGCAGCCACGTGCTGTCGCGACCGGTCCTCGATCGGGCCGAGCCGCTCGTCTCGGTGGCCCTGGCCGTGCTCGGTGTCTTCGTGGGCGTCGGCACGACGACCATCCCCAGGACCGCGGCACGCGACGCGTACCTTTCGGGCGCCGTCGGCTCCATGGTCACCACCGTGGTCGCCGCGGGCGGCCTGTGGCTCCTGCTCGAGGCCTGGGCCGTGCCACTGCCCATTCCGGCCGCCGCCTGCGCGGTGTTTCTCGGCATCGCGGCCTCGGCATCGGCGGTGACCGACGCCGGCCGGACCGAGCTGGCGCGACGGGTCACCCGCATGGCCGACGTGGATGATGTGCCGCTCATCGTGATGGGCTCGATCGCCGTGGCCTGGCTGGCCGGGGATGCCGCGCCCTCAGCGGCCTTGCGACTGCTGGTGACCGTCATCGCCGGGGCGGGCATCGGGCTGGCGGGGTGGCTGCTCTTCGAGCGGGCGACCGGGACGCCCGAGCGCGGCGTCTTCGTGACCGGCACCGTCCTCCTGATGGCGGGCACCGGCATGTACCTCGGCACCTCGCCGCTGCTCACCGGGTTCGTTGCGGCGCTGGTGTGGGTGCGAGCGCCCGGGGTGGCCGACCGCATCGGCGTGAACGATCTGCGCGTGCTGCAGCATCCGCTGCTGGCGCTGCTGCTGATCGTGGCCGGCGCGAGCATCGAATGGACGCTCCTCGTGCTGTGGGCGGCCGTGGCCACCGTGCTGCTGCGGCTCGTGGGAAAGATCCTGGCCAGCATCGTCGTCGCGCCCATCCTGCGGGTGCAGCCGGGCCCGCTGGCGACGGCCCTGCTGCCGCCCGGCGTGCTGGGCATCGCGCTGGCCCTCAACGCGAGCCACGTCCTGGGCGGCGACAGCCGCGTGCTGGTCGGTGTTGCGACCGCGGTGGCGGCGGCGTCTGAAGCGCTGGCGATGTTCCTGCCGGGCGGACTGGAGGACGGGGCGTGATCGTGGCGCGTCCCCTGGCGCTGCTGGTCATCTTCGGCATCGTCATCGGCGTGCAGCGCGTCGCGCCGGCAGGCGCGGCCTCGTCAGTGGCGCTGCCCTTCGGTTTCTCGCTGATCGCGGCCTACCTGCTGGGCGGCGCCGCCGAGCTCGTGCGCTTGCCGCGCCTCAGCGGCTACCTGCTGTTCGGCCTGCTCTGCGGGCCGTACCTGCTCAATCTGATCACCGCGTCGATGGCGCGGGATCTCCAGCTCGTGAACGGGCTGGCCATCTCGCTGATCGCCCTCATCGCCGGCATCGAGATCAACGTCCAGCGGCTGCGTGCCCGGGCGAAGGCCATCGCGACGGTGGGGGCGGTGACGCTCGGCGTGATGTACGCGGTGATTGGCGTGCTGCTCTTCGCGGCGTGGCCATGGCTGCCCGTCGCCCCGGAGGCGGGCGGCCTGCAGCGGCTGTCGATGGTGCTCGTGCTCACGGCGATCACCGCCAGTTTCTCGCCCACGGTCATTATCGCGGTGGTGGCCGAGAGCCGGGCGCGCGGTCCGCTGAGCGAACTGGTCATCGCCACGGCGGTGCTCGCCGATCTGGCCCTCATCCTCGTGTTCACCCTCGTCATGCAGCTGGCCAGGACCATGGCGGGTGGCGCCGCGGAGGGCGGCAGCCTGCTGGTGCACCTCAGTTGGGAAGTCTTGGGCTCGCTGGCCTTCGGAGGGGTGGTCGGCGGGCTGTTCGCCCTCTACCTCCGCCTCGTGGGCCGCGAACTCACGCTCGTGCTGCTGGCGCTCTGTGTGATCCTGAGCCAGGTCGCGCGGTGGTGGCACCTCGAGCCGCTGCTCGCGTCGCTCGCGGCGGGACTGGTGATCGAGAACATCGCTCCGGCCCGCGCCGACGCGCTCCGAGACGCCGTGGAGCGCAGCGCGCTGCCGGTGCTCATCCTGTTCTTTGCGGCCGCAGGCGCCAGCCTTCAGCTCGACGCGCTCGCGGTGATTGGCGTGCCCGCCCTTGCGGTGGCCATCGTGCGGGTCCTCTCCCTGCGCGCCGGCGCCGAAATGGGCCTGCGCGCCGCAGGGCTGACCGACGACACCAGCCAGATGCTCTGGATGGGGCTCGTCTCGCAGGCGGGGGTCACACTGGGGCTCGGCGTGCTCGTCGCCGCCGAGTTCCCGGAGTGGGGCCGTCCCGTGCAGACGCTCGTCGTGGCGCTCAGCGGCCTGCACGTACTCGTCGGGCCCATCCTCTTCCGCAATGCCCTCGCACGGGCGGGTGAGGTGGGCCGGCTGGACGGTCCGCCAGCGCACTGAGCTCGACGCCTTCTGCCCGGTACCTGTGCCTCTTCAGGCAGCCGGCTAGGCCTCCACCACGCGGCGGGGCAGGAGTGCGCTGAGCCGCGTCATCACCTGCAGTGTGCCGGTCTTCGTGCGTGCGCCGACCTCCGCGGGCAGAATCGCGGCGTGGTCCGGGCCCACCAGCGTCGCCAGATCGCCAACACGGACCACCGGCGCGGCGCCCACGTCGACGATCGTGTGCGCGGAGTTCACGCCGCCCGGGACGACCGGATACGTCCGGCCGCCAATCAGCACCTCGCAGACACCGGCGGCTGCGCTGGCGTACCCATCGGTGTGCCCCACCGGCAGCAGTGCCACGGACGTCGCCGTCGAGGGGCGGAAGCCGCGGTTGAAGCCCGCGCTCTCCCCGACCTCGACGCGCTCGACGCGCACCACACGGGCCTTCAGCCGGAACACCGGTTTCGGATCGAACGGGTGCGTGACGTCAGGGCCCGCCGGCGAGCCGAACAGTGCGTTGCCCACACGCACGGCGTCCAGGTGCGATTCGGGCACGCGGTGCAGCTCGTAAGTCGCGGCCGCGTGGCGCAGCCGCGGCCGGATGCCGGCGGCTGCCGCGCGGTCGAGGAAGGCCGTGAACCGTTCGAGCTGGACCCGATCGAACTCCACGTCGTGCACGAACATCTGGTAGATGCCGTCGATCCGCACGTCTGGCTGGCTGGCCAGCGCCTCCAGCCACCCGATGGCCCGCGCGAGCGGCATGCCCTCCCGGTTCATGCCCGTGTCGACATACGGATGGACCGGCACGCGCCGCTTCGCCGCCTTTGCGATTCTCGCCAGGCGGTCGCCGGCGTCGTCCATCCAGCACGACAAGGTCACGTCCTTCCGGACCAGCTCGGCCGACTCCTCGACACCGAGCTCGGCCATTGTCAGGATCGGCTTGCGCACGCCCATCGCGCGCATGGCGAGCGCCTCGGCGGGCCGCACGCACGCGAGGCCGGTCACCTGGGGACAGCCGTCGACGATGGGGCCGACCACCTGGTCGCCGAGCCCATAGGCGTTGTTCTTGATGACGGCGAGGATGGGCCGGCCACCGGCCAGGCGGCTGACCTCCGCGGCGTTGTGCCGGAAGGCCGGGGCGATGATCTCCACCCACGGGTCGAACCCGTCGTCCGTTCCGCCCGGGCGCAACCGGAGGGCCCGTGGTGTCTGGGCGGCCGCCAGGCCCGCACCGGCGAGGGCCGCGGCGGGAGCGGTCGCGGCGAGCTTCAACAGATCGCGTCGTTGCATCAGGTACCTCCAGCACGCACTCTACTCCGGGTCTGATTCAGCCGTGGATCGGAATGCCATCCGGGCGTTCGTTCGGCGGGACTGGGCCCGCGTCGAGGATGCCAAGGCCGCGTATTGGAAGGAACGGAAGCGTGGGCGTTCCGCTGCGGAAGTGCTGGCGACGGGCGCGGACCTCTTGGCCTACGCGAGGAGCCTGAGACCGGATTGGCCAGGCGCCAGGGACCGTGCCGAGGACCTCGCGGTCCACTTGCGCGTCTCGGAGGCGCTCCGTGCCGTCCGCACCGCCGCCCGCTGAGCTGCTGGCGAACCTGGCCGGCGCGCTCACTTCGCTCGATCTGCGCTGGTACGTCTTCGGCGCGCAGGCCGCTCTTCTATGGGGCCGGCCGCGCCTGACGACAGACGTCGACGTCACCGTACAGCTCGGACGTGTCGCTCCCGCGCGGCTCGTGGTCGCCCTCGACACCCACGGCTTCGCCCCTCGGCTCCCGCTGACCGACGCGTTCGTCAGCCAGACCCGCGTTCTCCCGCTCGGGCATGAGCGTTCGGGCCTGGCCCTCGACATCGTTCTGGCTGGGCCCGGACTCGAGGAGCTGTTCCTGTCGCGGGCGATACACGTTGACGTCGCCGGCGTGGACATCCCACCAAGATCCTCGCGGGCCGATCCAAGGACATCGAAGACGTGCGAGGCGTCCTGGCCGAGCGTGGTGATCGCTTGCGCGTGAGCGAAAGCCGCGCGGCAGACGTTCCGGAGGACCACGGCAGCCGAGGGAAGGATCCCGGACGAGCGCGTTTGGGCCACGGGCGCCTCTGCGCTATCGTCTTAGGCGGCATGTGGACGGGCCGCACGTCGATCCAGGGCATCCGCCGCGTCGCCGCGCCGGTCCTGCTCGGCGTGTTCGTGGTGGCCGCCCAGCTGGCGCCGGTGGCGCACCTGGCCACGCACCGCAACGACCACACGCACGGGCCCGAGCTCGGAACCCTCGGCGACGCGGACCACGACGCCGCCCATCGGGCCGGGCTCCCGCACGCACACCTCGACGAGCTCACAGCTGACGAGGGTGCCTGGCTGGACGGCGCCGAAGACTCGGCGGCGACGGCTGGTGAGCACGCCCCCGAGACGGGCGATGCCTCTCCGGCGCATTCTCACGGCGCGCCGGCGTCCCACGATCACGGGCGCGACAGCGTGGCGCACTTCGGCGTCGCGCTGGTCGAAGGCCCGCCCGCTCCGCTCGTTCCCCCGCCCGCAGAGACGATTGCCCCGCCCCCCGACGCGACCGCGCGCGATCACCGCGCGCCGGCACGCCCACAGCCGCCCGTCCGCGGTCCTCCGGCCTGACGCCCCTTCGCGTTCCTTCTTTCCGGGTGGAGTGAAGTGGCGTGCCCGCCGCTGCGGGCGCGCGTCTGTCAGGGTGGAGTGTGACATGAAGACACGTCGCAGATGGGGACGCGTGTCCCCGGCGCGCTGGACGGCGCTCGTGTGCGCGGCCGTCGCGCTCGTCATCGCGTGGCCGCGGGCCACGGCCGCGCAGGCGACCGGCCCCGGTCGCGTGGAGGGAGTGGTGCTGGACACGACGGGCCAGCCGCTGCCCGCCGTGCTGGTGGAGCTGGAGCCGGGCGGCGCCCCACTGACCGCGAAGACGGGGCAGGACGGGCGCTACGTGATCGAGGCCGTGCCCCCGGGCTCGTACTCGGTGCGCTTCTCGCTCCCCAGCTTCGTCACGCTCCTGCGCCGGAACGTGGCCGTCAGCGCGGGCGCCTCCATGACGCAGGACGCGACGCTCTACGTCGCCGCCACCGCGTCGGTCGTCGTCAGCGGCCGGAGCACGTTCCGCAACCTGTCCACGGTGTCGGAGCAGGACGAGCTCGTTGGCGTGGCCGACGCCGCGAGCACCGGCGTGATCACGCCGCTCGAGCTCAACGAGCGGGCCCGCCGGCGGCCGGCCGAGGCGCTGGAGAGCGTGCCCGGCATGGTCGTCAGCCAGCACAGCGGCGAGGGCAAGGCCAACCAGTACTACCTGCGCGGCTTCAACATCGATCACGGCACCGATCTCGCGCTGTCGGTTGCGGGGATGCCGGTCAACCTGCCCACGCACGGCCACGGGCAGGGCTATGCGGACATGAACTTCCTCATCCCCGAGCTGGTGAGCGGCATCCAGTACCGCAAGGGCACCTACGCGGCGGACGCCGGGGACTTCTCGGCGGCCGGCGCCATCCGCGTGCGCTACGTGAACGTGCTCGACGCGCCAATCGCGCGCATCGAGGGCGGGCCCTACGGCTACGGTCGCGTGCTGGCAGCCGCATCGCCGGCCGTCGGCCGCGGCCACCTGCTCGTCGCCGGCGAGGCCATGGGCCACGACGGTCCCTGGGATCGGCCCGACGTGATGCGTCGATGGAACGGCCTCGTGCGCTACAGCCAGGGCACCGCGACCAACGGCCTGTCCTTCTCGGCGATCGCGTACCAGGCCGACTGGAACGCGTCGGACCAGATTCCCAGGCGCGCGGTGGACGAGGGCGCGCTCTCGCGATTCGGGTACCTGGATCGCACCAACGGCGGCAAGACGCACCGCATCGGCGGGATGGCGGAGTGGCAGCGGACGACCGACGCCGGCGCCACGCATGTCGAGGGCTACGCCTTCGGCTACGGCCTGGATCTCTTCTCGAACTTCACGTATTTCCTCGACGACGCGGAGAATGGCGACCAGTTCGAGCAGCGTGACGACCGTCTCGTCGCGGGCGGGCGCGCCAGCCACACGCGGCCGGCCACCGTGTTCGGGCGGCGCTCGCAGGTCACGATCGGCGGCGAGGTGCGGCGAGACTCGATTGCAGAGGTCGGGTTGCACCGCACGGCGGCACGCCGGCGCCTCTCGACCGTCCGCGAGGACGGCGTGGGCCAGACGAGCGGCGGGTTATACGCGGAGGTGCAGACGCAGTGGTCGGACGTGGTGCGGACCACGCTCGGCCTCCGCGGCGACGTCTATCGCTGGAACGTCGATGCGGGCGATCCGGTCAACGGTGGCTCGACGTCCGACGGCATCGCCAATCCGAAGCTGAGCGTCGCCTTCGGCCCATGGCGGCGCACGGAGCTGTACGCGAGCGCCGGCGGCGGCTTTCATAGCAACGACGGGCGCGGCGCCACCATTCGGCAGGACCCGGTCAGCGGCGAACCCGTGGAGGCGGTCGACCCGCTGGTCCGTGCGCGCGGCGCCGAGGTGGGCCTGCGCACCCTCGCGCTGCCGCGCCTGCACACCACGCTGGCCGTCTGGGGGCTGTGGATCGACTCCGAGCTGCTCTTCATCGGCGATGCGGGGACGACGGAGGCGAGCCGGCCGAGCCACCGGGTCGGCATCGAGTGGGACGCGGACTACCGCCCGACGCGCTGGTTGACACTCGACGGCAGCGTCGCCTACTCGCGCGCGCGCTTCACGGACGGCGCGTCCGAGGGCGACCGCATTCCCGGCGCCATCGAAGGCGTGGCGACCGCCGGGATGACGCTCACCCCGGCCGGCCGGTGGAGCGGCGGCCTGCGCTGGCGCTCCTTCGGTCCGCGGCCGCTCGTGGAGGACAACAGCGTGCGCAGCCGGGCGTCCAACCTGGTGAGCGCCGAGGCCGGCTACCAGATGTCGCGCGTCTGGCGGATCAAGGCGGACCTGTTGAACCTGCTCGACTCGAGGAGCTCCGACATCGACTACTTCTACACGTCGCGGCTGCGGGACGAGCCCGAGGGAGGCATGGACGGCCTTCATTTCCACCCGGTCGAGCCGTTCACGGTGCGCATCGCCTTGGTGGCGCGCTTCTGAACGAACAGGCTGCGGCAGGAGGGAGTTCAGCGTGATGCGTTCTGCGGGCGACGAACGGAGGAGGCGGCCGCCACGGAATCGCTCGAGCGAACAAAGAGCAAAGCGCGGAAGCCCGGCCCCACGGACGCGGGCCAGATACCGGCGCCATCGCGTCCGGGCTGCGCTATAGTCTGCGCGATCGACGGATCGGGCGTTCGGACCATTGCCGTGCTGGCGAGGTGACGGATATGTCTCAGACGACGGTCTCACGTCGCAACTTCATCAAGGGCGTGATTGCCGGGAGCGTGGCCGTCTCGTCGGCCGCGTACCTGTTCCGCGGCAGTCCCCTGCTCTCCGGCCAGGCCGCCAGGACGGGCGGCGTCGAGCGGTTGCTGACCCTCACGGTCAACGGCCAGGCGCGGCGCGTGGACGTCGCCCCGCAGGAGACCCTGGCCAACACGCTTCGCTACAAGCTCGGGCTCACGGGCACCAAGCTCGGCTGCGATCGCGCCGAGTGCGGCGCCTGCACCGTGCTCGTCGACGACGTGCCGCGCTACGCGTGCTCGGTGCTCACGCACGCGGTGCGGACGAAAACGATCGTGACCATCGAGGGCCTGGCCGCGGCCGATGGCACGCTGCACCCCGTCCAGCAGGGCGTCGTGGACGAGCAGGGCTTCCAGTGCGCCTTCTGCATGTCGGGCTTCATCATGGCCGCGGTCGGCTACCTGAAGAAGCACCCGGACCCGACGCGCGAGGAGCTCGCGCGCGGCGTCTCCGGCAACCTGTGCCGGTGCCAGGACTACGACAAGATCCTCACGGCGCTCCATCGCGGCGCCGCGCTGTCCAGGGGGGTGGCCCGTGGCTGACACGACGCTCGTTGGCCGGAACTACGTGACGCCGGACCTGCTGGCCAAGGTCACGGGCCGGGCGAAGTACGCGGAGGACTTCCGGGCGGAGGGGATGCTGTTCGCGAAGCTCCTGCTGAGCCCCATCCCGCACGGCCGCGTCCGCAGCGTGGACACGAGCGCCGCCGAGGCGATGCCCGGCGTGCGCGCCATCCTCCGTGCGAGCGAGCTGCCCGCGCCCGCCGACACGGTCACGGACCTCGGCGAGACGATTCGCGCCAACCCGAAGTCCGAGCGCGCGCTCACCGACGAGCCCGTGTACGCCGGCGAGCCCATCCTCGCCGTGGCGGCCGTGGACGAAGAGACGGCCGCGGCGGCCATCGAGGCCATCCGCGTGGACTTCGAGCCGCTGCCCTTCGTCGTGGATCCGCTCGCGGCGCTCAGGCCGGATGGCCCCAACCCGCGCGTCGAAGGCAATGTGTGGGGACGCCCCGCCGCCGCACCCGGCACGCCGCCCGGCCCGTTGGAGATCCAGCAGCTGAAGTGGACCGACGCCGACTTCGCCGAGGCGGGCGAGGGCCGGCTCCCGATGGGCAAGCCCCAGGTCGAGTGGTCGTACGGCGATCTCGAGGCCGGCTTCAGGAACGCGGCGCTCGTGCTCGACGAGACCTTCTACGTGTCGAACAACCAGCACCACGTGCTCGAGCCGCGCTCCGCGCTCGCGTACTGGCAGAACGGCAGGCTCTACATGCACTCGGGGACGCAGAGTGCGGTGCAGACGGTGGCCTCGATCTCGCGGTGGCTCCGGCTGGATCCCAAGGACGTGGTGCTGATCACGGAGTACACGGGCGGAGGCTTTGGCAGTCGCGCCACGGGATCGGTCCAGTGCATGATCCCGGCCCTGCTCTCGAAGAAGGCCAACGCGCCGGTCCTCATGCGCATCACGCGCGAGGAGGAGAACTACATCGGGGGCATCCGGCCCGCGGTGCACGGCCGCGTGAAGGCCGGTTTCGGGAAGGACGGCCGGCTGCTCGCCCTCGACCTGTTCACCCTTGGCGAGAACAGCGCGTACGAGGCGCAGGGCGACGCGGCCAGCGGATCGCGCTTCGTCTCGCTGCTGTACCAGCCGGAGGCGATGCGCTCCCGCGCCACGACGGTGCTGACCAACACGCCGCCCCGGCGCGCGCAGAGCCAGCCGGGCGGGCTGCAGGCCATCATGATCGTCGAGCCCGTCATCGCCAAGGCGGCACGCCAGCTCGGCATCGACCAGGTGGAGATGCGGCGCATCAACGCGCCGGTGGGCAAGGCGAAGCTGGGGCCCGCCAACGCGCAGGGCCAGCGCGGCTACGCCACCAGCGCGTTCGTGCGCGAGGCGCTCGATCGCGGCAAGGCGCTCTTCGGCTGGGACGAGCGCAAGGCACGGTCCGGCCAGCGCCTGGGATCGAAGGTCCGCGGCGTCGGCGTCGCCGTCAGCACCTTCGTCGCCGGCTCCACCGGCTTCGACGGGTTGTTCGTCATCAAGCCGGACGGACGGATGTACGTACAGTCCGGCGTCGGCAACCTCGGCACCGAGTCGGTCTTCGACGTGCACCGGGTGGCCGCCGAGATGATGGACGTGCCGTGGGACAAGGTGGTCCTCAGCTGGGGTGACACCTCGAAGAACCTCCCGTGGACCTGCGTCTCCGGCGGCAGCCAGACGACGCACGCCATGACGCGGGCGGCGCACGCGGCCGCGTCGGATGCCATCGCGAAGGCGAAGGAGATAGCGGCGAGGGCCCTCGGCGGCGACCCCGGGGCCTATCGGGTCGCCGGCGAGCGCGTGTCGGGCCCCGGCGGCAGCCTCACGCTGGCCCAGGTCGCCGCGCGGGCCATCGAGATGGGCGGCAAGTACGACGGGCACGAGCTGCCGGAGAACATCAACAAGTTCACCGTGTCCTCCGCGCAGGCACTCGCCGGGCAGGGCCTCATGGGCGTGGCGCGCGACACGTACCCGCGCGACGGCGCCAGCTTCTCGTTCGTGGCCGGATTCGCCGAAGTCGAAGTCGACGTCGAGACCGGCGAGTACCACCTCGTCGACTACACCGCCGTCGGCGACTCGGGCAGCATCGTTCACCCGCGCGCGTACGGCGGGCAGGTGCTCGGTCGCTCGGTTCTCGGCATGAGCCACACGCTCGCGCTGAAGACCGTGTACGACCCGCACTACGGCCTCTCGCTCACGCAGCGGATGTATCAGAGCCGCCCGCCGACGATCCTCGACGTGCCGCGGAACATGAAGTGGGATGCCGTGAACATCCCGGATCCGGAGACCCCGGTGGGGGCGCGCGGCATCGGCGAGCCGCCGGTCGCCGCAGGCGCGTGCGCCATCCTCAACGCGCTCTCCGACGCGCTCGGGGACGACATCTATCGACGCGCGCCGGTGACGCTGGACAGCATCCTGATGGCGCTCGAGCACGGCCGGCCGATGCAGGACCCGCTGGCGGCACACATCTAGGGACCGAGGAGCACCACCATGGCGATCGTTCACGACGTGATTCCGCCGTTCCAGCTGTACCAGCCCGCCAGCGTGGACGAGGCACTGGACCTGCTGGACGCGCGCGGCCAGGACGCCTGGGCCCTGGCCGGGGGCATGGACTCGTTCGACTGGTTGAAGGACCGCACGAAACGCACGAGCGTCGTCGTCGAGCTCGGCCAGATCGCGGAGCTGCAGGGCATCCGCGAGAGCGGCGGCGGCTTCGAGATCGGCGCCATGACGACGCTGACCGCCGTGGCCGAGCATGCGGGTATCCGCGAGCGCTTCAGCGTCCTGGCGGAGGCCGCCGAACTGGTCGCCTCGCCACAGATCCGCAACCAGGGCACCTTGGGCGGCAACGTGTCGCAGGACGCGCGGTGCTGGTACTACCGCCGCGGGTGGCACTGCTATCGCGCCGGCGGCAACATCTGCTACGCCGACACGCCGACGGCCGTCAACCGGGAGCACGCCATCCTCGGCGCCGACCGGTGCGTGGCGGTCAGCCCCTCCGACACGGCACCCGCGCTCATCGCGCTCGACGCACAGATGGTCATCCGCCGCAAGGGCGCCGAGCGGATCGTCCAGGCCGCCGACTACTTCAGGGGGCCGGATATCGACATCACGCGCATGACGGTCCTCGAGCCGGGAGAGCTGCTCACCGCGATCCGCATCCCGGCGACGTGGGCGGGCGCGCGCTTCTACTTCGAGAAGGTGCGCGATCGTCAAGTGTGGGACTTCCCGCTCGTGAACGTGGCCTCCGCCATCAAGGCGGACGGCGGGCGCATCGCCGACGCACGCATCGCGGTCGGCGCCGTGGCCGCACGGCCGCTGCGGCTGCAGGCCGTCGAGCAGGCCATCGCCGGACGGCCGCTGGGCGACGAGACGGCCGCCATGGCGGCCGAGCTGGCCATCCAGGGCGCCGTGCCGCTGCGGCACAACGCCTACAAGGTGCCACTGATGCGCAACCTGGTGCGCCGCGCGGTGCGCGGTGGGCCGATGGGGGCGACCACGTAGGGTCTTGAGGTCTTGAGGGTCTTGGGGTCTTGAGGGTACCGCAGCACGGTGGAGCGTGGACGCGGGCGCTCGTGATCGCGGCCCTCGTTCCCGCATGGGCGGGGTGCCAGGCGCCGGCCACTCCGGTCGCGCGGGCGGCGCCCGCGGTCACGAGCAGGTGGCACCCGCTCGGCACGTGGTCGGGTCGCGGCAACCGCCAGACCGAGTCGTTCGACGTCACCACCGGCGCCCTCAGGTTGCGGTGGGAGGCGCGAGGCGAGGCACCGGCCAGCGGCGGCCGGCTTCAGGTCTCGCTGCACAGCTCCGTCAGCGGGCGCCCGCTCCAGACGCTCGTGGACCACGTCGGCGCGGGGGCCGGCACGGCGTACGCGGCCGACGAGCCGCGCGTCTCGTACCTCGTCATCGAGTCCGACCAGGAGTGGACCGCCACGCTCGACGAGGCTGTGCCAGCCACCACCATCCCCGACCGCTGAACCGGGCGACTCGGCGCGGGTGCACACCCGCGCCCGTTCAGTCCATCTGCAGAACGGCGGTGGCCACGCGCTTCGGCACCTGGCCGACCGGGATGCGTGCGACTTCCTTCAACGTCCGCACGTCGATGGCGAACGTCATGTTGTCGCCCGCGGCGCCGATGTAGACGAAGCGGCTGTCGGGCGTGAAGGTCACCCACTCGGGGTGCTGGCCGGCGAACACGGTGCCGAGGGGCTTCAGGTCGGGGAGCGAGAACACGTACGCGTGGCTGTAGACCTTGCTCGTGGACCACAGCGTCCTGCCGTCGGGCGACACGCCCAGGCCGTGCGCCGGCGCGCCCTGCAGGCCGTCGGTGTGCGCGTGCTCGCCGGGGATGGGCGGATGTTCGATGCGCCGTATCTCCTTCCCCGACGCGAAGTCCACCACCGCCAGGCCGTGGAAGTTGGAGAGCTGCACGTAGATGTGCTTCGTCGAGCCGTCCGGGTTCCAGTCGAAGGTCATGGGCCGGATGCCGGCGCTCATCTTGATCTTCCGCACCAGCGTGTCCGTGCTGGTGTCGACGATGCTGATGGTGCTGGCGGGGATGGAGCCGGCCACGGCGAAGCGGCCGTCCGGGGTGACGTACACGTTGTGAATGGAGCCTTCCACGGGCACCGTCTTCACGTTGGCCAGCGCCACCGTGTCGATGACGTCCAGCGCACCGGGCGCCTGGGCAATGCCCACGTAGACCTTGCGCCCGTCTTTCGTGACGGCCACGTTGTTGGGCCGGCCGCTCAGGTGGATGCGGCTGGTCACCTTCAGCGTTTTCGCGTCCACGACGTCGAGCGTGTGGAGCGATTCGTTGCTCAGGTAGATGCGAGTGCCGTCGGGCGCCGACGTGACGCCGTGCACGATCTCGACGCCCTCGATGACGCCCACCACCTTGTTGGTGGCAGGGTCGATCACGTGCGCGTTGTCGCCCGCCGCGTTGGTCTGGATGATGCGCACGACGTTGGCGCGGCCCAGGAGGGCGGGCGTGCCGACGAGCAGCACCAGGGCGGGGACCAGGAAGACGAGGTACCGACGAGTCATGGGCTGCCTCCGGATCGAAAGTGTCGTCATCGGGCCGTCAGCGTGGCGCCGCGCACCCACGCCGCCAGCGTCTGCCACTCGGCGTCGGACTGCGCGATCCAGTGCTTGCCGCCTCCGTGGAACGGATCGCCGCCCGCAGTCCTGGCGAGCGGGTGCATCAGCAGCCGGCTCGCCGTCGGGTCGCCCGGCGCCACCAGCCGCGTTGCCGACTCGAAGTTCTTCCGCGACTGCTCCTCGGTCCAGCTCGTCGCGCCCTGAGCCAGGGGCTGGAGGGCGAAGCCGCTGCCGGTGCCGCGCGTGTGACACTGCGTGCAGCGGACGAGGCCCGTGCGCTTGGCCGTGAACATCGGCTGGATGCGCGCCTTGAAGAACTCGTAGTCCAGCGCCCGGGCCGCCGGAGCCGCGGCCCCTGTGGCGGGTGTGGCGGCGCTCACCCACGCGGCCAGGGCTCGCCACTCGGGGTCGTCCTGCGATTTCCAGAACTTGCCGCCTGAATGGCTCGGATCGCCGCCGGCCGCGGCGTCCAGGGGATGCACGAGCAGGCGGCTCTCGAGCGGCTTGCCGGCAACCACGAGCTGCGACGCGGCGGCGAAGTTCTGCGTCGACTGCTCCATGGACCAGCTGCCGCGTTCCGGCGGCGCTGCCAGGCGCAACCGCGTGGCGATGCCGGAATGACACCCGGCGCACGAAACGCGGCCGGCCGGACCGTCGCGCTCCTTCAGGAACACGGGCTCCACCGTCGTGCGGTAGGCATCGAAGTCGAGCGAAGCAGCCGCGGTCGTGGTGGCGGCTGTCCCGGTGTTGACCCATCGGGCGAGAGCCTGCCACTCGGGGTGCTGCTTCGAATCCCAGTGCTTGCCGCCGCCGTGGAACGGGTCGCCGCCGGCGCTCCGCGCCAGGGGGTGCATGAGCAGCCGACTGGCCTCGGGGTTACCCGGCACGACGAGCCGCCGCACGGCGTCGAAGTTCTTCCGCGACTGCTCGTCGCTCCAGGTCGTGGTGCCCGCGGCGGGCGGCAGGATCAGAAGGCCGCCCGTCCCGGCGCCGCGGCCGTGGCACTGCACGCAACGGACCAGCCCCTCGCGCTTGGCGACGAACATGGGCTGGATGGTCGTCCTGAACATCTGGTAGTCGAGGCCATCGGGCGGCGGGGGCGCCTGCCCGGCGACGAGGGCCCCGGTGACGAGCGTGGTGGCAGCCAGGAGGCTGACGGGGGCGCGGAAGGTCTGCATGGTACGGCCTGCTGACGCTATCAGAACCCGAGCCGCACGCCCAGCTGCAGCTGGCGGGGGAATCCGCCGCCGCGCAGGGAGGTCGGCACCAGGAAGTTGCCGGACCGGCGGTCGCCGGTGGGGTTGTTGAAATTGGCGCGATTGGTCAGGTTGAACACCTCGGCGAACAGGTCGACGGTGCGGTCGGCTGGCAGTCGCACGCGATAGCCGGCGCGGACGTCGACCTGCAGGAAGCGCGGGCCATAGGCGCCGTTCCGGCCGCCGTCGCTTTCCACGGTGATCCCGTTCTCGCCGGCGCCGCTGTAGGAGCCGGCCGGCAGCGGATCGACGAGCACCCCGTTCTGGTCGGCATCGGTGGAGCTGTCGAAGACGGTGAAGGGCGACCCGCTCATCATCCGGGCGGTGGCGGCCAGCGTCACGCCCTTCAGCGCGGGCAGGTCCAGTCGGCCGCTGAGCGACAGCGTATGCCGCCGATCGTAGTTGGTCGGGCCTTCGTTCCGATCGAGGTTGGCAGCGTCCAGCACCTGGAAGTCGTTGACCGCGGTGGGCAGCCCGCTGGTGTTGCCACGCGCGTAGCCGATGCTGTAGCTCACGCGCCCGCTCCAGTATCCCGAGAAGCGCTTCTCGAGCTGCATGGCCACGCCGTCGTACTGCGAGGACGCCACGTACTGATACGTGTAGACATCGTCGTTGAAGGGCGACAGCCCGAGCTGCGAGGCGAGCCCGAGGAAGTCGACGCGCCTGATGGGCCCCGTGCGGCTCGTGTTGGCGCGCACCGGCGCGTTGAAGTTGTAGCGGATGGGCTGATTGCGGTTCCAGGAGTGGACGTAGTCGATGGCGAACGACAGGTTGTCGCGAATCTGCCGCTCGTAGCCGACCGTGGCCTGGTGCTGTGCAGGCAGGATGCGGTCGGGATTGTCGATGTACACGTCACCCGTATTTCGCGAGAAGCTGCCCGGCGGGAACATCTGGTCCAGCAGCGTGCGGTTGACGACCGGGCCGTTCACCAGGAAGGGGTTCGTCGGCAGCCGGCCGTTGCTCGGCCCCGGATCGGCTGCGTTGGTCGGGAACTGCGCGATGAACGAGTCGGAGAACACGCGGTTCAGCTGGAAGGTCTCGAAGCGATCGATCCACTGCTTCTCGTAGAAGAGGCCGTACCCGCCGCGAATGACCGAGCGGCCGCCCATGTTGTAGGCGAACCCGACCCGCGGCTGGAAGTTGTTCGTGTCGATCGGATAGGCGCCGGGATCGGCGAAGAACGGATTCCAGTTGTTTCGAAACGGCGAGACGTGCAGGTCGTAGCGCACGCCGATGTTCAGTGTGAGGTTCGGGGTCGCCTGCCACTTGTCGTGCACGAAGGCACCGATGGAGTGCGTCCTCGTGAGCAGCCGCGCGCGCCCCGGTACGCGGATCGTGAGTCGTTCCGGGTAGGTGCGCGGGTCGGCCGGGTTGAAGTCGAGATCGGTCGCGAACGCGAAGCTGCCGTTGGTGAAGCGCTGGTCGTTGCGGAGGTGCTCACCGAGCTGGTACTGCGTGCCCATCTTCACGTCGTGGCTGCCGACGCGGCCCGGCAGGAACCACGTGAACTGCGACTCGAACCCGTACACCTTCATCTCGCGGACGTCCGCGTAGTCGTTCCCGGCCTGGTCATAGTAGCTGAGGAAGTCGAGCATCGGAGGCGCCTCGGACCAGGGCGCCTCGAAGTACTGCGGCATGCCGCGGTCCGGCCGCTCCTGCACATAGGAGCCGCGCAGCGTCAGCAGCTGCGTCGGGCTCGTGATCCAGTTGAACGTGCCCACCAGAGTCACATCGTCGTCCTTCTCGATGTAAAGCGTGTCCTTGGTGCCGTCGCCGAGCACCTGGTTGTAGTTGGGCTGGTGGTCCCACAGTGCCCGCACCGAGTAGTTCGCGCCACTGCCCAGTTGATGGTCGATGCGCCCCAGGTAGTTGAACGAGTTGGTCTCCTGCGTCGCGGTGAAGCTCTTGTCGGGACGCGTCGGGTAGACGCGGCTGCGACCCTCGTCCAGATCGGAACGCTCGAAGCTGAAGAAGAAATGCATCCGGTCGCGGACGATCGGGCCGCCGACGGTGCCACCCCACTGCTTGCGCGAGGCCTCCGGCTTGTCGAGCCCCTGCTGCTCGACGAAGAAGTCCTTGGCGGTGAGGCCCTGGTTGGTGAAGTACCCGAAGGCGCTGCCGCGGACCCTGTTCGTACCCTGCTTGCTCACGGCGTTGATGACGCCGGCCGTGGCGCCGCCATAAGCCGCGTCGAACTGGTTCGTGACGACCTGGAATTCCTGGATCGCCTCGAGCGGCGTCCGGGCCTGGGCGCCGGCACTGCCGCCGCGGAGGTCGTCGTTGTTGCTGGCACCGTCCATCAGGTACACCACGCCGCTGCCGTGCTGGCCGTTGATGTTGACGTTGTCGGACGAGGAGTCCGAGGTCGGGTTGTAGACCACTCCCGGCAGCAACGCGACGAAGCCTGTGAAGTTGCGGTTGCCCGACGGCAGGTTCGTCAGCTCAGCCGTGGCGACCGAGCCACCCACCTCGGTCGACGTCAGGTCCACCTGTGGCGCTTCAGACGTGACGGTGACGCTCTCGGTCAGCCCGCCGACCTGGAGGACCACCTCGAGCTGGGCCGTGGACCCCACCCGAAGCTGCAGTTCCTCGAACTGGTAGCGGTTGAAGCCGGCGAGCTCGGCTGTCACTCGATATGGCCCTGGGACGAGGGCCGGAACCGAGAACGAGCCGTCGCTGCCAGTCACGGTCTCGCGGGTGACGCCGCTTTCCCGGTGCGTGACCGTCAACGTCACGCCGGGCAGCACGCCCTTCTGCTGGTCCACCACTCGCCCGCGAAGGCCCGAGACGCCCTGGCGTGCCTCGGCGCTTCCGGCGACCAGGCACGCCACGAGGGATCCGACGAGAAGAAGACGCGGTGTCGCCATGGTGCTCCTCTCCGTCACGGAAGAAGGCCGCGCGGCAGACGTCGCCGCGCCTGTCACCGGGCAACTCTAGCCAGATGGATCGGGGCGCGCATCCCCGGAATCAGGGAGGGACTCCGAACGCCGCCGCAAGGCAGGCTGTGGTATATCCTTCTGCCGGTCAGCAGCCCGGCGCCCACGCGCATCAGTGCCGGGCAGGGAGGATCCATGACGGTTCGAGGCGTGGCGCTCGCCCTGCTCCTGTCACTGGCCGGGCCGGGGCCATCCTTTGCCCGGGCCGTAGACCTGCGCAACGTTCTCAGCGATTACAGCCTCACGGCGTGGAGCATCCACGACGGCCTGCCGTCGAGCGAGGTGCTCGCGATCACGCAGGATCAGGACGGCTTCCTCTGGCTGGGCACGGACGGCGGCCTCGTCCGCTTCGACGGCGCGCGGTTCACGCCGGTAGCCGGGTCCTCGGTCGGACGGTCCGTGCGCGCCATCCTGATGGCGCGCGGTGGCGAGCTCTGGGTCGGCCTGGGCGAAGACGGCGGTGTCATCCGGTACCGGCGCACGGCGCCGGGCGTAATGGCGGAGGTCGACTCGTTTTCGATGGCCGACGGTCTGGACGCCGGCTCGGTCCGCGCTCTGGCCGAGGACCGGGACGGCGCCGTCTGGGCCGGCCATCTCGGTGGCCTGTTCCGCTTCCACGGCGGCGCGGGGGCCCGTTGGCGGGCCGAAGGCCTCGATCGGGTCGAGGTCCACGCCCTCGCGGTCGCGTCGGACGGCCGGTTGCTCGTCGGGACACGACGCGGCGTGCTGGTGTCGGCAACGCCGGACCGGCATCGCTTCGAGTCACTCGGCGTCCCACCAGTGCGCGAGGAGCCTGTGTTCGGTCTGAGCGTGGATGACACCGGCGTCGTCTGGCGCACCGACGGCGCGCACGGGTTCGCGGGCCGCCTCGACTCCCCACGCCCCGTGGTTCCGGGCGAGATCGCCCGGGGGAATCGGCTGCTTCACGACCGGTCGGGCCACCTGTGGGTTGGCACGGGCGGCCAGGGCCTGTGGCGGGTGACCGCCGACGCGCACGGCCGGCCAGTCGTGGAGCAGTCCACCGTGACGACGGGTCTGCTCGGCAACGGTGTGGTCTCTGTGTTCGAGGATCGCGACGGCAACATCTGGGCCGGCACGCTCGACGGGTTGAACCGTCTCACACGGTTCGTCGCCACGCCCATCCAGAGCCTTGGCCTCGTCAGCGGTGTGGAGAGCACGCCGCAGGGCATCTGGATCATGACCGCCGACTCGCTGCTGCTGTTCCCGCCAGGCGGCGACATCGGCGCGCCTGTCGTCAAGCATCGCGGCGAAGTGAAGGCGATTCATGCCGACGAGCGGGGCCGGCTCTGGATGTCGGCCGGCGAGCGGATCTGGTGGTTCGACGATGCCGGCCGCCACGAGCCGTCGGGAGGCCTCGGCACGCTGCGATCCATCGGATTGGTGGCTTCGAATCGCCGCGGCGGGCTGTGGCTGTCCGACGCGGAGCGGGGCCTGCACGTGGCCAATGCGAACGGAATTCGGCCGGCGGCGGTCCCGCCGGCACTCCAGCGCGCCAAGCTCACGTGGATGGAGACCACCGTCGGCGGCACGCTGTGGCTGGCCACCACCGACGGCCGCCTGGCAAGTGTGGACCCGGATGGGCGCACGCGCGAATACGGTGGCGAGACAGGACCCGATATCGGCGCCATTCGTGCCTGGCACCTCGACACGACCGGCGCATTGTGGGTGGGTGGCCAGACCGGCCTGGCACGGCTGGCCGAAGGGCGTTTCACGATCGCGCGCGAGGCCCACGGCCATCGCCTCGAGGGACTGACCGCCATTGTCGAGGACGATGACGGCCAACTCTGGGTGGCCGTGCGATCCGGCCTGCTGCGCGTGTCGGCCGACGACCTGCGGCGACACCTGTCGGCCCCGGCCGACCCCGTGCCGCTCGCCTACATCAACAAGGCCGACGGCCTGGCGGGCAACCCCCGCTGGTACGGACACCGGGGCGCAATTCGCGACCCGCACGGCCGCCTCTGGTTCGTCACCAGCCGGGGCCTGTCGGTTGTGGAACCCACGCGCATCTCCGGAGCCCGTCCCGTCGATGCGAGCGTCGACACCGTTGTCGTCGACGGACACGCCACCACCGACGGCAGCGTGGCGACGCTGGCCCCCGGTACGCGGCGCCTCGACATCCAGTTCGGGGCGCTCGCGCTGGCGTCGCCGGCCACCATCCGATTCCGTTATCGCCTGGACGGGTTCGACGCCGGCTGGGTGGACGCCGGGACCCACAGGTCGGCGTCCTACACCAACCTGGCGCCAGGCGCCTACCGCTTCCACGTCATGGCCACCAACACGGACGGCACATGGCCGGATCGGGCTGCTGCGTGGGCGTTCGAGGTGGAGCCGATGTTCTACCAGACGCCCTGGTTCTTCACCCTGTGTCTCGCGGCCGTGCTGGGTGTGGTGACGCTGGCCTGGCGGCTGCACCTGCGGCGCATCCGGGCCGAGATGTCCATCCTGCTCGCCGAGCGGGCCCGCGTAGCCCGCGAGATCCACGACACCCTGCTCCAGGGGCTCTTCGGCGTCGCGCTGCGCTGCGACGCGATTGCGGCGGATGTGCAGGCCTCGGCACCCCAGTTGAACCGCCAGTTCATCGACCTCCGACACGGCGTCGAGCAGTACGTGCGCGAGGCGCGCCAGTCGATACTCGGTCTCCGCTCGCCGGCCCTCGAGCAGCTGGGGCTCGCCGCGGCGCTGCGCACGACGGGCGAGCACCTCACCGCCGGGTCCACGATACGCTTCCGGTTCGGCGTCGCGGGGACGGTGCGATCGTGCCGTTCGGAGGCCGAGGAGCACCTGTTGCGCATCGGCCAGGAGGCCATCACCAACGCCGTTCGCCACGCGCGCGCGGAAGAGGTGCGCGCCGAGCTGCGCTACGCGGCCGATTGCGTCGTGCTGCGGGTGACCGATGATGGGCGCGGCGTGGACAACACCAAGGCCTCGCACACGGGCGGCCTCGGCCTGGTCAGCATGCGCGAGCGCGCCCGGGCCGCCGGCGGATCCGTCCGCATCCAGGGCCAGTCGGGTCGAGGAACCCAGGTCGAGGTGACGGTCCCGTATGGAACCAACCCCCGCGTCGCCTGAACCGGCAGAGCCGATTCGCGTGCTTTGCGTGGACGATCACCGCATCGTACGCGAAGGTCTGTCGATGCTGATCGCTCGACAGGCGGACATGCAGGTGGCGGGCCTGGCCGGTTCGGGCGAGGAGGCTGTGGAGCTGTACTCGGCGCTGCGGCCCGACGTTACGCTCATGGACCTGCAGCTGGGCCGCATGAGCGGCGTGGACGCGATTGCCGCCATCCGACACATCGACGCTCGCGCCCGCATCGTCGTGCTGACGATGTTCCACGGCGACGAGGACATGTACCGGGCGCTGGAGGCTGGAGCGGCCACCTACGTGCTGAAAGAAGCGGCCTTTGCCGACCTCGTGCAGGCCGTGCGCGACGTCCACCGGGGCCGGCCGCCCCTGATGAGCCCGGAGGTGCGGGCCAAGCTTGCCGGCCGCGCCGCCCGGCCTGTGCTGACACCGCGGGAGGTGGAGGTCGTTGGCCACATCCGCCAGGGCCTGCGCAATCGCGAGATTGCCACGGTGTGCGGCATCAGCGAGGAAACCGTCCAGACCCATGTGAAGAGCATCCTGCTCAAGTTGGACGCGCAGGATCGGACCGCCGCGGTGAGCATCGCGCTCAGCCGCGGGATCATTCACTGACCTCGACTGCAGCGCCTTTCTGGCGAACAGCCGACGCACAAGGCTCTGCGCGAAGACTGACGATTCCGCGTCAGCGTGCGCCGTTGAAGACGATGCCGACGCGAGAGACCCCGCGCGTGTGCTTCACGCCGCCGGTGCGCGGCGGCGACGTGCTCTCTACGCTCCTCCTTCGAGAAACCTCACCATGCCAGAGGCCGAGAAGAACCCGCCCTCGCGCACCACCGTGCCGGTGTGATCGAGGATGAGGATGGTCGGGATGCCGGTGACCCCGTAGCGCTCGGGAACCGCGGTGTTGCGATCCGTGTCGATGAGCAGGGGCACGTAGCCGTCCGCCATGGCGCGGGCCACCTGCGGGTCCGGCCACACGTCGTGCTTCATGGCGATGCACGGCGGGCACCAGTCGGCGCTGAAATCCACGAGCACGCGCTTGCCGTCGCGGCGCGCCTCCGCGAGGGCGGCGTCGATGTCCGTGGGCGCCACTCGATGGCGCTCGGCGGCGCGGCCACGTCAGCGATCCGTGGATCGAGACATGACCGACGATTCCGCTCTACGTTAATCCAACTCACGTCGCCCCGCCGCACCCCCCTGCACCCTGCACCCCTGCACCCCTGGCTGCATTCCACGGTCCCGCCTGTGGCACACTGCAGAGGAACAGGAGCAACGCCACCCGGACGGCGCACGCGCGGCCCGACGGCCAGGAGGTCGTCCCCGCCAACGAGCGGGCTGCCAGCACACGAACCTGCCCGGCGGCGGGCGTGCGCTGGAGCGTCGGTCCGCCTGGCAGCGGAGACCGCAGTGACCCGTTGAGGGCGTCCATCGAGGTGCATCGCATCCACGCGCGACCGGCGCAGCCGGCGTCGCCGCCCGCAATCGATCGGGATCCCGCCGTCGTCTCGTCCTTCCTGAGCGATGCGGCGCTCGTGCCCGGGGGCTTCGGCGCCGGCGTGGCCACGCCGCGCACCGAGGCCGAGGTGGCCGCGCTCGTCGCAAGCGCCGATCGCGTGCTGCCGATCGGCGCGCAGTCGTCGCTGACGGGCGGCGCGACCCCGCGCGGCGATGTGGTGTTGAGCACGCGCGCGCTCAACGCCATGGACGCGCCAGCCGGGTACGCCGTCCGGGCGGGTGCGGGCGTGCCCCTGGCGACCCTGCAGCGCGCGCTGGCTGCCCATGGGCTCTACTACCCGCCCGTGCCCACCTACGACGGCGCGTTCGTGGGCGGCACCATCGCCACCAACGCCGCCGGCGCGGCGACGTTCAAGTACGGGTCGACGCGTTCCTGGGTCGAGGCCCTGACCGTGGTGCTCGCCAACGGCGATGTCCTCGACCTCCACCGTGGAAGTGTGACGGCGTCGGCCGATGGATGGTTCGAGGTCGTCTTCACGTCCGGGCAGACCGCCCGCGTGCCGGTGCCCTCGTACCGCATGCCGGACGTCGCGAAGCTCTCGGCGGGCTACTTCGCGTGCCCCGACATGGACCTTGTCGACCTCTTCGTCGGGTCGGAGGGCACGCTCGGCGTCGTCGTGGACGCAGTCCTTCGCCTCGTCGCGCGGCCGCGCGTCCTGGTGGCGCTTGTCACCTGCGCGGGCGATGCCCAGGCCATCGCCGTCACGGGCGCCCTTCGGGCGAGCGCGATGGCCCGGCGTGACGGGTCGGCAGGACTCGACGTCTCGGCGATCGAGTACATGGACGACCGCGCGCTTCGCGTCGTCCCCGACGATGCCTTCGCGCGCGCGAACGTCGAGCGCCCGGCGCAGGGCTCGGCGTTGCTGCTGGTGCAGCTCGAAATCGGCGCGGACGAAGGGGCCGACATGGAATGCCTGCAGGGGCTGCTCCGGTCGGAGAGGATTGCCCGCGATCCGGTCGTCGCGGCCCCTGGGGACGACCGCGGGGCCGAGCGGCTCTTCGGCCTGCGTGAAGCCATCCCCGCAAGCGTCAACGCGCGCGTCGCCGCCGCCAAGGCCGCGGTGCACCCCGCGATCGAGAAGACCGCCGCCGATCCCGTCGTCCCGTTCCCGCGGCTGGCCGAGTCCATCGCCCTCTATCGGGTCGCCTTCGAGCGTCGAGGCCTGGACTACGCGATCTGGGGGCACGCGTCCGACGGCAACCTGCACCCGAACCTGATTCCGAGGTCCCTGGAGGACGTGGAGCGCGGCCGCGAGGCGGTCCTCGAGATCGCGCGGGGGGTGATCGCGATGGGCGGCGCCCCGCTCGCCGAGCACGGGGTCGGGCGAAGCCCGCTCAAGCAGCGCCTGCTCCGTGAGCTCTACGGCGCCGACGGCCTCGAGCAGATGCGCGCGGTCAAGCGTGCGCTGGACCCCGCCGGCAAGCTCGCACCGGGTGTCCTGTTCCCGGCGTAGCCCGGGCACGGCGGGCGATCGACGACAACTTCCTCGCCCTGGAATTCGTCAAAGCACCTGAAGTCCGAACGCGTCTGCGCCCGTTCTCCCCAGATCGCCCGGCCGGCATCCTCTACCTGGAGGCACGTATGCGCCCGGTTCTCGGCCCCCTCCGCTACGGCGTCCGCATGCTCGTCCGCCGGCCCGGCCTCAGCCTCTCGGCCATCGTCGCTCTGGCCCTCGGCATCGGCCTCACCACGACGATGTTCAGCATCGTGTACGTGGCCGTGCTGAAGGGGCTGCCGTTCGAGGACGCAGACGAGCTGGTGGCGCTCTTCCGGAACAGGCCCGCCCAGGGCGTGCAGTTCATGGGCGTGAGCATCCACGATTTCCACGACTGGCGCCGGCAGCAGACGAGCTTCGAGGACATCGCAGCCTACTACGCCGAAACCGTCAACGTCGGCGGCACCGAGGGCCAGCCCATCCGCTACCTCGGCGCCTACGCCAGTGCTCACCTGTTCGACGTCCTGCGCGTCCGCCCCATCCTCGGGCGCACCTTCCGGCCGGAAGAAGACCATCCGTCGACGCCCCCGGTGATGATCCTCAGCTATCGCGCCTGGCAGGATCGGTTCCAGGGGGATCCCACCATCGTCGGACGGACCGTCCGCGCCAACGCCGAGGTGACGACCATCGTCGGCGTGATGCCGGAGAAGTTCGGCTTCCCCAGCCAGATGGACGCGTGGCTGCCCTTGCGCATCGACCCGCTCGCCTACTCGCGCAGCGGCGGGCCGGCGCTCGAGGGCACCGTGGTCCAGGCGATAGGCCGGCTGAAGGACGGCGTGACGCTGGATCAGGCGCAGGCCGAGATGTCGGCCATCGCCGGGCGGCTGGCGACCGAGTATCCGGCGTCGAACCAGGGCGTCGGCGTGACGCTGATGCGCCAGGTGGACACGTTCATCGGCCCGCCGGCCGTCGCGATGCTCTACACGATGCTGGGCGCGGTGTTCGGCGTGCTGCTCATCGCCTGCGCCAACGTGGCCAATCTCCTGCTCGCGCGCACGGTCGTGCGGGCCAAGGAGATCGCGGTGCGCACGGCGCTCGGCGCCAGCCGGTGGCGCACGATCACGCAGCTGCTCGCCGAAACGCTGGTGCTCGCGGCGGCCGGCACGGTCGTCGGCCTCGTCGTCGCGAAGGTCGGCATGGACTTCTTCAATGCCGGCCTGGCCACGCAGGAGATGCCGCTGTGGTTCGTGGCACGGCTGGACCCGGCGGTCGCCGCGTTCGTTGTCGGTCTCACGATCCTCTCGACGCTGGCGGCGGGCACGATTCCGGCCCTCCGGGCGTCGAATGCGAACGTCGCGGAGATCATGAACGACGAGTCGCGCGGGTCGTCGAGCCTGCGCATGGGCCGCGTCAGCAAGGTGCTGGTCGTGGCCCAGCTCGCGGTGTCGTGCGGCCTCCTGGTGGCGGCTGGCCTCATGATTCGCACCGTGGTCAACGTCGCCCGGTTCGACTACGGCTTCGACACCGCGAACATCCTCACCGCGCGCGTCGGCCTGTTCGAGAAGGACTACCCGACCGCGGCATCGCAGCTGGCGTTCTACGACGGGTTGGTCGAGCGGCTCGAGGGCCGCCCCGGCATCCGCGCGGTGGCGTGGACGTCGGACCTGCCGGCTCGTGGCGGTCAGATGCAGCCGCTCACGGTGGACGGCGTGGCCTACCCCACCGACCAGGACCATCCGCTGGCCAGGCGCATCGTCATCTCCCCCGCCTACTTCGACATCGTCGGTGTGAGGCCCGTTCGCGGCCGGCTGTTCGCGCGGACGGATGCTGCCGAGACTCAACCGGTCGCCATCGTCAACGAGCGCTTCGTCGAGCTGTTCTTCCCTGGCAAGGATCCGCTGGGCGCGCGCGTCAGGCTCGGGCAGGACGACACGCCGTGGCGGACCATCGTCGGGGTCGTGCCGGACCTGCACCTGGGCGGCGCCATCGGCGCGATCAATCCCCGCCACGAGGGCGTCTACCTGCCGCTCGCGCAGAACGCCATCAACTTCATGAGCCTCGCCGTGCGGACCGAGCAGGCGGCCACCTCCTACGCGGCGACGGTCCAGGACGAGGTCAACCAGATCGACGCGGCGCTTCCCCTCTACTGGGTGCGATCCCTGTCCGACCAGTACGCGCTCGACACGTGGTTCTACCGCGCCTTTGGCACGCTGTTCGTGGCCTTCGGCCTCGCGGCGCTTGCGATGGCGACAATCGGGCTCTACGGCATCATGTCGTTCTCCGCGGGCAACCGGACGAGGGAGATTGGCGTCCGGATGGCCCTGGGCGCCGAGAGCCGCAGCGTGATGATGCTGATCCTGCGGCAAGGCGCCTGGCAGATCGCCGCGGGGCTCACGCTCGGGCTGGTCGTGGCCGCGCTCCTCTCACAGGGGCTCGGCCTCCTGCTCTTCGGCGTGAGGCCGTGGGATCCGCTCATCTTCGCCGCCGTGGTCGTCGCCCTCGCCGGGGCGGGCCTGCTCGCGTGCGTCATTCCGGCCCGACGCGCGACGCGCATCGATCCGGTGCGGGCGCTGCGCTACGACTGACGACCGGACGCTATAATCGGGGCGTGGAGCCCTCGCTGGAGCAGCGGATCGCGGACGTCTTTGCGACGCGCGAAGGGGTGGTCGCGGTATACCTCTTTGGTTCCATGGCTCGTGGCACCGCGACAGCTGGCAGCGATGTCGACATCGCCGCCCTGTTCACCTCGCCTCCGCCACAGCGCCTCGACGGCCCCCGGCTCGTCCTCGAGGGCGAACTCGAGCGGGCGCTCGGCCGAACGGTGGACCTCATCGTGCTGAACGACGCGCCCGCCGATCTGCGCATCAGGGTGCTGCGTGACGGTCGCCTGCTCGTCGACCGCGATCGGGCGGCCCGCATCGCGTTCGAGGTGCAGACGCGGAACGAGGCGTTCGATCTCGAGCCGGTGCTGACCCGCTATCGGACCGCCAAAGAAGGGCAGGCGTGACGGACCCTGACCTCCTCGCCAAGAAGCTGGCACTCGTCGAGACATGCCTCTCGGAGTTGCGCCGGCTGGCGAGACCTGAGGCCCTGGCCGTCGACGTCCGAGAGCAGCGCTTCGTCGAACACACCCTGCAGATCGCCATCCAGGCCGCGCTCGACGTGGCGTCGCACATCGTGTCGGACCGACGCCTTGGCGAGCCACGCACGAACCGGGAACTGTTCGACCTGCTGCTGCAGGACGGCTGGCTCGACGAGGCGCTCGCCGGCACGCTCCGCAACATGGCGGGATTCCGGAACATCCTGGTCCACGGCTATGACGACGTCGATCTCGAGGTCGTGGCCGATATCCTCAGCCACCACCTGGGCGACCTCGACGCCTTCGTCGCGGCCGTGCGACGCCGCTTGCACGGTCGCGCCTAGCGGGCACACGCCCACCGCCGGGCGGTTCAGCGCAGCCCACCGCGCAGCGGCCTACGCGCGCCGGAAGCGCGCGTCCTCAGGGCACGAGCCGGCGGATGACGCCGTCGCCCTTGTTGAGCAGGAACACCTGGTTGTCGAGCGCCATCGACAATCGCAGATCGGCGCGCGTGGCGGGTTTCTTTCCCTGCGCGACGTTCTTCTCCTGGATGACCTGCAGCACGGTGCGGTCGGCTCCGTGCCAGCGGAGCAGCACCCGGCGAATCGCGTCCTGACCGCCCTGCGGCAGCCTGTCGGCGCTGAAGTAGAAGATCTCGCCGCTCGGCATGTCGGTGAAGAGCACGAGGTTTCCGATCGGCTTCAGCTGGCTGCCCCGATACACGATCACGCCGTTGGCCGCGGCCTGCGACTGGAGCAGCGGGTCGATCTGCCCGTACTCCACGACCGGGTAGGTCACCTTCGGGTCGGCGCGCCGCCCCTCGGCGGCGACAGCGGATCGGCTGATGAAGCGGTAGCTGCCCTCCCACACGTTCCACCCGAGGTTCGCGCCGGCGGTCACGAGCGACACCTTCTCGATGATGTTCTGGCCGATGTCGGCGAGGAACATGTTGCCGTTCTTCGGGTCCCACGCGAAGTGCTGCGTGTTGCGGATGCCATAGGCGTAGATCTCCGGCAGCGCGCCGGGCGTGTTCACGAGCGGGTTGCCCGCGGGGATGCCGTACCGCTTGTTGCGGCTGTTGGTCCCGAGCGGATCGATGCGGAACAGCTTGCCAAACGCGGACCCGAGGTTCTGCGCCATGTTGAACGGGTCGCCGCCACTGCCGCCGTCGGCCACGCCCAGGTACAACAGCCCGAACTCGGGGCTGCCGGGCGAGGCCAGCGGGTTGAACGCGATGTGACCGGCGTTGTGGTTGGCGAAGGGTTGTCGCATCCGGAACAACACCTTCGGCGCGCCGCCGTCGTAGGCCGGGGCGCCGGGCGTCTTCGCCGTCCACTCGAGGAGCACCGTGTCGTGCGTCGGCGTGTCCCCGCCGGAGGGGAGGAAGTCGGGGGTCGGCGAGATCTCGATGACGTCCTGGTAGGTGTAGAACCTGCCGAAGCCGGGCGTGCCCGGCCGCCCGAACTGCGGGTGGAACGTGAAGCTCTGGAAGCCGCGCTCGCGGCCCGCGGACTGCACGGAGTGTCCCCATGCGGGCGCGTTCACGTCGAGGTAGAGCGCCACCGCCTTGCCGTCGTAGCTGACGCGGTAGAGGGGCCCGCGCATGTCGTTCACGAAGAGGCGCTTCGTGCCAGGCTCGTCCACCAGGTTCATCATGCGCGCGGCCACGCCGTCGATGTCGGGGAGCGCGGCGAACTCCGCCACGTTCACGCGGATGACGCCCTCGGTGGCTGGAATGGGCCCGGGGAATGGATCGTCGGTCTGGCCGGGCCCGGGCGCTGCAGGCGCCTGCGATGCGGACTGCGCCGGCACCTGAGCGAACATCGCCGCGGTCGCGAAGAAGGCTGCGATGAGCAGGCCAGGGATGCCGATACGCGCCATCCCCGCATTCTACCGTGGCGCCGACACGCTCCCACGCGAGCGCAGCGAGCGCCCACCCGAGCAACGCGAGGGCCCACCTGAGCGCAGCGAAGGCCCGTACGCCGCGAGCGCCTCAGACCCGTCCCGCCAGCGAGAATAGTCTCTCCAGCTCGGGCGCTGCCGGTTGGCCCGTCACGCGGTCTGCCATGTACTCACCCACCATCGGGCCATGCTTGAAGCCGTGCCCCGATCCCCCACCGGCGATCCACACGTTGTCGTAGCCGGGATGGCGATCGAGGACGAAATGGCCGTCCGGCGCCGCGTCCGACTGGCACACACGACTGGCCACGATGGGCTCCCTCAGCCCGGGGAAGCGCACGCGCACGTACTCGTGAATGCGATGGATCTGCCACGCCGAGACAATCCGCTCGTCGCGGTCGAGGTCGATGGGCAGGCGCGGACCGCCGCGCGCGATCTTGAGGCCTGCATCGATGTCCGACTGCGTGTAGGAGACCTCGCTGGCCGGCGCGCCGGGAAACGTGCCCTCCTCCGAGAGGTTCGGCAGCACGCCCTGGCGGTACCTGGAATCGCCCGCGGGTGAACCGATGTAGGCGATCTCGATGCGCGCGGTGGTGATGACCTTCCCGAGGAGAGCGGGGAACACATGCCGCAGCCACGGGCCGCAGGCGAAGACGAACGCGCCCGCGGACAGTGCGCCGCCGCCGTCGATCGTCACGTCCTGCAGCGTGCGTCCCGCGGCGGTGCCAGGCATGGCGCGCGCCAGCCGGATTCCGCCGCCCTTCCGCTCGAAGGTCTCCGTGATGGTCACGATGGCCTCACGCGCTTTCAGGAGGCCCGCATTGATGTCGAGGAAACCCACGCCCACGCCCTCGAAGCCCACCTGCGGATAGCGCTTCGTCATCTCCTCGGGCTGCAGCACCTCGTACGCGAGCGACAGCCGATCGAAGATCGCCTTCTGGTCCTCGAGTTCCTTGTTCCAGGCGCGCCGCATCACCAGGCGGCCGCCCGGGAAGAGCAGCTTCCGTCCGAACTCCTCTTCCCGCGCTCTCCATCGCTGGAGCGCGTTCATCGCCAGGCGCGAGTAGACTTCGCGGGCGCCGTAGCTCATCCGGATTTGCCGCACTTCGTCGCACGACGTGGCTCGCGGGTGGCCGGGACCATAGGCGTCGAGCAGCGTCACCCTCGCCCCGCGCTCGCGCAGCGTCAGCGCGGTCCACACGCCAAACGCGCCCGCGCCCACCACGACGACGTCGGGGAGGCCGGCGGCCAGGGCAGGGGCGGCCTGTCGCGAGGCACGGGCAGCGTCGACCGGCGCGCTCGCGGCCGGCGCCATCGCCACGCCCACGCCAGCCTCGAGGAACGTTCGTCGCGTCATCGCAGTCATGGAACAAGACACTATCCGATTCCCCGGAATCGGCAGCAGGGCAGCCGGTCGTGATGCGTTCGAGCGCCACGCCGTGAACATGCGTGCACGAGCCCGGGCGCGCGCCACTCAGCCTTCACGGTCAAGGGTGCTGCCATCGCCCACCGTGCCGATAACGAGGGTGATGCCGCGAACGCGCCATGGGCTCGTCCTTGCCGCGTCGGCGCTGCTGGCGCTGACGAGCTGCAACGGGGGCCCCGATTCCCCCATCTCGCCGTCCGATCTGCCGTCGCTCGATCTGACCAGCCTCGTGAGTTCCGTCGAAGTGGCGACCGCGCGCGCGGCGTCTCGGCCGGGCGCGGCGCCCGCGCCCGCCGGCGGCCCGGAGATCACCGTCTCCGGCAACCCGACCGTGGTGAACGGCGGCACGCTGTCGGCGGTCGTCGCTGCCTCGTCACCCTTCCAGGCGGTGTACGTGTACGTGGAGGGCAGGTCCGTGAGTCTGGCCTCCGAAGCCGCCGGCGGCATCGACGGGTACTTCGAGCTGCGCCTGCCCGCGCCACTCACCACGGCCGCGGTCCTTCTCACCTTCCCGCAGGCGATCCCGCTGAGCGAGCTGGACTTCCGGTTCGCCGTGGCGGATCCATCGGGCGCCATCGGTCCCTACGCGGGTTTGTCCACCACCGTCGCGTCGGTGGGCACCGGCGACGTGCAGGTGACGCTGTCGTGGGACGCGGACAGCGATGTCGACCTGCACGTCGTGGACCCGTCCGGCGAGGAGGTCTATTACGCGAACCGGACGGCGGCCAGCGGCGGCTCGCTGGACCTCGACTCGAACGCAGGCTGCTCCATCGACGGCGTGCGCAACGAGAACATCACCTGGCCGGTTGGGCGCGCGCCGCGCGGCGAGTACACCGTGCGCGTGGACTACTGGAGCAGCTGCGGCGTCGACCGGACGAACTACACGGTGCGGGTGAACGCGGGCGGCAGCGTGCAGATCTTCACGGGCACGTTCACCGGATCGGGCGATCAGGGCGGGCGCGGCAGCGGCACCCTGATCACGGTCTTCGAACGCACGACCGGCCCGGCAGCCGCGGCACGCGACGCCACGGCCGCTGCCGGATCGGCGACGGCCGTCGCCACCTCCACCAAGACGCTCACGTCGCCACACAAGTGATGGACGCCAACGTGCCTCGAACGCGACTCCTTTCCTGCGCACTCGCAGCGATGCTGCTGCTCCTGGCGCCCCTCGTGGCGGCCGACGCAGGGGCACAGACGCCCACGCGCGCCCGCATCACGCGCGCGACGCCCGTCATGGAGCGACCGCGCGGCGACAGCGTCGTCCTTGGCCGTGTGGCCGCGGGCACCGTCCTGGAGGCGGGACAGCAGGCTGGCCGATGGATCGAGGTGAAGACGGCGCCGGGCACACCCGGCGTGTCGTGGGCCCGCGGCTGGGTCGCCGAGACCGCTGTCGAGTTCCTGGACCCGAGGCCGGGGTCGCGTGTGGAACGGGGCGGCGACGTGATGATCCGTGCCTTCGGCCAGTTCGGAGGGTCGCTCTTCACAGCCCAGGACAGCTTCGAGGCCATCCTGGAGAGCCCCTTCGGCACCGTGATTGGCGGCGGCGCACAGGTGGTGTTCAGGCGGGGGCTGTTCCTGCAGGCGGGTATCGAGCGCTTCGAGGAAACCGGGCATCGCGTGATCGCCTCGGGCTCCCAGCTCTTCCGAACCGCGATTCCGAATGCGGTCACCATCACGCCAATCCAGGTGACCGTCGGGTATCGACAGCCGACGCGCAACCGCCTTGCCGGATACGCCGGTGGCGGTCTCGGCTGGCACGTGCTGGAAGAGGACGCGCCCACGCTCACCAGCGGCAGCGTCCGCGAGGGGCACATCGGATACCACGTCGGCGGCGGCCTCGAGCTCCGCGTGGCGCCGTTCATCTGGCTCGCCGGCGAGGTCCAGTGGGCCGGCGTGCCCGACGGCCTGGGCGACACGGGGATTGGAGCGGTCTTCGAAGAGACGGACCTGGGCGGCACGACCTTCCGGTTCAAGATCATCGTCGGCCGCTGAGCGTCATCCCTGGCGACGGCGGCTTCGTGGAACGCTACGCTCGTCTCGCGCTCGGCGCCGCCTTCCTGTCGGCGGTGGCCGGGCGGTTCGGCCTGTGGACGGGGGCCCCGTGGGGTGACGCCTTCGCGCGGTTCGTCGCCTACACTGCGGAGGTGAACGCGTTCATGCCTGCCCTTGGCAGCGCCGTGCTGCTGGCCATCTTCGGCACCGCGATGGCCATTTCGTTCGGACTGAAGTCGCCGATGGACTATTCGGTCTTCTCCGCGTCGGCAGGCGCGCTGCTGCTGGCCTCGAGGCCGCGGCACGCGCCGGACGCATCGAGGTGAACCCGCCATGGATCAACGATTCGACTACAGCAAGGCTGCGCCCGGCGTCTACGCGGCCATGGACGCCCTCGAGACGTACCTCGAGGGCTGCGGGCTCGAACCCATCCTGCTGCACCTGGTGAAGCTGCGCGCCTCGCAGCTGAACGGCTGCGCGTATTGCATCGACATGCACTGGAAGGACCTGCGGGCGCTCGGCGAGCACGAGCCGCGCCTCTATTCCCTCGACGCGTGGCGCGAGTGCCCGTACTACAGCGACCGCGAGCGCGCCGCCCTGGACTGGGCCGAGGCGGTGACGTTCGTGGCCGAGGGGCACGTGCCGGACGAAGTGTACGACCAGTGCCGGCGGCACTTCGACGATCGGGAACTGTCGAACCTCACGCTGCTGGTCGCCACCATCAACGCATGGAACCGGCTGTCGATCGCGTCCAGGCTCGCGCCGGGCTCCTACGTCTCCACGCTGGCGGCCGCGCGGTGACGGGCCCCGCCGGAGCGGGCCGCCTCGTGCTGGTGGCCCCTCCGCCTCGAGGGCCTGTCGCTGACGTTATGCTGTAGGCGTGGCCAAGGATCCGTTGCCCCCGCTGACCTGGCGGCTCGGCTCGCTCGCGGGCATCGCGGTGTACATGCACCCGACCTTCCTGCTGCTGCTCGCTTTCGTGGGATGGCAGCACTGGATGCTCGGCCGGACGGTCGCGGCCGTCATCGGCGGCATCGTCTTCATCCTGGCCCTCTTCGCGTGCGTGGTCCTCCACGAGCTGGGACACGCGCTGACGGCCCGCCGCTACGGGATCAGGACGAAGGACATCACGCTGCTCCCGATTGGCGGGGTCGCCAGGCTCGAGCGGATGCCGAGCGATCCGATCCAGGAGCTCTGGGTGGCGCTGGCCGGCCCGGCCGTCAACGTGGTGATTGCCGGCCTCCTCTACGCGTGGCTGTGGACCACGTCGAGCCTCGCGCCCATCGAGGAGGTGAACGTGGTCCAGGGGCCGTTCCTCGAGCGGCTCATGCTGGTCAACGCGTTCCTCGTCGGGTTCAACCTGCTGCCTGCGTTCCCCATGGATGGCGGACGCGTGGTTCGCGCGCTGCTGGCCACGCGCATGGATTACACGCAGGCGACGCAGATTGCGGCCACGCTGGGCCAGAGCATGGCGTTCCTCTTCGGGTTCTTCGGCCTCACGGCGGGCAACCCGTTCCTCATCTTCATCGCGCTCTTCGTCTGGATTGGCGCGGCGCAGGAAGCCAGCGTCGTGCAGATGAAGTCCGCCCTGGGCGGCATTCCCGTCAGCCGCGCGATGATCACCGAGTTCCACCCCCTGGCGCCGGACGATCCGCTGAAGCGCGCCGTGGAGCTGCTGCTCACGGGCACGCAGCAGGACTTCCCGGTGATGAGCGATCGGCAGGTCGTCGGCGTCCTGACGTTGCGCGATCTCCAGGGGGCCCTCGCCCAGCGGGGAGACGCGGTGGCCGTGGGCGACGTGATGCGGCGCGACGTGCCCGTCGTGGACGCGAACGACATGCTGGAGTCGGTCTTCCAGACCCTGCAGACCACGGGATCGCGCATTGGCGCCGTCGTCCAGGATGGCCGCGTCGTCGGCCTCGTCACCCCGGACAACGTCGGGGAATTCGTGATGGTGCAATCGTCACTGGCCGCGCACCACGCCCGGCGCCCGCCCGCGCGCACGTGATCTGACACCGCCATCGCCGGCGTCAGGTGCTCACGCGGTCACAGAAGGCAACCCCGCCCGCACGCGCCCGCACGTGTCCGCACCTGCCCGCACCCGCTATCTGACCGTCGTCCGTTCCACCGGTTCCATGCGGTAGATCGACGTCGGCTTCACGTCGCGGTCCTCGATGACCAGGTAGATGTAGCCGTCGGGCCCCTGGCGCACATCGCGGATGCGGCCCTGGCCCTGCACGAGCGTCTCGACGTTCGCCACGGTGTAGCCCTTCATGGTGAGCCGCGCGAGCTGCTGGCCGGCCATGCCGCCCGAGAAGATGTTGCCCCGCCACGCGGGGAACTTGTCGCCCGTGTAGATGATCAGTCCCGAGATGCCAATCGACGGCACCCAGACATTGGTTGGCGGCTCCATCCCCTCGCGGAGCGTGCCCTCGTGGATGGCCTTGCCCGTGGTGTAGTTCACGCCGAAGCCGACCACGGGCCAGCCGTAGTTCTTCCCCGGCTGGATGCGGTTCAGCTCGTCGCCGCCCTGCGGGCCGTGCTCGTTGGCCCAGACGTCGCCGGTGGCGTGATCGATGGCAATGCCCTGGACGTTGCGGTGGCCGTAGCTCCAGATCTCCGGCTTCGCGCCCGTGCGGTTCACGAACGGGTTGTCCGCGGGCACGCGCCCATCGTCGTGCAGGCGGACGATGGTGCCGTGGTGGTTGGTGAGGTCCTGCGCGGGGTGCGCCTCGAGGTTGCCTTCGGGCGGCACCTGCCGGTCACCCAGGGTGAGGTAGAGGAAGCCCTTCCCGTCGAAGGCGATCTTGCCGCCGTAGTGCCCGCGACCCCTCGACACCGACTCGAAGAGCTGCTGCACGCCGGTGAGCCGATCGTTCTCGAAGCGCCCGCGGATGAGCGCGGTCGTGGACTGTTTCTCGCCCTGCGGCTTCGAGTAGGTGAGGTAGAGCATCCGGTTCGTCGCGAAGTCCGGATGCGGCGCCACCTCGAGCAGGCCGCCCTGGCCCTGGTGGAGCACGTCGGGCACGCCCTCAACGGCATTGGGCAGGAGCTTCCCCTGTCGGATGACGCGCAGCCGGCCAGGCCGCTCGGTGACCAGCGCGTCGCCGCCGGGCAGGAAGGCCAGGGACCACGGCTGCACGAGGCCCTCGGCATAGGTCACGAGCCGGTAGTCGTGCAGGGCCGAGCGGAACACGTCCTGCGCGGCCAGCGCCGTGCCGCAGGCCAGCACGAGAGCAAGCGCGAGCGTTCTCACCATGGATCGGGCCATGTCGTTCACCTCGAATGGACATTATCGCGCAGGACGTTCCTCGGTGACGTTTCCCAGCGGTTCGACCACGTCGGCGTCATCTCGAGCGGCGTGAACCTGGCGCGCGCACTCCGCCGTCAGAACCGGTAGATTGCCGCGACCCCCGTGCCGGTCGGCATGCGGTCGGCCGGCACGACGACCACCTCACCCTTCGCACGCAGCACCAGCTCCGCCAGGTCGTCCAGCAAATCGTCCACGTGAGGGTGAGCGAGGTCCGCCGCGTGCACCTCGCCGCTCTCACCGTCGATCCGCCCGGGCACGACCGACTCCGCCTCGACGAGCAGCGTCGCGACGCGGCCCGCATGGGCGGCGGCGGCGACGGCCTTCATGTCGTCGGAGCCCAGGCCCTTCGCGCGAGCGGCATGGAAGCGCCCGGCATGCGCCTCCAGCTTCGCCACGTACTGCGGCTCGACGAGCTGCCAGGCTCGGGCCCGCAAGTCGTCGGCCTCGAGCGCCCATGGATCGCCCGCCAGACCTTCCTCGAGGAGGAACGGGTTCTGGCTGACCCCCCTGAACGGCGACTGGTGCTCGGGGAGCGATGCCAGCACGAGCGGCAACCCCGACGCGCGCGAGTGGTGCTCGACCACGACGCGGTCCACCGCACGGAAGTACCGCTCGGCATCGATGTCGATCTCGTCCTTCCTCGACCCGTGACCGTGGTGTTTCGCGTGCCCGCCGCCGCCGGGGCCGCCGTAGGAGGCGACCGTGGTGTGCGGCTCGGTGTGCTCGTCGCCGAGCGCCTCGGCCAGTGTCCGCGCGCCGGGCGCCATCTCGATCTCCCGCAGCGCGTCGCGGTTGCCCTCGAACATCCTCGCCGCCTGGCGGTTGAGCGCGAGCACGTGGAACCGGTCGGCCGACTGCACGATCCGGAGCAGCGGCTTCAGGTGGAAGCTGTCCGCGACGATCGCGCGCTCGGGCACGGGGCGCAGCAGCCGGTACGCCCGGAAGAAGCCCCGCGCGGCGAGGACGGCCAGTCCGTGCTGCGCGTGATTCCAGAACGACCAGTCGTCCCCCAGCGCCTGAAAGGGCGCGATCAGCTCGCGCACGCCGGCCGCGGGATGCATCTGCCGAAGCGAATCCTCGAGCGCCTTCACGAGGTTCCGGTAACGGATGGGATCCTGCTGGTTCTCGGGGCGGCGGCGGTGCGTGGGCTGGTACAGCGAGAGGTGCGGGCCCTGCTGGCGCAGGAGCACGCCCTCCGCGAGGTCGTTGGCGAGCGAATGCATGAGGTCCTCCTCGGTCCGGTTCTCCCCCATTCTGACGCCGGAGGGGGTGACCAGTCCCGATCCACGGGTATGAACGCCGTCCGCGGACATTCGCACTGCTCGCGCCGCCTGTGGTATCTGTGACGCTCAGGCACGTGCCGATGAAAGCCGTCAGAGGACCCTTGATGCCCACGCCGCTCGTCGGAATGGTGACCCGCACGCCCGGGGCGATGGCCCTGCTCTCCTTCGCGCTCGCCGCGTCCGCCTGTGCCCGCACCACGTCGCAGGTCACGGCCCAGCCGGCGGCCACGACAGCCGCAGGAGAGGCCGACGTGCCCGCGGCCGCCAAGGCGCCCACGGCCCTGATGGCCACCTCACCCGACGGCACGAAGATCGCCTACGAGACGACGGGCACGGGGCCCGCGCTGATGCTGCTGCACGGCGGCGGCCAGACGCGCCGCTCCTGGAACGAGCGGGGGTACGTGGACCGGCTGAGCAAGCGCTTCACCGTCATCACGGTGGACGGCGGCCTGAGCTGCTCGGACACGTTCGCGCGCATCGACCCGATCCTGGCCGAGGTCGAGCCCTTCCTGGCCGCCAACCCCGGCACCAACTGATGGGTGCCAGCCCGCGCCACGCGCCGCGACCGGTCAACACCCCGCGGCAGATCCTCCTCGCCAGCCTCGTCGGCACGGCAATCGAGTTCTTCGACTTCTACATCTACGCCACCGCGGCGGTGCTGGTGTTCCCGGCGCTGTTCTTCCCCTCGTCCGACCCGGCGACGGCGACGCTCGCCTCGCTGGCCACCTTCGCCATCGCGTTCCTGGCGCGCCCCATCGGCTCGGCGCTCTTCGGCCACTTCGGCGACCGCGTCGGCCGCAAGACCACGCTGGTCGCAGCGCTGCTGACGATGGGCCTCTCGACGGTGGCCATCGGGCTGCTGCCGCCGTACGAGAGCATCGGCATCGCCGCGCCGGCGCTGCTCGCGCTGTGCCGCTTCGGGCAGGGCCTGGGCCTCGGCGGCGAGTGGGGCGGCGCCGTGCTCCTCGCCACGGAGAACGCGCCGCCGGGACGCCGTGCGTGGTACGGCATGTTCCCGCAGCTGGGCGCCCCGGTCGGCTTCTTCTGCTCGGGCGGCATCTTCCTGCTGCTGTCGCGGACGCTCACGGATGCGCAGTTCTTCGCCTGGGGATGGCGCGTGCCGTTCCTGGCCAGCGCCGCGCTCGTGATGCTCGGCCTGTACGTGCGGCTGTCCATCACGGAGACGCCGGTCTTCGCGGCAGCCGTGGCCCGCCACGAGCGCGTGCAGGTGCCGATGCTGGCGGTCTTCAGGTCGCACATGGGCACGCTCGTCATCGGGACGCTGATCGGGCTCTCGGTCTACGTGAACTTCTACCTGATGACCGTGTTCGCGCTCTCATGGGGCACGAGCCAGCTCGGGTTCACGCGCGAGCAGTTCCTCTTCATCCAGCTCTTCGGCGTGCTGTTCTTCGGGGCGACGATCCCGTGGTCGGCGATCCTCGCCGAGCGCGGGCGGCGGCCCATGCTGATGTGGGTGAACCTTGCCACGTTCGCCTTCGGCCTGGTGTTCGCTCCGCTCTTCCACGCGGGCACCATCGGGGCCACGCTGGTGATGGTGGCGGGCCTGGCGCTGGTGGGCCTGGCCTACGGCCCGCTCGGCACGGTCCTCGCGGAGCTCTTCCCGACGGCGGTCCGCTACACGGGCAGCTCGCTCACCTACAACCTCGCGGGCATCTTCGGCGCGTCGCTGGCGCCGTACGCGGCCACGTGGCTGGCCACGCACCTCGGCCTGCAGTACGTCGGCTACTACCTCGCCCTGTCCACGCTGCTGTCGCTCCTCGGGCTGTGGATGTCGAGGGAGACCCGCGACGCCGCCCTGTGACGCCGGCCCCGGAACGGCATCCCTGAATCGCGAGACGTCCGCAAGGTCGCTCGGCGCACTCGCCCGAGATCACCGGATCGACGCGCGCGTCGTCGTGCACCAGGGCGCTCCAAGCGCGGCGCACTGCAGTGGGCCACGACTCGCAGAGGACGAGCGGCCGTCGCGGGATGGCTGTCGGCATTCCGTCAGGTGGCCGCCTCACCCAACGGAATCTCCGGGGCCGGCCCCTCCGCGCGCGGGGCCTGTGTTATAAGGCCGGGGTCCAGTTCCCACGGAGCCGCGACCCCGGTATGTGGCAGCACAACTACGAACCCCTGGGCGGCAGCCTGGCACTGTCGGCGCCCGTCGCCGCCCTGCCGATTGTCGTGCTGTTCCTCATGCTGGGCGTCTGGCGCACGCCGACCTGGAAGGCGGCGCTCGCAGGACTCGGCACCGCCTTCGTCGTCTCGCTCACGGCCTACGGCATGCCCGTCGGCCTGGCGGTGATGTCCACGCTCTACGGCGCGGCCTACGGCCTCTTCCCCATCGCGTGGATCGTCTTCGCGTCGATCATGCTCTACCGACTGGCGGTCCACACCGGCAAGTTCGAGATCATCAAGGACTCGGTGGGCTCGCTCACCGACGACCGCCGCCTGCAGGCGATGTTCATCGCCTTCTCGTTCGGCGCCTTCATCGAGGGCGCGGCCGGCTTCGGCGCGCCAGTGGCGGTGTCGGGCGCGATGCTCGCGGGGCTCGGCTTCAACCCGTTCTACGCCGCCGGCATCTGCCTGCTGGCCAACACGGCGCCGGTCGCCTTCGGGTCCATCGGCATTCCCGTCACCACGCTCGCCGCCGTCACGGGCCTGCCGGTCCTGCCGCTCTCCGCGATGGTGGGCCGCCTGTGCGCGATGATCTCCGTCATCATCCCCGGCTACCTCATCGTCGTCATGGCCGGAGGGAAGCGCGCGATCGAGGTGCTGCCCGCCATCATCGCCTGCGGCGTGTCCTTTGCCGGCATGCAGTTCTACGTCTCGAACTACATGGGGCCCGAGCTCACCGACATCCTCAGCTCCCTCACCTGCATTGTCGTGATGGTGGCCGTGCTCAAGCTGTGGAAGCCGAGGACGATCATGCGGCTCGAGGGAGACAGACCCGTGGCCGCAGAGGCCAGGAAGCACACCCCGGGCGAGATCGTCATGGCGTGGTCGCCCTACCTGCTGCTCGTCGCGTTCGTGCTGGCCTGGGGCGAGCCCGCGATCAAGCTCGCCATCGACACGTGGACCAACGGCGTGATGCCCTCGTTCCTCCCGAAGGCGCCGACCGGGCTGAACGGCTTGATGGTGCCCGGCCTGCACAACGCCATCACGCGCGTGCCGCCCGTCGTGGCCGAGCCGTCGCCCTATGCCGCGGTCTTCACGCTGAACTGGCTGAGCGCGTCGGGGACGGCATGCTTCCTCGCCACCATCGTCGCGGCCCTCGTGCTCGGCGTCAGGCCTGCCACGTTCGCAAAGCTCTACAAGGAGACGTTCTCGCAGCTCTCCTACGCGATGCTGACCATCGCGTCGATGCTGGGCCTGGCGTACCTGATGAACTACTCGGGGATGACCTCCACGCTCGGACTCGCGCTCGCCGCCACCGGGGTGGCCTTCCCCTTCTTCAGCGCCGTCGTCGGCTGGCTCGGCGTGTTCCTGACGGGCAGCGACACCTCCGCCAATGCGCTCTTCGGCAACCTGCAGGTCGTCACCGCCAACGCGCTCTCGCTCAACCCGGTCCTCACCGCGTCGGTGAACTCGGCCGCCGGCGTGATGGGTAAAATGATCTCGGTGCAGAGCATCGCCGTGGCCGTGGCGGCCACCGGCATGAGCTCGGCCGACGAGAGCCGCCTGTTCCGCTTCACCATCAGGCACAGCGTCGTGCTGATGGTGGCGATGGGCGTCATCTCGATGCTCTTCGCCTACGTCTTCGCCGACTACGTGCCGGTCGTCCCGCCACGGTAGGTGCGCGCCGGGATGCCGCGGTCGCACCGGTCACACCGGTGGGCCGGGCCAGTCGATCCGGGCGGGGTGGTGAAGACTGCGATGTGAAGGTCCGGCTCCGAACGTCGAAGAGGATTGCATGAGCCTGCTCACCGATTTCCGGTACGCGCTCCGTTCCCTTGCCCGGGTCAAGGGGCTCACCCTCACGGTGATCCTCACCCTGGCGCTCGGCATCGGCGCCAATGCCGCCATCTTCACGGTGGTGGAAGGGGTGCTGCTGAAGCCGCTGGTCAATCGCGACGAAGACCGGCTGATCTACATCCGGCAGAGCGCCGAAGGCATTGGCGTCGAGAACGCGGCGTTCTCGATTCCCGAGCTCCGGGACCTGCAGGCGCGCGTGACGTCGCTCAGCGCCTTCGGCGACTTCTCCACCATCGAGTTCACCATGGTGGGTCTCGGCGAGCCGCGGGTCGTGCGGTCGGGGGTCGTCGGCGGCAGCTACTTCGGGGTGATGGGCCTCCGGCCCGTGCTGGGCCGGCTCATCGACGCGACCGACGACGGGCCGCAGGCGGCCGGCGTGGCGGTGCTGACGCACCGGTTCTGGGCGGAGTCGCTGGCCTCCGATCCCACGGTCATCGGAAAGGTCATCCGGCTGGGCGAGCGGTCCGCGACGATCATCGGCGTCCTGCAGCCGTCGGTGCCCTACCCGGCCGAGACCGAGATCATCGCCAACGTCGTCACCAGCCCGCACCACCTGGACGCGACGATGGTGGACGGGCGCGTGCACCGCATGACGGAGCTCTTCGGCCGGCTGGCGCCTGGGGCGGACATCGAGCAGGCGCGGGCGGAGCTGCGCGCGGCGCACGGCGCCATGGTGGCGGAGCACGGGGAGGCCTACCCGTCCAACGCCGGCTTCCGCATCGACGCGGTGCGGCTGCGGGATCAGATCACGGCATCCGCGCGCACGGTCCTGCTCGTGCTGCTCGCGGCCTCGGCGCTCGTGTTCGTCATCGCGTGCTCGAACGTGGCGAACCTCATCCTCGCGCGCTCGGTGCGCCGCGAGGGCGAGCTGGCCATCCGCGCGGCCCTCGGCGCCGGCGCCGGGGCGCTCCGGCGGACGCTGCTGGCGGAGAGCCTCGTGCTGTGCGGCGCGGGCGCCATTCTCGGCGTGCTGATCGCACGGCCGATGGTCGCGGTCCTCGCGCGCTATGCCTCGCGATTCTCGGTGCGCGCGCTGGATCTCACGGTGAGCGGCAGCCTGCTGTGGGTGGGCGTCGGGCTTGCGCTGGCCGCGGCCGTGCTGCTGGCGTTCGTGCCGCGCCTGCCCTCCTCCGACGCCACGAACGGCTTCGGCCTGTCCGGGGGCGGCGTCCGGATCACCACGGGCACCAACCGGCGCCTGCGCCTCTTCGCCGTCACGCAGATTGCCGCGTCGTTCGTGCTGCTGGCCGGCGCGGGAATGCTGGTCACCACGCTCGTGGCCCTCCAGCGCGCCAACACCGGCTTCAACCTGCGGGAGGTGCTCGCGCTGCACGTGCCGGTCTCGTACGGGCGGCCGCCGGAGCAGATCATGGCGTTCACGCGCGAAGTGCTGCGGCGCGTCTCGGAGCTGCCCGGTGTCGAGCGCGTCGCGGTCGGCACCGCGGTACCCTGGCGGGATGCCGGCGTCTTCGGCCCCGGCTTCCAGTTCACGGCCGAGGGCTACGCCAAGGCCAACGGGGAGGAGGATCCCCGCGCGCGCTTTCGCACCGTCTCGCCTGGCTTCTTCGCCGCGCTCGGCGTCACCATCATCGCCGGCCGCGACTTCACCGACGCCGACCGGAAGGACACCGAGCCGGTCGTCATCGTCAGCCAGAGCGTGGCGCAGCGGATGTTCTCCACGCAGGAGGCGCTCAACCGCCATCTGAAGTGGACCGATCCGGTGATGGCGTTCATCGACGTCGGCACCGGCCCGCGCCGTATCGTCGGCATCGCCGCCGACATCGACGACGAGAACGTGGTGCCAGGGCCGGCCATGACCGTGTATCACCCGCTGGAGCAGGAGATTGGCGGCGGGCGGCTCTTCGTGCACGCGAGCACCAACCCGTACGCGCTGGTTCCGACCATCACGAAGATCATCCGGGACCTCTCGCCGGACCAGCCGGTGGAGCGGGCCTCGACGCTCGAGGACGTGCGGGCGGAGGTGCTGGCACCGGACCGGCTGAACGCGCTGGTCTTCGGCGGCTTCGCGGGGGTGGCGCTGCTCATCGCCGTGGTGGGCGTGGCGGGCGTGCTGGCCTTCTCGGTGAGCGCGCGGACGCGCGAGTTCGGCGTGCGCCTGGCCGTGGGGTCCGAGCCACGGCACCTGCTCGCGCGCGTGCTGGGCGAGGGCGCCATCATCGCCGCCGCAGGCATCGTCAGCGGCATCGTCGGCGGCCTGGCGCTGGTGCGGGTGATCGGCGGCTACATCGCCGCCGTCCGCGTCCCCGACGTGCTGCCCGTGGTGGCTGCGGCCGGCGTGCTGGTAGCGGCGGCGCTCGTCGCGTCGCTGATCCCGGCCGCACGCGCGTCGCGCATCGACGTCATGCAGGCGCTCAGGGAAGAGTAGTTCTCGGGTTCTGAGGTTCTGAGGTTCTGGGGTTCTGAGGTTCTGGGGTTCTGAGGTTCTGAGGTTCTGAGGTTCTGAGGTTCTGAAGTTCTGAGGGTTCTGTTCCGGGATCTTCGGGCTTCGTGTTCTTCGTGGCCTTCGTGCCTTCGTGGTGTCCGCTCTCACGCGCGGGCGTCGACGTCCAGCACGGCGCCGAGCAGCACCGCCGCGCCGCGCGCGCAGTCGTCCCAGCTGGTGCGCTCCTTTGGCGAGTGGCTGACGCCGCCGATGCTCGGGACGAAGATCATCCCCATGGGACACAGGCGCGCGATCATCTGCGCGTCGTGCCCGGCACCGCTCGGGAGGCGGCGCGCCTCCAACCCGGCCGCGTCGGCGGCACGGCCAATGGCGGCCTGCACGCCGGCGTCGGCCAGCGCGGGCGGGTTCGTCGTCGCCAGCGTCGTGGTGATCGTCGTCCCGGTGTCGCGGGCGATGGCGTCGGCGCGGGCGCGCAGCTCCCCGTTCATGGCGGCCAGGGTGGACTCCGACAAGTCGCGAAACTCCACGCTCAGGCGCACGCGGCCCGGCACGACGTTCGGCGAATTGGGCTCGACGTCGAGGCGACCGACGGTGCCCACCTGACGCCCCTGGCGGGCCGTGACCAGTTCGCGCACGGCGAGCACCAGCCTCGACGCCGCCTGCAGCGCATCCTGCCGCTCGTCCATGGGCGTGGTGCCGGCGTGATTGGCGAAGCCGGCCACCTCCACGTCGTGCCGGTGGATGGCCACGATGCCCTCGACGATGCCGATGGGCACGCGCGCGCGATCCAGCGTGCCCCCCTGCTCGATGTGCAGCTCGAGGTAGCCGTGCCACGCTCCGTCCTGCCGCACGGCCTCGTCGATGCGCGACGGATCGCCCCCAATCCGGCGAATGCCGTCCCCGCGACGAAGACCGTTCCACACCTGGTCCAGATCGCCGGCCTTCAGGTCGCCCGCAACGATGCGGCTCGCCGCCGTGCCGCGCCCGAAGGCCGTGCTCTCCTCGTGCGCCCAGACGACCATCTCGAGCGGCCGTCGGGGCCTGACGCCCGCGGACCGACACGCCTGGATCACCTCGAGCGCGGCGAGAACGCCGAGATCGCCGTCGAAGTTGCCACCGCCCGGTACCGAGTCGATGTGCGATCCGAACAGAATGGCCGGACGGCCGTTCTCCGGGCCCCACCGCGCGAAGATGTTGCCGGCCGGGTCGATGCGGGGGCGCAAACCCGCGCCGCGCATCTCGTCCATCAACCACGCGCGCGCCGCAAGGTCCGCGTCGGAATAGGCGACGCGGCTGACGCCGGACTCGAACGTGCCCTGCGGCGGGCGGCCGAAGGTGGACAGGTGCTCGAGACGGCGCCGGAGGCGCACCGCGTCGATGGCGGGCACACGACGGGCACGGGCCAGCGGACGAGCCGCGGCCGACACGGTGACAGCGCCGACGGCGGAGAGCCATGCCCTGCGAGAGAGCCGCACCATGCGGGGAATTCTAGCGCCGGTGCCCTCGCGCGGTCACCACGGGCGGTTCTGGGCACTCAAGGTGCACGGGTGCACCCCCGCACAGCGTTTGCATCGAGCCTGGCCCACCGAAGGCCCACGGCCCGAAGGGCCGCCGCCGCTGTGGGCCGTCCCTACGCCACCGCCGTCGGCTTCGCCACCGTGCGCCCCTGCTCGTCCACCGGCCTTCGCACGCCGTCCACGAGGCTGGTCCGCACCACCGTCACCTGGCTTTCGGCAATCGGCCACGGGGCTTCGTTGGCCACGGCCCAGAAGGTGACCCTCGCGACGGCTGACGTCCTGCCCTTCGCCCACGGCTGCGGAAGGCCGAACTCGGGGTAGATGAACAGGTTGTCCTCGGCGGCGGCGTCGGCCAGGGGCGTGAACGTGAACCGCGGAACGATGTAGAGCAGGCTCCGGTCGAGCCGGTCGAAGCGCGTGTCCGCGAACTGCACACCCCGCCGGGCCACGTCCATGATGACCGACACGAGCGTATGCCACGACACGCGCTTGAGGCTGTTCAGGTGCCGGCGCCGCACCTCGATGCCATACGGGTGATAAGGCGGATCGGGGGCGACGCCGTGCCGGCGTCGGCGCGGGACGCGGTTCACCTTGATGAGCGCCACGGGGATCTTCTCGCGGCGCCGGGGGTCCCGGGCCTTGCGCAGCACGTGGAACGCCATCACCAGGGCATCCGCCTCAGGGTGCGGCACCGCGTAGTGGAGCTGCCGGTCGGCCGGTCGGGCGGGCTGCTTGAATTCGACGTCGAGGCTGCTGACGCCCTGGAGCAGCGACCGCTTCGCGAGGTAGTGCCAGAGCGTCTCGACATACCACTCGGCGCTCACGCTGCCCGCGGAGTTGAGCATGTCGGGTTCGATGACCTTGCTCCGCGTGTCGAGCACCGCGTTCAGGGCCTCACTGGCAGCCCCCACCACGCGCTTCACGTCTTCCGCCCGCAGTCGCTTCATCGAGGACTCCTGTTGCCTGTCGGCACCCAATACCAGATACTAGCGGACCACTCGCGTCCCCAGACGGAGACGAAGCGTATGTCCGAGACCACCCCGCCCCGCGCCGAGATCACCCGCGAGAGCCGTCGGCGCTTCTTCCAGTTCCTGGCGACCAGTCCCCTCCTCGCCCTGGCCTACCCCGCCCTGGCCGCAGACTGGCGCCAGGCGTTCGGTCGCGAGGCAGGGCGCCACGCCCACGCGGGCCTGCCGGCCCGGACGCTCTGCCCCGAATGCGGCCAGGTGATGGCGTACCAGCAGCCGGCGGTCGGCGGGACGGCACCCGGGGCCAGCGCGCTGGACGACCAGTTCGGCGGCCAGGTGATCGAGTCGGTGAGCGAGGCCGTCAACGTCTGGGATCTCGAGCGGACGGCCCATGCCAACAACCTGCCCGTGCACTGGGCCTACCTGCACATGGGGGTGGACGATCTCGAGACGAGGGTCGCGAACCGGGAAGGGTTCATGCGCCTCCAGCTGCGGCCCCGCCGGCTCGGCGCGAGCGTCGCGAAGGTCGACACCTCGGTATCGCTCTTCGGCCGCCGCTGGGACACGCCGCTGTTCCTCTGTCCGGTGGCCGCGCTCGAGGCGTACCACACCGAAGGCGAGAGCGGCGCCGCCCGGGCCGCGCGCGCCCGCGGAATCCTGCAGATGCAGTCGCACCAGAGCTCCCAGTCCTACGAGCAGATCGCGGAGGCACGCGGCGAGCCGCACTGGTTCCAGCTCTACGCGAACGCGGACTGGGGCATCACGGAACGCACGATCAAGAAGGTCGCGGGCCTGGGCTGCCCCGTGGTGGTGTGGACCATCGACCTGCTGGGCGGCAGCAACCGCGAGCTCAATCGGCGCGCCCTGGGCCGGGAGGGCTACACCGGCGCGCTCTGCCAGAACTGCCACAACCACAAGCCCGACTACCGGCGGCCCATGCACCGCGGCGTGGAGGGCCCCGCCGGCCCCCGCCATCCCTTCGACTGGGACTACGTCAAGCGCCTCAAGGACGCCACGCCCATGAAGGTGGTGCTGAAGGGCATCGTCACGCGCGAAGAGGCGGAGCTGGCCGTGCAGCACGGCGCCGACGGCGTCTTCGTGTCGAACCACGGCGGGCGCGCGGAGAACAGCCTGCGTTCGACGATCGAGTGCCTGCCCGAGGTCGTCGCGGGTGTGAAGGGACGCGTGCCCGTCTTCATCGACAGCGGCGTGCGGCGCGGCGCCGACATCTTCAAGGCGATCGCCCTCGGGGCCGACGCGGTGGGCATCGGCCGTCCCTACGTCTGGGGCCTCGGTGCGTTCGGGCAGCCGGGCGTGGACAAGGTGATCGAGATCCTCACCGACGAATTCCGCATGGTGATGCGGCAGACGCGGACCACCGCGATCGATCGGATCGACAGCCAGTTCGTCATGGAGGGGAAGGTGCCCGTCATGACGCGCCAGAATCGACTGGGGTTCGGGTTGTGAAAGCACGAGGCAGAAGGCCCATGACAAGGACGATCGCGACATCCGCGCGTCTGACGGCCGCCCTGGCCGCGTGGCTGGCCGGGGCGGTCACCCTCGACGCGCAGCAGCCGAACCTGGACTTCACCGTCTCGGGGACCTCCACCATCCGCGGGTGGACGTGCACCGTGAAGGGAACGATGACCGTCACGCCCGGCGGCGGGCCGGCAGTGCCCGGCTTCGCCGGTGGCGTCAAGACCGCCACCGTCCGGGTGCCCGTCAAGGCCTTCACGTGCCCGAACGCCGAGATGACCGAGCACCTGATGGAGGCGATGAAGCCCGATCAGTTCCCGGAGATCGTCTACCAGATCGAGAAGTACGATCTCGCCGGGGATCGGGCCCAGGCCTCGGGCACGATGACCATCCAGGGCCGGTCGCACCCCGTCACGCTTCCGGTGGTCGTCAAGGCGTCCGGCAACGGCGTGGCCCTCGAGGGCAGCACGCGGCTCGACATGACCGCCTACGGCGTGGAGCCGCCGGTGGTGATGCTGGGCATGCTGAAGGTGGGGCCGCAGGTCCGAATCGAGTTCAAGGGGCTGGTCGCGCCGTAGGCGGGCCCACGGGCACCGGACGCACGCGAAGGACGGCACGAAGGTCTTCAGGAGAAGAATGCTCGAATCCCGGTCCCGCTTCCTCGACGTCTTCCCGCAGTCCGGTCCCGTCATCGGCGTCATCCACCTGCCGCCGCTCCCCGGCTACCCGGCATCGCCTGGGCTGCCAGCGGTCGTTCGGGACGCGCTGGCCGGCCTCGGTGCGCTCGTCGCGGGCGGCGTGGACGGCGTGCTCGTGGAGAACGATGGCGACCAGCCTCACAGGGTGACCGCCGCGCCGGAGACCATCGCGTGCATGACCGCGGTCGCTCGCGAGCTCGTCGAGGCGGCCGGTGCCCTGCCCATCGGTGTGGAGATTCTGCTCAACGACCCGCAGGCTTCCCTGGCCGTCGCCCTGGCCACGGGTGCGCGCTTCATTCGCACCGACTACTTCGTGGACCGCATGACGCGTCCCGAGTATGGCGGTGAGATGGCCATCGACCCCAGCGGCCTGATGGCGTGCCGCGAGCGGCTCGGGGCGCGCGACGTCCTGGTGCTCGCCGACATCCAGGTGAAGCACGCCCGGATGATCCAGCCGCGGCCCCTCGCCGAGTCGGCCGCCCTCGCCCGCGCGCACGGCGCCGACGGCATCGTCGTCACCGGCACGCTCACGGGCGTGCCGCCCGCCTCACGGGACCTGCAGGACGCGCGGCAGGGCGCCGGCGCGGTGCCGGTGCTCGTGGGCAGCGGCCTGGACGAGACGAATGCCTCGGCCCTCATGCCCGCCGCCGATGGCGCCATCGTCGGCACCAGTCTCAAGACCGGCGCGCACGTGGATCCCGACAAGGTGCGGCGGCTGATGGAACACGTCCGGGCGGCCCGGGCGTCGGGGAGCGCGTGACGTGCGCGTGGTCTGCGCGGGCGACTGCGGAGTGGACCGCTACGTCAACCTCGGCATCGACCGGCCCGGCGGCATCGCGTTGAACGTTGCGGCCAGCGCACGTGAAGAATTCGCGGCGTCCGACGAGGTCCTGGTGCTGACCGCCCTCGGGACCGACGCGGAGTCGTGGCTGGTGAGAAGCGCCATCGGGCGGCTCGGGCTCTCCGGCGCCGTCCTCGAGCGTGCCGGTACCACGTCGATCCAGTACATCGACCAGCTGCCGTCGGGGGAGAAGCACTTCCTCCGATACGACGCCGGCGTGCTGGCCGACTTTCGCATCGGCGCACCGGAGCGCGCGCTCGTCGCGACAGCGGACCTGCTCGTCATGCCCGTGTACCGCCAGATCTCCGCGTTCTTCGAGTCCGTCATCTCCGCGCCCTGTCCGGGGATTCGCGCCGTGGACTTCCTCGATCTCTCCGACGTGGACGACCCGGCCGCGTTCGTCGCCGGCATCGCGGCCGGCATCGACATCGGCTTCTTCGGCCTGCAGGGCTCGAGCCTCGCCCTCATCGACGACCTCGAACTTATCGCCCGCAGGCACAGGCGACTCTTCGTGGTCACGCTCGGAGCGGACGGCAGCATGGCGCTCGGCGCGACCGGTCGCGTCGGCTGCCCCGCCGCCCCCGTTCCGCGTGTCGTGGACACGACGGGCGCAGGCGACAGCTTCGCCGCCGCGTTTCTTGCCGAGTACGTCCGCTCGCGCGACGTGGCCCGGAGCCTGCAGCGCGGCGCCGAACGCGCAGCCCTCACGATCCAGTCAATCGGCGCGTTTCCGTGGCCGTGATCGCACCTGTCCGCACCCGCCCGCAGCTGTATCACCCCCGTGCGCTGCGCGTCAGGCGATGGAACACGGGCACCCCGGTCAGCGTCAGCGCCACTCCAATCAGCGTGTCCACCGGCTGGTACGCGATGGCGCTCACCAGGAACATCGCCATGACGACGATGAACACCAGCGGGATGAGGGGATAGCCCGGCGTCCGGTACTCGTCAGGGCCTGACCGGCCTCTCGGCAGCCTGAACACCGCGGCCACGACGAGGATGTTGCTCAGCTGCAGCGGCACCACGAAGAAGGTCACCAGCCGCGAGAACGACCCGAAGAAGAGAATGGCCACGATCGAAAGCGCCGCGCAGAAGAGGATGGCGCCGGTCGGGACGGCGGTTGCCCCCGACACGCGAGACAGAACGCGGAAGAACGGATGAAGGGGCGTGGAGGCCGCCGCAGGCTCGTACTTCGAGGCCATCGCGTAGAACAGCCGCGGCTGCGTCATCACCAGCCCGCCCAGCGCGCCGAAGATCGAGAGCATCATGATGGCGTTCAGCGCGCTCCCGCCGGCGGGACCGAAGGCCGCCTGCGCCACCTGGTTGGCCACCGTCGTCGGCGCCGCCCGCATGGCGTCGAGCGGCACGACGCGCAGGTAGGCGTGGTTGACCACCAGGTAGAGCAGGCCGATGCCGGTCACCCCGAGCGCGAGTCCCCACGGCAGATCCCGGCGTGGCCGCCGCACCTCGCCGGCGAGGTTGGCGACATCCACCCAGCCGTCGTAGGTGAAGAGGACCGCCGCGACGCCGAGCCCGACCATGCGGACGAACCCGAGCCATCCGGAGGCCGCCTGGCCCACGGGAGGTGCCGGCGGCACCGCGTCGGCCAGCAGCAGGCTTCCGAGCACCAGCGCCAGCAGTCCGGTGATCTTCGCCGCGGTCAGTCCCACTTGCGTCCAGCCGCCCCACTCCACGCCGCGCAGGTTGACGAGGGCGAAGGCGGCAATCGCGCACGCGCCGATGACGGGCGCCGTCACGGGCGACGCGCCGCCGAGGAACAGCACGAGGAACTCGCCAAAGACGATGGCGATGCCGGCCACCGAGCCCGGCCCGCTCACCCACATCTGCATCCACACCGTGAGGAACGCCCAGAAGGGTCCCCAGGCCTCGCCGATGACGTGAAACGCCGCGCCCGCGCGGGGCAGCCGCGTCGTCAGTTCGGCCAGCGTCAGCGCGCCGCAGAGCGTGATGGCCCCGCAGAGCGCCCAGAAGAAGTAGACCTGCCACGTCTCGGTGGCCACCGCGGCCAGCTCGCCGGGCGTGAAGAAGATGCCCGAGCCGAGCATGTTGCCGGCCACGACGGCCGTGATGGCGGCCAGTCCGAGTTCTCGCCGGAGCGGAGAATTCATCGACACTGGGCGCTCATTATCGGGCAGGTTGAGCTGGCGTCCAAGGGCCGTGCCAGAATGAAGGCCCATGCGACGCCCCTCCGCGGCCATCACCCTCGTGCTCGCGGCGGGCCTGGCTGCCGCGACGGGCGCCCAGCCATCGGCGCCGGACTACGACGTGGTCATCCGCGGCGGGCGCGTTCTCGACGGCACGGGCAATCCCTGGTTTCCCGCCGACGTCGCCGTGAAGGACGGTCGGATCGTCGCGGTCGGCCGACTGGCCGAGGCGACGGCCGCGACCGTCGTGGACGCCACGGGCCGGTACGTCGCGCCGGGCTTCATCGACATCCACTCGCACGCCGACGATGGATCGAGCCTGCGCGGAGGGCTCCGCGATCAGGGACGCGAGCGGCGCGCCGCGCCGAACCTCGTGTCGCAGGGCATCACCACCGTCGTCGTGAATCAGGACGGGCGTTCGCCCTGGCCCCTGAGCGAGCAGCGGGCACTGCTCGAGACGCGCGGCATCGGTGTGAACGCGATGCTGCTCGTGGGACACGGGACCGTCCGCCGCCAGGTGATGGGCGACGACGTGAGGCGGCCGTCCACCGCGGCGGAGATGGCGAAGATGCGCGCACTGGTGCGGCAGGCGCTGCAGGAGGGCGCCGTCGGGATGTCGGCCGGCCTGGAGTACGAGCCGGGGCGCTGGAGCACCACCGGCGAGCTCGTGGAGCTGGCGAAGGAACTGCCGGGGGTGCACGGCGTCTACATCTCGCACGAGCGGAGCGAGGGCAGCGACCCGCTCTGGTACGTTCCCAGCCAGGACGGCCCCGGGCCGCCGACGCTGCTCGACGCCGTGCGCGAGACCATCGAGGTCGGTGAGCGCACGGGTGCGCGCGTCGTGGCCTCGCACCTGAAGGCCAAGGGTGCGCACTACTGGGGTTCGAGCACCGCGGCGGTCAGCCTCATCCAGCGCGCGCGGGATCGCGGCGTGGACGTGTGGGCGGATCAGTACCCGTATCCCACCAGCGGCACCGACGGGTCCACCGTCCTCGTGCCCGCATGGGCCACCACCGGGCCCGGATCCACCGACCGCGCCACGGTCCTGCGGCGGGTGCTCGGGGATCCCCCCACCGCGAGGCAGCTCCGCGCCGACATCGCGCACGAGATCCAGCGCCGGGGCGGCGCGGAGAACATCATCGTCTTCGATTTCACGGACACGGCGCTCTATGGGAAGTCGCTGGCGGAGATCGCGAGGCTGTGGGGGCTCGACGCCGTCGAGGCCGCCATCAGGATCCAGCTCGAGGGCCTGCCGGATCGCCGCGGCGGCGCGCGCATGCGCGGCTTCTCGATGGCGGAGGCCGACATGGAGATCATCGCGAAGCAGCCGTGGGTGGCGACCTCCACCGACGGCGGCATCGCGCTGCCGGAGGACGGGCCGTCCACGCACGCGCGGTTCTACGGCAGCTTCACCCGGAAGATCCGGCACTACGTGATCGAGCGCGGCGCCATCTCGCTGGAGCACGCGATCCGTGCGGCCACCTCGTTGCCGGCCGGGATCATGGGCCTGGCCGACCGCGGGCAGGTTCGGGAGGGCATGGCCGCGGACCTCGTGGTGTTCGACCTCGCCACCATCAGGGACAAGGCGACGTTCTTCGAGCCGCATCAGCACTCGGAAGGCATCGACGACGTCTTCGTGAACGGCGTGGCGCGCGTCCGCGCCGGCCGCATCATCGACGCGCTCCCGGGCCGCGTACTGACGCGGGGCCGGAGACCCGGGGCCTCGGGGGGACGGTCCGGAGCGCCGGGGCCGGGGCCCCGGCGTTTCTGACGCCCCGCCTACGGCTTGCCCGGCGCTGCGGGCGACAGGCTCGGCATCTTCCCCTGCGACTCCACCAGCCGCGCGGCGAGGAGGTTCACCACCGTGGCGTCGTTCCGGATGGCGCTCAGGTAGGCGGCGCGCAGCAACTGTTCCTTCCGGCCGCGGAGCGTCTCGGTGATGGCCTCACGCACCTGGGGCGTGCCGAGGTCGCGCTGGCCGGCCGGCTCCTGCGCGATGACCAGCACGAGCGTGTGCGCGCCGCTGTTGCTCACCGTCGTCACCGTGCCAGGCTTCGACTTCAGCACGGCGTCCCTGAGCGCCGGCGGCGCCTGCTTCAGGGCCGACACCGGCACGAACCCGAGGTCGCCACCCCGTGGCGCCGACTGCGGGTCCTCCGAGAAATCCGCGGCCAGGTCTCCGAACTGCGCGCCCTGCTTCAGCCGCTCCATCAGCATCTGGGCCTTCTGCGCCGCCTCCTGGGGCGTCTTCGCGTCGTCGCCGGTGCGGTTCGCTATCTCCGGATCGGGGACGGGCGTGACCGCAATCTGCGCGATGCGGTACGCCTCTTCGGGCCGGTTGAACTGCGCGCGGTTCGCGTTGAAGAAGTCCGTGATCTCCTGCTCGGTGACGTTCACCTTGGAGGCCACTTCCTGCTCGAGCACCTTCTGCACCAGCATGTCGCGGCGCAGCCCCTCGCGCATGTCGGCGGCGGTGATGTTGCGGCGTGCCAGCTCCTGCTGGAACGCCTCCTCGGGGATGTCCTTGCGCGCGTCGGCATACGCCTTGTCCAGCTCGGCGTCCGTCAGATCGATCTTCAGCGCGGGTGCCCGGGCCAGCAGCAGCTCCTGGACGATGTACTCGTTGAGGAGGGTCAGCTTGGCGGCCATCGCCTCGTCTTCCGAAGGCGCCGGCTGCGCCTGTGCCGTGCGCCGGTAGGCCTTCTCCACGTCGTCGCGCTTGATTTCACGCCCATCGACCACGGCCCACGCGTCGGCGGACGCGGGCGGGGCGGACGGCGTGGACCGGCACGCGCCGCCACTGGCTGCGGTGACGATCACGAGCAACAGGAACGCATGAGGGCGAAGGGCGCTGTACATCCCTCCTATTGTATGCGGCTTGGGCTCCTGCACATCGGGTTGGCGAAGGAGCCCGTGCCACTCGACCCCAATCACTCGCCTTCCGACGGCGCGGGCGCGCGCGCGGCGGCGCTCCGCGAGAACAGCGCGTACACCGGCAGGCCCAGCATCACGATGACGAACCCGGGCCACGTCGTCGTCGGCCGGTAGATGGCCAGCACGAGGAGGATGCCGCCGGCCGCGGCGATGTACAGCGCCGGGACCAGGGGGTACCCGAAGGCCTTGTAGGGTCGCGGGGTGTCGGGGCGCGTCCACCGCAGCCGGAAGACGCCGGCGATGGTCAGGATGTAGAACAGCAGTGCCGCGGACACCACGTAGTCCAGCAGGCTGCCGTAGAGGTTGCCGTACGCGCCGGTCGCCGGGTCGTACGTGCGCGGCAGCACGAGGAGCGCGGTCCAGAGGCCCTGGATCACGAGACCGCTCGCGGGGACACCGCGCGCGTTCAGCCGGCCCGCACCCCTGAAGAACAGCCCGTCGCGCGCCATCGCGTAGTAGGCGCGCGCGCCGGAGAGGAGCATCCCGTTGGCGCACCCGAAGGTGGAAATCATGATGCCGACGGCCAGCAGCGCCGCGCCGATGCCCGGCAACGCGGCCTCGAGCGATGCCGCGGCCACGCGGTCCGCCGCCACGGTCTGCACCGCCTGCAGAGGCAGCGTCACGAAATAGGTGACGTTGGCGGCGAGGTACAGCAGCATCACGAGGCCCGTGCCGAGTGCCAGCGACAGGGGGACGTCGCGGCTCGGGTTCTTCACCTCGCCCGCCGTGAACGTGATGTTGTTCCATGCGTCGGAGCTGAAGAGCGATCCCACCTGGGCGATCGCGAGCGCCACCAGGAGCCCGTAGACCGAGGTCGCGTCGAGGCCGGGCGCCACCGGCGACGGCCCGATGGCGGTCCACGGGTCGCCAAAGTTGGCGCTGATGGTCTCCCAGCTGGCGCCCAGCGCGATGCCAATCACGATCAGCCCGATGACGGCGGCGGTCTTGGCCGTGGTGAACACGTTCTGCACGAGCCGTCCGTAGTCGATGCCGCGGGTGTTGGTCCACGTCAGGAAGGCGATCACCGCGATGCCGACCAGTTGCGCGACGGACAGCGACACGGCGTACCGCTCCGAGAGGTGCACCGGCGGGATGAGATAGCGGTCCTCGGACACGAACGGGAACAGCACGCCCGCATAGCGCGCGAACCCGACGCTCACCGCGGCCACGGTGCCCGTCTGGATCACGGCGAAGAGCGTCCACCCGTAGAGGAAGCCGGCCAGCGGGGAGAACGCTTCGCGCAGGTACACGTACTGCCCGCCGGCACGAGGCATCATCGCCGCCAGCTCGCCGTACGAGAGCGCCGCGGTCAGCGTGAGGAGGGCGGTCAGGCCCCACGCCACGAGCACCCAGGACGCCGACCCCAGCAGCCGCGCCATGTCGGCGCTGACCAGGAAGATGCCCGAGCCAATCATCCCTCCGACGACGATCATCGTCGAGTCGAAGAGGCCGAGCGAGCGGTGGAAGCCGTGCTCGTCCGGCGGCACGGTGTCGTGTGGCGAGGCGGCGGCGCGGCTCATGGCGTCACCGGAACAGCGACTGCGCCGGCATGGCATGCACGCCCTTCCCCGGTTCGCGACCCGGCTGCGCGGTCAGCCCGGAGCGACGGGGCTTCAGCCTCGGCGTCGCGCGCCACGAGAGCCGTTCCGGCCGACTCGAGGAGCACGCCGCCCCCCCGGCCACCACGCACGGACGACCATCGAGCCATCGCATACCCGCGAAGTATACGACGGGCGTTCGCCGCGCCTCGTGCTGCGGTATCATCCGCCGCATGGTCAGTGGGCAGCGCCAGCATGCCCGTCAACCGGGCCCCTACGAGGGCGCCTGGAAGGGATCGCCCGGGGATGAGAAGTGCCGCATCACCGCGCTCAGCCCCAGCGGGTGCTTCGTGGACAGCGCCGTGGCGCCCGAACCCGGCGAGTCCGTCACGGTGAGCGTCGTCTTCGGAGGCACCCGATTCTCCCTGCCGGCCGACGTGGTGTACCGCGATCGCGTCCAGGGCTTTGGCGTGCGCTTCCAGCCCTCCGACCAGGCGCGCGCGCTCGCCTACGCGATGGGCGCTGCCGAACCCGGCCGGCCCGTCGGCTGAGGCCGCTCGCCCGCCGGACCAGGCCGCGCACTCAATCCGCCATCACGCCGTCTCGCGCCGGAGGGTCCATGCCGTTCCGCAGCCCGTTCCCGGATGTCGTGGTGCCCGACACGCCGCTCACCGACTTCGTGCTGGCAGGCGCAGCGGCGTACCCGGAGCGGCCGGCGCTCGTGGACGGCGTCACGGGCCACGCCATCACGTACGCGGGCCTCGTCGAGGGCAGTCGACGGCTGGCCGCGGGCCTGGCGCGACGCGGCATCCGCAAGGGCGACGTCGTCGCCGTCTACGCGCCCAACCTGCCCGAGTACGCCGTGGTCTTCCACGGCGTCGCCCGCATGGGCGCGGCTCTCACCACGGTCAACCCGACCTACACGCCGGAAGAGGTGTCGTTCCAGCTGAAGGATGCGGGGGCGCGCCTGCTGTTCACGACGGAGGCGCTGCTTGGACGCGCACGGGTGGGTGCCACGGCCTCCGGCCTGCCCATCGAGATCGCCACGCTCGACCGCGCAGACGGCGTGCCCTCGCTGCAGGACGTGTCGATCGACACCGACCCGCCGGTAGTCGCGATCGACCCGGTCACGGACGTCGTCGTCCTGCCCTACTCGTCCGGCACCACGGGGCTGCCCAAGGGTGTGATGCTCACCCATCGCAACCTGCTGGCGAACCTCGTGCAGATCGATCGCCACGAGGCGGCGGAGCTGCGGGCAATCGTCGGCGTGCTGCCGTTCTTCCACATCTACGGCATGGTCGTCGTCATGAACCTCGGGCTGCTGCGCGGATCGACGTGCGTGACGCTGCAGAAGTTCGATCTCGAGGCGTTCCTCCGCATCCTGCAGGACTGGCCCATCGACCTGGCCCACATCGTCCCGCCGATCGCGGTGGCGCTGGCCAAGCATCCCGTCGTGGAGAAGTACGACCTCTCGGGCGTGCGCTGGCTCTTCTCCGGTGCCGCTCCCTTTGGCCCGCAGCTGACCGAAGCCGTGCAGGCGCGGCTGGGGGTGCGGGTCCGGCAGGGCTACGGGATGACCGAGGCGAGCCCCGCCACGCACTACACCGTCGCCGGCGCGGATCGTCCCGGCAAGGTCGGTCCGTTGATGGCAAGCACCGAGGGCCGCATTGTCGACCCGGAGACCGGCCGCGACCTCGGCGTCGGCGAAGCAGGCGAAGTGTGGGTGCGCGGCCCACAGGTGATGAAGGGATACCTCAACAATCCCGAGGCGACCGCGAAGACCGTGGACGCCGACGGGTGGCTGCACACCGGCGATATCGGTGTGGTGGACGAGGACGGCTACCTCGAGATCGTCGACCGGCTCAAGGAGCTGATCAAGGTCAAGGGCTTCCAGGTGGCGCCGGCCGAGCTCGAAGCCTTGCTGCTGAAGCACACGAGCATCGCGGATGCGGCGGTGATTGGCGTGGAGGACGGGGATTGCGGCGAGGTGCCGAAGGCGTTCGTCGTGGCCCGGGCGCCCGTCACCGCCGATGCCGTCATGGCGTTCGTGGAGCAGCACGTGGCGCACTACAAGCGGCTGCGCCACGTCGAGTTCGTGGAGGCCATCCCCAGGTCGCCGTCCGGGAAGATTCTCAGGCGTGTGCTCGCGCAGAAGGAAAAGGAGCGCGTGCGCACGTCGTGACCCACATCGGCTTGGAGGGCACGCAGAAACTGCGCCGTTTTCAGGGGTTTCGTGCCAGGCCCCAACGACGCAGCAGCAGCGCATAGATTGCCGCGTACAGGGCGATCACCACGAGGCCGATCCACTCGATCTGCAGCGGCGTGAACTGAAAGGCCAGCACCAGGGCGAACATCAGCACCCAGTGCGCGGCGACATAGGCCGGCGTGCCCAGCCGGCGCGCCGTCAGCCCGAGATTGTCCGAGTAGAGGCGAATCAGCGAGTCGAGCGAGTTCACCACGAACACGATGCCGACGACGACCATGGCCACGGCGAGGATCGGGTGCACTGACATGCCCTGGCGGAAGTAGAAGTAGAGTACCGAGAACCAGGCCGCCAGGGGAATCGACGGGATCACCAGCAGGGCAGTGGCCAGCTGCCATGTCCGCATCCCGCCGACGAAGCGCGCCACGAACTGGCCGATCATGATGCTCCACGAGAACCACCAGAACAGGTAGAACGCGTGGTAGTCGGACATCGGGACGACGAAGCGTGGAAGATGGGCGAAGTAGCTACCGATGTCCGCGGCGCTCTGCAGGAACCCCCCGACGCCCATGCCCGAGGCCAGCCACATGGCCGCGACGAGCGCTCCGAACATCCACATCGACCACACGCTCAGCAGGCGCACGTACCGGATGTGCGTGCTGGTGAGCACCGCGACGAGCACCGTCAGCGCCACGATTCCGTAGCGGGACAAATCGTCGATCGCCGGCACGTAGAAGGGCAGGTTCCGCAGCAGCAGGTGCGCGGTGAACGCGCACGTGCCGATGATCACCAGGTTGTTGATGAACTTCACCCGGGGCGTCTCGAACAGCTTCACGTGCGGTTCCACCGCCAGGAAGTAGAACGTGGTCAGGAAGTAGAAGCCCCAGACCAGGAAGCCCCACGAGCCGAAGGCCACGGCCAGCGGGTTGGCGAAGGCATACGCCGGTTCGCGCGCGTACACGGGAAACTCGGTCAGCGGCAGCATCACCAGCCCGACGTCCAGTCCCGACGTGAAGAGCACGGCCATGAAGCCGAGGAGCGACAACGGCATCGGCCCCTGGACGGGCCGGCCGCCCCACCGGAGGACGATGACCGCCGACGTCAGCAGCGTGACGATGATGGCGGCCGAGAGGATGGCCTGTGCGACCATCAGCCGTCGGTGAGGCGCGCGACGTAGTCGGCGGCGCGCGATTCCACCACTTCTCGCACGGCTCGGTACGCCTGCTCGATCGCCGCGTCGGTGTGCGAGCTGCCGCCCGCGTCGGCGTTGGCGATCGCGATCCGGCCAAACGGCCGACGTCCGACGACGAAGGCGCGATCCTCCGGCGTGGCCAGCGCCCACGCCACCGGGTCCGAGAGCGTGTTGTAGTTGTAGGTATAGCCGTGCGGCCAGCGGTTCACGGTGATGCCGAGGATGTCCCGCGCGGAATCGAAGCCCCCGTCGCCGAGCATGCGCCCGAGTTCCTCGCGGATCTCGCGCTCGAAGGTCTCGAAGGACATCGACAGCAGCTCCGCCCGGCCGGCCCGGTGCTGCTCCTTCCGAGGCTTGCCGGGTGCGCAGGGCGTGCGGACCAGGTGCAGCACCATGGGCTCCTGCGGTGTGCGCGAGCACCGATACTGGCCCACCGTCACCGGCTCGGCGAGTTGCACCGTCGGATGGAAGCCGCCAGGCGCCGTGATGTTCGCGACGCCCAGGTTCGCAAAGGCGGTCCAGTTGCGAATGAACACGTTGGTGTAGACGATGGGCGCCTTGATGCCGTAGGCGAGCGCCTCGCGCTGCGCGGCCGGCATCTCCGGGCACAGATACGGGATCACCGAGTTCCAGCACGCCAGCACGACGTGCGCACCGCGCACGCGTCGAGTCTGCCCGCCCGTGACGTACGTCACCTCGACTTCGCGCGCTGTGCCCGGATCGCCGGCGTGCGCGACGTGGACGACCGCGCTGTTCAACCGGATGCGAACGGCGGCTCCCGCACGATCGAGCTTCCCGTAGTCCACGCGCGCGGTGACCACGTCCTCCTGGCTCCTCCCCGGCACGGCGTCTGGCAGGAGCGACCGGACCAGCAGGCGCGCAATCGTGGCGTTGCCATCCGGGAAGTGCACGGCGCGCCCGCCTTCGTTGGCGCGCGCCTGGTTCTCGCGGCCATGCGATCCGCCCGGCTCATAGAAGAGCACCTCGCGCGGCGTCGGATCGAGCTTCATGCCCTGGAAGCCCGGGTAGCCGGAGTTCCAGCCGTAGTACGCCGGGACGGCGTCGGTCATCATCAGGAAGAGACCTGTAGTACGCGCCTGGTAGTACCAGGCTGCGTCCGGGTGCACCTTCGCGACATTCAGCAGGAAGTCCAGGTAGCTCATCTGCATGAGCTGCCGCTTCTTCTCCACGTCGGACAGGCCCGCCAGGTAGTCGGGCTGATCGGCGCTCTGGAGGCGCTCGATGTCCCTGCGGGCTGCGTCGGGCAGCGGGGCCTTCGCGAGGAAGTCGCCCCACGCGGCGCCCGCCGCGCTGCCACCGGGCGTACCCACCACGAGGCGGTCCTGGCCACACCGCTCCCGCGGGAAGAAGACCGCGTTCCGCAGGCCCATCCGCTGGTAGGTGCCGCGGTCGTCGGCCGTCTCCCGCTCGAAGCGATCGATGTCGATGCCGATCCGGCGGAGCAGGCCCATCGCGATGTCGCTGTACTGCTGCGGCGCCTCGATATTCAGAGTGCCGCCGTTCAGCATCAGCATGCGGCCGTCGTGCGTGAACTCGTTCCGCTTGGCGTGCCCGCCGAAGTCGTCGTGGTTGTCGAGCACGAGGACGCGCGCCTCCGGGCCGACGGCCGCGCGGAAGTAGTGCGCGGCCGACAGGCCGCTGATCCCGCCGCCGACCACCACGAGATCGTAGCGCTCCCCCGTGTCGGTGGCCGCGTCCTTCCATGCGCGCGCATCGCGCACGCGGTGCATCACCTCGAACGAGCCGGCGTGGCTTCCGCGCATGCCGGTGAGCGCGGGCGGATAGTAAGCGGGGTGCGTCGTGGCAGCCGTGCCCGACTGCCCTGCGTCGCGTCCGACGCGGCCGGCTTCGGACAGTGCCGGTACGCTCATCGCCCCGGTCACGCCAACGGCCACGCCGTTGAGGAAGTCCCGGCGCGTGATGTCGCTGGACATCCCGAGGTCGCGATCATCCCTGCTCATGGACCGTCTCCCCTCGCATCTGCTCCGTCTGCGTCATCGGTGTCCGTGAACCCGCGCGAGCGTGCCGGCATGTGCCGCCGAGACGCGATCGGCGCATCTGCGGCGCTGCTGTGCCTCCGCCGTACCGAGTTGCCTGCACCACCTGCGGCAACGGCGTCCTCTGCGGCCTTTCGGTGTCGTCATCGGCGTTCAGGCGAGGCCCCGGCTCACGAGAATCTCCTGCACCGCCCGGTGCCCCTCGTCGAACGCCTGATTGGTGAACGCCGCGGCGCCGGCATCCGAGTTGGCGATGGACACGCGCCCGAATCGCTGCCGGCCGATGACGTGCGGCCGCTGCTCGGGGGGGACGTCCGGATCCGCCAGCGTGTCGTAGGTATACGCGTAGCCGTCGGGCCAGCGGTTCACCGCGATGCCGACGATGTCCGCGGCCGCGTCGAAGCCGGTGCCGGCGAGCATCCGCGAGAACTGGCGGCGGATGGACAGCTCGAAGTCGTGGAACGTCATCGTGCGCAGCTCCTGCTGGCCGAGGCGGTTCTGCTCCTTCCGCGGCAGCCCCGGCTTGTTCGGGTTGCGCACCATGTGCACGACGATGGGCTCGTCGGGGGTCGTGACGCCACGGTAGCCGCCCACGGTGGTGCCCGGATCCAGGCTGGTGCTCGGGTGATACATCCCCGGCGCGGTGATGCTGGCCACACCGAGCTGCTTGAACGCGGTCCAGCGCCTGATCAGCACGTTGGTGTAGAGCATCGGCACCTTCACCGAGTAGGACAGCGCCTCTTTCTGGGTGGGCGGCAACTCGGGCACGAGCCTGGGGATCATCGCGTTGTAGCAGGCGAGCACGACGTTGCGCCCGCGCACGAGGTGCATCCGCCCGTTGCGGAGGTAGGCGACCTTCACCGCGCCGGCCTTCTCCATCGGGCCATCGTGCGCGACGCGCGTCACCGTGCTGTTCAGGCGGACGCGAACGGCAGCGCCGCTGTCGTCGAGCGCGTCGTACGCAACGGCGGCGTCGCCGATGGTGTGCATGTCGTGCGTGCCTGGAATGGCCTTCGGCACGAGGCGCGAGACGAGGAGCCGCGCGATCGACGCGTTCCCGTCCGGGAAGTGGAACGTGTAGCTTCCCTGGCGGAACTGGTCCTCCTTCGGCAGGCCCAGGCCGTCGAAGCCCACCGACCCGCGCCGCGCGGCTTCGAGCGCGGGCGTCGTGTCCACGCGTTTGTTGTTGCGCCCGCCCTGCCCGAGGAAGAACGGCAGCGCGTCAGGGCTCGTCTTCGCGTGGGTCAGGAGGAACGCCTGGTAGCTGATCTTCGCGAGGGTCGAGAGCTTCTGCTCCATCGACATCCCGGCCATGTAGTCAGGGTTCTCGCCGTGCAGGCGGACCAGGTCCCGGCGCGCGGCGTCTGTCAGCGGCGCCTTCGCGAAGAACTGGTCCCAGGGGATGCGGCCCGTTCCGGCCACCAGCCGGTCCTTCCCGAAGTGCTCCTGGTCGAAGAACGTGCTCGGGCCGAGGCCGTAGGTGTCGAACAGCGCGCGGTTGGTGAACTCCGCGTTCCGGTGGACCTCGATGCCGAGGTCCTCCACCAGCCGCTTCGCCATGTAGCTGTACGGATACGGCGTCGCGATGCTCATCGTCCCGCCGAAGCTCACGTACGTGCGCCCGCCGTGGACGAACTCGTTGCGCCTGGCGTGCCCGCCGAAGTCGTCGTGGTTGTCGAGAATCAGCACGCGCTGGGTCGGGCCGAGCGCTTCCTGCCAGAAGTACGCGGCCGAGAGCCCGGACAACCCGCCGCCGACGATGACCAGATCGTAGGCCTCGCGCGTGTCCACGTCGATGCCAGGGAACTGCGCGAACTGGCCGCCATCGATGGCATCGAAGGCCTCGACGGCGGACGCGTGCTGGCCGCGAAGTCCCAGACGCCTGGGCGGGTAGGTGTCCGGCGACAGCGCCTGGCCTGCCTGCTCCACGGGCTCGGCACGCGCCGGTCGCGCGTGCAGGGCGCTCGAGACGGCGCCGACACCGATGGCGACGCCGTTCAAGAAGTCACGCCGGTCGATCCGCCGGCCCATGCCCAGATCTCTCCACTCACGCCGCTCGCTCATCGCTCCCTCTTCTTCTGCCTCTGCCTTTGGCCTTTTCCTTCTGCCTTCTGCCTTACGCCTTCTGCCTTACGAGATCGTCTCCGGCTCGAGCACCTTCTCCACGACCTGCCCGCCGCTCACGCCTACGTAGTAGCACTTCGCGCCGGCGCGCGTGCTCACGACACGCTTCACCTCGTTGTCCTCGAAGTAGATCCCCGCGTCGTTGTCGCACGCGTAGCCCGGCTTCATCTGCCCCGAGCCAATCAGCTTGTGGTAGAGCGGGCGGCGATCCTTCTCGGCGTCGTAGTGTGGCGAGTGGCTGCCCTTCAGGAAGCCGAGGCCCTGCACCGTGGTCAGCTCCTTCGGGCGGGAGTCGGTCGTGCCCTCCTCGAACCAGCAGAGCGATCCCGCGCTGGCGCCGCCGAGCACGATGCCCCGATCCCACGCCTGCCGGAGCACGACGTCGATGCCCTGGGCCTTCCAGATGGCCTGCTGGTTGAGCGTGTTGCCGCCCGAGCAGACGATGCCGTCCACGGAGAGGAAGACCTCCTCCCAGCTGCGCGTCTGGCGCGTGCTGGCGATGAAGCTGACCTGGTGCGAGGCCTCGACGTTGAGCGGTGCGCAGTTCTGGTACCACGTGATGATGCCCTGCGGCGAGTCGCCGGAGGCCGTCGGCAGGTAGCAGAGCTTTGGGCGCGGCTTGCCGGTGAGCTCCGCCATGTAGCGAATGAAGGCCGTGTTGAACCCGCCGCCGGCGATGAGGATCTTGCGCGTCGGCCCGCTCGCGCGCGCTTGCGCACGCGCAGGCGGGCCGTCCCCGGCCGAGGCCTTGGCCGGTACGTGGCCGACGGCGACGGCCACGGCGCCAAAGACGGAAGAGGTGAGGAAGTCCCTGCGGTTCATGCGCCGGATTCTACCGCGGCGACTTCGCGAAGGCGTCCCCCCGGCACCCGGGGCTCAGGGCTCGAGCGCCGTGCCCGGTTCTGCTGTGGAAACCGTCGTCCCCGCCTCCCCGGCGATGATGCGGCTCAGGTCCGCGAGCGCGCCAATCGCGGCGCGCCTCCCCGTGTCCCTCGCGAAGCGGCAAGCCGCCTCCACCTTGGGCCCCATCGATCCTGGCGCGAACGACATCGAGGCCAGCGCGGCTGGCGACGCGCGCCGGATCGCTCGCGGCGTGGCGGTACCCCAGTCTGCGTAGGCCGCATCCACGTCGGTGAGCATGACGAAGACATCGGCGCTCAGCTCTCGCGCGAGCAACCCGGAGGCCAGATCCTTGTCGATGACGCACTCCGCGCCGACGAGCGTGCGCCGGTCACCGCCGGAGTACATCGTGGGAATGCCGCCGCCCCCCGCGGCGATGACCACCGTGTCCCGCTCGAGGAGCCACGTGATGGGACGGATCTCGAAGATGCGCCTGGGCTCCGGAGACGCGACCACGCGGCGCCAGTGGTCGCCGTCCTGCCTGACGGTCCAGCCCCGCTCCGCGCCCAGGCGTGCCGCCTCGGCTTCGCCGTACACCGGACCGATGAACTTCGTCGGATTCAGGAACGCCGGGTCGTCCGGATCCACTTCGACCATCGTGAGCAGGGTGGCGAACGCTCGATCCGGCGGCAGGAGGTTGCCGAGCTCCTGCTCGATCATGTAGCCGATCATGCCCTCGGTCTGGGCGCCGAGGACGTCGAGCGGGTAGGTGCCCGACGTGTCGTACGCGGCCGCCTGCAGCGCGAGCAGCCCCACTTGCGGGCCGTTGCCGTGGCCGATGACCAGCTTGTGATCGCGCGCGATGGGCGCGAGCGCCTCGGCGGCCACCCGCACGTTGCGCCGCTGGTTCTCGACGGTCAGCGGCTCGCCGCGTCTCAGGAGGGCGTTGCCGCCGAGCGCGACGACGACCAGCACGCCTCAGTCCCCGAGCGTGGCGACGAGAATCGCCTTGATGGTGTGCAGGCGGTTCTCGGCCTGCTCGAACGCGATGTTGCAGTCGGACTCGAACACCTCGTCCGTCACCTCGATGCCGCCGGTGAGGCCGTAGGCCTCGGCCACCTGCCGCCCGACTTCGGTGCCCGTGTCGTGGAACGCGGGCAGGCAGTGCATGAACTTCACCTGCGGGTTGCCGGCCGCCTTCATCAGCCCCATGTTCACCTGGTACGGGAGCAGCAGGTCGATGCGCTCCTTCCACGTTTCCTTCGGCTCCCCCATCGACACCCACACGTCGGTGTGGATGAAGTCCGCCCCCTTGACGGCCTCGGCCGGATCCTCGGTGATGGTGAGCCGGGCGCCGGAGTTGGCCTGGAGGCGCCGCGCGATCGTCGTGAACTCGTCCTCCGGCCAGAGCGCCTTCGGCCCGCAGATGCGCACGTCCATGCCCAGCAGGCACCCGACGATCATCAGCGAGTGCCCCATGTTGTTCCGCGTGTCGCCCACGTACGCATATCTGATCTCGTGCAGCGGCCGGTCGCTGTACTCGCGCATCGTCATCACGTCGGCGAGCATCTGGGTGGGGTGGTACTCGGCGGTCAGCCCGTTGAAGACGGGCACGCCCGCATGTGCCGCCAGTTCCTCGAGGCCCTGCTGGCTGGACCCGCGGTACTCGATGGCATCGTACATCCGCCCGAGCACGCGCGCGGTGTCCTTGAACGACTCCTTGTGGCCGATCTGCGATCCGACCGGATCGAGGTAGGTGACGTGGGCGCCCTGGTCGTAGCAGGCAATCTCGAACGCGCAACGCGTGCGCGTGGACGTCTTCTCGAAGATCAGGCAGATCTCCCTGTCGCGGAGGTGCTTCTGCTCCGTGCGCGCGTACTTCGCGCGCTTGAGATCGCGCGCGAGATCCAGCAGGTACCGGAACTCGCGCGACGTGTAGTCCTGGACCGTCAGCAGCGATCGGTTGCGGAGGTTGAACATCGTGGGTTCAGTCGGCGGTCGCGATGAGGCGGTCCTCGAACGCGTAGTCCACGGCGCGCCGCGGCTGCGACTGGTACCACGCGTAGCTCTCGCGCAGCGCCTCCGCCAGCGGCGTGGGCCTCACGCCGAGCACGCGCGGCGCCTTCTCGATGATGGACGACAGCGGAGGCAGGTCGAGGTACTCGCCGAAATACAGGTGTGGCCCCATCAGCTGCCCGCCCGCTGCGTGAATC